>JBQTIB010000014.1:0-169526 GCA_052389435.1 Sporichthyaceae bacterium | reverse complement strand
GCCGCGGGGTGCGATCGGGCAACAACGGCTCGATCCGGGCCCACTCCTCGTCGGTCAGGTCGTGTCTATCGCGCATCTGCCAGGTTTAACGCACCCGGAGCCCGTCATTCACGGGACACGCTCTAGCCCCCGCCCCACTCGGGCGCAGGCGCGGACGTGGTGGGGAGCCAGGGTCGGTGTCTGGTCGAGGAGCACGGTTAGGCGGCGCACGTCCTTCGACAGTGTGGCCGGCCTGCCCGCGCTCCCGGCGAGCGCGGCGGTGATGGCTGCGGCGTCGTTCGACGGTGCTTCGGGTCGAGCGGCGCAGTCCTGGCCTGCCAGGGCGAGGACTTCACGGGCCGCGATACCCACACCCGCGGTGGATTCGACAACTTGCCGAACCCAGTGGCCCTCTCCGGCTTGGGCGACCAGATCGCGATCGAGAACGGCGACAGCTTCCAACAGAGCCGAGACCTCGCCGACAATCTGCCAGGTGCGCTCTGGCTCACCGACCCCGGCGGCCAGTCGAGACCATTCGCGGGTCGCGACGAGGGCGTGGCGGCCGGCGTCGACCCAGAGCGCGGTTGCGGGGTCGACGCGCCGGCGGGTGTCGAGCAGTTCGCTCGGCGCTTTGTCGAGCAGGGGACGGAGCCGACCGTGCAGGACCCGTCCGAGTCCGTCGAGCGGGTCGGCCTCGATCAAGGAGACCGGGACCGCGCGCCCAAGTGGCCTGGCGTGGCGGGTCCGGGTGCGCGGGACGAGGTCGGCGAGCACGGTGCTGACGTGGTCGAGGACGGCGGCGCGGGCGGTGACGGCGACGTCGAGGTCGACTCGGCCGGGCGGTTCGGACAGCAGCACGGTCAGTGCGTTTGCAGTGTGCAGAATCGCGGCATTCCACGGCGTCATCGGCCCTGACCGCCTGCGGCGACGGCCAGTGGGAACGCGGGATCGGACTCCATTGCGCGCAGGTCGCGGATGACGTAGGCGCAGCGCAGGGTCTCCCGTGCCGTGGCAGCCTCGCTGCTGGCCACCAGCAGGGCACGGATCGCAGTGTCGAAGTCGGCGGCGGGGTCTTCCGACGGCCCGGGCTCCCCGGCCAACGGCGGGTAGGGCGGGTAGACGTCTTCCAAGCCCAAGACGGCGAAGGCGAGGTCGGTGGCGAGCACCGATTCGGTCATCGGGTCCAGCACCAGGTCGAGGTGGTGTTGCAGTCGAGCGAGCGCCTCCCGGGCACTGCGGACGTGGGCGGACGGGGTCGTGAAGGTCGGGTCGGGTGTCATGCGAGTGAGCCTTTCCGGAATCGAGAACGGGCACGAGCTGGAGGCAATGACCTGTGGACGGCGGCGCCTTCGTCCACAGGGAAGCGACGTCCGGTTGCGCGGACCGCCGATGGACTGCTTGCCGTACGCCGACGAGAAGGACGACGCGAAGACCTGACTGGACGTCAGGCGAAGATCGGGTCGTGCGGTGGTTCGCGTCCGATGGCACGGGATGCCGGGCTGATGCCCGTCGAGCGTCCGGCAGTCGCGGCCGCAGCGGGCAACAGATCGAGGTCGCGGATCGCGTCGCGGGCGGTGGCGACGACGCGGGTGGCGGCGTCGCGGATCAGGTCGAGGTTGCCGCCGGACCACCCGGCGACGTAGGGAACGGTGTAGTCGTCGGAGGTCAGCCCGGCGGCGGTAGTGATCAGGTAGCCGATCGATTCGGCTTCGACTTCGGCCTGGGATCGGCAGCCGACCGAGGTCGCGTACGTGCCGAGGAACCGCTTCTCGTGGTCGGCACGGATGTGGCCGAGTTCGTGGGCGAGGGTCTTGGCGGCCTGGGCATCGGAGACGTCGTCGCGCACGCGAACCGTGCGGGTGGCGAAGTCGGTGTACCCGTAGGCGGAACCGCAGTCGCCGCGTTCGACCGCATAGCCGTCCGCGACGATCACAGCCGCGAGTCGTGGGACGAGATCCGCAGGAGCCGGACCGGTGAGCTCGGTCGGGTCGACGTCGGGCAGCGGGCGCCCCTCAGTCTGCGCGACGTCGAAGACGTGCACGACACGGAAGCCGCGAAGTTCCCGACGGGCTGTTTCGGCCTCCGGCCGATCCGGTCGCTCGGTGTCCGGGCCGATGCCGGCATGCCAGTCCTCTCCGCGCCCTGGACCGGACCGGTCTCGCCGGACGAAGTCCGCCTCGCGCTGGGGCGGACGACGGTTCGCCCCGTTCGGTGCCGCGTGGTCCGCCGTCCGGCCTCCAGGGCGGTACAGGCACGGAGCGAGGATCGCGATGCCCTTCTCCCCCTTGCGCACCGTTCGACCAAGGGAGTTCCACGCGCGGATGCCGGCGACTCGGGAGGCGTCGGGGCGCTGGACGCCGATGAGCAGCACGTTGTTCGCGCTGTAGGTGGGGAACTTCGCGGCGACGTCCAACATGCGCCGCCAGTCTTCGCTCGTCGTGAGGTCGCCGACCACGCGGACGAGATGCTCGTTCGCGACAGCCAGCCGTTCGGCCGGGTCGGGCCTCGGCGCGTTCTGACGGCCACTCATGCCGCGGCCCCGAACAGCCGGGCGCCCGCGCAGACCGGATCGGACCAACCCAGGTACCGCTCGGTGCGGACGAACCCGGTCTCGATGCGGGTAAGGCTCACTTCGTAGACCCCGCCGCGGGTTCCGGCTTCGGCGTCGAGGACGTCGTTGCTGACGACACGGATGTGGGCGGGGTCGCAGTAGGCGTCGGAGGCGGTGACGACGGCGACGTGTCCAGGGCCGGCCGTGTGCCAGAACACGAACGAGCCGGGCGGTGGGCAGCGGTCGCCGGCGTGGGCGTGCCCGCCGGCGAGCATGGCCTGCCAGTGGACCAGCGCGGTCGCGTAACCCGAGTTGGCGTACCCGTAGGCGCGGCAGGCGAGTCGGTCGCACAGCCGGTACCAGCCGGTGCGGGCACCGACGAGGGACTGCGCGGTCGAGAGCGCGGGCTCGACGGCCGCGGACGCGGCTACTGGCGTGCCCGCGGCGGTGCCCGGTCCACCGAGGACGGCGAGCAGGGCAAGGGCGGGAACCGAGCCGACCCAGGCGGCGACGCCGCCGGCAAGGAACAGTTTCATGCGAGGACCTCCCCGGTCGCGGTGCGGGCGGTGGTGTCGATGGCGGCCTGTCCGGCGCGCAGTGCGTCGGCGTCGGGGCGGGCGGTCCAGGGCTGCAGGTCGATGACGGCGGGCCGGGTGTGGCGCAGCAGCAGGACCGCGGTGCCGAACGGCAGGGTGCGCAGGACGGAGGCGGGCATGACCGGGACCTGACGGATGCTCAGGGATTCGGAGCGTTCGCCGTGGCGGCCGCGGTTGATCGTGGTGGTGGGTTCGTCGACCTCGCCGAGGAGGCGGGAGACGTCCTCCAGGTCGCGGGTCTTGCCCAGTCCGCCGAGGATGAGCTTGACGGTGGCTGCGTCCCAGATGGCGTCGGCGGCGTGCTCGCCCCATCGGTGGCGTGCCTGCGCGAGGGACTGGAGCACTGCGAGGGTGGTGATTCCCGATCCGCCGCCTTCGGCCATCAGGGAGGGCAGCGACGGCAGCGGGGTGAGGTTGGCGATTTCGTCCAGCGCCAGCAGCAGTGGCGGGTCCAGCCGCGCGCCGACCGAGCGGGCGGCTCGGGAGCGGGCGGTCTCGGTGATGTCCTCGACGAACGCCGCGACCAACGGCGCGCACGTCCCCGACGAGACGGCGGAGGCGAGCAGGTAGAGGGTGCCGGAGGAGGCGAGGAATTCGACCGGGTCGAAGGATTCGCCGGGGCCGGGGTCGACGGCGGCGAGCACGTCGGGGTCGGCGAGCGCGGCGAGGGCCTGTCGGACGCCGAGCCAGACGGAGTCGCGGGTGCGGGGGTCGGCGTGGACGGCCGATTCCAGGGCGTCGGCCCACCCGTCGGCGGCGTCGCGGTGCCGGTTGAGGATGGCGACGGCGTCTTCGGCCAGGGCGGGGTTGAGCGACCACCGGTAGAGGTCCAGGGCTCGGCGGCCGTCGAGGGCGGCGGCGTGCAGCAGGCAGCGCAGCGCGGTCTCGGTCTGTCCGGACCAGAAGTCGCCGTCGGACACCGACTTCCCGAACCCTGCTCCGGCGGCGAGCCCACGGGCGCGGACCAGCGCCGTGCGTGGGGTTTCGCAGCCGCGGACCGGGGACCAGCGCAGCCCGCCGGGCAGACCGGCGAGGCGTTGCGGGTCGAAGATCGCGACGGGCCCGCGGTTGGCGCGGGCCTGGTGGGTCAGGGCGAGGGTGTCCGGGCGGGTGGAGGTGGTGACGACGGGGCCGGGGGCGTCGAGCACCCACGGGATCACGACGTGCAGGCCCTTGCCCATCCGCGGCGGTCCGACGAGCAGCGCGGAGTCCTCGACGCTGCACCACAGCTCGGCCCCGCGAGCGCGGCCGAGCCGGTAGCCGACCTGCTCCGGCCTGGCCCCCTCGGCCAGCGACGGCCGGACGACGACGGCACGGTCCAGTACGTTGGCGCGCCCGGACATCGCCCGCGCCTCCGCCGGCCCGGCCATCCCCGGCAGTCGACGAACGTCCCGGCGGCTGCGGTCGGTACGTGTGACCAGCGGGGACCACCACGCCCGCGACGCCCACACCACGAGAACCAGGACGCCGACGACGAGGACCGTGCCGGACCAGTAGGCGACCGGTCCCGGCATAGAGGTCGGCTGCGGCCAGGCCGCAGCCGGATCGCCCGGATTGCCGAGCGCCGAGAGAGCGGCCACTACTCCCCCGGAGGGAGCGCCACGGCCGGTCAGCAGCGCTGCCAGCGCCGCTCCGACCCACAGCACCGCCCCGAACGCCAGAACCGCGCCCAGGGCAAGCAGCGCAAGATCGGTCCCGCCGCTCTGCCCACCGCCGCGACCACCACGGCCACCGAGCTGACGGGTCGTCATCCTGCCTCCAGAGTTCGGGTCGGGGTCGTCGGAGCGATGGCTCGCGTCACCGACGCGACCCGCAGCGGAGCAGTGGCCAGCGGTCGACCCGCCGTTCGGACAGCGGCGGTCTGGGTCCGCGCGACGTCGAGGACGTCGACGAAGTCACGGGTCAGATCTGCGGCTGCCGCCTGGAGCGCAGTGGCGGCGGCGTCCGCGCCCAGCCGTAGGTGGTCGGCGGCGACGTCGCGGGCCAGCGCGCCGGGATGACGTGGCAGTACGGCCTCGACGCGAGCAAGCACCTGGGCGACCGACGCCGCCTCCCCGCCGGGTGTGCGACCGGCCTCCCAGAGCACGGTGACCGGGTCGATCGCGTCACCGCGGCGGGCGAGCGCGAGAGTGGCTGCGTAGACGGGGCGCCACGCGTCGTTGGTGATCGCCTCCGGCCGCAACCAGTCGCGGACGTCGGCAATCGCGGCGGGACGAGCGACGAGGGCGGCGACGAGGTCGGCCTCCCGCTCCGCGATGTGACCGGCCGTGGGCATCGGGTGCGCCGAGAGGAGTCGGTCAGCGCCGAGCCGCGCGTCGGTCCCAGCCATCCGGCGTCCGAGTCCGCTTGTTCGCGCTACGGGTTCGGCCGCGGGCGTGACGGGCAGCTGGGCGTACCGCCATCGCCGCTCGACGGCATCGATCCGTGTGTCGACGGCGGCGGCGACGCCGAGGAGCGGGCGCGGAGTGCGGTCGAGGACCGCGGACAGCGCCCCGGCACGCAGCAGCACCCCGAGCGCGAAGACCTCCCGGCGCAGGCCGGCATCGAGCACCATTCCCGCGTACAGACCGGGTTCCGGGCGTGCTGGCGTCGCGTGCAGCAGCCCGGTCAGGCGCACCACGTCGGCGCGGGAGTGTCCGAGCCGCTCGATCAGGCGCAACCCGACGGTGTGGGCGTCGAAGGACTTGGCCGACGCGGCGTGGTCGCGGATGGTTGTGTAGACCTCGCGGTGCCACGGGTCGCCGAAGTCGCCGGGGCGGAGCCACCGCAGGACGGTGCGTTCGGACGGGTCTTCGCCGGCGTGCAGCAGCAGCGCGCCGAGGGCGGCTCGTTCGGCGAGCAGTACCGCCGTCAGCACGATTGCCTCATGGCGACATCCGTGTCGTAGACGGAGATTTCGTCGACGTGGAGCCGATGATGGACAACCCTGGACGAGCCAGGGAGTTTCCACAGTCCGCACCCGCGGGGCAGCGAGGGCAGCAGGGCGCGTTCGGTGTCGGTGAGGCCGAGGGCGAGTTCGGTCCCGGCGAGCTGGTCGGACTCCTGCCGGTAGACGACGCGGGTGGAGCAGTCGGCGAGCAGCCCCGCCGCCAACGCGCGGGCCTCGCTTCCCGCGGCGCCGACCGCGTCGAGGTCGGAGAGACGGTGGAGCACGAGCAGGTTCGCGATGCCGTGCGCGCGGGCGAGCTTCCACTGCGCCTGCATCCGGCGGATCAACGCCGGGGCGCGCAGCAGTCGCCACGCCTCGTCGTAGACCACCCAACGACCTGACGCAGTGTCAATCTGCGCAAGCGCCGCTTCGAGCCAGGCCGCGGTGCAGGTCATCGCGACGGCGACGGCGGTGTCGTCGGACCCGAGCGCGGACAGGTCGACGACCACCATCGGCGCATCGACGTCCAGCGCCACGGTGGAGGGTGTGTCGAACATCCCGGCGAGGTCGCCGCGGGTCAGACGGCGCAGCGCGTGCGCGACGTCGCGCCCATCGGCGACCCGGTCGGCGGTGCCGATGCCGTCGTCGCGCGTCCGGGCCGGATCGGGCTCGATCAACGCCGCAATCACGTCCCCCACCACCGGCCGGAGGCCGGCGGAGGCGAGCGCCGCGTCCAGCGCGGAGCGTTCGGCCACCCGCAGCGGACGGGCCAGCAGAGTCTCGGCCACGGCGGCAAGCACCGTTCCGGGCGCAGTGCCGTCCAGCGGATTGAGCCGGGCGGGCAGCCCAGGACCGAGCCGGAGCACGACGCCGCCGACCCGTTCGGCGACCGGCGCCCACTCCCCCTTCGGGTCGCCGGGCACGTAGGCGCGGCGGCCGGTGGCGATCGCGCGGACTGTCAGGGACTTGGCCAGCGCGGACTTTCCCGACCCGATGACTCCGGCCAACGCGACGTTCGGGTTCGTTAGTGTGCCTGCGGCGTAGAGCGCCCAGGGGTCGAAGCAGAACGCCTCTCCGGTGAGGGCGTCGACCCCGACCGGTGCCCCGGTGGTCGACGGCGCCGGGGCGAGGAAGGGGTACGCGCCGGCCAGGGTGGCCGAGCTCGCCCTATGCGAAGGAACGCGTAGCTTTCCCCAACGCTGCCCGCGCAGCGATCGGGGCGTCATGCGAGCACCCGGGCGAGGGGCAGCGCCGCGGCGGCGAAGGCCTGGACCTGTTGGCCGACGAGTCGTCGCAGTTCGCATCCGGCCTGTCCGGCCGAGCTCTGCAGTGCGGTGCATGCGTGCTCCAGTTCTTCGACGGTGGTGGCGGTGACGGTGATCAGGCCGGTGAAGCGCAGGTCGCCGTGTCCGGCGACGAGGTCTTCCTCGCGGCGGGTCAGTTCCTCGGCGGCGGCGCGGGTGGCCTGGTCCTCGACCTGCCCGATCCGGGCTCGGGTGGTGGCGTCGGCGACCTGCTCGGCGCGGGCGCGCCGGATCTCCCGCAGTGCCTTGCCCGTCGGCAGCGGCTGTGCGGTCAGGCTGAAGGTGCGGTGCGCGCCGGGCGCGAGCAGCAGGTTGCGCAGGAAGGTCGGGTGGGTGGCCGAACGCGGCCATTCGCCGATCCAGAACGTCGCGTGGAAGCCGGAGTCGCTGCGGGCGTGACTCCAGGCCTCGGCCACGCCCATCGGCATTGCCGACGACCCGACCGACGGCACGGAGGCCGGGTCGTACGCGGCGCGGAACACCCGGGCGATCTGAGGCGGCGTCAACCAGCACTCCAGGCCGAGATCCGCGCCGTCGAAGGCTTCGGTCAGGGACCGCAGGACCGAGTCGATCTCGACCCCGCGGCGGACCCGCAGACTGACGGCGAGCAGGGTGTCGAGCTGCGCGCTGCCGGTTGTGTCCGCTACCAGGTCGGCGACGATCCGGTTCGCCCACGCGGTGGTGCGGGGCTGTTCGGCCCACCACCGCGCGACGTCGGCGCCGCCGCCGGGTGCCGTCCGGTGCAGCACCTGCACCCCGGTGACGTGCGGCAGCTGGCTCAGGCTGCCGAGCAACCGACCCCACCCTGCGACGCGCCGATCCTGCGACGCCGCGCCCTCCAGCAGGAGACCGCGTCCTCGAACCCGCGCGACCACGGTGCAGGCCGAGGAACCGCGAGCCGCCGGACCGATGACCCCGGCGCCGGTGGTGTCGTCGGCGCTCAGCCGCAAACGGCCGGGCACACCGGGGATGGCGAGCACCGGGTCGGCGAGCGGCGCGGCCAGGACCGTGCCGCGTCGGGCGACTCGTCGAGCGGCCCACGGCGCAGCCACCGGTAGTACCTCGATCAGCGGTCGTCCGCCGACCGGAACCAGCGCCATCGCCAAGGCCCCGACCCACACCGGCGCCGCAAGCATCAGTCCGGCTGGGCCTGCGGCCATGCCGGCGGCGACAACCACGACCAGCGCCGTCCCGACCAATGCGACCTGCGCGCCGGATAGACCTAGCAGCAGGCCTCGTCGTTCCAGCCGTCCGAAGCGGACCTCCGCCACGTGACCCGTCATCGCTCGCCCCTCGCGCTTCCTGCACTCGATTCGCCCGGCATCGCCGGCTTGCCGATCGACGGCACCGTGCCCAGTCCCCCGCTGCGCTGCGCCGGTGTACGCCCACCCGCGGCCGCGCCCTTCGCCCCCGCGCCGGCCATCACTGAGGACGTCAGCCCCTGCTGTGCGGCGGACCGCGCCTGCCCTGCGGTTGCCTTCGCGGCGCGCGAGGCCGGGTTGGCGGCGACGTTCGCGTGCATGAGCGAGGCCGCCTCCATCCCGGTCCAGTGCACGAACCGGAAGGTCAGCCACGGCGCGAAGCACGCGATGGAAAGCAGGATCAGCCCGACCAGCACGTCGCCGAGCCCCGCGGACTGCGCCGCCACCGGCTCCAACGCCACCGCGTCCGTTCCCGCAGCCGGCGGTGTCGGGCCGATGCCGGAGAACGCGCTGGCGCCGAGCACGAAGGTCACGACGATGACGACCTTGCACAGCACGAGAGCGGCGACGATCTCGATCCAACGCTTCGCCCACACCCGCGTCTGGTCCCACACCGCACCCGCGAAAGCAATGGGCGCGAACACGGCGACCAGGAGCAGTGCGGCCTTGCGGAACAGCAGGACCGCCCACAGCGCCAGGCAGCCGACGATGATCCCGATGCCGAGCAGCATCTGCAGCACCGGACCGGCCTGCGGTCCCGCCAGCACGGTCGCGTCGAGGAACTTCTCCGCGGCGCCGTGCACCGTCGTCCCACTGGAGGCGGCGATGAACTCGCACACTCCGTCGGTCGCGATCAACCCCGCCTGGGTGACGGCCAACGCCAGCGCCGACCCGACGAACGCCTTCCCGAGTCCAACCATCGCCCGGCCCAGCCCGCCCGGTTCGCGGCGCAGCACCGAGGTGATCACCTGCGCGACCAGCAGCCCGACGACGACCGGGACGGTGACCGCGGCGATCACCGCGACGTTGGCGCGGAACCAGTCCGCGCCGAGGTCGACCTTCGTCCCGGTGTCCAACGCCGCCAACGCGGTCTTGGTGACGGACTCCGCGGCGTCGACGAACGCGCGCCCGAGGGCGTCGAGGACGAACCCAGATCCTGCGCCGGCGACGGATCCGGCGACCCCGCCGACGGCGTCGCACAGCGGGTCCAGCGGACCGGCGCACGCCGGGTTCGCGGCGGTCACTGGATCCGGGTCCCCATGGCGGCGAAGAACCCGACGATCCCGTTGGCGCCGCCGATCAGCAGCGCCCCGCCGGCGGCGACCAGCACTCCGGTCTTGCCACTGGAGGCGTGGGAGTAGTTGCCCTGGTGGTGCCCGAAGGCCCACACGATCACCGACACCACGAGCCCGGCGACGCACGCGACGAGCCCCCAGGTCAGCAGGGCGCCGACGAGCTCCCGCAAAACCTCCAGACCCGGCAGGCCGTTGTTGTTCGGCGCGATGCCAGGACCTGCCGCCCGCGGGCGAGCTGCCGCCGTCCACGTCGTTCCCTGCCCAGCAGTTGCCGTCCCGACCCACGCCATCGCGCCACCCCGGAGTGCCCGTGCCCACGGCCATCCGTGAGCGGTCACCCTCTATGTGCGCGCGAGTGGGTCGCAGATCGACCGGGACCGGCGGCGGATCTCGTTGGGATCATCCCCAGGCCGGGACCAGCCGTGCCCGAAGCAGTCGCCAAGGAGTGTCACCGGAAGGACGGTCGACCGCGAACCAGATCGGTCCACACCCGTTCAGCGCAGAGGGCCGACTTCCGCATCAGGCGCGAGGTGTCGTGGTGGTCCGTCGCAGGCGGACCCGAGGGAGATGCGGTAGCTGAGGACGATCGAGATCAGCAAGAATCAGTACGGGCCGGCCAACGCGACCCCGGCGACGAGCACGGTCGGCACCAGGCCCAGGTTCATTCGCATCTCGCGTTTCGGCAGCTGTCGCTCACGGAACTCCGGATTCGTCGGTGGCGTCGACGAATCGTCCGGTGCTAACGCCGGCTGCACCCCCCACGAGCTCGACCCCTACCTGCTGGCGTTGTGGTTCACCGCAATGCAGCCTCGGCCTACCTGCCCGACTGGCGCACGGTAGTCGAGCTATGCTTTCGAGGAAGCCGACCACTCGATACTGGCTGGTGTTGGGGCCTGATTCGGCGTCACTGTGCGCACAGCAAAGCGATCCGTCCCAGACCTGACGTTGACCGGACCGCTCCTCGCGCTGTACGAGGTCTATCTGCGCAAGAGTACTTGGGCCGAGGCGGTGCGGGACGGCGCCGTAAGTATCGAAGGATCGTCCGAACTCTCCGCTCGGCTGTCCGTGCTGGCTGGGCGTCAGTAGGTTCGCGGCACACCCGTGAAGACGATGCAGATGTCCGCCTCGGCGCAGGTGTCGGGATCGAGGTCGGCGGCTGCGCGAGCCAGGTCGCGGAGCGCGGAGCGGGCGGCCCGCAAATCGGCGAGCCGATGCTCGATCTGGTCCAAGTGCTCCGCGATGAGGGCGGCCACCTCGCCGCACGGTGCTTGGCCGCTGTCGCGAACTGCGAGCACGCCCTGGATCTCGGCGAGACCGAGCCCGGCGCTCTGCGCGTTGCGAATGAACTGGAGCCGTGGGACGGCCTCGGCCGGATAGTCCCGGTATCCGCCTCGTGTGCGAGGCGGGGGGTGCAGCAGCCCTCGGTGTTCGTAGAAGCGGATCGTCTTGGTGGTCACGCCGGCCGCTTCGGCGAGGGTTCCGATCTGCATGCACCCAGGTTAGGTCTTGACCTTTCCCCGTGCTGGAACCCTTATGGTCCCCGAATGCTGCTGACCGTGTTGGCCGTGCCGGAATGTCCCGGCGCGGAGGTGCTCGTCGCCCGGATTCGGTCCGCGCTCCGCGGGCATGTGGCGCATCTCGACGTCGTCGTGATCGACGACGATTCGGCTGCCCGACGCTGGGGCATGACGGGTTCGCCGACCCTGCTGGTTGATGGTGTGGACCCGTTCGCGCAGGCCGGCGCGGAGGCTTCGGTCTCGTGCCGGCTGCTCGGCATGCCGTCGGTGGCCGAACTCGAAGCCGTGATCGGGGCAACCGGGCGCCGACCCACCGAACGCCATGGTCCGGGAGTCGATGTACTGGGGCGCGGGGGACGGGGACGGCTGGCGCCCACCGAACGCGGATTGCGGGCCGTGCAGCGGGCCGCTCTGCAGGCCGTGGCCGTTTCCGGGAGTCCGCCGGGCGCCGCCGCACTGGACCGCGCCGCCGCTCCCTTCGGCCGTGTCGGCGCCGAGGTGCTGCGCGACTTGGCGGCGGAGGACTTCGTGACGCTGGACGACGGCGGGCACCTGCGCGCCGTCTATCCGTTCTCAATCCGCGCCTCTCGGCATCGCGTGCGCATCGACGGCGGCCCGCAGGTCTGGGCCATGTGCGCCGTCGACGCGCTTGGGATTGCGCCGATGCTGGGCCGCGCCGTCACCATCGACACGACCGACCCGACGAGCGCCGACCCCATCACAGTGCGCGTGTCCGGGACCGGATCGGCCGAAGGCCCGCCGGGACTGCTGGTAATCCTCGGCGGACGAGACGATGACGGACCGGCCGAGGAGATCTGCTGCGACTCGATCAACTTCTTCTCGTCCCGCCACAGCGCCGGACGCTGGGCCGCCCAACACAGCGACATTCGCGTCGAGATGCTCGATCTGGCCGCCGCCGCCGAACTCGGCCGCGCAGTCTTCGCCGACCTACTCGGTGAGATGGGGCGTACATGATCAGCCCCACGCTCCGCCGGGCAGGCCAGGGCGCTGGAGTGGTCCGGGCGGACCGGAGTGCCCGTGCCCACGGCCATCCGTGAGCAGTCACCCTCCTGGTGCGCGCGAGTGGCTCCGCGATCGACCGGGACCGGCAGCGAATTTTGCTCATCCCCAGCCGGGACCGGCCGTTCGGAAGTAGTCGACGAGGAGTAATAGTACCGCCGAACTGCGGCACGCATCGAAGCACCGACGCTTGCCACTCTCGAAGGGCGGCACCACCGGCACGATCGCTCGCGGCACTGCGGAACTCGCCCGGCCCAGGCGAAGGCCTGGGCCGAAATGGTTTGCGAGAGGAGGTGGCGGATCTGCTCAGATCCGAAATCTCTTGGCCGAAGAGAACTCGAGGGGCCGCGGATCGCCTCCCTCGACGGCAACCAAGGACGGTGCCCCTGACTCGGATGACGCACCTGGTCGGCCGGGACCTGCCATCGGTTCCGGACGAGCGCCCGACCCGGGCGACCTGGACAGCACGGCAAGATCGGCGAACGGCAGGAGACACCAGTCCGCCACCGTTCTCGAAGCCCTCGACCAGCAGCGCACGATGGCCTGCTCCGGCTCGGGCACAGGACGCCTACTCGGTCGCTCCCTCCAGCGCTGTCGCTGCCAAGCGACTTCGGTGGCTCGATCGCGGTGACCCGCCCCGCCTGGTGGATGTGCAGCCGGCCAGCGGAATCTGGGTGGCGCTGACCCAAGCCATCGCGGGAGTTGCCCGCCGGCAGATCCGCTTCGGTCCTGCCTCCGGACGCGCTCCGGAAGTCGAGGCGGTACTGCCGCGGGATGGAGACCCGGAGCGCCGAGTCGGTTCGTCAACGCCACGTCGACCTGGCCGCCGGGGCCGGCGGGGCAGCCCCGGCATGACCCGCCGCCACCCACCCGACTCACGACGACGGCACCCCACCGACCGGCCCAGGAGAAGGCATGAACGCCCAGACGATGTCGCGGCCCGCAGACGACCGCGCCCAGACCACCGACACCGACCGAGGCGCCGGGAGCTCCGGCACTCTCAAGAAGGCGGGTGATGCGAACAAGCCGAAGTTCGGCAAGAAGCGGATACTCGTCGGCGCCGTCGCGCTGGTCGGTGTTATCGCCGGGGCCTACATGCTCGTACTCAAGCCCAAACCGGCCGCGCACGCGGGCGATCCCGAGCCGGGGATCGTCGTCAAGCTGGACCCGTTGACCTTGAACCTCGCGGACGGACGCTACCTCAAAGTCGCGATGGCGCTGCAGTTCACGAAGACCGCCTCTGACGGTGGCGGTGGACACGGCGGAGGCGCCGAGGAGCCCGACGGATCCAAAGCTCTGGACATCGCAATCTCGCAACTGTCCAACCGCAAGTTGGCCGATCTCAACAAAACGGCATCCCGTGAGAAGGCGAAGGCCCAGTTGTTGAAGGAGGTCTCCGCGGCATACCACCACGACGTCATGGACATCTTCTTCACCGAGTTCGTCATGCAGTGACGACCCGAAGTGCCGATCGGTGGGCGTTTCAGTGCCGCCCGGGGACTGCGACGGCGGCATGAACGAGCAGGCCGCGCAGCCCCCAAAACAGTTCACCGGACCACGCGACGTCCGCCCCGAACTCGTGACGGCTGCGCCCGCCTCTGCACTGCCCCGCCCTACCCGCAGTGCTCCGTCGCTTGCTCGCGCCACCCACTGGGCGTCCAAACTTCGGGCGAATTGTCTCCGCCGACGACTGGGGTCCCTCTTCTCGACGAACGAGTAGCCCGTCGCCGAAGGATATACCTCCCCCTGGTATCATTGCCTGCTGGTGCCGAGGAGGCTGCAGGTGGATCGACAGGCCGAAGAGCGCGACGCCTATCTCAAGCGATTGAACCGGATCGAGGGTCAGGTCCGAGGGATCGCCAAGATGGTCGAGGCGGACAAGTACTGCATCGACATCCTCACGCAGGTGTCCGCGGCGACACGGGCCCTGGAGGCCGTCGCCCTGGGCCTGCTCGAAGACCACCTGCGGCACTGCGTGAGCGAGGCGGCGGCCGACGGCGGGCCGGTCGCGGCGGAGAAGATCGCCGAGGCCAGCGCCGCGATCGCGCGGCTCGTCCGCTCCTGACGCCAACGCGCCGCTCACGCAGGCGGCGCGGAAGCGCACCTGCGGGCCGGACTGCTTCACCCCGTGCTCGGCCAGAAGGTGCCTCCCGGCATCGCCCGGAACCGACGCAGGCGCTGGCTGTCTATCGCCACGAAGACCGAACGCCATCGCGACGCTCCCCGGCAGTGGGTTGAGCAGGCTGGCCGCGATCGACGGCGATGTCGCATCTTTGTGGGCGGGGACAGTCTGCGCACTTGGCTTTGACGTCTGCTATCGCTGGCCGTCGCGGGAAGCTTCTTCCGCATGCTCGATCAGCGCGCGAATCCGGGGGTCTTGTCGACACGTCGGGTCGTTTCGATAGTCGATCGCGTAATAACGATCTAGCCCGTCGGACGCGCCGCGATAGTCGCGGTAGCCGAACTCGAGCACGCCATTCTCTGGGTCGTGCGTGGTGTCGACTTCGATTCCCTCAGGAGGAGCTACGACCGAGCTGCACTGGGTCGTGCTTCTCGGCGTCGAGAGTTGCGGCGGGAACGGCGAGTCGGTGGTCGAGGCGGTCGGGAACGGGGACGAGCTCGGCACCGGTGCCGCGCCGCTGCAGTCCAGGCCGGCGCGCAGTGCCGACAGGTTTTCGCGCATCACCGACAGGTAGTCCCGACCGTCGCCTTCGACCAGGCCCTCCAGGGGGTCGAGCGTGGCCGTCTTCACCCCGGCCTCCGCGGCGAGTGTCTCGGCCAGTCGCGGGCTGGCCAGTGTCTCGGTGAACACCGTGGTGGCGCCCGCCCGGCGGATCAGCTCGGCCAATTCGGCCAGCCGCTGCGGGCTCGGAGCCGCCTCCGGGGTGATGCCGTTCACCGGAACCTGCGTAAGCCCATAACGAGCCGTCAGATGGCCGAACGCCGCGTGACTGACTACGACGTCGGCGCGCCGACACCCTCGCAGCCCGTTGCGGAACTCGCCGTCGAGGGTCGCCAGGTCGGCGCGCACCTCGGCGGCGCGCGACTGGAACCCGGCGGCGCCCTCGGGGCTGATCCGACTCATCGCGTCCGAGGTGGCGGTGGCGATCGCCGCAAGCTTGTCGGCGTCCAGCCACACGTGCGGGTCCACGGCGAGATCGACGGGAGCGGCGTCGGATTGGCTCTTCTCCTCGCCGGAACGGCCTTCCTCCTCGGCGGGCTCGTCCACGACCGGCTGGCGGCGGAGCACGCCGTTGAGCTCGAGCACCTGCGCGGGCCCCTGCCGATCCACCGCCGCGTCCAGCGCCGGCTGGAAGCCCTTCTGGTAGACGAGCAGGTCGACCTCGCCGACCCGCTCGACCTGCTTCGGCGAAAGTTCCAGGTCGTGCGGCTCCACGCCCGCGGCCGTCAGCAGCTCGATCTGTGCCGCGGGTCCGCCGACGCGCTGCGCAACCCAGTAGTACGGATAGAACGCCGCGAGCGTTTGGACTCTCGGGCCAGCGCTCGACGGCGCGCTGGATCCGATCCCACTCGGCGGGGCTGCCTCGCTCGGCGGCCCGGCGCAGCCAACCAGCATCGTCGCGGCGACCGCGCCGAGGGCCATCCCTATTTTGGTCATGGAAATCATGTTCATTCCAAAGGGGACGGCTGTCAATCGGCCTGGCGCGGGCTACCGCTACCGGAGCAGGCGCCAACCGGGCATGGATCCCCGCTGGTCTGCTTCTGACGCAGATGCGCCGAACCCGCAGGCCGCCGCCGGAAGGCGCACCTGCGGGCTCGACTCTCGCGCCCCCGTTCCGAATTCAGACGGTGCGTCCCGGCATCGCCTTGAACCGGCGCAGGCGCTGGCTGTTGGTGACCACGAAGACCGAGCTGAACGCCATCGCGACGCCCGCCAGCAGCGGGTTGAGCAGCCCGGCCGCGGCCAACGGCAGGGCCGCGACGTTGTAGGCGAAGGCCCAGAACAGGTTGCCCTTGATCGTGGCCAGCGTGCGCCGGGCGAGCCGGATCGCGTCGGCGGCGGCCCGCAGGTCGCCGCGGACCAGGGTGAGGTCGCTGGCGGCGATGGCGGCGTCGGTGCCGGTGCCCATGGCCAGGCCGAGGTCGGCCTGGGCCAGCGCCGCGGCGTCGTTGACACCGTCCCCGACCATGGCGACGGTCTTGCCCTGGCTCTGCAGGCGCTTGATGACCTCGACCTTCTGCTCGGGCAGGACCTCGGCGATGACCTCGTCGATGCCGACCGCGGCGGCGACGGCCTGGGCGGCGCGGGTGTTGTCGCCGGTGAGCAGCACCGGGTGCAGCCCGAGGCGCTTGAACTCCGCGACCGCCTCGGCGGAGGTCTCCTTGATGGTGTCGGCGACGACGAGCACCCCGCGGACCTCGCCGTCCCAGCCGACCCACACCGGGGACTGCCCGGCGGACTCCGCCGCGTCGGCGGCGGCGAGCAGCCCGGCCGGGGCCTGCTGGGACCACTGCTCGGCCAGCCAGGTTCGTCGTCCGGCGACGACCGCGTGTCCGTCGACGACGCCCTGCACGCCGCGGCCCTCGGTGTTCTTGAAGTCCTCGACCGCGGCCAGTGGCGCGCGGTCGCGGGCGACCTCGGCGATGGCGCGGGCGATCGGGTGCTCGGAGGCGTCCTCCAGGGCTCCGGCCAGGCGCAGCACCTCGGCGGTGGTCGTGCTCTTGGCGGCGAACACCTCGACCAGGCTCATGCGTCCGGCGGTCACGGTTCCGGTCTTGTCCAGCACGATGGTGTCCACCGCCCGGGTGCTCTCCAGCACCTCCGGTCCCTTGATCAGGATGCCGAGCTGCGCGCCGCGGCCGGTGCCGACCATCAGAGCGGTCGGGGTGGCCAGGCCCAACGCGCACGGGCAGGCGATGATCAGCACCGCGACGGCGGCGGTGAACGCCAGCACCGTCGGGGAGCCGTTGCCGAGCCAGAAACCGAGGGTCGCGGCGGACAGGGCCAGGACCACCGGGACGAAGACGCCGGAGACCGTGTCGGCGAGGCGCTGCACCGCGGCCTTGCCGGTCTGCGCGTCCTCCACCATGCGCGCGATCTGGGCGAGTTGGGTGTCGGCACCGACGCGGGTGGCCTTCACGACCAGCCGGCCGCCGGCGTTGACGGTGGCGCCGGTGACGGCCGAGCCCGGGCCGACTTCCACCGGGACCGCTTCGCCGGTGAGCATGGACTCGTCCACGGCGGACGTGCCGGTGACGACGACTCCGTCGGTGGCGATCTTCTCCCCGGGGCGGACCACGAACTCCTGATCGACCGTCAGGGCATCGACGGGGATGCGCTTTTCGACTCCGTCGACGAGTACCGCGACGTCCTTGGCGCCGAGGTTCATCAGTGCCCGCAGCGCCGCGCCCGAGCGGCGTTTGGCTCGTGCCTCGAAGTAGCGGCCCGCGAGTAGGGCGGTGGCCAGCACTGCGGCGACCTCGAGGTAGATCTCGTCGGCTCCGGCGCCGCGTTCGGGGACGAGGGTGAAGCCCATCGTCATGCCCGGCATGCCCGCTTCGCCGAACAGCAGCGCGTACAGCGACCACCCGAAGGCGGCCGTGATCCCGACGCTGATCAGCGTGTCCATGGTCGCGGCCCCGTGCCGCAGGTTCGTCCAGGCCGCCCGGTGGAAGGGCAGGGCCCCCCACACGACGATCGGCGCGGTGAGCATCAGCGCGATCCACTGCCAGTACTCGAACTGCAGCGGGGGCACCATGGCCGTCACCACGACCGGCAGCGCCAGGGCCGCGGTGATCGTGAGCCGCTGGCGCAGCGCGGCTGTGTGGTCGGGCTCGGCGTCCTCGGCCTCGGCCGCGGGGGCGCCGGGCGTGGCCTGAGCGGGCACGGCGGGCTTGGGCAGGCTGGCGGTGTATCCGGCCTCGCCCACCGCGGCGAGGAGGGCCTCGGTGGTCACCGTGTCCGGGAAGCGGACGCTGGCCTTCTCCGTGGCGTAGTTGACGGTCGCGGTGACACCGTCGAGTTTGTTGAGCTTCTTCTCCACGCGGCGCGCGCAGGACGCGCAGGTCATGCCGCCGATGGTCAGGTCGACGCTGCGCAGTTCGTCGGTGGACTCGCGTGCGGTCGGGAGGGAGGCGATGCTCATTGCTGTCTCCTTCAGTGTCCGCCGTGGCCGCCGCCGGAGGGCGGCGAGGCAGGCGAGGCGGGCTGTGGGCTGGAGGGGGCCGCGGCGGGCGCGGCCGAAGTCGGCGCGGGAAGTGCACCGGCCGGGACGTCCACGGTGAACTCGGCCGTGCGGACCGCGTCGGCGTGCGCGAAGTTCAGGTAGAGCCGGTAGCGGCCCGCCGTCGGGAAGGTCGTGCCGAACCGGACGTCCGGTCCGCCGACCTGACCGGCGGCGGCGTCCTGGGCGGGGTGGGTGTGCAGGTAGGCCAGGTCCCCGGTGCGCAGGGCGACCAGGTGGCCGAACGCGGCGAGGTAGGGCTGCAGGTCCCCGACCGGGGAGCCGGCCCGGCGCACGGTGAAGGTCAGTTCGGACTCCGCTCCGGCGCGCGGGGTGCCGGCCAGGCTCACCTCGTAGTCCCCGCCCGTCCAGGTGGCGGCGGGTGCGGGCGGTTCGACGGGCTGGAAGTCCCCCGGGACGAACAGGTCGGCGCCGAGCGTCAGCACCTGCCCGCCGAGGGCGGCGGGGGCGAAGTCGGCGAAGGCGCGGTAGGTGCCGGCGGCGGCCAGGTTCGCCGGCGCCGTCCAGGTCCCGTCCTCCCGGCGCTCCGGGTGCAGGTGCTGGAAGCCGGTCAGGTCCCGGCGGACCACGATCAGGTGCATCTCCTTCTCGTGGGTGGGCAGGTAGTCGCGCACCGCGGCCCCGTCGGGGCCGGCGATCGCGAACGCGACCTCGACGGCCTCCCCGGCACCGGGGGTGGCGTCGACGACCCGCAGCGCGTACCCGCGGTCGGCCACCGCGAGACCGGGTAGGAGCAGTGCCGGAACGGCGCCGTCCGCGGCCGTGGACACCCCCGCCGGGAGGGCGAGATCGACGCCGCGGTCCCCGGCGGGGTCGGCGTCCGGGGCGAACGTGCCCGCCCCGAAGGCCGCGCCGAAAACGAGCGCGACGGCGCCGGCGAACACGCCGAGCTTGACCCGGACCTTCATCTGCAGCTCCCTCCGACCCCGACCACGTTACCCTCCGGGGGTATCTCCTGCGAGACTACCCCCGAGGGGTATCGGAGACAAGCGGAACGCCGCATTGGACCGCTACCCCGGCGGGGTATCCACTCCAGGGACCGACTGGGTGCCCGGGCGGGGCGCCCCGGCGATCGGGCACGACGGGCGCGCAGGCGAGGGTCGGTGACCGGCCGAGCCGAAGTCCGGCCGGATCTTCGGCCATTCGCGCACCCCGACATCGCGATCGGCGGCATCCTCGCAGTGTGGCGGTGGAGGCACTCGGCGGGCGGTCGATCGGGGTGGGTCGGCGCGTTCGCCGCGCCCGCGCCGAGGTCGTCGTCGAAACCGTTCCCTGGCTGAGCCTGGCGGCGGCGACGGCGCTGTGGGCAACCGGGCCCGGGGCCGCCGACCTCACCTCCTCCGCGGCCAACGCGGTCGTCGCGCTGGGCCGACTGTGCGGGCTGTGGTCGGCGAACCTGCTGTTGATCCAGGTGCTGCTGATGGCGCGCATCCCCGCCGTCGAGCGAGTCCTGGGCCGCGACGTGGCGGTGCGGCGCCACCGCGTGGTGGGTTATGCGTCCTTCGTCCTGCTCTGGGTCCACGTTCTGGCCGTGACGTCCGGCTACGCCTCGCTCGTGAACGCGAACCTGCTGCGCCAGTCGTGGGATCTGGTCGCGAACTATCCGGGGATGCTGCTCGCGGCGGCGGCCGCCGTGGCGCTGACGCTGGTGGCGGCGACGTCGGCTCGACGCGCCCGGCGACGGCTGCGCTACGAGAGCTGGCACCTGCTGCACCTCTACGCCTACCTCGGGGTCGCACTGGCGCTGCCCCATCAGCTGTGGGTCGGCGCCGACTTCGCCGCACCGCTCGCTCGCCTCTACTGGGTCGGGCTCTACGGCTGCGTGGTTATCGCGCTGCTTGCCTGTCGGGTGGGGCTGCCGCTGTGGCGCACGCTGCGTCACCAGATCACCGTCGCCGAGGTGGTGCGCGAAGCCGACGACGTCGTCAGCGTGTACCTCCGGGGGCGGGCGTTGCGCCGCCTGCCGGTACGGGCCGGGCAGTTTTTCCAGTGGCGCTTCCTCGACGGTTCCGGGTGGTCGCGCGCCCACCCCTACTCGCTGTCGGCGGCGCCGACGCCGAACGCGCTGCGGCTCACCGCGAAGGGCGACGTCTCGCGGCTGGCCGGACTGCGTCCGGGCACGTGGGTCGCGATCGAAGGGCCCTACGGGCGGCTCACCGCCGCGCGTCGCGCCGGGTCGCGAGTCGTCCTGCTCGGCTGCGGAATCGGAGTGACCCCGCTGCGCGCCCTGGCCGAGGAGTTGCCCTACGCCTACGGCGACGCGGTGCTGATCCATCGGGTGCGCCGCCAGGCGGACCTGGTCTTCGCGGCCGAGTTCGACGAGCTCGTCGCACGGCGCGGCCTCGTCGTGCACCGCCTGGTCGGTCCGCGCCGCCCCGACCGTCCGTCGTGGCTGCCGACCGGCGGGGACGACGTCGACGACGTGGACGGGCTGCGACGCCTGGTGCCCGACCTCGACGACGTCGACGTCTTCGTGTGCGGACCGGAGGAATGGACCGCAGCAGTGCGCGAAGCCGCGCTGGCTGCGGGCGTTCCGCGTTCGCGCGTCCACGTCGAACGGTTCGCCTGGTGAGCGCGCCGCGCCGGGCCGCCGCCCGCAACGCCGCCACCGCCGCCGCGACCGCCGGGGCGCTGGCGTGGCTGCTGCTCTACCCCACCAGCACAGTGGGGCGACCCGCCACCGTGCCGGCCTCCGCCGAGATCGCACTCACTCGCGGCATCGGCGGCGAACTGCGGGTGCAGGGGCCCGTCGTGTCCAGCGAGTACGGCCCCGTCCAGGTACTGCTGTTCTACTCGGACGACATCTTGGCGATCGAGGTTCCGACCTATCCACGCGACAGCCTCGCCAGCAAGGCGATCAACGAGGCCGCGATCCCGCAACTGGTCGACCAAAGCTTCCTCGAGCAGACGGCCGACGTCGACACGGTCTCCGGCGCCACGCAGACCTCCAAGGCCTACCGCACCTCGCTACAGGCCGCCCTCGACGCCGCGTACGCCGCCCCGGCCGACCTCCCCGGCGACATGGGCGACCACGCCGGACTGGGCCACTGAAGCGCGCACCTGTTCGAGCGCTGTGCGTGCGACGATTCGCCGAACGCCAGACTCTCGTGTACGTCATCGTCGTGGCATGACGCGCCGCATCCCGCTCGTCACGCTCGCGCTGATCGCGCTGAACGTGCTGGTCTACCTTTTCGGGCCCAGCGCGTCGGCGCAGACGCTGCCCGCGGGAGCCCCCACCGAGTGCGCCCAGGCCGTCTTCGCGCAACGCTACGGCGCGGTGCCGGTCGAACTGACGCGCAACCAGCCGATGCACATCGCCCCCGCGGCGGTGGTCGACGGTCGCGTGGTGTCCTGTCCGACGCCCGGCTTCCACAAGCGACCGTTCGTCTCGGCGCTGACCTCCAACTTCGTCCACGCGAACGCGCTGCACCTGCTCGGCAACATGATGGTGCTGCTCGCCCTCGGCGCTACGGTCGAGCGAAGAGTGGGACGGGGTGTGTTCGCCGCGTTCTACCTGGTCTGCGGGTACACCGCCGCGTACGGCTTCGCCTTCGCCATGCCGGGCGAGACGGGACCACTGATCGGAGCGTCGGGGGCGATCGCCGGCGTGCTCGGCGCCTACCTGTGGCTCCGGCCCGGGGACTGGCTCACCCCGCTGTTCGCCGTGCCCTTCCTCGTTCCGCTTCCCCTGCCGAGCTGGCTGATCGGTTCGCCCAGCGCGAACGTCGCCTACGTCGCCCACGCCGTCGGTTTCGCGGCGGGCCTGATCCTGGCGATGGCCTGGACGGGTCGTGGACCCACCCCTCCCCCGTTGGCCCGCGGGGGACGCACGCCCGAGACCCGGCCCGACGCGGACACGCCCGGACGGGTGAAACCCGTCCTTATCTCTTCAAGACCGCGGCCCGCGCCGTTAGATTGAGTGATCGTGCACACCCGGCATCCCCAGGCGGACCCGGTGTCGGCCGCCTGCGGCGGCCGACCCAGGGCGATGGTGCTTGCCGTCTGTGCCGTGATCGCGGGGCTGTTGCTCCACATTCTCGGGCCCTCGCTCGGCGACGCTCCGGCGGTTCACGAGTCCGCCTCGCCGGCTCAGAGTTCGGCCTGGCCGACTACCGGGTCCGAGGGGCATGCGCCCGCCGAGGCGGACGGGCACGATCCCGCGGCGCTCGGGGAGCAGCATTCGCACGCCGATTGCGGCTCCACGCCGTGGGCGCCTGCCGCTTCGGTCGCTCCCGTCGGGGCGTGCGGAACGGCCGCCTGGCAGCCCGAGCCTTCCGCACCCGCTCCGGCACAGGCCCCCTCGGTAGACGTCGCGGGACCCTCGCCACACCATCGATCGCCGGGACTGCTGCGCGTCTAGGAGGCCGCCACGCCGTGCCTACGCACGGGCCGACGCGTCCTTTTCTGCGCTTTCCCGGAGGTTGTTTCGTATGTCCCGATCCGTTTCGCCCGACCGCACCGACGATCGACCGCAGGGTGCGCTCCGCACGCGCCTGCTCGCCCTGCGCCAGGACCCGCTGCTCGCGCTGGCGGTGTTCGCCTCGCTCGGCGCGGGCGCCATCCACCTGGCCATTGCGCCCGAGCACACCAGCTGGTGGCTCAGCGTCGTATTCTTCCTCGGCCTCGGCCTGGCGCAGATCGGCAGCGCCGTGTACCTCGCCGCCCGTCCCGTTCGCACACCGATCATGCTGGGGCTGGCGCTGCTCAACGTCGGCGCGTTGGCGACCTGGCTCGTCAGCCGAACCACGGGCATGCCGTTCGGCCCGCACAAGGGCGTGGCCGAGCCCGCGGCCCGCGCGGACATCGTTGCGACCGTCCTGGGGCTGACGGTCGTGCTCACCGCGCTCGCCATCGCCCGCCACTGGCATCCGCTGCACCGCCTCGCCCAGCTGCGACCCGCTCTGACGACCGCCACCGGGGCCACCGCGGTTTCCGCACTGTCGCTGATCGCGCTGACCGGAGTGTCCGGGCACGCCCACTCCGTGGGCGAAGAGGGGCATTCGGGGCACACGTCGGCCGTGGTCACGTCCGTCTCCGGCGGTGGATCCGTCGCCGCTCCGGCCCTGAGTCCGCTCGCCCTCTGCAAGCGCGAGGCGAGGATCGAAAACGATGCCGCGTTCGCGAAGGCCGTCGTCGCCGCGAAGGGCAAGGCGAAGGCGATCGCCAAGGCGGACCGCGCGAGCAGGAAGCAGCTGCGGGCGGCACTCGCCGAATGCGCCGGCAGTCCGCAGGTCGCACCGGCGCCCCCAGCACCGGCACCGGCTCCCGTCAAGAAGAGCGACGACGGCCACGACCACAGCCACTGACATCGGACCGGTGGCGGCCTCCGCTGCTCGTTCACCGCGCTGTAAGAAGAGCGCGGAGGTACGGGGTGGAGGCCGCTGTGCAGGAGCCGCCGTCGCGAGGCGCCGATCCGGACGAGGTCGCGAAGCTGTTCCATCGGGCGGGTCGGTTCTGTTGCCGCGCAGCGCTACCACCACACGATCCAAAGTGACGCTACGTCATTTAAGATCGCCGGCTCGGCGCCGCGCGTCCGGTCGCCTACCGGGTGCGGGGGTCGCGGTCGTCGCGGAGTGCTGGGCACGGGGGGTTTCGGCGAGGTGGCCGGTGCGCAGCAGCAGCGCCAGGGCCGCCGCCCCGGCGGCGCCGGACACGGCCAGCACCGCCCAGACGAGCCAGGGCCACCCGCGAGACTGTCCGGCGTCCCACACCAGGCCGGTGGCGAGGTTGCCGACCGTGATCCCGATGCCGGCCACCGTGTTGTAGAAGCCGTAGTGCGTCGCCACCAGTCGATTCCCGGACAGCGTGACAATGGTGTCCATCTCGAAGGGGTAGGCCAACACGGTGCCCAGGGTCAGCAGAGCGGTGGCGAGCATCGCCGGCGCCAGTGCGAGCGCCGCCTCGGCCGGGGTCAGGCTGCCGTCGCCGGAGGGCGCCCACGGGGCGGCGACCAGCAGTGGCAGGAAGGCCACTCCCATCAGGCCCACGCCGAGAGCCACCGACCGGCCCGCGCTGTAGCGGGCGCGGGCCCAGGCGGTCACGCGGATCTGGCCCAGGATCGCGACGACGGCCGACAGGGCGAACAGGACCGTCGAACCGGTGTCGCCGCCGACGCCGAGCACGTGCGCCGCGTGCAGGGGCAGAGCCAGATAGATCTGTTGGGACAGCACGTAGGAAGTGATCATCGCCAGGGAGAACCACAGGAAGGCGCGATTGGCGACGATGTGGCGCCAATCGGCGAAGACGCCCGCCAGTCCGGCTGCGCGGTCGGGTTCCCGCTGGACTGCTCGAGCGGGCAGCGCCCGCCACTGCAGCACCGTGAGAAGCGCGAAAACGCCGGCGGCGGTGAGGCAGACCGCGCGGAAATCCAACGTCAGAAGCGCAAGACCCATGAGGGGGCCGACCAGGATGCCGGCCTGGTAGAAGACGTTGAACACGGCGAAGGCCTCGACGCGGCGCTCCCCGGAATCGGCGGCGACGTAGGCCCGCACCGCAGGATTGAAGAGGGCTCCGGCCAGCCCGCTGGCGGCCGAGGCGATCAGCAGCGCGGGCAGGTCCGCAACGAGGCCGAGCATGGCGAATCCGCCGGTGCGCAGCACACAGCCGGCAACGATCATCGGCTTGTAGCCGAACCGATCGGCCAGTGTCCCGCCGATCAGGAACAGGCCCTGCTGGCTCAACGTGCGCACGCCCAGGACCAGCCCCACCGTCCACGCCGCCATGCCCAGCCCGCTGGACAGGTGGTTGGCCAGATAGGGCATCAGCATGTAGAAGCCGAGGTTGATGCCGAACTGGTTGACCGCCAGCAGGCGGGTGGCGCCGGGCAGTGCCCGGAACTGGATCCAGGTCTCCTTCATCGGCCGGCACCCAGGTGGCTCAGCGCCGGGTCGAGAACCGGATCGACGACCGTGAGGCAGCGGGTCCAGCGATCGACGATGCGATCGGCGGGGTGTTCGACGTCCTGCGGATCGTCGGCAGGCGGACCGTCCAGCAGCCCGTGCTCGCGACAGAACGTGTCGCTGTACACGGTGTCGAAGTAGCGGTGCGGCCCGTCGGGGAACACCGCGACAATTCGCGTCGCCGAGGGCAGCGTTCGGGCCAGCCATCCCGCGACGAGACCGACGGCCCCGACGCTCCAGCCGCCCGCTGCGTAGTGGTGCGCACTCAGCAGGCGACAGGTCCACACCGCCTCGGGTGCGCTGACCCAGTGCACCTCGTCGAAGGCGGCGTAGTCCACGTTGCCGGGGTAGATGCTGCTGCCCAGGCCACGCATCAGTCGAGGTCCCGCCGGTTGACCGAAAATCGTCGAGCCGGTCGTGTCCACCCCCACCAGGCGCATCGCGGGGTGGTGGCGGCGCAGCTCGCGACTGATTCCCGCCGAATGGCCACCGGTGCCGACGCTCGCGACCAGCACGTCGATCCGGCCGAGCTGGGCGAGCAACTCCTGCGCCAACGGCGCGTAGGCCTCGACGTTGTCGGGGTTGTGGTACTGGTCCGGGCACCAGGCCCCCGCGGTCGCGGCGAGGTGTTCCCGGACGCGACGCCGGCGCGCCTCCTGCCACCCGCCCACGGGGTCGGGCTCGGCGACGACGTCCACCCGTGCACCGTAGGCGCGCAGCATCTGAACCATCATCGGCTCCATGCCTGGGTCGGTGACCAGGGTCACCGGGTGCCCGTGCACGATCCCCGCGAGAGCCAGGCCGAGCCCGAGGGTGCCGCTGGTCGACTCGACGATCGCCGCGCCCGGCCGCAGGTCGCCGCGGGCGCGGGCCCGTTCGACCATGTGCATCGCGGGCCGGTCCTTGATGCCGCCGAGATTCTGACCCTCGAGCTTGGCCCAAAACCCTCGCCCGTCGTCGGTGAAGGGCTCGTCGATCCACAGCACCGGCGTGTTGCCGATCAGGGCGGCGGGATCGTGGCAGGGGACCTGCGCCCCGGACAGGACCAGCCGAGACGGCGGGTGGGGCGCGTTCGCGCGGTGAGGGCTCGAGGAGGTGGCGGCAACGCGGTTGGAGCGGTGGTTCATGGGTGCGGAGATCCTTTGAACGCGACGGGACAGGACGACCGAAGACATCCACCCCGAGCACCGGTCGTCGACCTGCGCGCGAAGGTCGCGACAACCCGAAGCGGACAGTGCCTCGGCGTCGGACTCAGATGGATGCGCCGGGACCCGTCACCGGCGCGAGACGCAGTCCCGCGTCAGGATCGAAACTGTCGCGTGCGGTCGCGAGCGCACGGCGGCAACCGGCGTACGTTCGGCCGACGGCGCTTCGAGATCGCCGACGGCGACCGAACAGGCGAGATCGGCATGGCCCGACAGCGGCACCGACGCCTGCGCGGTTCCCACGACCGACGGTCCCACCCCGCAGGGGTGCTCGTGGCCGGCGTCGACCGCGTTCCAACCGGGGGTGTCGCCGCCGGAGTCGGCGGCGGTGCGATGTGCGGCCTGCGCCGCGGCGCGATCGTGCTCGGTGTCGTCGGCGTGCTGCACTGCGGCGACCGCGGTCCGGTCGTGCGACGAAGATTCCGACGCGGCCTGGGCGTGCGTCGGGCACACCAGCGACAGGACGAGGACGACGACGGCTGCGAGCAGAAAGCCCGTGCGGGCAACGAAAAACCGAACCGGGAGGACTGCCACAGCGTGTGGGGTCGCGCCGCCGAGCGGGGCGTCCCGTCCTCCCTTCCGATCTTGGTCGGGCGAATGTACATGGGAATGCCCGCACCGCCGGTCGTACGCACCTCGAACGCGCGGTGACGAACAACGCACGATCGAACGCCCGAATCGGGCACTATCCGCCCGTCAGTCGATTAGGGACAGATCGGTCTCGTCGCGCCTCCATGGGCGCAGGCCCCGCGCTTGATTCCGGGCCGCCGCCCCTCCGCTGCCGGGGCACGTTCCTCCGTTGCCGGGCGTTGTACGTCGTAGGGGTGCGGCGGCGTCGGATGGAGTCGAGTGGGAGCTGCGGTGAGGCGGTGCGGCGGCTCGCTCGGTCTCACCGTCGTCTGCCTCGGGGCCGTGGCCCTTGCCAGCCTCCCGCTGTTCGCGGTGGTCGACGGCGCGACGTGGTTCTGGCGCAGCGCGCTCGGCCTCGCGGCGGTTGCTGCCGTGGGCGCGGCGGGTCGGGCGGTGGGCTGCCCGCGTCCCGCGATCCCGGCTGCGCAGGTGGCGGTCCTCGCGCTGTACCTGGCTGCCCTGGCCGGGCGGACGGACGACGCGGGCGGGTGGACGGCCCTGCGCGAGCACTTCGCCGTCGCCTTCGGAGAGTTCGGCGGGGCGAAGCCACCAGTGGCGTCCTCGGAATCGGTTGTCGTCCTGATGGTGGCGGGAGTGGCCCTCGTCGGTGTCCTGGTGGATGCGCTGGCCGCGAGCTACCGCCTCACGGGCCTGGCGGGTCTTCCGCTGTTGGCGCTCTACCTGGTGCCGGCGGCGGCGGTTCCCGGTGGCGTGCCGCCGATGTCCTTCGTGCTGCCCGCCGTCGGCTACCTGCTGCTGCTGTCCGCCGACGGCGAACGGCGCCTGGCCGGGTGGGGCGTCGCCGCGATCGCCGGAACCGACCCGGACCGCGGCCGGGGGGACCGAGTCCGGCTCGGACTCGGCGTCGGCGCGGCGGCGATCGCTCTGGCCGTCGCCGTGCCCGCTCTCGCGCCGCAGCCGTCCGCCGGAGCGGTCGGAGCGTGGGGGTCCACGGGCGAGGGGGGCCGGGCCATCTCCACCCTCGATCCGCTGGTGGACCTGCGCCGCAACCTGATCCTGCCTCGAGAAGGCGACCTGATGGTGGTCCGGACCTCGTCGGCGCGACCGGCGGAGCTGTACCTGCGCGCCGTCACCCTGGACTCGTTCGACGGCGTGCAGTGGACCGCAGCGCGGCGCACCGTCGAGCGCTTCGACGCGGCGCTGCCCGACCTCGGCGGCCGGGCAGCCGGGGTGTCGAGTACGGCGGTCGTTACCGAGGTCGACGTGTTGGGCGGTCTGCGCTCGGACTACGTGCCGCTGCCCTCTCCCGCCACGCGCCTGGACATTCCCGGTTCGTGGCGGGTGGATCCCCGCACCGCCAACGTCGTCAGCCGCTCGGGTGCCGACCAGATCGCCGGCACGACCTACAGCGTCCGCAGCCTCGACCTCGACCCTGCGCCCGGGGACGTCCGCGACGAACCGCCCGGTCCGGAGTTGGCCGACTACCTGCAGTTGCCCGCGGACCTTCCGCAGCGGGTTCGCGACCTGGCGGACTCCACGACGGCGGCGGCCGACGGAGTGCTCGCCAAGGCGCTGGCGCTGCAGCAGTGGTTTCGCGATCCCGCCAACTTCGCCTACAGCCTGGAGCCCGGCGGCGGAACCGGCACCGACGCAATCCTGGAGTTTCTCGACGACCGCCGTGGCTACTGCCAGCAGTTCGCCTCGACCATGGCGGTCATGGCCCGCCATCTGGGGATAGCGGCACGGGTGAGCGTCGGTTTCACCGCGGGCCGTCTCGCCGACGACGGGCTGAGCCGGGTGATCGGCACCCGAGACGCCCACGCCTGGCCCGAACTCTTCCTCCCGGGAGTCGGTTGGACTCGCTTCGAGCCCACGCCCGGCTCGGCGTCGTCGACGCCGAGCGCACCGGCCTGGCTGGACCCTGCCGACGACGGGACCGACCAGGCAACCGCACCGTCGAAGGAAGAGGCCGAGCCGAGCGGCGCGAGTCCCGACCGCGAGGGTCCGCAGGCGCAGAAGCCGCAGGCCGCGCCGGACGCCGCCTGCGATTCCGGCGCGTCGTGCTCGGGGAGACCGCTGCCGCCGCGCGACGCGGACGTGCCCGAGGCCGATGCGACGGCTTCGAACTGGCCGGTGTTCGCCGGCGTCGGCGCTCTCGCCCTGGCGGCACTCGCCGTTCCCCGCGGCCTGCGCCTGGCGCTGCGCCGACGCCGCTGGCGCGCCGCGTCCGCGCCCGCGGCGTCCACCGCCGCGGTTGCGGAGACGGCGTGGCGAGAGGTGCGCGACACCTGCATCGACCTGGGCCTGGAGTGGCCGGCGGCCCGAACGCCGCGGCAGACCGCGGCAGATCTGACGATTCGCTGCCGGCTGGACGCACGGACCGCCGCCCGGCTCTCCGAACTCCTCGAACTGCTCGAGCGCACTCGCTACTCGCGGCACGTGCACTCGCCGCCCGCCGCACGGGTGCGCACCGCCGTCGAGGAGGTGGCGCTCGCGCTGCGCGCGGCGACTCGGCGGCCACGCCGCGCGGCGGCGACGATCCTGCCGCGATCGCTCCTGCCCGGCGCCTGGACCGGACCGGCTAGATTCCTCCGCCGGCGAAGTCGTCCCCTTCAGTACCCCGGAGGGGTATCTTCGATGGAAGGGTATCGACCGGACACGACGGAACGGGTGAATGTGTGACGGTTCGTCACCTCGGTTCGGACGCCTCCCCCTTCGGTCGCATCCCGCGGGCTCGCTACGGCGCGGTCCCCCGCCCCGGTCCACTGCTCCGCTCGGGTAGGGCCCGCGCCGCGGTGGTCGTCGGCGCCGCACTCGCCATGGCCGCCGCGTTCCCGCCGTGGGACCTGTGGTTCCTCGCTCCGGCCGGCCCCGCCGGGTTGATCGTCGCAGTCGCCGGCTCTCGGCCGCGAACCGGCGCCGCGCTGGGGATGCTGTTCGGCACGGTGTTCTTCGGCGTCCTGCTGACCTGGCTGGTCAACCTGGGCTGGGCCGCCTGGCTCGTGCTGACGGCGTTGCAGGCGCTGTTCTTCGCGGGACTGGGCGCCGCGCTGATTCCGTTGCTGCGCCGCCGCGCCCGCCTGCTCGCGCTGCCCGCCGCGTGGGTGGCGTTGGAGGCGGTTCGGGCCCGGCAGCCCCTCGGCGGGTTCCCGTGGGGTCGACTGGGGTTCAGCCAGGCCGATGCGCCAACGGCAGGGTGGGTGGCGCTCGGGGGCATACCCCTGCTCGGCTTTCTCGTCGCGCTGGTCGGCACCGCGCTGGCGCTGGCGGTGCTGCGCGTCGCGGCGGCCCCGGCGCCTCGCTTGGCGGCACGCCGCGGCGCGGCATCCGTCGCCGCGGCGGCCGCCCTGGTCCTGCTCGGCGATTCCGCGCGGGCCGCCGCGGCCGCCGTCGTCGTCCATCCGCCCGGCGTCGCCGATCGGGCGGTCGTTGCGGTCGTGCAGGGCAACGTCCCCCGGTCGCGCGACCTCGCGGAACCGAAGCGGGCCGCGCAGGTGACCCGCAACCACGTCGAGGCCACCGTCGCTCTCGCGGCGCGGGTAAGGGCCGGTGGCGTCCCGGCACCGGACCTCGTGGTGTGGCCGGAGAACTCCACCGACGTCGACCCCGCGGACAGCGCACTCGTGCGGGACCTGCTCGGACAGGCGCTGACCGCGATCGAGCGCCCGATTCTGGTGGGGGCGATCGTCGACGCCGACGGTGGCCGTCGTGCCCGCAACGTCGGGCAGCTGTGGGTTCCGGACGGGCGCGGCGGGGCTACGCCCGGGGCACGCTACGTCAAGCGCCACCTGGTGCCCTTCGGGGAGTACGTCCCCTGGCGCTCGCTGCTCGGGGAGGTCGGCGACCTGACGCGGGTCAGTCGCGACTTCGTCCCCGGGACGGGCCCGCAGGTAATCGACGCCGGCCGGGTCCGCATCGGCGACATCATCTGCTACGAGGTCGCCTACGACGACGAGGCCACCGACGCCGTCCGAGCCGGGGCCAACCTGCTGGTCGTGCAGTCCAACAACGCCTCCTATATGCGCGACGGCCAGGTCGGAGAGACGCTGCAGCAGCTGGCGATGGCGCGACTGCGCGCCGTCGAGAACGACCGCGCGGTCGCCGTGGCCACGACCTCCGGCATCAGCGCCGTGGTCTCCCCCGGCGGCGAGGTCGTCTCCCGCACGGGCACCTGGCAGACGCAGACGCTCGTGGAGACGGTCGACCTGCGCTCCACGCGCACTCTCGCCTCCCGCGTGGGCCAGTGGCCCGAAGCGGCGATCGTCGCGGGCGCGGGGCTGCTTCCGCTGTTGTCGGCTCGGCGCCGCCCGCCGCGCGCGCACGCCTGACCGCGGAGGGGCAGCACCCCCGTCACGCGACTGCTACACGCGGTGCCTAGGACCGCCTCGCTCTGGCGCGATGGCTCGTCCTGTCTGACGAGGCGTCAGGATCAGTCGGGATTGGGACGGCGGCCCTACCGGGTCGACGCAACCGCGTCGCCGGAGGGCCGCTGCCCGTGTTGCAGTGCCTGTCAGCAGCTGTCGTGGTCCGAGTGGCACTCGTGGCGCTGGGTGAACTTCCGGCCACGCCGCTTGCGGTAAATGCCATGGTCGCGGGGTGTGTGACCGTGGTACTCGTGGCCGTAGAACCTGTTCTTGCGCTCGTGGCGAGCGCCGACAGTCGGCATGGAGAAAATTGTCTTCACTTCTGTCCTCCTCAAGAATGCACATCCCCCAATGGCGGGCTTGGCACTGAAAGCATGCACCGTGTTGATCATCGAAACAATGGGTGCGAGCGCATTTCCTCGCAGGCGACGCATATCGGGTACGAGGATTCACGGGAAATTCGTAGACGCACGACGTGGGCGATGACAAATGTCATCGGCACCGGGCGACGCCGCCGACCGAGACGGACACGGTTGTGGCAACTCGCTTTGCGGTGGAGGCACCACACCATCGGGTGGACCAACCGTGGGGACCACGTTCCCTTGACTCTGCGATAGGGCAAAGGATGCACGCAGTGGCTGTCCCCGGCTACCGATCTCGCGCTACCGTTGCCGCGCCACTAGCCCGTCTTGATCTTCCCCTTGACGGCAGTCGGACGGCCGAGATTCCTAGTCCGAGGAACCCGAAGGGAGCCGCGCCCATGAGCCTGGCTCGCGCCTTCCGAACAGCGTGCGGTGTCGTGCCACAACCCGCAGGAATTCTGCTCGCCGCGGTGTTCGCCGTGCTCGCGTTGATCGCCCCGAGTCACGCCGCGAGCAGTTCGCAACCGGCCGCGCACAGTCACCCAGCGTCTACCTTCGTCGATCGAATCGACGAACCCGCAGGTCACAGCGGCGACGGCATCCGAGAGGCGCACGCCGTCGGTACCGCCGCGGAAGCCACCGATCCGCACTTCGACACAGCCGAGGAAACGCGGTGCGGGCCCGCTCCGACCTACGCGGCCACCGCGCAGGGCGGGCACGCGCAGATCCCGAACTCCGAGTCGCGGTTGGTCGAGGTGCGGGCTCGTTGCGTGGGCCAGGCGGTCGGCCCGGTGCACCATGCCGTCGAGGCTCCGCGTCCTGTCGCCGGAATCGAACGACTGGTCCGAGACTGCATCTGTCGTCGCTAGCGGTACCGGCGGTTTGTCTGCACCCAGAAGGACATCCACCGCGAAGCGTATCCCGAATTTATTTCCGATATCTATTCCGAACGATTCTCGGATATCGGCCCGGAGGCAACTCGCCGTTAGCGGCGCCGAGGGACAGGCGCATTGTCCATCTCTCGACTGGCGGAGTCACCGGGATTCCAATAGTGCGCTGTCGCGCCGTGAATTCTATTGGCGCGCCTAAAAATCTATTCCAAAAGAGATTGCGGTTCCATTCGTCCTCCCTCGGCGCGTTTCAACTCCCCGCCGATCGTCGGCCCAGCCGGCTTGGCAGAGATAGGAGAACGCGCCTTTCGAGGGCTTCCACAGACGGGCCCCACGACGTCCGGAAAAGCCGGACTCGGGGGCTACAGGAAAGGGGTACCACGATGACTCGGAGTATCTTCTCCATTCCCACGGTCGGTGGCGACCACAGGCACGGACGCCGTTGGCGCCGCTCCTACGGTGGCCGGCGACGCCGGTACGGGGGAAGCAGGCGGCACGGGCACCACGACGACTGGTACGACTACGGGTACGGGTACGGCTACCGCACCGACACCCACACCTGGTGACCACCCCGGAGCGCGCCTCGACCGACGAGGCGCGCTCCGACGCGCCGGGGGCTTCCCTACGGGCGATAGAGCCCGTCGACCACGGGGATTACGGCTTGGCCACCGCCGGGGCCGACGGTGCGGGAGTGGTCGGCGCGGCCGGGACATGACCGGCGGTGGGGGCGTGGCCGGCGGGCGGCGCGGTCGGGGTGGCCGGTGCGGTCGGGGTGCCCGGCACGGTGCCGGTCGTGTCGGTGCCCGCGGCGGCCTGCTCGAGCGGGTTCGCGAACAGGCCCTGCTTGCCGCCGTCCTTCCACGCGAGGTAGGCGTCGATGAACTGCTTGGCCCTCACCGCGTCCTTGGTGCCTTCGGAGAAGTTGCCCGGCTTGTTGATCGAGTAGACGAGTTCGCTCGGCGCGTTGCCGGCGGCGTCGCGGGCCTCCAGGGCCGGTCCGGCGAGGTCGGCGTACTTGGACCCGGCGTGCCAGAGGAAGTAGCTGTTGATGCCCACGTCCTTGGCGGCCCGGATCTGGTCGGCCAACTGCTTGGGTGTGTAGGTCGGGGGACCGAGGGTGAAGGCCTGCAGCCATGGGACGACGATGGCCTTGGTGCCGAGCACGAGGCGGTTGAAGTCCATGAGCGAGCGCTTGACGATGTCGTAGGGCTGACCGTTGGGGAAGTCGACGTCGTACTCGCCCTTGCCCCAGTGCGAGGGGTAGACCATCGGGGAGACGAAGTCCAGGTGCTTGGCCATCTCCGGAACGTTCTGCGCGACGAGTTCCGGGGTGAAGGCGGCGATGCCGTAGACCGCGGCGCCCACGAGCGCGCCGTTGGCGCGGATGCGCGGGGTGGCGACCTTCAGGAAGTCGACGATCGCCTCCGAGGGGGTGCGCTCGCCGATGCCCTTGTAGATCTGTCCTTGGTTCTCCGGCTTGCGGATGTAGTCGTACATGATCTCGTCGAAGCCGAGCTTGGCCGCTTCCTCGCCCAGCGCGGCGTTGTACTCGACCACCTCCGGGTTCGCGAAGTTGGTGAACGCGGCCACGCCGTAGTTGCCGGCGCTGTAGGGCCCACCGGAGGTGTTCTGGATGAGCATGTCCATCTTGCCGTTCTGCTGCGCCCACTTGCCCAGCCGCGGGTCGCGGAAGGCCACGATGCGCCCGGTCACGCGCGCGCCGAGGGCGTGGATCTCCTCCAGCGCCTCCTTGGCCTTGTACCGGTCCAGGGCGGTGCCGGCCTGTTTCGCGAGCGGGACCTCGGAGAGGTAGCCGACGATGCCGTCCTCGTCCTTGATGTCGAGTTGGACGGTGTCGAGCTTCTTCTCCTTGATCAGCGCGAGGATCGGTTCGCGCACCTTGTCCGACGCCCAGCCGAACGCGGTGACGTGCGCCGCGCGTACGCCGGGGACGTTCGAACCGATCGAGACGGCCTGTTCGGTGACGTTGCCGGCCGCGTCCTGCGCCCAGACCTTCACCGCGAGCGGGGCCTTGGCGTAGTCGACCTTGAACCGGCCGCCGTCGAGGGCGACGTCCCTGTCGTCGACCTTCACCGTCTGCGCGCCCTCGATGGATCCGGTGAGGGTGAACGGGCCGTCGGCTGCGACGTTCTCCTGCTTGTCGACCGCCACGATCGGGGCGACCGTGTCGAGCTCGAAGGCCTGGGTCTTGGACGCGCTGCGACCGAAGCGGCCCTTGGTCGAGGCGGTGAAGGAGTGCTTGCCCTCGCCCACGTCGACCGGGCGGAAGACGAGGGCGTCGCCCTCGCGGGCTCCCTCGACGGGAGCGCCGTCCCAGGTCAGCTCGACGTCGTCCAGCCTGTCGCCGGTGACGGTGAACGCGAGGTCCTTGACCGCGTCCGCGCTCAGGTACTTCGAGGCCATGTCCCTGTTGGCCGACAGGTTCACCGTCGCGCCCGAGGCCAACGGCGAGGCCGCGGCACCCGCCACGATCAGCAGAAGGGCCACCCCGCCCACCACGGCCGCCTTGCGGCCGGACCTTCCCCGCCTGCCTTCGACAGCGCCTGCGCCGGCGGCCGGCGGCAAACCTTCAGATTCCGTCATGCTTGGATCCCACCTTCACGTTCGCTCTCGACAAGTCTCGAATCGGTGCGGTGCCCGCACCCGTTCGCGTACCTCACGGATGGGCCCCACCCCCGGCGGTGGGACTCGGCGACGGCGAGACGGTGGCGGAGAACTCCGGCGGGCCACTCGCCTCGGGCGCGGCCGTCTCGACGCCGGCGAGGGCGGCGGGATCGGTGGTGACCACGATGCTGCCGGTCTCCCCGGCGACGCCGGGGTGGTCCGCACACACGAACCTGTACTCGCCGGGGGTGTCCGGCGCCGTTACGTGCCGGGCGTTTCCCGGCGGGACGTCGCCGCTGCGGATGTTGTGCTCCTCGAACTCGGCCGGTGCCAGGCTGTGCTCCGCGCTTCCGACGTTCACCAGGCGGATGGTCGTCCCGGGCGCGACCCGCAGGACCTCGGGCCCGAAGTCGCCGTCCCGGATCGTCAACGTCACGACCGGCGACGGGGTGGAGACCGTCCGCGGAAACGGTGTGACGGACTGCGTGGGCAGGGGCGATACTGGACTCTGCGGGACGCTCGGCACCTCCACGGCGACCGGGGGGTCGGCGGCGGCGCCACAGCCGGTCAGCACCGCTCCCGCCGCGAATCCGACCGCGCCGCGCAGCAGGCCGCGGCGGCTCACCTGACGGGTCGTCATTGATTGCAACTCCATGCCCTCGATGGTGTCGGGTCGACGCCGGTAGCCGCTCGACCTCGGTCGAACCGCCACTGGATCGTGATGTTCTTGGACGCGAGTATTTGCCTACCGGCAAAGGAACTGACGGATGCTCAAGAAACTCTGAGGACGGCAAGGGATCGACGCGAAGGTCAGGGTTTCGCCTCGTGTGCGAGGTCGAAGCGTCGTCCGCCGTCGCCGCTGGCCAGTACGCCTCGGCTCTCGACCGCGACGTAGATCCGTTCGCCGTCGTCCCCGCCGGCGGCGACGCTCATCGCCTGGGGGGCTCCGCCTGTCTGGCCGCGCTCCGTCCAGGTCGCGCCTCCGTCGGCGGAGTGCCGCAGGGCGCCGTCGGGCCCGATGCCGTAGAGCCCGCGACCTGCCGACCAGTCCAACAGGCGCAGCGCGGGTGCGCCGCCCCGCGACTGCCAGGTCCGGCCACCGTCGCCGCTGCGCAGAAGCCGATCCTCCGCGGTGGCGAGCAGGACGTCGGGATCGGCGGGGTCGACGACGAAGTCCCGCAGTTCGACTACGCCGCGCGTCTCCCAGCGTCGACGGTCCTGGGACACCAGCAGCGTTCCACTCGTGGAGTCGTACCCGTAGAGCCGCCCGTGGGCGACTCGCAGCACGTGGAAGTCCGCCGCGCCGCCCAGGCTGAGGATGCGCCAGGTCTGCGCGGCGTCGGTCGACTCGATCAGGCCGAGCCGCACCGGCAGGTCCTCGCCGAGGTCGGGATGACCCGAGGCCAGAAACGTGCCGGGCCCGGCGACGGTGAACGCCATCGTGTCCTGAAACCGTCCCGCGACCCGCACGGGTTCCGCGCCGGGTGCCAGTCGGAAGACGCCGTAGTGCGAGGCGGCGTACAGCACGCCGTCGGCGGGGTCGACGCCGAGTCCGTGCACGTGCCCGAAGCCCAGTTCGGGCATCGCGACGGAGGACGTGGGGGTGTGCGCGTCGGGGTGCGATCCGCCGCCGGTCCCGGCGTACACGAACGTCCCCACGGTGAGCGTCACCAACAGGGCCAGGACGACGGCCACCACCACGCGCCCACCGTGCGGCGGTGCAGGCTCGTGGACCTGCGGCGGTCCCTGCGGGGCCTGGGTTTTTGCGGTGGCGCTCACGGGGCCCGGTGTCCGACGAGCAGGCCGCCCTGGGCGACGGCGCGGGGCGCGCCACCGGCGATCGCCCCGGCGGCCGTACCGGTGAAGAAGGACAACATCGCAGACATTGCGGAGAACTCCCTCGATGCGCGTGAAACGCCGGCGCGTGATCGCGCACGGCGGAAACGCCGAACAGCCGGTGCGGCTACCGCACCGGCGAGGGGGTCGTCCTAGATCCGCTGAACGCAGAGAGCGGCGATGTCCGGCGGGCGCGGATACGCCGCCTCGGCGATCGCGGTGCGCACCCGAGACATCGCGGTCACGACGGAGCGGACCACCGCGGCCACGTCCGGTGCCAGCAGGGCGCCCAGCGCCACCGCTCCGGAGGTGGACACGCACGAGAGGGCGTGGTCGCCGTGCGCGCCGTGCTCGTACGGCGCGCCGAGCGGACTCGCGGCGGACGCGCCCTCCGGCGCCACCGCCGGCGAGTGGGGCGCAGCCTGGGCGGCGGCCGCGCCGGCGACGGTCGCGGCGACACCCGGCGGGGCCGCCGATGCTCCGGGCTGGCCGAATCCGAGCACGCAGACCACCAACGCGAACAGCAGCAGCAGTCGCGGCGCGAGCGTGGTCGACCCAGTCGTCGGTCTCATGGCACGGCCATGGTATCGCCGAACGATCGCGGCGTGGGGGAAGACCCCCAACCCGTCCAAGCCCTCCCCGGGCGGCGAGTCCTGCCGACAAAGGGCGCAATGGACGCTATGGGCGTATTACCCTCCGGGAGTATGGGCGAGCGGAGGGCAGCGACGCGGGCCGCCGGCCTGCCCGGTCGCAGCGCCCGACGAGGCGAGCCCTCCAGACGCACTCTGGCCACGGCGATGGCCCTGGTCGTTCTCGGCCTCGTGGTTCACCTCTTTGGCGCCACCGATCGCCACTTCCACGGCAGCGAGCCGGCCCTCGGCAGCCCGACCGTCGCGGCGCCGATGGCGCCGGCGAACGACACCGTCGCGCCGCCGGGGCCCGACTCGGTTGCGGCGCCCTCCGGTTCGGCCGCACCCGATCACGCCGCGGTCCACGGCTCGGATCGCGACCCGAACGGGGTCTGCGGGTCGCTGCTGCGGCCCGGCACGAACCTGACGCTGGCTCTGCACTCCCCCACGGCGGCTCCGGCGAATTGCGTCCGGTCGATCGAACCCCCGATGCGGACCAGTTCCGCGCCGCGTGCTCCGGCGATCTGGCTCCTCGACGCCCCGGGAGTGCTGCGCGTGTAGGAGCACCGGCCGGGCCGTCGCAGACGGCTCCACCGCTGTGCCCCCTACATCGCACCACGTGCGCTTCGCCGTCCAGCGCGGCGCACCGACCGAGGAGGTCTCCCCATGCTGTCTCGCAGAATCCGCAAGTCCGTCGTCGCCGTCACCGCGACCGCGCTGACCGGAGCGTCGCTGTTCGCAGCGGACCTGGCCGCCGCCGCCGACGCGCATCCCGCCCCCGCCGTGCATTCCGCCCGCGCCACGCCGTCGGCGTGCAACGTCGGCCGGGTCGTCTGCATCGACAAGTCGGCGCGCACCGTTCGCTTCGTCGTCGACGGACGCACCCAGATCAGCCTCGCCGGGCGCTTCGGCGGCCCTCGCACCCCGAGCCGCGAGGGGAGTTTCCGGATCTACTGGAAAAACATCGACCACGTGTCCTCGCTGTTCCACACGGCGATGCCGTTCGCGATGTTCTACAGCGGCGGGCAGGCCGTCCACTACTCCGCAGACTTCGCGCGGCGCGGGTACAACGGCGCCTCGCGTGGCTGCGTGAACACCCGCGACTACGCCGCCATGCGGGCGCTGTTCCACGCGACTCGGGTCGGCGACCGGGTCTACGTCTACGGCTGATCGGCAGTATTCGACGGCGGCCGGCCGATCGGGCGCGATCGGCCGGCCACCCACGTCCTTCGACGAATCCCGCTGTTTGCGGGGTGGATCGCGCGGACGGGGCCCACACTGGCGTCCATTCGACACTCGAGGTCCGACCATCGAAAGGGAGCAGCGTGCGGCAACGGCGCTCGTACCGGGTTTTGGACCCGGGCCGTGCGTTCGTCAGGCTGCTGCTGACCGTGGTGGTCGGCCTGTTCGCGCTGCTCGCGTTCGACAGCGTCGCGCACGCCGACGAGGCTCCCGCCGCCGCGGGCTCGGCGACCCACCGCTGCCTCGGCGCGGCGGCGCATCCCGACGGCTCGGCCGAGGGCGCCGATCGTTCCTCCGAGGCCTCGATCGGCGCCGTCCGGACCGGCCCACCGATTGCAGGGGCCACCGCGAGCGCAGCCGACCTGACGGGGGCGGAGCAGGCGACCGAGTCCGGCGCCGGGCACGGCGCGCTGCAGCTGTGCGTCGCCTTGGTCGCGCTGGCGGCCGCGGCGCGCTGGTTTCGCCGGTTCGGGTGCCGCGCCCTGGGCCGGGCGCTGTGCGTAGTCCCCGGCCTCGTGTGCCGGACGGGTCCGGCCCGGGTCGGGATCGACTTTCTGACGCCACCTCAGCTCGTGGTGCTTCGGGTCTAGGAGGGCGCTCGAGGCGGACGGAGTCCGTCTCGATGCAGCCGCCGCGCCGCCGACCCGGCCGCGCGGTCCGGACGTTCGCGCGCGCCGCAACGTGTCGGCGTGCCCGCGGGCGCCCGCTCCGAACCGAGTTCCAGGAGCCCGTCCATGCTTCACCCCGCCTCCGATCCCCACACCCTGCTCGTCCCCGCCGTCGACCGCGCGGCTCCACCCGACCTGCGGGTGCTGCCGATCGGCGTCGAGGCCCACCGGGCCTACCTGGCCCGCACCGCCTCCGCCGTGAGCTTCCTGCAGTGCCCCGCCTGGGCGGCGGTCAAGGAGGGCTGGTCCGCCGAACACCTCGGCTGGGTCGACCACCGCGGCGACCTCGTCGGCGCGGCACTGGTGCTGTACCGGCGCATGCCCCACACCCGCCGATCGTTCGCCTACCTGCCGGAGGGCCCGGTGATCGACTGGACCGACCCGTGCCTGGCCCGATGGCTGCAGCCGCTCGGCCGCCACCTGCGCGCACGCGGGGCCTTCGCGGTCCGGATCGGACCGCCCCTGCCCGCCCGCGTCTGGCAGGCCAAGACCATCCACTCCGCCTGCACCGACGGCCAATCCCGCCGACTTGGCGACGTGCCGCCGGACGCCGTGCCGCCGCTGACCCAGGCCGTGGCGGGCCGCCTGGCGGCCATGGGGTGGCGTCGCGGCGACCTGCAGATCACCGGGCGCGGCGACGTTCAGCCGCCGAGCGTCTTCGAAGTTCCCTTGCTCGGCAATTCGCAGAGCGCGATCTGGTCGGGTCTGAGTTCGCAGTGGCGCCGCAACGTCGCCAAGGCGCAGCGCTCGGGCGTCGAGATTCGCCTCGGCGGGTACGACGACCTGCCCACCTTCCATCGGCTCCTGCTCGAAACCCAGACCCGGGACGGCTTCGACCTCGGCCGCTCGCTCGCGTACTTCCAGCGCCAGTTCTCCGCACTCGCCGCCGAACACCCCGACCGCATTCGGCTGTACCTGGCCGTCTGGGAGGGCGAGGTCCTGGCCGCGCACACGATGATCGTGGTCGGCCGCCGCGCCTGGTACCTCAACGGCGCCTCCGCCAGCCATCGACGCGAGGTGCGGCCCAGCCACGCGCTGCAGTGGCGCATGATGTGCGACGCACAGGCACTGGGCGCGACCGTGTACGACATGCGCGGGTTCGACGACTCCCTGGACCGGACCGATCGCGCGCACGGTCTACTGCGGTGGAAACTCGGAACCGGAGGGCAGGCTGTGGAGTACCTCGGCGAATGGGACCTGCCGCTCTCGCGGCCGACGTACCTGGCGGCCAAGTGCTACCTCGCGTGGCGCTCCCGTCGATGAATACGACCGGACGAGCCGCGCCGACAGGCACCACGTCGAAGGAGGTCGGGGCGTGACCGGTCTGCGCCTGCGCGCCGTCCGCGTCTCGACCGCGTCGATCGCGCGATCGGGCGCGGCGGTGGCCGCCGGGACGCTGGCGTCGCGGGCGACCGGGTTCGTGCGCAGCGTGCTGGTGGCGGCGGCGCTGGGATCGGCGCTGTTCGCCGACAGCTACAACGTGGCCAACACGATTCCGAACATCGTGTTCGTCCTGCTCGTCGGCGGCACGCTCAACGCGGTGTTCGTGCCGCAGTTGGCCCGCGCCATGGAGCACGACGCCGACGACGGCCGCGCCTTCGTCGACCGGATGCTCACCGCCGCCCTGGTGGCTCTGGCGGCGGCGACGGCGGGGGCGTGGCTGGCGGCGCCGCTGATCGTGGACGCCTACTCCGACTTCTCCGGGGCGCAGCGCGAGCTCACCGTGAGCTTCGCCCGCTACTGCCTGCCGCAGATCTTCTTCTACGGTCTGTTCACGGTGGTCGGCCAGGTGCTCAACGCGCGCGGGCGGTTCGGCCCGATGGCCTGGACCCCGGTCCTGAACAACGTCGTGGTCGGCGCCACGTTCGGCCTGTACCTCGCCCTGGCCGGCACCGCCTCCGACGCGACGCAGCTCGAGCCCGCCGCCGCCCGCCTGCTCGGGCTGGGCACCACCGCCGGCATCGTGGTGCAGGCCCTCGCGCTTCTTCCCGCGCTGCGCTCCATCGGGTTTCGTTGGCGCGCGCGCTTCGACTGGCGCCGAGGCGGACTGGGGCGCCTGCTGCCACTGTCCGGCTGGATGGTCGCCGTGGTCGTGGTCACCCAGATCGGCTACTGGCTGACGACGCGGCTGGCCACGGAGACCTCCGTGCGGGCCGACGCGCAGGGCGTCGAGTACGGCGTGGGCTACAGCGCCTACGGCAACGCCCACCTGCTGTGGCTGCTGCCGCACTCGGTGATCGCCGTGTCCCTTCTGACCGTGACGCTGCCGCGGCTGAGCCGGTCCGCGGCGCGCGGCGCGCTCGAGCAGGTGCACGCCGACCTGGGCAACGTCGTGCGCGCCACCGTGGCGTTGATCGTGCCGGCGGCCGTGTTCCTGGCCGCGCTCGGCCCGCAGATCGCGACGGTCGCGTTCCTGCAGGGCCAGATGACCGTGGCGGACACCTACGCCATCGGCTGGATGCTCTCGGCGTTCGGCCTCGGCCTGATCCCGTTCTCGGTGCAGTACCTGCTCGTGCGCACCTTCTACGCCCTCGACGACGCCCGAACGCCGTTTCTGCTCACGGTGGGAATCACCGGCCTCCACGCGGCCCTGTCGCTGGCCTGCTTCGCGGTCCTTCCGCCGCGCTGGGCGATGACCGGCGTCGCCGGGGCGTACGGCGTGGCTTACCTGGTGGGCCTGGTGCTCACCGCCCGGGTGCTGCGACGCCGGCTTCGTCCGCCGGAGTCGGCGAACTGGACGGCGGTCTTCGCGCCCGTGCTGTGGTGCGTACTGCCGGCCGCCGCGCTGCTCGCGGTCGTCGAGACGGCCGTGGAGGCGATGCTCGGGCCCAGTCGGGGGGCCGCGCTGGTGTCGGTCGGCGCCGGACTCGTGGTGCTGCCCGGGTGCTACCTGCTCCTGCTGAGGCTCCGTCACCCGCACTATCTGCGCGCGGTCCTGGCCGTGAGGGCTCCCGACTCCGACGGTCCGCCCCGGTAGCACGACGCCGTCCGCAACTCGCCCGCTCGCCCGCTCGCCTGCACCACGGCGACCACCGTGACGGACAACCTCTATTCGAGACGCGGAGGACCGGGCGGGGCGTGGGCGGACCGTTCCGCGCGGCGGCCGACGAGACGCCGATGCGCGGCGGTGCCGGCCGCGGCGCCGAGGAAGAGCCCCCCCAGCGTCGCCGGGGCGATCCAGCCGGAACCCTCTACAGCGGTCTGGCCGCCCCCTGCCGGCGCCTCGTCGCGCGACATCGAGGCCCGCTGCGTTTCGGCCAGGTCGACGGCGCGCTGCTCGGCGACCAGATCCGACTGCGTGGCGTCGGGCACCGCCGCCGGGATCGTCGACGGCGCCGTCGGATCCGCCGGGACCGTCGAGGGGTCGACGTCCGCGGTGTAGCGCTCCGCCTCCTCTGGCGACCACTCCTCGGCCGGCAGCCCGGCCAGGATCGACTCCGGCGTCTCCCCGGCCGCGGGCGCTTCCGAGCCGGTCAACGCCAGGCGATCGGACGACGGGTCGGCGCTGACGACGTTGCGGTAGCGCAGAGCGCCGTAGCCCCGGTCGAGGTAGAAGGCCAGTTGCGCGTTGCGCAGGAAGCGGGGAGTGGTCCCGGTGCGGTACTGCTCGAACAGGTCGAACCTGGTGCGCTCGGGGTTCGTCCAGCCCGCGAAGATCACCACGTGCTTGCGCGGCAGGTTGAGCAGGTCGCCGGGGCGCAGCGACGAGGACGCGATGCGCTCGGAGATCCGGGCGAGGTTGCCCGTCCAGTAGTTGACGCGCTGATCGGTGGCCCAGGCCATCGCGACGTAGCCGGAGCAGTCCTGCCGGTAGCTGCCCGCGGAGTCCGTCCACCACCGAGCCTGACTGTACGGAACCTTCTGCAGCACCCAGGACGCGGCTCGGCGAACGATCTCGGATCGGGTCACCGAGGACTGGGCGCCCGGTGCGGCCGCACGCGGGGGCCCGGCGACCGAGAAGCCGCGGACCGAAGCCGCCGCCACGGCACCCGGGATCGGCCCCGCCCGCCGCTGGGCGTACTCGTCGGCGTACGGGTCGTAGGGAGTGCGCGGCAGGGTGTCGGGCTCCGGAAACGGCGAGGGCTGGGTGGGCTCCAGCGGCGCCGGCGAGACAACCGGGTACGGCAACGCCGGGTCTGGATAGGTCGGCGGTGCGGCCGGGGTCGGTTGATACGGCGGCCCGGTCGGTGGGCTCGGAGGCGTACCGCCGGGAGGGGTCGGCGGTGCCGCGGGAGTCGAAGGCTGCTGCGGTGCGACCGGGGCGGGCTGCGGTGGCGCCGTACCGGGCGCCGGCGGCTGCACCGGGGAAGTCGGCGCCGTCGTGCCCGGAGGAATCGACGGCGGCTGCGGGCTCGGCGGAACGGCGTTCGCCGGCTGCGCCGGCGCGGCGCCCGGGGAGGTCGGTGGCGGCGCAGGGTTCGTGGGCTGCTGTGGTCCCGCCGGAGAGGGCGGCGGCGCCGTTCCCGGATACGTCGAGGTCGGCGCGGAACCCGGCGCGGGCTGGGGCCCCGTCGGCGAGGTCGGCGGCGTGGCGCCCGAAGAGGTCGGCGATTCCGGCCGACCGGGTGGAACGGCCTCGGCAGGCTGCGGCGGCGCGACGGGCGGCGGCGCATCCGATTGCGTCGGCGGGGCATAGCCGCGCGGAGCGGTGGTACTTTCCGCGAGTTCTGCCTCGCAGCCGCCCGCGCCTGCGGGGGCGGCGACGCCGTTGTGCCCGTTCCGGATGTCGGACGAAGCGGACGGAGATTGTGGCGAGGAGGGCGGGACCGGCCCGCCGGGCGATCCCGCGACGCCGGTGGAACTCCCCGGCGCCCGATCGGAGCCCGCGGCGGCTGGAGGCTGCCGATCCGGCGTCTCGGCCGAGGGACACGTCGCGCCCCAGGCGGCCTGTCGGTCCAGCCCGACGACGCCGGGGCCGAGCAGGCTCCCGCCGAGCACGAGGCAGCCAAGCGCGGGGTGGATCCACCGATCGAGGTGTCGTGGGCGGGCGAGCGCGCCGTTCATACAACAACCGTCCCAACGGGATGCGAGGCAATCTCGGGAATGCGCGGTCAGGCTTGTCGCACCCGTTGGCTCGGCGAGAGAGGCGCGGTGAACGCCCGACGATGGGCTCGTGAAGCGGGGACACCGCGCTCGGGCCGGCTCCGCTCCCCAGGATGCGGGTGCAGGACAGGGCCCCGCGATCGGGTCCCCCTAGGGCACCGACCGACGACGTCCCTCATCGTCGCCGGCGACGAAAGTCAGCCCGTCGACGCCTGGTTCACCGACCGTCGGACGACGGCGTGGACTCGTCGGTGGCCTTGCGGTCGCGGAACGGCCGGGACGGGTATCCGGTGTCGAAGTGCATGTAGTCGGGCACGTCGATGTTCTGCCAGATCCAGCCCTCCGCGACGAACAGGCGCCACACCAGGCCGCCGCGGCGAACGACGCCGTCGGTCTGCGTCCGTTTCGCGAACTCGGCGGAGGGCACCCAGCACCGGCAGCGCGGATCCATCCACGGGTTCTGCAGTGGGTTGACGTCGATCGCCCGCCCGTTGGCGTGCGGAGAAGCAGCCTGTGGCGCGTTGATCTGGTCCGGGTGGCGGCAGTTGTAGGCCGAGGTGTTGTTCGCCCGCATGCTGGCGTTGTCGTCCCCGCCGTACTCCTCCACCGGACGCATCCGCGCGATCGGGTAGCGCTCGTCGAACAGCCGGGTGAAGATCCTCGCGGTGCTCGCGGCCACGTCCCGGTGCACCACGAGCGTCCCTCGCCGCACGGTGCCCGCGAAGGTGACGTGGTTGACCTGCACTCGGCGCAGATCCGCACGGGTCACCGGGCATCCGCGGTAGGCCATGCCCGCCGCCTTCATCTTGCGCCACTGCTCTGCCGGGACCGGCGACACCGTCGCGTCGGCCGAAACGGCCTCGACGGGTGGGATCGCCGTGGGCGACGCGGACGCCGTGGGCAACGCGGACGCCGTGGGCGTCGTGGGCGTTGCCGTAGGGCCGATTGTGGGGGTCGCCGCCGACGCCGTTTCCTCCGCCGGCGGGTCGATGCGTCCCAGCCCGACGACGACCGCGACGAGGAGGAGCAGACCGGCCGCCCAGACCCGTACGGATCCGACGGCGCGCCACCGATCCAACCTCATGCGGTCACGGTAGTTCCCCCGCGGCCGGGCCGTCCCGAGGTCGGTCCGACTGACGCGGTCAAGCGTCGCGGTCGGCCGTGTACGCCAACTCGGTCGGTCGAGGTCCGGGCTTGGGATAGCTCTTCGCGAGGGTGCCGTAGATGATCATTCGCGTGGACGAGCCCCATCGGGGATTGCAGGTGACGAGGGTGATTCGACGCTCGGTCGGCTTGAGGCCCGGCCGTTCGGGCACCGGCAGGACGACCGCGCCGTAGCTCGGGTCCACGAGCTTGTAGGCGGGGTCCCCCGGCCGGGCGTTCGGTTGGGCGTCGACGGAGTAGACGAACCACTTGTCGCGCGTCTCCACCACGACCCTGTCCTTGGGGCGCAGCCGATCCAGATAGGCGAACGGTTCGCCGTTGGTCGCCCGGTGCCCGGCGATCGCGAAGTTTCCCACCTTGCCCGGCATCGCGCTGCGCGGGAAGTGCCCCACGCCTCGTGCGAGTTGATCGAGCTCGACTCCTTCGACCAGCGGCTTCTCCCAGTTCTTGCCGAGCCGTTCGATGTAGAGGATCCCGAGCGCGTCGCCGGGAATGCGCCGTCCCGCCGAGATCGGCTGCGTCCAGGACTCGCGCAGCTCGTCCTTGACGGCCTCCTGAACGCGATTGGCCTCGAAGTTCGTGTAGAACACCTGATAGACCACGAACAGCATGACGACCACGCCGAGGGTGATCAGCACCTCGCCCAGGGCGTGGGCGACGGCTCGGCGCGGGCGAGTGCCCGCGGCTCCCGTCGAGCCGCCCTCATCGGCCGGGTGCGGCTGCGGATCCCGCCCAGCGGTTTCGGTGTCGCGCATCGGGCCTCCGAATCCACTTGCTCGCGGCCATGTCGGCGGGGCACCTCCGGGTGGGAGGGCGCCGCTGCTCGTGGCCGCTGTCGGAGGTACCGCTCGAACGTACGGCACCCGCGTCGAGTTCCGCCGGGGCAGTGCGCTGCGGTCGAAGTCGAGGAATCGCCAAGTCGCTTTCGGACGCGGTGCGTCGACCTACGCTGTCGAGGACATGACAGCCCCCACCCAGGCTCTCGGCCCACGGCGATCCCGCGTGGCCCTCGTCGCAATCGCGTTGCCGTTGGTCGCCTTCGGCGGGGCGATTCCGGCCCAGGCGGAGTCGCCGCGCGTCGCCGATGCGCCGTCCCCGGCCGCGGCCCCGGTCGGTGGGGAGCGGATGGGCGAGCGGGGGCTCGTGGCGGACGCCGCCCTGCAGCCGCCGCCGACCTCGGCGGTCTCGTACGTGGTCGCCGACGCGGGCACCGGCACGGTGTTCGCGGCCCGGGATCCGCACGGGCGCTACCGGCCCGCGAGCACGTTGAAGACGCTGCTCGCCCTCACGATGCTGCCGCGCCTGGACGTCGAGTCCACCTACGTCGCCGACGCCGAGGACGCCGCCGTGGAAGGCGCGCGAGTCGGGTTGGTCCCGGGCCGGGAGTACCGCATCGAGGATCTCTGGTACGGGCTGATGCTGAGATCGGGAAACGACACCGCCAACGCCCTGGCCAAAGCCGGTGCGCGCGGAGATCGCGCGACGGCCGTCCGGATGATGAACGCCGAGGCGCGTCGTTTGCAGGCGTTCGACACCACCGCGGTCAATCCCAGCGGCCTCGACGAGGACGGGCAGTTTTCGTCGGCCTACGACCTCGCACTGTTCGCCCGCGCCGGACTGGCACGGGCGGACTTCAGCGCCTACGTGCGAACGGTCAAACGCGAGTTTCCCGGCAACCCTTCCACCAGCGGCGCCAAGGGCTCCGACCCGTTCCAGATGTATACGTCCAACCGCCTGCTGCTGCGCGGCTACCCCGGCGCGGTCGGGGTGAAGACCGGGTACACCACGTTGGCCCGCAACACCCTGATCGCCGCCGCCGAACGGGACGGCCGCACCATCGTCGTCACCCTGCTCGGGGAACCTCCGGGCGCCACCTACCGCGATGCCGAGGCGCTCCTGGACTGGGGATTCGCCAACGCCGCCGCCGCGAATCCGGTCGGCGTGCTGGTCGAACCGTCCTCGCCCGCGGCGACCACTCCCGAGGACCAATCCCCCGTCGCGACGTCGATCCGCGCCCTCGAGATCGCAGCGCTCCGCGCGTCCGGCGACGCGTCCTGGACGGCGCCTGCGGCGCGACTGGCCGATCCGCTCGGTCTCGTCGCGCTGGCCGTGTCGACGGTGCTGGCGGCGTCGGCCGCGGGCGTGGCCCTCGGGCGAAGCCGGCGACGCAGAAGACGGTGCGCCTAGGCAGGACGGCTGGGCCTACCCACACTGCTGCGCCCAGACCCGCCACCGCTACCCGGGTCGATCCGCACTCGACGCCGCCATCCGACCGCTCGTCGGCCCGACCGTGGGGTGGCAACCTCCGGGCCGGACGCCCGCAGCCGGCATTCCGTCCTTCGTCCGGGCCCAGACCCCGTCCGACTGCCCGGCGGCACGGGCACGCTCCGCAGGCACTGACGACGTGTCAGTTCTAGGGGAACCGGGAGCGAGGAACGCGCGGCGGCCCTCCACGGCGGCGCTCGTACCGGGGGCGGGCACATGCCGCCCGCCGCTCCGGCATACGCCGGTTTGACCCAATACGGGATCTTTCTGTGCCCCGCTGATACCCCCCCCTCGTATTGTTACGCCTGTTGCATCTGAGATTCGAGGTGCACCAGTACACCAGAGGTTCGGTCGGGGGCGACCCCGGCCGTCTCTCGAAGCGCAGGAGCGGGTCCGCGAGAGCGGAGCGAGCGACGGGGGCGGGCTGCATGGAGAAAAAGAAGATTGCCATTCACACCGGTCTGACGGTGGTCCTGGCGGCCACCGCGGTGCAGGGCGTGCGGATGGTCGGGAATCCGGGCCAGCCGGAGCCGGTCGAGCAGACCGCGCCGGTCGAGCTCGGCACGGTGGCCTCGACGGTCACGGCCGCGGGCAACCTGAACGCCCCGAAGACCGTCGGCCTGGTCTTCGCCGATCCCGAGCCCGGTCTGGTCACCGCGGTCGACGTCGAGATCGGCGACAGCGTCAAGAAGGGCCAGAAGCTGGCCAAGGTCGACGACCGACCCGCGAAGAACGAGCTGGCAGCCGCGAACGCGGCGGTGCTGGCCGCCAAGGCGCAGCTGGTCACGGCCAAGGAACAGCTGCGCGCCGGCCGCAGCCAGGTGGGCGCGGCAGCGCAGATCGCCGACAACGCCGAGTTGGCCGTCGAGCAGGCCGCCCAGCGCCTGAAGCTGACCGCGGGCACGTCCAAGGCCCTGGTACGCGCGGCCGAACGCCGGCTGGACGCGGCCGGCAACGACGTGAGCCGCAGCCGGCAGCGCAGCGCCTCCGCCAGCCGCGAGCGCACCGCGGAGACCAAGATCGCGCCCCCGCCCCCGGGCCCCACCGAGATCACGATCACCGACTCGCGCAAGATCGCGCTGGAGAACACGGTCACCGCGAGCACGTCGCGCTCGGCCGTGGCCGAGGCGGGCGCCGAGACGGTGCAGGCGCGGACCGAGCGAGCCACCGCCCTGCTCGCCGCCGAACAGGAGATCGACGCCAAGATCGGCGAGGCCGAACTGGCGCGTCGCAACGTCGGGGTCGCCGCATCCGCCGCCGGCCTAGACCGCCGCTACGGCACCCCCGGGGTGATCCTGACGGCCAAGGCGGCGATGGCCAGCGCCAAGGCGCAGGTGGCCGCCGCGAAGACCAGCCTGTCGAACACGGTCCTACGAGCCCCGGTCGAGGGCACGATCGTCCACGTGGCCGGCTCGGTCGGGGAGACGCCGGTGTCCGACCCCCGTGCCCCCTCCGACGCGGCGGCGACGCCCAGCGGCCCCGGGTCGGTGGAGAACCGTCGACCGGCCACCGGGTCCGGGTTCGTGGTCATGGCCGACCTCACCCACCGCGAGGTCACCGTCCTGGTCGACGAGGCCGACATCGGCAAGGTCGAGAAGGGTCAGAAGGCCGTCGTGACCTTCCCGTCCACCGGCGTCCGGGTTCCCGGCACCGTCCGCGCGCAGGACGTGCAGGAGACGGTCCTGAACAACGTCCTGCAGTACCGGGTGCAGATCGCCCTGGACGAGGACGCCGCCACCCTCAAGCTGGGCCAGAGCGCCGAAGTGGTGATCACCACCGCCGAACGAAAAAACGTGTTGGAGGTGCCCAGCGAGGCGGTCCGCCAGGCGGGCGACCGGGCCGTCCTCACCGTCAAGCGCGGCGAGAACAACGTCACCGTGCCGGTCACCGTGGGCCTGGTCGGCGACACCACCACCGAGGTCAGTTCTCCGCTGCTCAAGCCGGGCGACGTCGTGGTCCTGGGGGCCGGCGGCGGGGCCGCGCCGGCGTCGCCCGCCCAGGGCGAACCGGCACCGCCGGCGCGCGAGGAGGACCCCGCGCGTCCGGAGGACACCGGCAGTCCAGAGGGCCACGGGCACTGAGAGCCGCCCGGCGATCGGCTGCCTCGATCCGACGCTCGCGGAAAGGCGGCGCGCGTTCCAGGGCGAGGGTGGAGCAAATCCACACCCGTCGATGGTCCGCGACCCCCGGTTCGCACGTACCCTGACAGAAGACGATCTACCCCAGATCGGCGCATTTGCCGCCTGCGCGGGGACACCAACACGTACCGGGCGGAGGGCAGGTCGAGTGCGAGGCAGCAGAATCGCCGAAAGTCTCCGCTTCGCGGTCGCAGGCGTGCTCGCGAACAAGATGCGCTCGGCGTTGACGATGCTCGGCATCATCATCGGCATCGCCTCGGTGATCACCCTGGTCGCCGTCGGCACCGGGGCGTCCAAGGCGGTGCAGGCCTCGATCGATCGGCTCGGCAGCAACGCCATCGTCGTGCAGACCAGCCCGCGCGGCGTCGGTGGACAGGGCAACGAGGCGCAGAAGCACGCCCGCGAAGACGCCGGGCTTCCGCCGGCCCCCGTGAACGCCGCGGCACGGCGCGAGCCGGCGCTCACCTACGCCGACGTCGAGGCACTGCGCGACAAGACGCTGGTACCCGGCGCTGTGCGGGTGGCGCCGGTCATCAACATCGAGGAGGTCGTCACCCAGTACGGCGGTACGTCGAACCACATCGACCTGCTGATCGGCAGCACGCCGAACTACCTCGCGATCAGCAACAGCGAGATCGCCGTGGGACGGGCCTTCACCGACGCCGACTACGCCGCGCGCCGCGGCGTGTGCGTGGTGGGAATCGGGGTGCTGTCCAACCTCACCCGGGGCACACCGCAGTCCATGGTCGGGCAGACGGTGCGCATGAACGGCCAGCCGTTCCGGGTCGTCGGCATGCTCGTCCCCAAGGGTCTGGCGGGCTCCGAGAACCTCGACAGCCGAGCGATCTGCGCCGGGACGGCGGTGACCGACGCACTCTACGGCTACGGACCGCCGGGGTCGGGACCGATCAACGCCATCGCCGTCGAGGCGGCCTCGGGCGCGCAGGTGCCCGCCGTCGCGGAGGACGTGACCACGGCGCTGAACGAACGCCGCGGCGTGAGCGCCGTCGACTCCGACTTCATCGTGCTGCGAGCCACCTCGCTGTTGACCGCGTCGAACTCCTCGGCTCGCACGCTGCAGATCCTGCTGGCGGCCGTCGCCGGGATCTCGCTGCTGATCGGCGGGATCGGGGTCATGAACATCCAGTTGGTCTCGGTCACCGAACGAACCCGCGAGATCGGCATCCGCAAGGCGATGGGCGCCGAACGGCGAGACATCGTCGGGCAGTTCCTCGGCGAGGCCGTCATCCTGTCCATGGTCGGCGGACTTCTCGGCGTGGCGGTCGGTTTCCTCGCCTCCGAGTTCACCATCGCCGGGGTGGTCCCCTCGATCGCCGCCTATTCGGTATACCTCGCGCTCGGGGTCTCGCTGCTCACCGGGCTGGTCTTCGGGCTGTACCCGGCCAACAGGGCCGCGGCGCTGCGGCCCATCGACGCCCTACGCTACGAGTGAGGTGGATCAGCGCATGGACTACCCAGACGTCACCAGTTGGCGGCCCGGCGAGCCCGATCGGCCGAAGGAACCGCACCCGCCCCGCAGGGAGGCGGCCTCGGGCGCGGTCGTGGGCAACGACCTTCCGCCGCCCGGGCCCGTTGCGGTCGATCCCGGGCATCGGCCGCCCGAGGGCGGTCCCCTTCCATTCGGCGGGAGGCCGGTCGAGGACTTCGCCGCCGTCGAGGACTTCGCCGACATTCCACCCGCGAAGCCGCGCAGCTTCACCCCGGCCCGGCTGCTGACCATCGGGATCCTGATCGCGCTGGCCTTCCTCGGCGGCGTCTACGTGCAGAAGCAGGCCGTCTACGGCTACACCCCACCGGTGGACGCCCCCAAGGAGTTCGTGCCCCATGGCCACTGAGGGATGAACACATTCGGCAGCGGTAGCCGTCCGGCAGTCCGGCTCGAGGGAATCCGAAAGACCTATGGCGTCGGGGACACCGCGGTGCACGCGGTCGCCCACGTCGACCTGACCGTGGCCAAGGGCGACTACGTGGCGATCATGGGCGCTTCGGGCTCGGGCAAGTCCACGCTGATGAACATCGTCGGCTGCCTCGACGGCCCCAGCGCCGGGCGCTACCTCATCGACGGAGTCGACGTCCGCCGCCTCGACGAGCACCAGCTCTCGGTCGTGCGCAACCGCAAGATCGGTTTCATCTTCCAGAGCTTCAACCTGATCCCGCGGACCACTGCGATGTCCAACGTGGAACTGCCGCTGATCTACGCCCACGTAGGACGTCGGGAGCGACGCCGCCGGGCGCAGGAGGCACTGGAGCGGGTCGGTCTGGGCAATCGCCTCGACCACTTTCCCGCACAGCTCTCCGGCGGCCAGCAGCAACGCGTGGCGGTGGCCCGGGCGATCGTCACCGATCCGGTGCTGCTGCTCGCCGACGAACCGACCGGGGCGCTGGACTCGCACAGCACCGAGGACGTGCTGAACCTGTTCGCCGAGCTGTCCGCGGCGGGGCGCACCATCATGGTCATCACCCACGAGGACGAGGTGGGTTCCCGCGCCCGGCGGGTCGTGCGCATGCGCGACGGGCGCATTGTCTCCGACATAGCGAATGCGCCGCACCGGGCGGCGATGGCCGGGACCGCGGCCCCGTAGACCGGGTCGCCGCTGCGAGGAGTACCGCGAGCCCGGGCCGGTAGGTACCGCCCGCAGACGGGCAAGGGGGAATTCGGTACAGATCGGACAGCTAGTCCAGTGGGTGCCGCCACCGCAGGCCCGGGAAGCGGCCGAAGCCGCGGTCGGCGGTGATCCACTCGCTGCCGGACTCGATGGCCAGGGCGGCGAAGTACGCGTCGGGGACCACGGTGCCGCAGGCCCCCACGGTGCGCACCAGCTCTCCGAAAATTGCCCAGTGGCGGGGGCCCGGTGCGATCGGAACGGCGTTGGGCCGGGCCCGGAGCTCGTCGAGTCGGTCCATCACCTGCTCTGGGCCGGATGGAGGATCGAAGATCCGAGGGTGCGTCAGAACGCGGGTGGTTCCCGACAGGACCAGGGTGGAAAGCCCGAACGGCGGAGACCCGGCGACCGCCTCCTCCAGCCAGGTGCGATAGGGGGAGTGGTCGGGCGCGTCGTCCCTCAGCGCCTACACCGGGACGTTGACGTCGGGAAGAATCAACGCTCGTCCATCAGGTCGAGCAGCGCAGCCGAATCGTCCAGGTTCACCCTGGCGCGCAGCCCGTTGCCGGTCAGCGGGCGCACCGCGTAGGACTCGGAGGCCACCTGGCCATCGCGGTCCAGTGCGCTGCGCGACGCGTCCTCGTCGACGGCAGTCAACGTGCGACGACTGCGCGCCGCCTCGTGCTTGGCGCGCTCCAACAGATCGTCGTCGAGGTTCAGCGGGGTCCGCTTGCATCAACGCGTATCGTCGATGCAGAACTATGCATCGCGAGTGACCAGCCTACTCGTCCGAGAGGTCGAAGTTCCCGCCTAGCCATCGCTCCCACGGGACGTTCCAGTCCTGGACGCGGTTCCAGAGTTCGGTGTGCTCGGCCGGGGAACCGGTCACCACCACCGCGTCGCCGACGATCGAGTTGTTGAACAGCCAGGCCATGTCGCCCGGGTTCAGGCCCATGCAACCGTGCGAGCCGTTGCCCCCGCCGATGTTCTTGTTCCACGAGGCGTCGTGCACGAACTCGCCGGAGTTCGTCACGCGCATCGCGTACTCGGAGAACAGCGTGTACTCCTCGGGCGCATCGATCGCGTCGTCGGTAAACGTCTTGCCCCGGACCTTCTCCATGATCATCTTGGTGCCGTTGCGGGTCTCCCAGCCGGGCTTGCCGGTGGAGACGGGGAAGGTGTTGACCACCTTGCCGTCGCGGACGACCTTCATCCGAAAGGTCCTGGTGTCGACCTCGAGCACCTGGGAACGGCCCACTGTGAAGGAGGACGTCCACACGCCAGCGCCGTAGCGACCCTTGCCCGCGTCGATGCTGCGCAGGTCGGCGCGCAGGGACACCTGCGTGCCCGTGGGCCACAGGTTCTTGGGGCGCCAGTCCACTGTGGCGGCGTCGATCCAATACCAGCTGCCCTCGACGCGCGGGAAGGTCTCGACGGTCAGCGCCTTGGTGACCTCTGCGCGGTTGATCACAGACTTGGTGAACTCGACGATCAGCGGGTGCGCGACGCCGACCGTGGCGCCGTCCGCGGGGCTGACCCGCAGGACGCTGACGCGCTCGGTGTCCGGGACGGTGCGCGTGGCGAACTGCGCGGTCTGGACGGCGACGAGCCCGGCGGAGTCGGCGGCCGTCGCCTGCACCGTGTATGCCGTCGCGGTCCGCATGGGGTAGGTGGAGGTCCAGGAGACCCGGTCCAGCGAGTAGTCACCGCCGATGTAGTTGCCCGAGGTGTCCACAACGTCGACGCTGCGCAGCGGGCCCCCGTCGCTGGTGACCGTGACCCGCGCGTCGGGCGCGACGTCGGCGCCCGCCGGAGCGATCGCGATGCGCGCCTGGGACGTCTTCTCCCCGCCGTCGTCGGGAGCGGGCATCGCGGGAGTCGACTGGCCGCAGGCGACGAGCGCCAACAGCACCACCGCGGCGCCCGCAACCCGCCGGCACATCCGTCCGGCGTGTCGACCCGTCATGTGTCCTTCCGTCCCCGTGACTTTTGCTATGCGTCCTTACTCAGAAGTATGCAGACGGGGCGTCGGGTGCGGGTATCGATCGGACCACCAGGTCGTTACCACACAGCTGTCTCTCAGTAGGGAAGTCGACTGGGGCGTGTCTCCTAAAGCCGGCGCCCAGACGGTGATCGCTCGCAGGACGGCGCCGCCCCGGTAGTTCAGAGGGAGCTTGCCGTAGCGGCTGGCCAGACCCGCGCCACTGCTTGAAAACGGTGAAACTCCGCGCGACGGTGTTGCGCTTCCTATAGTCCTCGAGGTCGAACGCCGGGGGCGGTCCGCCGGTGCCGGTGCTCGAGGTCGACAAGCAGGTCGCCCGCCTGGTTGGTTGACCGTCGCCCGAGCGATCCTCACCGATCCCGTGCTGCGCATGCGCGACGGGCGCATCGTCTCCGACACCGTGAATGCGCCGCATCGAGAGCCGGTGGCCGCCGCCGCGGCACCGTAGCCCGACCGCCGTCGCGAAGGGCACCGCGAGCCCGATCCGGCAAACTCCCGCCCGTGGACGGGCAAGCGAGAGTTCCGGCAGAGGTCGGACCTGTCGGACATGGGCGGACATCCCGTCAAGCGCTGACCCCGGCCTGCGCCACCCCCAGACAAGTCACCCGTTCGGCCCATTGCCGGAGGCGACCATGTGCAGAGTTCACACATGTCCCTGGGGAGGGAACTGCATGGCCCTGTCTCTACTGCGACCGGACACCACCACGGTGGTGCTCGACGCGCGGGCGACCGCACGTCGCCGCCAGCTCGCGCGGCGCGTCGCCACCGGCACGCTGCTCACCGCCCTCGCCTCCGGGTCGGCGGCAACTCTCGGCGGCGCGACCGCGCAGGCCGCCGAAACGCCCGAGGCGATCGCCCACCGGGGCGGGTACGACTTCGGCACGGAGAACTCCGTCAAGACCCTCAAGCGCGCCTTCGCGATCGGTGCCGACTCGGCCGAGTTCGACGTCCAGTTCACCAAGGACCTGCGGACGGTCGTGATGCACGACAACACGATGAACCGCACCACCAACTGCTCGGGCACCGTGACCCGGATCAGCTACAAGAAGTTCCGCTCCTGCGAGCTGAACGACGGAACCCAGGCACCCAACATCTACGACATGCTCGAGGTCGCGAGCAGAGCGGGCAAGGACGTCTACCTCCACGTGCGAGGGGTGGACTCGCCCGCCAAGGCACGCAAGATCGTGCGCGCGTTGAACAAGTTCGAGATGAACTCCCCCGGCCGCGCCACCGTGATCTCCACCAACAAGAGCTACCTGAACATCGTCAAGACCTACGGATTCAAGGGCAGACGCGGCCTGCTGTTCCGCGACCCCGCGGACTGGAACGCCAACTACTCGACCCTGCTGCCCTACGAAACCGCGGTCACCGCCTCCCGAGTCCAGAAGGCACAGAAGGCCGGCAAAAGGGTCATCGTGGTCGAAGGAAAGCCGACCAGGATCGCCGACGTACACGACCTCGGCCTGGACGGCTACATGGCCAACAACCTCCAGAAGGCGCTCGTCGAACTGGGCAAGGCTCTCCTCGGCGTCGAGAAGCAGGTCGCCCGACTGGGCGGCTGACCGACACTCGCCGATCACGAGGACCTCACTGGGGCGAACTCGTTGCCCGGCCGAGATGGAACGCCTACCGAGCGATGACTAGCGTCCGGCTTAGGACCGCGGGCGCGACAGGGCGCCGACGGCGCGAACCCGTCGGCTCCCGCCCCATCCGAGTCGGGCGTTCCGGACCCCGCAGCGCGAACCGATGCAACCGACGTGGGTATGGCCGTAGGGCGAACTTCCGCCCGAGCCCGTCGACCAACCCGGCAGACCCCACAGCGTCGACCCACCCGGCGGGCCAACAGGTGAGAAGGGTGCCATGCGCCACCGCCGTCCCGCCCGCCTGCACCGCGCCGTCGTTGCGTGTGTCGCGTCGATTGCGATGCTCGCCGTCAACCCGTCCGGATCGGCGGCCGCCCCTCGCATCGACGCCGAGGAGGCCGATCGACAGGTCCAGGCGCTGTACCACAAGGCCGAGCAGGCCACGGAACGCTACAACGAGGTCCGGATCGTCCTCACCGATGCAGAACGTCGGTTCGCCCGCGCGCAGGCCGCCGCGGCGCGCCAGCAGGCGACGGTCCGCGAGGTGCAGCAGTCCGTGGGGGCGCTGGCCGCGGCCGCCTACCGCAGTGGCGGTCTGGACCGGACGTTGCAGCTGGTGTTCTCCGACGACCCCGACGCCTTTCTCGCACGCGCCACGGCTCTGGACGCTCTCTCGACCCGCCAGGCCTCGGCGTTGCGACGGGTCGTGGAGGCGCGCCGCGAGCTGGACGTCGCTCGACGTTCCGCCGCCGAGCAGCTGACCGCGGTCCAGGCGCAGCGACGGGCCCTGGCGGGAGAGAAGACGGAGGTGGAGCGGAATTTGCGCGCCGCTCAGGCGGTGCTGCGCCGACTCGAGGCCAAGGAGCGCAGGAAACTAGACCGTGCCTCCCGCGACGACGTGCGCATCCCACTGGTGGATCTGCCGGTGCCGAACACGGCGCGGGCGGCGCGAGCCATCAAGTTCGCGATGGCCCAGATTGGCGACCGCTACGTGTGGGGCGCGGCGGGGCCCGACGCCTGGGACTGTTCCGGTTTGACCATGGGGGCCTGGGCGGCCGCGGGAGTGGCGCTGCCCCACTCCTCGGCGCAGCAGTTCGCCAGCAGCCGCCAGATTCCGCGCTCGGAACTCAAGCCGGGGGACCTAGTCTACTTCTACAACCCGATCAGCCACGTCGGCCTCTACATCGGCAACGGGCAGATGGTGGACGCGCCGAACCCGAGCAAGACGGTACGGATCCTGCCGATCTCGTCCATGCCGTACGCCGGTGCGACCCGGCCGGGCTGACTCGTCGGTGTGCGACCGCCGAGCGTCGCGGCCAGGCGACCCGGGTATGGGGCGGGTGGTGGCGCCGTCTGGTCCTTGAGCGGACCCGCCAATCTGACTGTGCATCAGCCATCGGAAACGCCGTTCGTCCGCCAAGACCAGGAGAGCTCGATGGCCGGTCGGCAGTCCCTGCAGAGGTCCGAAAAGGGTCACCGATGCATCGGCATCGTCGACGGCATGGAGGTCGACGACGGGGGCATGGGGATTGACGTCGGGTCGGTTTGCGTCGCGCCGGCAGTTCGGCGCAGTTGCTGCATCTGCCCGATCTCGCGGGCCTGATCGGCGACGATCGTCTGCGCGAGCGCCCGCAGTTCCGGATTGGCGCCGTTCTTGGCCTCCTCGTCCGCCATCACGATCGCCGAGGCGTGGTGCGGGAGCATCATCTGGAGGAACATCTCGTCGACGTCTTCGGCGTCGGCGAGTTCCGCGGCCATCGTGGCCATGTCCATGCTCATCGGTACGCCCATCGTCTGACCCATGGGCCCGGAGTGTGGGGCCGCGGAGGGCAGGCCGGCCGCCTGCGTCAGCTCGGTCATGACCCGGATCTCCTCCTCCTGCGAGGAGACGATCGCTCGCGCGATGGCCTTGACCTCGTCGCGCTCGCCTCGTTCCAGTTCGACCTTCGCCATTTCGACCGCCGCCCGATGGTGCGGGATCATTCCGGCCAGGAACGCCTGGTCGAGCGCCGCGCCCTGCAAGCTCTGCACCACGGCACCGTGACCGGCGTCCGGGGACTGGACGGGCGCGGCCGCGGGTACGTCGCCCGTCGCCGCCGACTGGTCCGGGCCGTTGCTCTCGGCGCACCCGGCGAGGACGAGGGCGAGGCCCAGTGCGGTGACCGCACCGGTCCGGCGCAACCGGTGCGACGGGGAGACGTGCGGCACGTTGTCCTCCTGCGGGGGTGTGAACGTAGCGTTCGTCGTGAAGCTGCCCCAGGCGCAACGGGTCATGCGCTCCCCGGCCGAGCAGGAAGGCGACAGTTCCGGCGGTGCGACGCGAGCCGCGAGATCTTGGCGGGCATGCGAACGCGGGCCTTCCAAATCGCCGGGCCCAGACCGAATCGAGGGACTTCACGCCACGGAGATTGGGTGTGCGGGTCGATCCTCGCCGCGACACCCCGACGTGAGATCGACGGGGTTCAGCGGGCCGAGTGCACCTGCGGGCCCGGTGCCGAAGGAACGTTACCGACGTCGGGCGACGGTCCGCTGCATGACGTCGAGTTCCGCCTCGTAGAGCGACCCGAGCTCTTCGGCCATCGCTCGCGCCTTGGTCGAGCGACCGGTCGCCAACTGCCGGTCGAGCAGGGGGATCGCCTTCCGGTGGTGCGCGATCAACGCGGTCAGAATCTCCTTGTCGAAGGCGCCGGCGGCTGCGTCGGTCACGCGGTTCATCTGACGCTCCGACAGCATTCCGGGTTTGGTGGGGCCGTAGCCGTGGTCGTGCGCGATGTCTATCCCCGGGCCCGCCCACTCCCCCAACCAGCCGGCGATCTCGTCGAGCGCCGGCGCGTCGGTGGTTTGGATGCGCGTCGCGACCCGCCGGACCGTGGGATCGGCGGAGCGATCCTTCGCGACCTCGGCGAGGGTGAGTGCCTGCCCCCGGTGCATGCTCATGGCGACGGCGAAGTCCACGTCGGCCTGATTGAACGAGGTCGACGGGGGAGGAACCTCGGCGGCGGACTCGCCCGCTCCGCCGCACGCGCCCAGCGCGAGCAGGGCGAAGACGAGGCCCGTCGCGCTTCGAAAGCGCTTCACCCCCGATCGTCCCGCCACCGTGGCCGTCCTTCGAGTTCGCGTCGTGCCGGGTCGGCGACGCCGACGGTGTCCCACCGTAAGGCCGACCTCGAGCAGCCCGAGGGCGAATCGACGAACCACCGCCCACCCGGTCGGATCGGCATGCTGTGGTCGTCGACCAACCCGCACCTCAGCGAGCGCAGCCGCACGGTTCGGGGCAACACCCGGCGCTCTCGTCCACGGCGAGGTCGGCAGCCGTCGAGGCAGGAGCGCAGCAGGTGTCCCCGCGCCACGCCTGAAGACCTTCGCGGACCGCCACTGCGGCGATCACGAGCCCGACGAGCGGATCGGCCCACGCCCACCCGAGGACGGTGTTGAGCAGCAGACCGGCGAGCAGCACGGCCGAGAGGTAGGTGCACAGCTCGGTTTGGGTGGCGTCCGCCGCGACGGTCGCGGACCCGAGTTCGCGACCCGCCCGCCGCTTGGCCCGCACGAGCAACGGCATCACCACCAGCGATGCGCAGGCCAGCACGATCCCGATGGCGCTGGGGTCGGCATCGCCGTCGGACAGCAGGCCGCGCAGGGCGTCGACGGTGACGTAGGCGGCGAGCGCGAAGAAGGACACCGCGATCAGGCGCAGGGTGGTGCGCTCCCGGTCCCGAGCGTCGGCGCGGCCGTTGAACTGCCAGCCGACCGCCAGAGCGGAGAGAACCTCGACGCCACTGTCCAACCCGAACCCGACGAGGGCGACAGAGCCCGCGACCACGCCGGCGGTCACCGCCACGATCCCCTCGGCGGTGTTGTAGACGACCGTGAACCAGGCGAGCAGCCGGACCCGACGATTCAGTTCGTCGCGGCGCGCGGCCGGCAGCGGGCCCTCCGGCGTCATCGGCACCCCTCGCTCCACGATTCACGACCATTATCGCCAGGCAGGAGAGGGGTGGTCGACCCCCAGGGGCCGCGGGGCGGAGGTCCATGTCTGACGGTGCGTCCGCCGTCGACGAGCGTTCAGTTGTCCGTGGCGTAGTCGAGCAGCGACTTGTCGATCAGCCACTCGACGGGGGCGCGGTCGTCGGTCCAGACCTCGCCCCCGGCCAGCCGAGGACCCATCCGGGCGGCTGCAGCGCGGGCGAGTCCGGCGAGTTCGGCCGGCAGGCCCGCGGCGGCGTTGGTCAGATTCGCCGCGGACGCGGGTCCCTCGGTGCCGAGCAGGACGGTGTTGAGCGTCTCGACGGGGGCGCGCAGCACGGTCGGGAAGGCCTCGGCCATCGTGCGTCCGAGGACCCGCTCGAGTTCGTCCGCACCCTCCGGGTGCGCCACGTTCACGGCGAGGATCCCGCCGGGTGCGAGGCGTTCGCGGGCGAGGGCGAAGAACTCGGTCGTGGCCAGGTAGAACGGGATGTAGGGCTGGTGGTAGGCGTCGACGACGATCAGGTCGTAGCCTCCGGCGGACCTGCGCAGCCACGGCCGGGCGTCGTCGGCGAACACTTCCAGCTTCGGGTTCGAGCCCATGTCGAAGTACTCGTAGCCGACCTGGGACACCTTCGCGTCCAGTTCCACCCCGTCGATCTCGGCCTCGGGCCAGTAGCGGCCGTACTGGCGGGCCACGGTGCCCGCGGCGTTGCCCAGGACCGCAACCCGCCGCGGCGCCTGCGCGGCGGCCGCGAACGGCAGCACCAGGAAGCTGTCCCAGATCCCGCCGGTCAGGTAGCCGTCGGCCGGCAGGCGCGAGTGCACCGCCTGGCCCTCGTTGAGTTCGAGGATCCGGTCGCCGTCGCTGCGTTCGATCACTCGGACGAACTGCTGGCGCGACTCGGCCTCGTAGAGGACCCGACCGTCCGGGGCAGCCTTGACGGTGCCGGTCGGCAGGCCCACCGCCGCGGCGAGCAGCGCGGGCAGCGCGGCGGCGATGCGGCCAAGGCCGAACGTGCCGACCAGGGCCAGCGCGAGCGCGAAGGCGAGGAAGGTCCGCTGAGTACCGAGGAAGGGGATCAGCACCAGCGCGGAGAGCATCGTGCCGAACAGGGACCCGGCGGTCGAGAGCGCATAGAGGCGTCCCGCGACCCGCCCGGCGTGCTCGACGTCGCTGGCGTCCATGGCCAGCCGAATCGCCCACGGCGACACGGTGCCGAGCAGCACGATCGGCACTGCGAGCAGCACCAGCACGGCCAGCAGCGAACCGACGAACGCGCCCGCCTCGATCCCGTCGAGCGCTGCCACCGAGAAGTCCAGGAACGGGCGGGCCACGAACGGCACGGCCGCGATCAGCACCGCCGCGGCGATCACCACCAGGCCCAGGGCGCGCGCATTCGGATGGCGGTCGGCGAGGCGCCCGCCCAGCCAGTACCCGACCGACAGGGCAACCAGGACGATGCCGATCGTGTTCGCCCAGATGATCGTCGAGGCCCCGAAGAACGGCGCGATCAGCCGCGCGGCGGCGATCTCGGCACCGAGGCTGGCCATCCCGACGACGAAGACCAGCACGTACAGCAGCCGGCCCGGCACCGGGCGGCCCGGCGCGGGGTGGGCGCGAACCGCGGTGAGCACACCGCCCGCGGGCGGCACGCCCGGCTCGGCGCAGCCGCAGCTCGCACAGCCGATTGATTCCTTGCGAATGACGGGCCTTCCCTGGGCGCACCTACCGCGTGCCCCGATCGTCGAGCTCGATTGCGTACGACTACCCCGTGCGGTTCGGATCGAACGGCGGCTCCGACGTGCACCCGGGCTGCACGAGTCCGCACTCGTAGGCCAGGATCACCGCCTGCACCCGGTCGCGCAGCGCGAGCTTCATGAAGACGCGCTTGACGTGGGTGCGCACCGTCGACTCCTCGACCACCAGCAGGGCGGCGATCTCGCGGTTGGCCAGCCCCCGGGCCACGTGCGCGAGCACCTCGCGTTCGCGGGGGGTGAGGTGTTCGAGGACTCTGCTCGCGTCCACCCGGGGATTGGGGGTGCGCATCATCTCCTCGACGACCCGGCGGGTCACCGCCGGCGCGAGCATCGCCTCGCCGGCGGCGACGGTGTGCACCGCGGCGATCAGTTCCTCGGGTCGGCTGCGTTTGAGCAGGAATCCGGAGGCGCCGGCGCGCAGCGCTCCGAACAGGTAGTCGTCGTGTTCGAAGGTCGTCAGGATCAGCACTCGCAAGTCGGGCACGGATCGAGTCAGCCCGGCGCGCATCAGGTGATCGTCGTCGACGACGAGGACGTCGATCACGGCGTCGGCGATCCGAGCGGCGCGGCAGAATGCGGGATCCGAGCCCGCACTACGAACTCCTCCCCCTCGCGCTCGGCGTGCAGCGTTCCGCCGACGAGGTCGGCCCGCTCCTGCATCCCGACCAGACCGAAGCGGGCGCCGGCACAGGGCGGCGCCGCGTATCGGACCGGGTTGCGGACCGTGATCGCCAGCCCGCCCTCGTCCCGCACGAACTCGACGGCCGCCGTCCCGGTCCCGTGTCGGGCGGAGTTGGTCAGCGACTCCTGCACGATGCGGAAGGCCGCCGGATCGGCGGCCGGCGGCAGGGCCCGTGCCGGGCCCGAGGAGGTGAACCGGACGTCGAGCCCGGCGGCTCGGTGACGGTCCATCAGTTCGGTCAAAAACGCCGTGCCGACCGGGACCCGGTCGTATCCCGGAGCATCGCGGCCGCGCCGGTCGGCGGAGCGCAGGGCGCCCACGAAGTGGTCGATCTCCGCCGCGGTGTCGCGCGCCAGCTCCTCGATAGCCGCCAGCGCTGCCAGCGCACGCTCCGGGTCGGCGCCGCGCAGCCGAGCCGCTCCGGCTCGCACGGCGATCACGCTGATCGCGTGACCGGCCGCGTCGTGCAGGTCTCGCGCGATCCGGTCCCGCTCTTGGGCGAGTGCGAGCTCGCGGTCCCGCGCCGCCTCCCGCTCCGCGGCGAGAGCGCGCGCCTGCAGGTCGCGGATCTGCTCCCGGCGCAGCCTGGTCCGGTCCCCGGCGAACCAGGCCAGCGCCCATGGCAACGCTGCGTGTGCGAGGTCCTCCGGCGAGCGGACTCCGGCACCGGCCACGAGCACCGCCAGCCACCCGGCGCCGAACGTCAGCGGAACCACGGCAGCGCGCCGCCGACCGGCCGTTGGGGTCCACGCCGCGGCGAGCAGGAACAGCGCCACGAGCGGACCGAGCGCCAGGGTCGAGCGCAGCCCGAACGCGGCGCCGACGACGACCGAGGTCGCGGACAGCGCGAAGACGAACAGCGGCGCCCGTCGCCACGCCACCAGCGGGAGGCTCGAGGCGATCGCCACGGCGACCGCCCACTCGCCGAGCGGGGCCGCGGCGCGGCCGGCTCCCGGCTCGGTCCCCGAACTCTGGTGCGCGAGCAACGCGAGCGAGCCGGCGAGCACGAGCATCCCTAACGCGGCGTCCGCGATCACTCGACGACGCGGCCGAAGGTGGACACGGTCGGAACTCAGCAACTCGGCCAGCACACCAGTCGACGATACGGCCGACAGCGCGGGTGCGAGTCCCCCCACAGGATGACGTCGGATTCCTCGCGTGAGGGGACGACCAGGGCCCGTGCGGCTCCTACCGTCGATTCGACGACGCCGCGAATCCGCCCGTCGAATCCAGGAATCCGAGGCCACGATGACCGACCCCATCCCCGCGGCCCGCCAAGCGGCGAGCCGGGGAACCCCACTCTGGGTGAAGATCAGCCTCGCGCTCGTCCTCGTCGCGGTGCTTGCCGTGGTGGCGATGAAGGTGTTCGGCGGAGGCATGCAGCACGGCCCCGGCAGACACGGCCAGGGTCCCATCGGCCCGGCCTTATCCGCCCCGTCCGCGGAGGCTCCGCACGCCGCCGCGTCGTGAGGCGGATGCCCCCGGCGGTGCGCCGGGCAGCTCTGCTCGCGCACGTGGTCGCCTCGATCGGCTGGATCGGGGCCGTCCTGGCCTACCTGGCGTTCGCGACGGTGGCGGTGCGCGGCGGGGACCCCGAGCTGATGCGCGCTGCCTACCTGGTGATGGACCCCGTGCAGCGCTGGGCGCTCGTCCCGTTGGCCGGTGCTGCAGCGCTGACCGGTGTAGTCATGAGCCTGGGAACGCCTTGGGGATTGATCCGGCACTGGTGGGTGATCTTCAAGCTGCTCCTCACCACCGTCGCCTCGGTCGTGCTGGTGCTCAACACCACGGGCCGGGTGCGCACCCTGACCGAGGCCGCCCAACGACCCGAACAGGTCGGAGGCGACGGTCTGAACGGGCAGATCGTCCACGCCACCGTCGGCCTGGTGATCCTGCTCGTCGTCGCGGCCCTCGGCGCCTACAAGCCCCGCGGGGCGACCGGATGGGGTTGGCGGCGCGCGCAGGAGCGCCGTGCCGCGGCCTGACAGACTGCCCTCGGCATCCACCACGGGAGCAGCGGAGGGGCAGTGCGCAACCTCGGCGATCTCGAGGCCCAGGTCATGGAACGGATCTGGTCGACCTCCGCGCCGCGCACCGTCCGCGAGGTCCTGGAAGAACTCCAGGGCAGCCGTTCGCTGGCCTACACCACGGTGTTGACAGTCATTGACAACCTGCACCGCAAGGGCCTGTTGGCCCGCGAAGCCGACGGCCGCGCCTACCGCTACCGGCCGACTCGCTCCCGGGAGGAGTTCGCCGCCGACGTGGCCGAGGAGGCGTTGACCATCAGTAGGGACAGACCGGCCGCCATTCTCGCGTTGATGGCCAGGCTGACCCCCCCCGCGAACGGGCGCGACTGCGTCGCCTCCTGCGGGCCGGCCAGACTCCGAAGGGCCGCCGATAGCCACTGTGACGCTGCTCGGGCTGGGCGCAACCGCAAGGGGCAACAACGCGTTGTGGAGACCGCCGACGACGATCGAGCGGCCCCACGGCGACTGGAGGCGGTGGGCACGGCCGTCGCGCCGATCCGGCATTCGGCGAACCCGTCGTCGAACGGTTGCACCGGCGGCGGTGCGCCGTCAGATCGTGTAGGCGAGGGTGCCCATCATCCCTGCCTCGAGGTGGTAGGCGTTGTGGCAGTGGATCATCCAGCGGCCGGGGTTGTCCGCGTCGAAATCGGCGGTGACGGTCTGGCCCGGCAGGACGGCCACGGTGTCCTTGCGGGGTCCGTTGCCGTTGATCTGGAAGCTGTGGCCGTGCAGGTGCATGGGGTGCCACATCATGGTCTTGTTGCTGAAGCTCAGACGCGCACGCCGGCCCGCCTCGACGGTGAGCGGTTCGCTGTCCTGGAAGGGTTTGCCGTTCAGGCCCCAGCTGTAGGCGCCCATTCCGCCGGTGAGTTCGAGACGGTGTTCGCGCTCGATCTTCCGGGCGGGAAGGGCGACCTCGGGTGTGGGGGCGAGCTGGTCGTAGCGCAGGAGCGCCCCCAGGAGCTCCGCGGGTCGGACCGCGGCGGGCGGCGCCGACCCGGACCCGGTGCGGAGCAGCGCGAGCGCGCTCTGGCCCTTGCCTTCGGCTAGGGCAACGAGGGGAAACACGCCGTCCGCGGCGGTGACCTCGAGGTCGTAGCGTTCGCCCATTCCGACAAGAAGGGTGTCGACCTCGATCGGCACGACGGGGTTCCCGTCGGTGTGGGTGACGCGCAGGCGGTGGTCGCCGAGGGCGACGCGGAAGGCGGTGTCGCCGCCGGCGTTGATCAGTCGGATCCGGATCCGTGCGCCCGGTTTGGCCGTGAACGTGGTCGGGGCCGTGGCCACCCTTCCGTTGATGAGGTAGTAGGGGTAGTCGACGTCGCCCGCGTCCCCGCCGAGTAGAGCGCTGGTCGCTCCCATGAGCGCTTGTCCGGTGCTCGGGGCCGGCCCGGAGGCGGGGCGTTCCGTGCCCGGCCCGCCGCCCATCGATCCGTGATCCATCATCGGTGTCGACTGCAGCTGGGCGAACACGGCGTCGGGGCTTCCCCCGTCGACACCGTCGAGCCAGTCGTCGAGCACGACCACCCATTCGCTTTCGTAGCGGGCCGGTTCGTCGGGATCCTCCACGATCAGTGGCGCGTACAGGCCGCGGTCGAGTTGCAATCCCGTGTGGGGGTGGAACCAGTGCGTGCCGGCGGTGTCGGCTACGAAGCGGTAGGTGAACTCCGCTCCGGGCTCGGTCTCCGCTTGGGTTACCCCGGGCACGCCGTCCATGTCGTTGCGCAGACCGATTCCATGCCAGTGGACGCTGGTCGCGGCGGGTAGCCGGTTGAGAACTCGCGCCTGGAGTATCTCGCCGCGGTCGATCCGAATGGTCTCCCCGGGAAGTACGCCTCCGTAGGTCCACGTCGCGACGGTCGGGCCGCCTAGGTCGGCGATCCCGGCCTGCGGGGTCAGTGTGACCTCGCGGACGATGCCGGCGGTGGGGCGGCGCGACTCCGCCGCCCGAACATCTCTTCCCGCCGGGCTCACCAGGGCCGTCCGGCCGGACGAGCAGGCGCTCAACGCTGCCGCGCCGCTCAGGCCGATGCCGACCCCCAGGAATTCGCGTCGATTCATCTCGGTTCACCTCGCGCCCCGTCGCCGACCGTCCCCAGGTGCGAAAGCGCGGCCACGGCGACCCCAGCGGTTTCCATCGGCACGTCTGCGCCCGCCTACGCGCGCGGGCCGGGGCTGCCGTGCAGCAGATCCCGGCGTCGGCCCAGCTCGTCCTCGTCGATCTCCCCGCGCGCGAACCGGTCGGCGAGGACGTCGTCCGGGCTCGAGGATCCCGGCGGCGTCGTCCGCGTGCGATCGCCACTTCGGAGATCGCGCACCGCCCAGACAACCAGGGCGACCACCATGCCCCAGAACAGCAGCATCGTCGCGGCCATGGCCGCCCACTGGCCGGCGCCCCAGTTCCCGTAGTCGTAGCCCATCAAGGCGATCGCCTCTTCCCATATGCGTGTGGATCGGGACCGCACCGGCCCCAGCCACACCACCATCGCCTGCGCTGCCCCGGAGGAGCAGGGCACAAGGTCCCCGGCTGCCGGGCGACCGACGGTCCGCGCAAAGCGGTGTCGAACTCACCCTCGGCCCCGGACCGTCCGTTCGAGGGCGACGGTCCGCTCCTCGACGGGTGGACGGGTGGGTGTCGAACAGGCGGTGGATGCGGCCTTCGTGGCGTTGCATGTTGTTGGGGCGTCCCGGCTCGCTTCCGTCGGTTCCCCAGGGTCGCCGGGACTTTCGCCCCTGCCTGGCCGCGCAACGCGGGCCCACCCTGGATGCACGGGCGGGCCGTACAGCCGCCCCCGAATGCCGGGAGGCAGCCATGAACAAGAACAGGTACCCGCTCTACGGGGTGGCGATCGTCGCCGGCGCCGCGCTCGCGATCTGGGCGGGCCTTTCCCCGTTCTTCCTGCTCTTCCTGCTGGTGTGCCCGCTGATGATGTTCTTCATGATGCGCGGCATGGGCGGCATGGGCGGTGGCATGCACGGCGACAGCCGTCGCGGCGATCACGAAGACTCCGTAGCGCCAGAGTCCAAGACGCCGCGAGAGTCCGCAGACAGCCGGCACCGCAGCCCCGGCGGCGCACACGAGCACACCGGGGGCCCGTAGCACGACGTCGGCGCCCCGGCCGTCGGCCGGGTGAGGCGCAGGGTAGGACCGCACCATTCCGGAGGGACCGCCATGTCGAACGATCACCGAACGCTCATCCCCAGACCGGCCGCAGCGGCAGAGGCCCGCGAGGTCACCGCGCCGAAGCGACTGCTCGCCGAGTTCCCGACCTACCGCGGCGCCGAAGAGCTCGTCGACCGGCTCTCCGACAAGGAGTTCCCGGTCGAACACTGTCGGATCGTGGGCAACGGTTTGCGCTCGGTGGAGGACGTCACCGGCCGCTTGACCGGCTCTCGGGCGGCTTTGGCCGGGGCGGCCAGCGGGGCCTGGTTCGGCCTGTTCGTCGGCCTGCTGCTCGGGATGTTCAGCACCGGTTCGGCCTGGATCGCGGTGCTGTTCGGCAGCACCGTGCTGGGGGCGGTGTGGATGGGGGCGTTCGGTTTCCTGGCGCACTGGGCGACCCGGGGGCGGCGGGACTTCGCCAGTACGAAGAACCTCGAGGCGGACAGCTACGCCGTCTACGTCGACGCGGCGCGCGCCGACGAGGCGCTGCGCCTGGCCGGCCTGCTCTGAGAGACAACCGGCCAGAAGTACTGATGGACCGTCACTTATCTTGGGGGACCGACCGATGACTGCTCGAGTTGCGGGTACCGAGCGCAGCGTGGTGCTGGAACTCGACGGGCTGCACTGGGCGAGTGAGAAGAACGCGGTGGAGGCGACTCTGGGGCGTCGGCCGGGTGTGGTCGAGGTGGCGGCGAACCCGTTGGCTCAGACCGCGACGGTGACCTACGACCCGTCCCGCACCACGGTGGCGGACCTGGCCGGATGGGTCCGAGAGTGCGGCTACCACTGCCGGGGGGAGTCCGTCCCGGATCACGTGTGTTCCCCGACCCGGGTTGAGCACCCCGGCCATGGGGCCCAGCAGGGACACGACACACCAGGCAAGCACCCCGCGGTCCCGGATCGGACGGGCAGCCCCGCCGACGTGATGGGTCACGGCGGGCACGGCGAGATGTCGATGGCGTCGATGGTCCGCGACATGCGGAACCGGTTCCTGGTGGCGGTGGTCCTCGCCGTCGTGATCACGTTGTGGTCCAGCATTGGTCGCGAGGTCTTCGGATTCGCCGTCGCCGCGCCGTTCGGCCTGCGCGACGACGTGTTCCAACTGATCCTGAGCGTGCCGGTCGTCTTCTACTCCGCGTGGGTGTTCTTCGCCGGCGCCGCCCGCGCGCTGCGGGCCCGCACGCTGGACATGATGGTCCTGGTCGCGGTGGCGGTGGGCGCCGGCTGGGCGTACTCGGTCGGGGTCACCCTGACCGGCGGCGGCGAGGTGTTCTACGAGGCCGCGACGATCCTGACCGCGTTCGTCCTGCTCGGGCACTACTTCGAAATGCGCGCCCGCGGCGGGGCGAACGAGGCGGTCCGCGCCCTGCTGAAGCTTGCGCCTCCGGTGGCCCTGGTGCTCCGCGCCGGCGAGGCGGTGGAGGTCCCCACCGACCAGGTGGTGGTGGGGGACCTGCTGCTGATCCGGCCCGGGGCGAAGATCGCCTCCGACGGGGTCGTCGAGGACGGCGAGAGCGACGTCGACGAGTCCACGGTGACCGGGGAGAGCCTGCCGGTGCACAAGGCACCGGGCGACGAGGTCGTCGGGGCCACGCTCAACACCACCGGCACCCTGCGGGTTCGGGCCACCAAGGTCGGCGCGGACACCGCCTTGGCCCAGATCGTGAAGCTGGTGCAGGAGGCGCAGAACTCCAAGGCACCCGGGCAGCGACTGGCCGACCGCGCCGCGTTCTGGCTGGTCTTCGTGGCCCTGCTGGGCGGCGTGGGGACGTTCGCGGTGTGGCTGGCGGCCGGCCGCCCCGTCGGCGAGGCGCTGCTGTTCGCGATCACAGTCGTGGTCGTGACCTGTCCCGACGCACTGGGCCTGGCCACCCCGACCGCGATCATGGTGGGCACCGGTCTCGGCGCCTCCCGCGGGGTGCTGTTCAAGAACGCCACCGCGATCGAGACGTCGAAGAGGATCGACCTGGTCGTGATGGACAAGACCGGCACGCTGACCATGGGTGCCCCGGCGGTGACCGACCTGATCGTCGCCGGCATTCTCGAGACCGACGCCCTGGCCCTGATAGCGGCCGTCGAACGCGAGTCCGAACATCCCCTGGCCGAGGCCGTGGTCCACCACGCCGAGGCCGCCGGCGTCCGCCGCCTGGTCGCCAGCGGGTTTACCAGCGTGCCCGGGCAGGGCGCCCTCGCCACCGTGGACGGCCACCGGATCGCGGTCGGCAACACCCGGCTGATGGCCGCCCAGCACATCGACCTCGGCGCGCTCGGAACCCGGCAGACCGAACTCGCCGTTGCGGGCCGGACCGCCGTGCTCGCCGCCGTGGACGGGCGGGCCGTCGCGGTGATCGGCATCGCCGACGCGGTGCGCCCCACCTCCGCCGGCGCCGTCGCCGAACTGCGCGCGCTCGGCGTCGAGGTCGTCATGCTCACCGGCGACAACGCCGCCACCGCCGCCCGGATCGCCGCCCAGCTGGGCATCACGACCGTCATCGCCGACGTCCTGCCCGCCGACAAGGCCACCAAGGTCAAGGAGCTCACCGGCGCGGGCCACCGGGTCGCGATGGTGGGCGACGGGGTCAACGACGCACCCGCCCTCGCCCAGGCCGCCCTGGGCATCGCCATCGGCGCCGGTACCGACGTCGCCGTGGAAACCGCCGATGTCGTGCTGATGCGCTCGGACCCCCTCGACGTCGCGGTGGCGCTGCGGATCGGGCGCGGAACCGTACGCAAGATGACCCAGAACCTGCGCTGGGCGATCGGCTACAACACCGTCGCGCTGCCCATCGCCGCCGGGGTCTTCGAGCCGGCATTCGGGTTGACCCTACGGCCCGAGATCGCGGCGATCACCATGGCCGGATCCAGCATCATCGTCGCCGTCAACGCCCTTACCCTCAAACGACTGCGACTACCCGAGCAAGCGCCCACGGCGCCGCCGGCCGCACCGTGAGCGGACCCCGCGGCATCGGGGACGACCACCGCCCCGGGCGGGGACTCAACCGTGTACCGGTGGGCCGGCGTCTCGGCCTCCCAGCGGCTCGACCTGCGCCGCCGTCTATTCAACGGATCTGCCGGTACGTCGACGCCGCAGGCGTCCCACCCGAATGACCTCGCACTCCTTCGCGCACCTGTCGCGGGCGCCATGGCCTGGGCTTCCCTTGCCCAGCAGGGGTCCGTCGTGCTGACGGGGCGACCGGCGCCCGGAAGGATGCTGTGGATCGCCGCAGTCCTGGCCACGTGCTTCCTCGGGGTGCGGTGGGGTCTGCGGGACGCGCCGCTGCTGTGGTTCGCAGCCCTGCGCGCTCTGATCGGTGGTGCTGCGTTGGCCGCCGTGGCCGCCGCACAGCACCGCCCGCTGCCCGGCTCGCTCAGAAGTTGGAGCACCCTCGGCGCACTCGGGGTGGTGAACGTCAGCCTGGCCTTCGCCGCCATGTTCGCCGGTATCGCCGGGTTGGCCACCGGCACCGCCGCGGTGCTGGCCAACGCGCAACCGCTGTTGGTCCTGCTGCCCGCCTGGTGGCTGTACGGAGAGCGGGTGTCCCGGCGGACGGCCGGCGCGCTCGCGGTCGGGTTCGGTGGGCTGCTGGTGGTCGCGGTGCCCGGCGGCGGTGGGCAGGGGGTGCTGTTGTCGCTGTTGGCAGCGGCCGCGGTCACCGCCGGAACACTGATGGTGCGTCACCTTGGCGAGGTCGACATCGTGGTGGCCGGCGCAGCGCATCTGCTGTTCGGCGGGCTGGTCCTGGCATTGGCCGCGCTCGTCGTGGAAGGCACGCCCGATATCGCCTGGACCCCGCGCTTCCTGGCCGTCCTGGCCTACCTGGGGCTGGCCGTGACCGCGGCGACCACGTTGGCCTGGTTCGTGGAGGCCCAACGGTGCCCGCTGGCCACCCTGACGCCGTGGATGTTCCTCGTTCCGGTTTTCGGCTTGGCCATCGGAGTCGTCGTACTGGGCGAACGGCCCGATGCCTGGACGGTCGCGGGCGTCGTCCTGGTCCTGGTCGGCATGCGGATCGCGCTGACCCAGACCGGACCGGCCGGACCCGGACACCTGCGCGCCGCGGGCCAGACCCGCCCGTCCGCTGAGGCGCTGCTCGGGCCGATGCTTCGCCGCGCCCCGCCGGCCCGCTCACGCGTGCCAGACCCTTCCCCGCATTGACGACGGGCCCCCGGTGCACGACCCAGCGGCGCCGGCCAGGCTGCGGAACTGGTTCCAGGGTTCGACCTCGAGGGCGAACCCCTTCCCTGGGTACCTTCCCGAACCGGTCGGGGGGAGGACTTGACCACCGACGTGTCGGCGACCATCTCGGCTCCCGGGCGACCGATCGCCGGCGATCGGCCCGAGCACTCGAGTTGCCGGCCGGTCGTGCCCGAGCGGTGGGTCGGCCGGCTTTCTACGCCCGCGGTATCGCAGATCGAGGAGGGGAACCGGGCTGACCCGAACGGCAGGGACTCACGGCGGGAAGCCGAGTTCGTCGACGAGGAATGCGATCAGTCGCCATCGGAAGGGCTCGGTGATCACCGCGGGGAAGTCCAGGTTCGCGTGCGTTCGGGCGTACTCCCGGTGCCCAACCACGAAGCGGTTGACGATGTCGGTGACCGGTCGGTCCTTGCCGACGACGTCGTTGGCCTGCATGAAGTGCGCGACCAGGTACAGCAGCTGCTCCCATTGATGGGCCTTGATGTCGGCCTGGCTGCAGGCGGCGACCTCCACCCCGAAGGCGTCGGTGTTCTTGCCGAGGATGTGGTAAACGAACTGGCCACTGGTGTAGTAGGCGGTCGCGTTGGCGCCATCGTCGTTGAGGTAGTAGTTGTAGCCGGTTCCCCGGCCGATGCGCGACATGAGGCGCGCGTGGGCCATCCCGTCCAGGTCGTCGCGCCGGCCCTCGGTGTAGTGCAGGACGATCCGGCGGACCTGCGCCGGAATGTCGAGGAGCCTCGGCAGGTCGGGGTCGGTCGGGTCGTAGCCGAAGTTCTTCGGGTACGAGGTCTCCGCCGCCGCTCGGATGTCCTCGATCCCCTCCACGGCCGCGCGGAACCGTTCCGCGGTGGGTTCGAAGGCGTAGAGGCGCTCCAAGGCGACGGCGAAGCGGTCCTTGGGTGGCAGGACGCGGGAGTGCGGGCAGTAGCCGCGAGCCGACATCACGGCCTGGCTCGCATCGGCGGCCAACTGTCGCCGCCAAAGTTGACCCGCGTCCGGCCGACCACGTCGCACCGAGGAAAGTGCACCTCCCGACGGCGCACCCGGGTCCAGGGTCGCCGGGGTGTCGCCGGGTGCCGCGGCCTTCGCCGGTTCGGCGACCGGCGAGGGCGCAACCGTCGTTGCGGCCGCGAAGACGAGCAGCCCGGCCGCGGTCGCGGCGACCAGCCCCGATCTGTTCACGAATCCCCCCACACGGCCTCTTTCCAAACTGACGTATAGTCATGTGCGTCGACTGCGCCAGTAATCTGACGTGGCGTCATGCATCGACCCGCATGGTTGCTCTCGCGGTGCTGCGGTACGGACTCGCTTCGCGGTCGGGGTGTCGGCGTCGGGACACGATCAGTGCGGCGAGCGCGGCGGTCAGGACGAGCAGCGAGGTGAAGACGTTCAGCCGCAGGCCGAGGAACTGTTCGGCGTCGTCGATGCGTAGGGCTTCGATCCAGAGCCGCCCGGTGCAGTATGCGGCGACGTACAGCGCGAATGCCTGCCCGTGGCCGAGGCGGAAGCGCCGGTCGGCCCACAGCACGAGGACTGCCACCGCCAGGCACCACAGCGACTCGTACAGGAAGGTCGGGTGGTAGCCGGCGACTTCGGGGGTGGACTCGGGTCGATTCGCGGGGTCGATCCGCAGCGCCCACGGCAGGTCGGTGGGGCGCCCGTACAGCTCCTGGTTGAACCAGTTGCCCCACCGGCCGATGGCCTGGGCGAGCACGATCCCGGGGGCGAGGGCGTCGGCCAGCGATGTCCAGCTCAGGTCGTTGCGGCGGGTGCCGAGCCAGGCGCCGAGTCCGCCCAGCGCGATGGCGCCCCAGATTCCCAGGCCGCCCTCCCAGACGTAGAGGGCCTTGATCGGTTCGCCGCCGGCGCCGAAGTACGGCTCGGGGGTGGTCAGGACGTGGTAGAGCCGCCCGCCGAGGATCCCGAAGGGGACGGCCCAGAACGCGACGTCGGCGACTTGGCCGGGCTTCCCCCCGCGGGCCACCAGCCGTCGTTCGCCCAGCCAGATCGCCACGACGATCCCCGCGACGATGCACAGGGCGTACGCCCGGACCGGGATCGGTCCGAGTTCCCACACCCCCTGGCCGGGGCTGGGTATCGCCGTGGGGATCGCGATCACTTCTGCAGTTTCTCCATCCGGGCGATCTCCTCGGCCTGGGCAGTCTCGATGTCCTCGGCGAGCGCGAGGGCCTCGGTGGCCTTGCCTTCGGCGCGTTGCGTCTCGGCCATCTCCAGTGCGCCGCGGTGGTGCTCGAGCATGAGGGCGAGGAACAGCTTGTCGAAGGCTGCGCCCTTGACCGCGGCGAGCTTGGACAGGTCCTTGTCGGTGGCCATGCCGGGCATCGAGCCCGTTCCCATCGCCGCCATCGCCTCCGGGCTCATGCTGGAGTGGTCCATGCCCGCCATGTCCGGCGCCGACGGCTGCTGCCAGGTGTCCAGGAGGCCCTGCATGGTTTCGATCTCCGGGCCCTGAGCGGAGAGGATCTCCTTGGCGAGCTTCTTGACCTTTGGGTCCTTGGCGCGGGTGTCGGCCAGGGCCGCCATTCTCACCGCCTGGGAATGGTGGGGGATCATCTGCTGGGCGAAGCTGACGTCGGCGATGTTGAAGGTCGCGTCGGCGGCCGGGGCCGCACTGGTGGCGGTGTCCTCGCCGCCGCCGCATCCGGCGAGGGAACCGAGTCCGAGCGCGGCCGTCAGAACGAGACCGGCGGAACGGGTGCGAAGCATGGGTGTGTCCCTTCGATGTGGAGGTGAGAGCTCAGTGCCCGGAATGGGGACTGGGTGCCGTGCCCGTCTGCGGCGACTGCGGGGGCGAGACCGGGACGGGGGCGCCGGAGCCCGCCCCGACCTGGACCGTGAACTCGGCGGTGCGCACGACGCCGGCGTGGGCGAAGTTCAGGAACAGTCGGTAGGCCCCCGCGGTCGGGAACGTGGTGCCGAACTGGACCACGGGCCCGCCGCGAGTGCCGGCTACTGCCTCCTGCACCGGGTGGGTGTGCAGGTAGGCCAGGTCTCCCGCTCGCAGGGAGACTAGGTGGCCGAATGCGGCCAGGTAGGGCTCGAGGTCGGTCAGTTCGCGGCCGTCCTTGCGCACGGTGAAGGCCAGTTCCGTCTCGGTGCCCGCGCGCGGTGCCCCGCCGAGGCTTACCTCGTACCCGTCGCCCGCCCAGGTGTTCGACGCCGGGGGAAGGTCTGCGGGTTGGAAGTCGCCCGGGACGAAGACGTCGGCTCCCAGCGTCATCGGATCGGGCTGGGAGAGCAGCGCGAAGTCGGCGAAGACGCGATGGACGCCCGGCGCGGTCAGGTTCGCCGCGACCGTCCAGGCGCCCGCGGCGTCCCGCTCCGGGTGCAGGTGCTGAAAGCCCGTCAGGTCCCGCCGGACCACGATCAGGTGCATCTCCTTCTCGTGCGTCGGGCGGAAGTTGAGCACCGCTCCACCGTCCGGACTCTCGATCGTGAATCGCAGCGCCGCCGCCTCGCCCGCATCCGGCGTGACGTCGTCCATCCGCAGGGTGTAGCCGCGGGAGGCAACGGCCAGCCCGGGCAGCCCGGACTCCGAGGACGCGATCGCCGCCGGGACCTGCGGCGGCGCGGCGGGCCCCGGCTCGGAACCGGAATGGGCGGGCGAGTCGCTGCCGCCGGGCATGCCCGCCATGCCGGGCGCGGATCCCACGGCGCCCCCGCTGCCGTGGGATCCGGCCAGGTTCAGGCGCTGCGTCTCCGGCGCGATCGGTTCGAAGGCCGAACCGGCGAGCAGGGCCACCCCGAACGCGGACGCCACCACGGCGGAGAAGCCGACCAACTTCGCTGCAACCTTCATCGTCTGAGCTCCCGAACTGGACTAGGTGGACGCGCAACGACAGAGTGAACCCGTACTCGGTACGGGTATGTGCACCGCAGGCCCCGCAACGGGGTTGCGCGGATGGGTCAGGGGGCGACGAGGACTGCCCTGTACCCCTCGGCCTCGATGGCACCGATCACCTCGGTGGGCGTCGCGCCGGTGCCGTCGAGTTCGACGGTGGTGCGCTTCGCGCGCATGTCCGTGCTGGATCGCTGAACGCCGGCCAGGTCCTCGACGGCGTCGTCGATCAACATGCCGCAGGAGGCGCAGTGCATGCCCTCGATGGCCAGTACGAAGCTGCTCATCGGGCACCGCCCAGCGCCGCGGCCGGAGCGGCGGAGTCGAACACGATCCGGCCGGTGTACATGCCCATGCCGCACGTGTAGCGCAGGGTTCCCGCGTTCGGCGCACCGAGGTCGACGTTCGTCGTGCCGGTCTTCGGGAGGACCTCTTGGACGCCACGGCTGGCGACCACGAAGGCCCGGGTGCACCCGCCGGTGTTTTCTGTCACGAGTTCGAGTCGGGTGGGTACCCCGGGCTTGGCGGTCACGGCCGCCGGGCTGTAGCCGTCGCTGTTCACGGCGAGCCGGATCACCTGCGTGCCGTCGGGCAGCTGGCGGACCGCGCGGCTGGATTCGGCCGCCGAGACCGCCGTCTCGCCGCGCTTGGGGCCCCAGTCGCCCAGGACGAGGGCGGAGTTGAACGTCCACGCCGCGACGGCCAGCACCACGAGCCCGGTCGCGATCGACAGCCGCCCCTGCATGACGCGGGTGGAGACGCGCAACAGGTAGCCGAGGAGGGCGAACAGCGGAACCGTGCCGACGACGAACCCGGCCATCACCGCGGCGCCCGCGAGCACCGAACCGGACGTGATCGCCAGCAGCCAGATGCTCAGCGTGACCCCACAGGGTAGGAGCACGGTCAGGAAGCCGAGGATTGCCGGCGTGGTCGCGGCGTCCGACTTGGCGCTGGTGCGTACCCGTCGGGTCCACGCCTCGGGCGCGCGGGGGGTCAGTCCGCGTACCGCCTTCACCCCGAGCATGTCGAGGGCGAAGAGGACCATCAGGGTCGCGGCGGCCAGCAGCAGCACCGCACGGGTGCGGGGGCTGGGCTGAGCCGCGGCCCCGATCGCGCCGAACGCGGCGCCGAGCAGGGTGTGCGAGACCAGTTTCGCGGACAGGAACGCGCCCAGCGGTACGACGGCGTCCGAGTCGAGGCGGTTGATCAACCCGCGGGGACGCAGCGGAGGGCTCGCCGCGGCGTGGGCGCCGACGGCGACCGGTACACGGTCGGCCTGGGTCGCCGCCTTGCGCCGGCCGACGGCTCCGGCGAGCAGCCCGCCCTGTACCGCGGCACACGAGGCCCCGCCGGCGATCGCACCGGTGGTCAGACCGGTGAGGAACAACGAGATTGCGGACATCGGAAGATGCGCCCTTCTGGGTCAACGGGAGAGCCGGCGCGAGCGCACGGCAGGGACACCGAGGACACCGACGCCGATGGCATCGGTGCGACGGTGTCTGTTAGACCCGTTGGACGCAGAGGGAGCGCAGATCCGGCGGGCGCGGCAGCACCGCCGGGATGAAGACGGCAGCCGACCGCGGCAGCGCCAAGGCGACCACCGTCACCGCAGGCGCGAGATCGGGCGCCGGAGCGGCGGCGATCGGCGAGGAAGAGGCACTGGGCATGCAGTTGACGGAGTGCTCGCCGTGGCCGGCGCCGTGGCCGTGAGCGGCGTGGCCGGCGTCCGCCCAACCGACCGACGCGACGCTGGCCAGAGACGGATCGTCGGCGGGCTCATGAGCGGCGTGCGCGGTGTCGGCCGCGCCGGCAGCGACGTCGGTGGTCAAGAGACCGACGACGGCCGAGGGCGCGGCGGCGGTGCCCCCGGAGCCCTCGGGGACGGCGAACCCGAACAGGCAGAAGAGCACCGCGGCCAGCATCAGCAGGCGCGGTGCGATCGTTCCGGCTCGGGTGCGGTGTTCCATAACTCCCACGATGTTACCCAGTGACGATCAATTCACAACGATGTTCGCAGCGAAGGGGGCCAAGGATCGCCCGAACGGTGTAACGATGCCGCAGCGGCGTCGTTCGTGTCGGCATGCCGGCGAAGCGGCGATTCCGGCGGAGCGATCCGCATGCCGGCCGATGCACGGAACGCCGTGGCCCAGCGCCGCGCCGCGACTCGTCGGCCCACCGCGGCCTCGGCTGCGGCGAGCCCCAACACGGCGGCAAGCAGGTCGGCGCATGCCGTCGGCTCGGCTTCGCCCAGGCGTGGTCCAAGCCCCTCTGTCGCGATTTCGCCGTTACCGAGTTGTCGTGACTGGGGCGACGATCCCCCGGAATTTGTGTCGTCGCTGCTGAATGATCGAAGCCGGACGTTCCGATTCGAGAAGGCTTCGGCTGCACCGTTCGAGCGCAGCAACGAAACCCATGTAGGGGGACAGATGCACCGACGCACCGTCGCGATGGCCGCCGCAGTTTCCGGACTGCTGCTTTCGGCATGTGGAGGTGCGGAGCCGAACAAGGCGGATCAACCGCCCGCGGTCGTCGACGCTCCGAGCTCCAACCCCTCCCCGGATGCCGGCGCGTCGAGCGCGCCGATCGGCGGACCCGTCGACGCGGCCTCGATCAACGCGAACGAACTGGGCCAGGTCCCGGTGATGATGTACCACCAGATCAAGGAAGACGCCAAGGGCGAGTACGACCAGACACCGGCCGAGTTCAAGGCCGAACTGGAGCGGATGCACCGGATGGGGTTCGTACCGATCACCACCGCTGCGCTCGTCGCGGGCAAGGTGGACATCCCGGCGGGCAAGCACCCCGTCGTGCTTACGTTCGACGATTCGACGATCAGTCAGATCCAGATCGGCACCGATGGAAAGCCCACCCCGGATTCCGCGGTCGGCATCCTCGAGGAGTTCGAGACCGCCAACCCCGACTTCACCGCGACCGGCAGCTTCTACGTCAACGGCAGCCCGTTCCAGGACCCGAAGGCCGTGCCGTGGCTGGTGGACAACGGGTACGAGGTCGGCGTTCACACGCTCAACCACATCAACCTCAAGCAGAGCAGCGACAGCAAGATCCAGCAGGAGCTGGCGGGCAACTCCGAAGACATCAAGGCCTCTGCTCCCAGCGCGGTGGTGTCCACGCTCGCACTCCCGTTCGGCATCTCCCCGGTCAACAAACAGCTGGTGCGAGGCGGCACGTACGAAGGCAAGTCGTACTCGCTCGTGGGCGTGCTGCTCGTCGGCTCCAACCCGGCGCCCTCGCCGTTCGCAGCGAAGTTCGAGCCGTACGCCATTCCGCGCATCCGGTCCGGCCCCGCCACCGTGCCCACCGACTCCGAGTACTGGCTCAACCAGTTCGAGAAGAACCCGAAGTCGATCTACACCTCGGACGGAGACCCGAACAAGGTCTCGTTTCCCAGGGCCGACCAGGCCAAGCTCGACTCCGAGTTCGCAGGCAAGGCGAACGCCTACGACGAGGGGTCGAGCCCGAACGCAGGCCCGTCTTCGCCTCCGACCGCAGGCACCGCGGCCGCCACGGCAGTCCCGTCCTCCACGCCCAGCGCAACGACCACACCCTGACGACCACCGCTTCGCTGCAATAGGATTAGGACCAACCGTCTCCTCACCGATGAGGGTGTAGAGGTTGCCGCGCGTCGGTGCCGGGACAGAGGTCGAGGTCTCCCGAGGATGCAAGGTTTCTCGAAGACATAAGCCGCAGATCACGTCGGCCAGTCGCCGACGGTCGACGTGCCCTCCCGCCCGATGCCGAGCGCCCGGTACCCGGGAACCGCCAGCACCATCCGCTCCCAGTCGCCTCCCGCGACGAAGGCGGCGGTGGCCAGAACGTCGGCGGTGAGCAGGGAGGGACCGACGACGGTGACCGAGTCCCAGCACGGCGAAGCCGGCCGACCCGTGCGGGGGTCCCAGAGGTGGGCGCCGCGCTGGGCCGTTCCGCTGGTCGCGACTCCGCCCGACCCGGCGACCACCACGGTGGCGATCCGGCTCTGATCCTGCGGTTCCGCGATCCCGACGTTGAAGGTTCCCTCGCCGGCGCAGACCACTGCCACGTCCCCGCCGGCGTTGAGACACCAGTCCGCCTCCGGCACCGCGCCGAGATGGCGGGCGGCTCGTTCCACGGCCCACCCTTTGACGTAGCCGGAAGGGTCCCAGCCGCCGTCGGGCCGGTCGGCGTCGAACAGGCCGCCGGTCAGCTCCCGCGCCTGCGCGCAGCCCTGCGCCACCGTGCGGACGTCGTCCGCGCAGTCGGCGAGCTGCAGCCTGCCCGCGTTGAGCAGGCTGACGGCGCTGTCGGGTCGGTACGTGGAGAACATGGCGTCGACCGCACGCAGCTCGGCGAAGACCGCGGCGACGACCTCGGAAGCCGCGCCCGAAGCCGCGCCCCGGCCGCGGGCGAGCACGCTCACCGGCATGCCCATGATCTGCTCGACCCAACTGCGGCGAGTCGTCGGTTCGGCGGCCTCCACCCGCACACCGTGCCGGCACGCCGAAGACCTGCCGGTGCCAGGACGCACAACGCGCGCCGAGGACGCTTCGAACCGCTACCGGACCGATCCCGGACGAACGGCGGCCACCGACGCCGGGACGCCGTCCAGGTCGTCATCCGGATCGAGGTCCTGGATCTGCCGCCTGAGTGCAGCGACAAGGCGATCCGCATCTTCGGTGTCACCCAGGGCCTTGGCTGCGCGGATGGCGTCCTGGACGAGCAGCTCGGAGCACGGCTCGACTGTCAGGCAGCGCCCCGCCGCCCAGCGCGCTCGCCGGGCGTCACCCCGCGCGAGGGCCCGCTCGACGGTGACGTGGGCAACGTCGACGATCGCGCTGATCATGTCCTGAGTAGCGGACTCGGCCCATCCGTAGGCGGCCGGGTAGACGCCCACGAACGGTCGCCCCCGGACCAGGCGCATCGCGGCCTCCAGATCGTCGAGGCCGTCCTCGCCCGCCGCGATGCCACGCGCGGCGAGGGCCTGGAACTCGTGCCAGTCGCAGGTGACCGCCGAGCCGAGGTTGTAGTGCCCGCCCTCGCCCACCAGGCCGAGGTAGTGCTCCCCTTCCGGGTTGGTACCGAGCCACTGCCTGGTCCGCGAGACCAACGGATTGCGGGTGTTGCGGGGTACCCGGCAGCCCGGCCAGAGCGCCTCGTCCAGCTGGTACTGGCTTGCGCCGGGATGCAGCGCCAGGTAGGCGACGAGTTCGGTCGCCCGACGCTTCCGGCCCGGGGCACCGTCCTCGGCGACGCCGGTGATCTCGACCGGGCCGAGGACGAGGACCCGCGGAGCCGGCAGGACCGGCTCGTCGTCGGCAGGGCCTGCGGGTCGAGGGACTGTCCGGAGGGGCCGAGTCGCCGCCTCCGGTAGCGGCGCGGGATTCGGGTCCGCGGCCGTGGTCTCCTCGGCAGGGTCGTGCGTCGGCGTCGACGACGGCCCCGCACTGTCGAGGTCCTTCGGCGCTCTGGCGGGACTCTCGGCGGTGGCCAGGGCCTCCGCCAGCGGTCCGAGCCCGTGCAGGTCGAGCCGTTGCGGGGTGAGCGCGACGCCGAGCGGGTCGAACCTCCATCCGCCGTCGGTTCGGCGTAGTGCCCAACCGGTCCCCGCGCTCTCGGCCACTCGGACGACCGTGACCTCGGCGGCCGGCTCCGGTACATCGCCGGTGCTCGCGCCGACGAGCAGCACCGCGGGTGCCCAGACGTCGTCGGCGACTCCGCGCGTTCGTGCGCCGCCGACGTCGGGGACGCCGGCGGCCTGCAGGATCGAGCCGACCTCCCGGCCGCGCGCGTGTGCCCACTGCTCTGCCTGGTGGGGGTCGAGGAGGGTGACGCGGCCGTGGTCGAGCATCGCGGCGAGCTCTGGCGGACAGTCGGTGAGGACTACGTGCGCCGTCGCCGAGAGCAGGCTGGTGCCGAGTTCCGCGACGAGGGCGTGCAGGATCGGGGTCGCCTCGACGGAGTTCCCGGCGATGGTGAGGGTGCCGGCGGCTTCGAGGTTGACGAGCAGGACGGCGTCGTCGGTGACGCCGAGGCTGACCAGCGCCGGGTAGGGGTCCATACCGTTCTCGGCGAGGTCGGTGCGGTCGGCCGCGGCGAGCACTGCGCTGTCGAGGCACCACGCGCGGTCGCCGCCGGCGCGGAACGGCGCCACCGGGTCGGCGTCGGCCTCGAGGTGCAGGGTGGCACCGGCGGCGTTCAGAGTGATCGCGTGGACGTCGGGCAGTGCCCGGCCCTCGGCGCGGCAGTGGTGGGCGAGCAGGCGCAGCGCGTCGCGAAGGTCGGTGACGCTCAGTTCGGCGTTCGCCGCGCGCAGTCGGCGTTCGGCCGCCGCCGCGGGCTCGCTGGGACGCGGCAGTCGTTCGCCGGGGCGGCGGAAGCGTTGCGCTCGACGGCGGCGTCGGGCCAGCTCCGCGACCAGGGCGGCGCAGGCGACGGCCCCGAGGCCGAGAGTCAACTGGCCGAACGGGATCGCCACGTCGTCGTCCTGTTCGACCGACTCGACATCCACGGCTGCGGCGGAGACCCCCGGGCCGGGGGTGGCCGTGCCAGCGGCCGCAGGTGACGGCACCGTGGGCGTAGGGCCGAGTTGTACCCGGCGGGCAGCTGCTGCGGTACTCGCACTCGGGGCGTCGTCGGCTCGGCGGGCGAGCGGGACCGTCGGCGCCGCCTCGTCCGCTGGCGCGAGGTCGGCCCTCGCGGGCGTCGAGGGCCGGTCCAGGGTGCGCGGTTCGCTTCTCGTTTTTTCCTTCTCTGCATGGATTCCGGTGGCGTCGGCGGGCATGAGCAGCCGCCAGCCGGGCTGGATCAGGCGAGCGAGTTCGAGGCGCTGCCCGTCGGGTTGGGCGCGGTGGCGGTTGAGGTCGTAGATCTCCCGCCAGCGTCGGCCTTCGCCGAGATGACGCTCGGCGATGTCCCAGAGCGAGTCGTAGTGGTGGCCCTGCGGCGGGCGCACGACATAAGAGAGCTCGTTCGGCTCCACGTCTCGCACGACTGGTTGCAGGTCTGGGAGGGACGCGCTGGCTGCGTGGGCGACCGGCCGTGCCGTGGCCCGGTCGGTCGTCGACGCCGGGAGGGCGAGGCGGGGCGCCGGACTGGCCGTCGGCTCGGTGCGGCAACCGGCGACGGTGGTGGCCGCAACGGCGGGGCTCGCGACTGCGCCGGCGGTGGCAACGAGCGGTCCCGCGCCTGCGAGCAGCAGGGAGGCGGTGACGACGAGTCGGCGAGCGAGGTGCTGGCTGAACCCGCAGCCGGGGATGGTGCGGGGCAATGCTCGGCCGCGCACGGCCGCTGTGGCCTCCACCGCGATGACGACCCCGAGCTGTGCCCAGGCCAGCCAGACGACACCGGCGAGCAGACCGACGACCGCGGCGTCGGTGATCTGTCCGCCGACGACCGCCTGCTCGGGGATCGGGTTGCCGACCGTGACCAGCAGCGCCAGCGGCGGCCCGACCATCAGAGCGAGAAGCGCCACGACAGCAGCGAGTCCTCGCGCCAGGGCGGACCCGCGAGATGCCCGGCGGGTGGAGTTCGGGTGGGTGGTTATCGCGCGGCCTCACGCTCGGGGTCGGTCGGAACGGCACCGGCGCGGTACGCGGCGCCGGTGAGTGCGGGGTCGGGACGGTCGATGCCGGTGAGCCCGACGGCGGTGGCGGTCGCAGCGGAGGAGACGGTGTCGATCCCGACGGCGGAGAGGATCGCGGTGCGCCGGGTGATGCGGACGCTGACTGTGACGGACTGCCCGGACACGGTGGCTTTGCCCAGGTGCCCGGTGGAGGCGAGGTAGGACTGCGCGGCGGCGGTCGCTGCGGCGGGGTCCAGGCGCAGCGGGCCGGCCGAGCGCAGGTCGTCGCGGGCCAGGGCGTCGGCGCCGGCGCGGGCGGCCTGTTCGGCGGTGGCCGCGGCTTCCTGCCGGGCGGCGAGGGCGTAGCCGCCGTCGACGACGAGCCCGGCGGTCGCGAGCAGTGCCGCGGCGAGGACGACGACGAACAGGGTCGCCGATCCCTCGTCCCGGGGCGGGCTGTCGGTTTGGGTGTCCATGGCTCAGCGGCTCCGGTGGGCTTCGAGCGGGGCGACCGCGCTCGCGGTGAACGTGCGGGTGCCGGGCAGCCCGGACAGGCCGAGCCCGGCCAGCGACGCGGTGCAGCGCACCCGTGCGGTGACCTGCCCGCCGGGTCGGAAACCTGTGGTGTCGATGGCGACGTCGAGGTCGCGGCAGGCCCGCTGTCCGAGGTGGGCCCGGGCGGCGTCGACTCCGGCCTGCCGGGCTTGGACGGGGTCGCGGTGCAGGGACGCAGTGCGGGCGGCGTCGGCGGCGGCGCCGTCGACCTGGCCGCGGGTGTGCGCGATTCGACCGAGGCCGGCGACGAGCAGCAGCAGGGCGATCAGCAGCGGCGCAACCAGAACGACCTCGACCGCGACGCTTCCTTGGTCCGCGCGCGGGGGCGTGTTGTCGCGGGTCATCGGGTGCCACCCGCCACAAAACGCTCGACAGGTCCGTGGACCGTCTCGGTCACGGTCAGCGCGAAGATGCCGAGGATCGAGGTGGCCGTTCCGCGGACGGTCACTGTGGCCTCCTCTGCTGTGCGGGTGACCTCGACGCTGCGGTCGCGCAGCAGCGTGGGCGCGAGGTCGTCGAGGTTGGTGAGGGTCCGCGCTCGGGCGGCGTTCTCGGTGCCGTCGTAGGCACGGGCGATCCGCGCGCCGTCCTGGGCGGCGGCGAGCGCGACGTGGCGGGTATGGAACCACAGCCCGACCTGGATGACGCTCAGCACGGCGATCAGCAGGGCGGGCATGGTGATGGCCAGTTCGACGGTGCTGGTGCCGGCGTCGCGCGGTGCCTGGCAGGCCCGAGCCCGGTGTCGCCGGGTTGTTCGACGTGGCGTCATGGGCTACTCGACCTGCAGGCTTGCGGCCTTGCCGGTGATCTTCGCGACGACGATCCCGACGATGGCCACGGCCGCGATCGCCAGCGCAGCGGTGATGACCACGTACTGGACGATGTCCCCCGCGTCGCGAGGTCGTTCGTCGTCGGGGTCGCGTGCGCTCAGGGTGGTGAGCAGCGCGTGGAGATAGGTCAGTTCGGGCATCGGTTCCTCTTCTGAGTAGATGTCTGATGCGGTGTCAGGTCGCCGGTCATAGCGCGAGGACGGCGGCGAGTGCCGGGTAGGCGATGAGGATCAGGAAGCCGAAGGCGAGCAGTACCTGGGCGATGCGCATGGTCTGGTCGGCCTGGGCTGCGTCGCCTTCCGCGTCGGTCAGCGCTCGGCGGCGCAGGGTCGCGGCGCGGGCGGCGAGGGTTTCGCGGACCCGGGCGCCGTGATCGCCGACGAGCGCGAGGCTGGCGGCGAGTTCGTCGAGTTCGGCGACGCCGATGCCCCGGCCGAGGGCGGCGAACTCCCGCCAGGGGCTCGTCCCGGCCAGGCGTGCGGTGGCGACGGCGTCGCCGAGCATCCGGAAGGGCCACGAGCCGGACAGAGCAGCGGTTTCGGCGAGGGCCTGCGGGGCGCCGCGACCACCGGCCAGGCTCATCGCGACCAGGTCGAGGTAGCACCCCAGCGCGTGCCGGAACTCCCTACGCCGTTCCTCGGCGTCGCGGTGCAGCGACAGGGCCGGCAGCCACGCCAGCCCGACAGCGAGCAGCGGAGCACCGACGGCCAGGACGGGGATCGGGAGCGGGATTCCGCTCGGAGCGAGTGCCACCGCCAGCGCAGGGAGGGCGAGCAGGCCGACGAGTCCGGTGAGGATCTGACGGCCCAGCAGAAGTTCGTCGGAGCGACCGGTGATCGCGAGGTCCGCAGTGCGGTGCGTGGCCGGGCCGTGCGGGGTGCGTCCAAGTCTGGCGAGTGCGGGCAGGCGCTCGTGGACCAGGTGTCCCAGCCGGATCTGCCGTGCGGGCCAGGAATCCAGCGGTGCGCCCACCTTCGGGGCGGCGGGCGCGGTGGTGCGGGCGGCGTCGAGGCGTCCGATGGCGGCGAGCAGGCCGGGCCGTTGCGGCAGCAGCATCGCGGCGAGGCCAGCGACGGCTGCGCCGAGCGCTGCGAAGACGAGCACGGCGGCGGTCACCGGCCCGCTCCGCTCGTAGTGGCGTGGTCGAGCAGGCGCAGGCGCGCGGGTTCCTGGCCGAGGGTGCGCAGCCACGCGAACGCGGCGGCGAACACTCCTGCGACCAGGACGAGGACCGCCTGGCCGGTGGCGGTGTCGTAGGGGTCGAGGTAGGCGGAGTCGAGCAGGGCGAGCGCGGCGACGAAGCCGACGCTGATCCCGACGATGATCTTCACCCCGGTCCGCAGCGCGCGGCGCCCGGCGTCGACCTTGCGGCGCAGGTCGAGTTCGTCGCGCGCCGAGGTCGCCAGGGCCTCCAGGGTGGAGCGCAGGCCGGGTCCGCGTAGGCGGGCGTTCAGGATCAGCGCGGCGACGACGAGGTCTGCGGACGGGTCGTCGAGGTCGGCGGCGAAGCACTCCAGCGCGGTGGGCAGGGGTTCGCGGGCGCGCAGTCGTTCGACGAGGCACTCGACGGCGGGCCGGATCGGCAGTGCGGCCGCGGCGGCGGTGGCGGGGATCGCCTCGTCGAGGCCGATGGCCCCGGCGATGGTGTCCTTGATGCTCTCGGTCCACCCGGCGAGGGCGTCGAGGCGTTCGATGGAGCGCCGGGCCGTCGCTCCCCCGCCGACGAGCATCGGCCAGCACCACACCAGGGCAGTGGCCGCGAGAGCGGCGACCGGCCAGCGGGTGAGCACGGCCGTCGCCAGTCCGACCGCGAGCGCAACCTGCCCGCGGACCGGCAGGGACAGGCGCAACCGCGGACGGTCCGCTCGTCGCCGCGGTGCGGCGAGCACGGCGACGAGCAGCAGCCAGGTCGCGACGCCGAGGCAGGCGAATGTCAACAGTGCCAAGAGCGTCGTGGCGTCCATGTCCCTCCCCCGAGACGTGGTCGTGCCCGAGGCGGCGCCGGGTTGGCGCCGCCGGTGTTGGTCGATGTCAGTCGGTGGGTCGGTAGCCGACCTCGCGCAAGGCGTCGAGGCAGGCGATCGGCACCATCTCGTTGCGGATGGCCCGTCCGTCGGGGCCGGGGGTGAAGATTTCGCTGGCCTGCACGCGGCCGTCGAAGCCGTTGACCTCCAGGACGGTGGCGACGAACCGCCGCGTCGTGGGTCCATCGCCCCGTGGCGTCGGGATCGCTCCGGTGCGGCTCTTGCGCAGGAAGACGACGACGTCGAGGGCGCCGGTGCCGCCTTCGCCGCCGGCGATGAGTTGGTGGGTGGCGTCGAGGTCGAGGCGTTCGACGGCCTGGCGCGCGTAGGTGGCGATGCGGTCGAACACTCCGCGCGGGGTGCGGGCGTGGATCGTGGACAGCGACCCGTCGTTGCCCTGGCTCATCGCGTTCAGCATCGTGACGACCTCGGGGCCGAGGACCTCGCCGACGATGACCCGGTCCGGGTTCATCCGCAGCGTGCGCCGGACCAGCTGCGCCATCGTCACCGCACCGACGCCTTCGCTGTTGGCCGGGCAGGCTTCGAGTTCGACGACGTCGGGGTGCAGGTCCGGGTGGGCGCGCAACCCCAGTTCGAGGCTGTTCTCCACCGTGCAGATCCGCTCGTGCGCGGGAATCTCGTTGACCAGGGCCCGCAGCAGGGTCGTCTTCCCGGCGTCGGTCTCCCCCGCGATCATCACGTTGCGCCGTGCCCGCACCACCGCGGAGAGGAACTCCGCGAGCTCGCCCGAGATCGTGCCGTTGGCGACCAGATCGCGCAGAAACACCATCGGGTAGCGATGCCGGCGCATCGACACCGCCGGGCGCGCCGTCACCCGGCGGACCGCCGAAAGCCTGGTCCCGTCGGGCAATCGCAGGTCCAGCTCGGGGTTGGCATCGTCGAACGCGCGGGCGTTGAGCCCGGCGTAGCTGGCCAGGATCTGCACCTGCTCGATCAGTTCGGCGTCGCTGCCCGCGACCGGCGCAACGCGCTCGCGGCGGCCGTCGGCGTAGGACACAAACACCTCATCGCAGCCGTTGATGTCGACGTTCTCCACCTGCGGGTCGTCCAGCAGCACCTGCAACTGACCGGCACCGAACAGCCCGGCGAAGATCACCTCGGCCATCGCCAGCTCGACCTCCGGCGCGGGTGGCGTCTGTCCGGCGCTCAGGTGGCGGGCCACTTCCTCGGCGACCACGGCGGCGATGACCGAACGGGCGTGCTGCCGCTCGTCCTCCCCTGCCAGCGGAGTACGCCCGGCGTCGCGCGCCTGCCGCACGGCGGTGGCGAGGCGCTGCCCGACCTCGCTCTGCAGACGACGCACCAGCGTCGGATCGACGGCTGCGATCTGAGTGACCGTCATCGCGCCCTCGCCAATAGACGACGGCGCGGGCTCGGCATCGGGACCGGCCGTTCGCCGTCGACGGCGGACGCCACCACTCGGGCGCTGCGCATCAACAGTGAGCGGTCGAGCCGTGGGCCGATCTGGCCGCGGTGCAGCGCGTCGGCGGCGGTGGCGGTGGGGTCGACGGTCATGGTTCCGACCACCGAGGCGGGGATCGCTGCGTCGTGGAGCACGCGCCGCATCGACGCGATGGCCTCAGGGGCGTGTCGGTCCTCGGCGACGAGCAGCACGCGGGCACGGCGATCCTGGGCCGCAGGAAGGGAGTCCAGGAGATGACGCAAACGGTCGCGCAGGCGGAGCATCGCCGCAGGCTCCGCGCGAGCGATTCCGACGAGGACGTCGGCCCGTTGCGCCAAGAGCCGGGCCGAGCCGGTGTCCGCGATCCGACCGAGGTCCGCGAGCACGTCGCCACCTTCGGCGTCCGCCACGGCCGAGACCACGTAGTGCCACAGCTCGCTCATTCCGGTCGCCTGCTCCGGTGCGGACAGGCCCGCAACCACCGACGCCGTCGGCGAGAGTGTGAGTGGTTGGGCGTGCTCCCACAGCAGTGACGAGCGGGTCGCGCCGTCCCGTCGAGCGGCCGCGGCCAGGGTGAGGAGATTCGGAGCCTCGGCTAGCACCGGGCGACCCGCGGAGTCGGTGAGACGCAGCGACAGGTCGCCACCGGCGGGGTCGAGCTCGACGACAGCGACCCGCCGCATCCACACTGCCGCCAGCGCGAGCGCGGACGTGGTCACGCCGGGGCTTCCCTTGTCGGAGAACATCGCGATCAGCGTCACGAGGCGCTCGCAACCTTGACGAGGCCGATTCGCCCGACGGCGGCCTGCGTCATCACTGCGTTCGCCTGGCCCAGCGGTAGCAGCAGCGTCACCAGGGTGTCGGTGCTGCTCGTGGTGTCCGGGCGCAGCCCGTAGACCTCGGCGGTGGTCAGGGCACGCGCCGCCGTGGCGGCGGTGTCGGTGCTCGCCGGAGTGGCCACGGCCAGGACCCGGTCCCCGACCTTGAGTCCGTCGGCGGGGAACTGACCCGGCCGCAGCGCCAGTCCGACCATCGCCTGATCGCGTGCCGGGACGGCGGTCGCGGCGAGCATGTCGCGGTTCAGGACCTGCCCGCCGACGAGACCGACGGCGGCGGTGCGACCGACGATCGTCGACACCTCGCCCGCTCCGATGGCCCGCACCGACCCCGCGACTCTCGCGACGCCGAGGTCGGCGGCCGTGATGGCGTGGCCCGCCGCGACGGGCCGCGCGGCGATCAACACCTCGCTGGTGTCCCCGGCCCGGGAGACCAGCACGGTGCCCGCGAGCGCAAAGCCCACGATCAGCAGCACCGCAGCCGCGATCAGGCCCGGCCGCCTCGACCGGGTCGGCAGCGGTCGACGCCCGGACCCGAGCTGGGCCGGGATCACCGGCTGCGTCATTGTTGTCATCGGACTCTCCCCATCGTCACGACTGTCTGGCGTTCGGCGACCGCGATCGGAAACGTCGTCTGACGCTCCATCAGTGGCAGCGATCCACTCCGGCCACCGGCGCCTCGCCAGGTGATCCGCCACGTCACGCTCACCCGAGCGGTGTAGGCGTTCATCGCCTGTCCGGCACTGGACCGGACGTAGGTGTGTTCGCAGGAGCTCTCCCGAGCTCCCGGCGTCCAGGCCGAACCAGGCCCGACGCACCGCAGCACTGGGCTGCCGTCGCCCGGGTCCCATGTCGCCTCCACCGGGGTGGCGACGACCTCGGCCCACACTCCGCCGGCCTGCGTCCGCCGGCTCACCGGCTTCCAACCGTCGATCCAGAACCACGTCGGGATCGCGACCAGGGTCGCGGGCCCGGCGCTCGACGGCCAGGACGGGTTGAACTTCGGTGCGGGCAACGGCAGCGGCATGCGGCTGGTGGCTCGGCGGGCCAGTTGTTCGACGCGCTCGGCCACCTGAGCCGGATCGACGTCCGGCACCCATGCGGTGTCCAGCCGCCCGTCGGAACACTGACGGATCACCCAGCCGCCCGCGCCGGTGGCCGGGGCACCGGAGTCGAACTGGGATTGGGAGGCGTAGCCGCCCGCGCTCGGCGACTTCGTCTGCGCGCAGCGGATGATCGGAGCCTTGGGGGCGGAGCGCGACTTCTTGCGGGCGACGGGCAGCGATCCGCCGTCGACGACGGCAGTGTCGACCCAGCCGAACTGCGACCGGTCGACGACAACAGAGTCGTCGCCAGGTCCTTCGGCATGCGCGGGAACCGCCTCCACGATGACGAGGGCCGCGGTGAGCGCAGGCACTACTACGCGCCGGGTCAACACGGCTCTTCCGGGAATTCGACGGTGGCCATCCGCCAGAGGCCGTCCTCGCCGCGCTTCAAGGTGGCGACGACCTTGGTGTCGTCCATGCCGCGGGTCGTGATCTTGCCGGTGTCGCGCTTCTTGCGCCCGGCCCCCCGACCGTCCTGGCAGTCGTGCACCGTCGCGGTATCGCCCTCGATGCTCTGCACCGTCGGGTCGACGACGGGTGCGCCGTAGCCCACCTCGCCGAACTCCTCCGCGGCGAACATCCCGCCGAGCACGCGTTGCAACGCCGGGTTCGTCGTGAACGGCTCCAGCATCGCCTTGCGCTGTTCCTTGGGCGCCAGCGAGATCTCGGCCTGCCGCGCGAAGAACTCGCGGTACTGCGCGAGGATCGCCGCCTGCTCGTCTGCCGGCGTCGGCGTCGGCATCACGGACGGCGAAGGGGTGGACGAGACGGCGATCGGATCGGCGGCTTCGAGCGATACCTTCCCGGCCGAGCCGCAGCCCGCCAGCAGTGCGCCGGCGAGCGACGCGGCCAGTGCCGCCGTCGCGTAGCGGGCGCGCCCGCTGGACCTGGTGCTGTTCATCGCTGCTCCCCTTCGTGGCCCGGGCCATCGGGGCCCGGCACTTGCATGTCCTGCTCTATATGTGGGCGGGTCCAGCCCCGAGATCGACCTACCGCCCCTTCAGCGCCAGCACCCGCACGACGTCGACAGGGGCAAGCCACAGGTACTCGGCCCGCACCGGACGGCAGGTGTGGTCCTCGATGCAGACCATCACCTGCGTGCTCGTCCACCGGATCGCCACGCCCGGCCGGAGCTCGACTCCCTCTGCGGTCACCAGCCGTGCGATGACCGGGATGCGTCCCATCGGCCGGACCGGCGACCCCTGCGGGGCCGCCTGGTTGACCACTCGCACCCCGAGCTCCACACCTCGAACATATCTTCGAGACCGATGTTCACTGGAGCCCCCAGACGATTCCGTTCAGCCGCGGCCACTGGCCCGTTCTGATGATCCTTCGACGCCGGACGGATGAGGACGGTTCCACCTTTCGGACGATTTCCCGCGACGTGCCCGGTGTGGTGCACTCCGTCCCCTCCGGGCCGTCACCCGGCGAGGGCTTGGGCCCGGCCGCAGAATGCGTCCACGGCGAGTGCGCTCCGCGCCGGTGGGCGCATCTGCTCGACGCAGGTGGCGCGCACGGCGGCCTGCACCGCGGGGGTGTTCAACGCGTCAGGTCCGTCGGCGGCAATCCGTTCGACCAGTCCCGGCCACGAGGCGGTGCCGAGCAGGAGCACGGTCACCCGGCGGGCCCGCCAGGCCGGCAGCCCCAACTCCAATGCCATCTCCCGCCACCCGTGGGCCTTCGGCGCCCCGCCGGTGGGGTTCGGGCGGGCGTGCTCGGAGACGTGCAGAACGGCTTCCCGAGCCGTCGCGTTCTCCCAACCGTGTCGGGCGAGTAGGTCGACGATCTCCTCGACCCAACCTCCCGCGGTGTCCGCGGCTGCGGACGGGGCGGGCTGTTCGAACCCGGCGTCGACCAGGGCCGAGTAGCTGACCGGGCGGGCCAGCGCGGCCGGGTCGGCGACCGACGTCCAGTCGCCGCGGGCCGTGCGGCCCTCGGCCAGGTGGGCCTGCTTGAACCGGTGCACCCGCCAGGCGGAGCGGGCGTCGGTGCCGTAGGTCGCGGCGATCTTCTCGTTGAGCACCGCGGAGCGGACCGCGGCGGTGACGACGCCCCACGGCGACTCGGCGGACCGGATGGGGCGCGAGGTCATTGCCTTCCAGGCCGCGGCCCAGCCGGTCGCCTCGGCGTACTCCGCGTCGGCGCCGGTGAATCCGGCCGAGCGGACCGCCCGGGCGACGATCGCGGTGCGGGCGTACTCCAGAACCGCACGGCCGGTCGGGCCGTCCCAGCCCTCGTCCTGGATGTCGACGAGCGCGTCGAACAGCCCGTCGGTGGTGCCGATCGCGGCGTTGACGTTGCGGTGGTTCTGGGTCGTGGTGGTGGTCATCGGTGTCCTCCCTCATCGGTTGCGATGGGAGGACGTTCGCGAACGGCGATTGCCGGCACGCTTGCCAGAACGGGCGAAGGCCCAGGTCAGGCGATTGCCAGTGCACTTGCCGGCGGCCTCGGCAATCGGTTGTCAGCGGCGCCCCGAGGATCGACGCGACCAACCTCTTCGCCGGATCTGCACCGGGAGCCGACGGGTGCCACGGCTCAGGGGTCAAGTAGAGGGAGCGCCGAGTCGATCAACTGTCGGAACCGTGGATCGCGGATAGGCGCAGGGAGACGACGTGGGCGACGGTTGGGGTCGGGCAGTTGATGCGGCCAACTCGAGATGGCGGACCAGGCACCACTCCGGGCCTGGCGATCCCTCGGTTCCGGGGCAGCGAGCCCCGGCCCGTCAGTGGGCCGTGGCCGCGTCGGCGATGCTTCCCCGTGATCGGCAGACGGTATGGGGTGAGTTGGAAGCGGCCGACCACCCGGCGTGGACCGACCCACCGGGCACGGGCCTGCGCAGGCTGGAGCTCACTCCACCGTTCGGCGTCGGAGCCGCTTGGGCGAATGCACTTCCACCGGTCCCTGGAACGACATTCCGCTTCGTCATGTACTCCGAGACGGTTGCCGTCACCGCGGGGTTCAGCGTGACGACGGAGACCCTGTGGCCGCAGCACCAGTACGTCGAGACTCTGACTCTGCGCGACGCTGTCGACGGCGGGACGTTGGCCACCATCCACGGAACCGTCTCGGCACACGTCGGCCTCCTCGCCGGCCCGTCCCTGATCGGCGCGCGCCTCCAACTGATTGCGGACCGCCACCTTCGGCGAGCAGCTGCGTGGAACCCCGGGGGATCCGCACATCAGCTCGGTCATCCCCTACGACCCGAACGACCCCCTCACCGGCTGAGCCCCGTTTCGATCCGCGCGACGAGGACTCGATCCCAGCAAGATGTCACCGGCCACCCGCGAGATAGACGGCCCAGATCGCAGGCCCGAACACCACCCCGAGCCATGCGCCCGCCAACATGAACGGGCCGAACGGCAGCGACGCCCGTCCGCTTCGACCCGTGGCAAGCATCGAGACCGCCGCAACGGCCGCTGCCAGGAATCCGGCCGCGAGCCCGACAACGGCCGCGCCCCATCCGATCCACCCCAGGACGAGGCCGAGGGTCGGGGCGAGCACGACGTCGCCGAGGCCCATCCCGCGTCCCCGGGTGAAGAGATGGATCGCGCCGTAGAACATCAGCCACGCGGCCGCGGCGCTCGCCGCCCGACCCATCGCCACCTCGCCCATCGCAGCACCGGTACCTGCGAGCAGGACTACGGCGGCAATGAAGAGCGGGACGGTCAGCGTGAACGGCAACCGCCGTTCGACGACGTCGATGCGGGCGAGCACCGGCCCGACGCCGCCGACCAGGAGCAGCAGCGGCAGGACCGGCTCGGCCCACTGGACGACGATGAGGCTGACCCCGACCGCGACGATGGTGGCCACGGTCGGACCGTGCCGTAGGGCCTCGCGGGCCAGGCCCAGGTCGGCGGACCTGGACTCGGTCAGGAGCACGCGGCGTCGGCGAGGTTGGCGCACGCGTAGTGCACGTAGCCGGCGACGACGAAGGACCGCGCACCCTCGCCGGGCAGTGCCCACGCGGCACTTGCAGTAGCACCCTGGAACACGCGACTTCCCTCGGCGCCAGCGCAGGCCGGGGAGTCCATGCACCGGTCCTGCCAGTAGGCGAACGAGCTGTTGCGCTCCAGCCCGTCGGCGGCGGTGGTCACCGGTGCGGAGAACGAGCCGAGCAGCTGGCCACCCTTGTTCTGGCGGACCGTCCCAACCATTGCACCAGTCTTCTCGTAGGCGACGGGGAAGCCCGAAGCCAGCTCGTAGCGGGCCGGCGCGGCGCCGGACTTCCATGCCATGCCGAGCTTCCAGCTCTTCGCGGCGTCCTTGTAGGCGAGGCCGCCCCCGGCCTGGATCACCCGGAAGCCGTCGGCCAGCTTGGCGCCGCCGGCCGCGCACCCGACCCACTGGGTTCGCGGCGCCTCGCCGACGTACTTCGTCGTCTTCGGCGCCTGCGCGAACGCACTCGCGATATCCAGTGTCCCCACCTCCGTCGCGACCCGGATCTGCTGCGGGGCAAACGTCTCCACGCCGTGTCGCTTGGGTCCCTGCCAGTTGCAGTCCACCGCGGCGGCCTTGCCTCGCGGTACCGCGATCACCGATGCGGTGTCGGTGAGGACGCGCTCCGTGCCGGTACCCGCACCGTTGTAATCCAGTGGGCGCTGCGTGACCACGACGTCGGTGACGGTCGGCGTCGAGCCGCCCGGAGTGAAGGTGAGCACCGCGCTGTAGGTGAGAACCCCGAGCCCCGCCGGCACCGCGCCGCTCGCCCCAACCAGCTCCCGAACGGCGAAGCCCGTCTCGGCGAGCACGTCGCCCACCGGGTTGTCCTGGGCCGCCGCCAACGGGGCACCCGTAGCGACCAACACCAGCGCACCGCACGCGACGGCGGCGATCCCAGCGCTGCGCCGGACCCGGAACTTTGTCATCTCGACCCCCTGAGTGCCGAGACCACCCCGGCGATCAGTTAGAGACGATCGGAGGATGCCCGGTTCCACCGTTCGGCTGATTTCTCAGGACATTTGCCGACATCCGCGGCTCCGACAGGACGCCGGCAATCGGATTGGCAACCGCCCCGCCGCCTCCCGCCGCGTCGCGGCAAGGATCTCGGCAATCGCTCACGAGCACGATCGACGGTCCGTACCCGCACGTGCAGGAGGACCCGATGCCGCGCACCGCCACAACGATCCGACTCCCCCGACAGGGCCAGGAACTGCCGGTCGAACGCATGCTGCTCACCGTCGAGGAGGCCGCCGCCGTTCTCGGCATCGGCCGCAGCCTCATGTTCGAACTCATCGGCAACGGCGTCGTCGACACGGTCCGCGTCGGCCGGTTGCGCCGGATCCGGCCGGACGCCCTGCGGGCCTACGTCGACTCGCTCGCGGCGTAACCGGGCCGCACGGCGCGCAGCGTCACCCAGACTTCAGATTCAGCGGCCGAACTCCGGATGCAGTCATCGCCAACGCCCAGGGTCCGGCGCCACGCTTGACGATCTCTCGGCGCAGTCGGGATTCGTGCCGCAGAAACAGCTCCACCTGCTCGCGCGGCCCGAGGTCTTGAGCGCCGCCGAGCCAGACCGAGCGGATACCGAGTTCGGCGTAGGCGCGCCATTCGGCAGGCCTGGTCCGAATCCGCCGGTCGCGGGTGAGGACGACCAAACCTCGTGCGGCAACGACCGGCATCCAGTCGAGGTCCGGAGACCCCAGGGGTACGTCCGGGAGATCGGGGTGGCCCGGATGAACGACGTCGTCGCGTCCGGCGCGACGCAGCAGCTTTCCCATGCCCAGCAGTTTCTCGTCGGTGAAGTACACCGGCTCGGGCACCCGCGCCATCAGGCGGCGGGAGTTCGCCCGACGATCATCTCGAACCGCAGCGCAGCATCGACCTGTTCGGTGCTGAGGTCGTACAGGTCGGCCAGCTCCTCGGCGGTGGCGCCCGCGCTGTAGTCCTCGGCGAGGGATTCGGTCCGGACGTTGCGGACCGCTGGCTGCCCGAAACTCCGATCCGGGTCCATCACCACGTCCGGGGTCCGCGGGTTGGGACGCAGACGTCCGACCACGCCGTGGTCGTAGTCGACGGCCGATCGGAATCGCTCCGCGGTCTCGGCGAGGACGACCTGCTGGTTGCGCACCACGACCAACTGCAGCGGGCGTTCCAGACGCACCTGCTCCTGCACGACGCGGACCAGCTCGCGGCCTTCGACGTCGAGGAAGGGCCGAGCGTGCGCGAGCGGGTAGGGCCCGAATTCCTCGCGCAGGCGCACGATCGCCGGACGCATCCGCTGCACGGGGACCTCGCGGCGGCGGAACTCCGCGAGCAGACGGGCCTCGACCATCTCGCCCCAGGTGACCGCATCGGACCCAGTCGGCTCCGGTCGTAGCACCGGGTCGTAGAACCGGCCGGTGCGCTCGTAGCCCTCCAGCCATCGACGCGCGGTGCCGGCGTGCAACCCGACGAGGCGATCCACGTCCCCGTAGGAGTAGATCGCGCGGTCAAGCAGGGAGGTCGGCGCCACGGCGCCATCATGCCCTGAAGGACCCACAGTCCGGCCCATGCCGCCCCGAATGACTGCGGTGTTCGTCCAGCGCCATCCGCCAAGGTCCACTACGGCGTGTCGCGAGAATCTGCCCACAAACTGCCCACAAAACGATCAAGGGCCACGATCACTAGCTCGTGATCATGGCCCTGACCTGCACTTATCTAGTAGCGGGGACAGGATTTGAACCTGTGACCTCTGGGTTATGAGCCCAGCGAGCTACCGAGCTGCTCCACCCCGCGTCGGTGAGCCCACTGTACGGGGTTCGTTCACGTGGCTGCAAATCGGTTCACACTCTCGAAACTACAGCCGTGACAGAGGCCACGGTCCGACGCTCCGCGATCTTCGATTGAAGCGTCCCGCCGCGGGGATGAAAGTTCTCGGTGCCCGGCGGCGTCATGCCGTCGGACGAGAGGGAGGACCCCACATGTCTGTCATCACGTTGCCGAACCTGGACCCCAAGAACGCGACCGCGCTGTTCGACAAGGTCGTCGGCCTCAGCCGCGAGATCACCGGCTCGGTGCTGCAGAAGGACAGTTGGATCGAGGCGGGCGAGGCGCAGCAGGCCAAGGGTGCCGAGCGGCTCAAGGCCCTGCGGGAGCAGGCGAAGGCCGAGGTGCACAACCAGAAGGCCCGCCTGCACGAGCAGAAGGCGTCGGCGCAGGGCTCGCGTCAGCGGGCAGCGGCGGAGAGCTAACCGTAGAGAAGCCACCCTGCTGGAGGGGACGGCGCGCCGGTCGAAGCGGGTTTGCACCGCAACGGCCGGCGCTTCGGTTTTCAGCCCTTCGCGAGCAGTTGGCGCAGCGCGGGGTCGTGGTGGGCCGCGAGGTCTGCGAGGTAGCGGTGGGCCAGGCGCCGGGAGTCGAGGCGCTCGGACCGGGCGCCGTCGGCACCTTCGAGGCGGACACAGTCTGAGTCGACGGCGACCCGGCCGGCCTTCAGCCCCGAGACGCCGAAGCCGCGGAAGCCGAGGCCGTCCCGCGCCGGTCGGGAGCACCTGCCGACGGGAAGCATGTCGAGGAGGGCCTGGAAGCCGTAGGACTCTTCGTCGGTCAGCGCCCAGGACGGATTGGCGCGGCCGGAGTAGAGGTCTGCCTCCAGGGTGACCCCGGCGGCCGCTGCGCCCTGGGCCGCCGACGATGCAGCCGCGTCGCGGGCAGGCGACATCGGCTCGGCGACGACCTCCCGCGCGGGCTCGACGGATCGCTGCGGAGCCTGTTCGCCGCCGCACCCGGCCGCCCCGACGAACAGAGCGACGAGCGCCGCCGCCCTACCGGCGCCGCAGCACCAGGAATTCATACCCGTAGCTCCCCTCGGCGCGGTCGAACAGGTCGATCTCGGCGACGGTCAGCGCGGCGAGTTCCCGGACCGCCGCGTCGTCGTGCTCGAGGAACATCTCGGCCCGCGGGCGCAGGACCTCGTAGTAGCCGTCGACCCAGGCCTCCCGGGGAAGGGTGAAGTGGTCGAGCACCAGGTACCCGGCCCGTTCCGCCCCCAGCAGGACGTCCGGAACCGAGCCCATGTCCGGGTAGGTGGCGGCGAAAAACTGCACGGCCGCCGGGTCGGGGTCCTCGCGCAGCCAGCACAGTTCGGTGACCGCCACGAACCCGCCGGGGACGACGGACTCGGCCCACGAGGTCAGCGCGTTCGCGAATCCGATGCTGTAGGCCGCGCCCTCCGACCACAGCAGGTCGATGCGCGGGATCACTTCGGCGATCGTGCCCATGTCCATGCACCGGGGCCGAATCCACTGCCGCACGCCCGCCTGACCGGCCAGGTACATCAGGTCGTCGAGGAAGGGCTGGTGGGCGTCGACCGCGTGGATCGGGGTCTGGAGTTCCGCGGCCAGCACGAGCGTGGTGCGCCCCGCACCGCAGCCGGCGTCGACGACCACCTCGAAATCGCGGCGCGGCAGCAGGTTCAGGGCGTGCCTGGTGTACTCGTCGGCGCCCGGGCCGAGCTTGGGCATGCCGGCGAACATCAGGCCGATCGGATCGGTCACCCCCTCAGATTCCCACTTCGGGCTCCGCTGCGCACGGACGCCGCTAGGCAACATTTCGATTCCCAGACCGTGGCGATACCCGCTCCTGCCCGCCCGCGGGCTACCGTCCGGGCAACTCGATCTTCGCCGTGCCGGGGGGCAGCCGTGGGACGTCATCGCCGTGAACGACGCATGGGCGCGTGCCGCGTCCCGGCCGTGGGCCTGGCCGCGTTGGCCGTCGCGAGTTCGGCGCTGGTCGGCGGCGCTGCCCGAGCCGACCTGATCCCCCTGCCCGACGACAAGCCGCTCCCGATCCCGCCGATCCTGGGCAAGCCGAACCAGGAGCCGGAGAAAAAGCAGCCGCGCCAACGGTCGCAGCCCGAGTACGACTGCAGCGACGCGGTCTCGCCGTTCGTTCCGGACAAGATCGAGATCGACGTCCTGCAGGCCTACGTGCCGGTCGTACCCAAACGCCGCGACCGCAACGGCGTCCCGGGCACGCCGCCGACCACGAGCTACGGCCGGGGCCTGATGGCCTTCGACCTCGACAACGTCCGTGCCGGGGCCACCCGGGGCAACGCCCTGCTCAACGCCCACACCTGGCCCGACGGCACCGCGCTCGGCAACGCCCTGCTCGACAAACTCCACGACGGCGACACCCTCGCCCTGACCAGCCCGGACGGGCGCATCTGCTACGAGGTGACCGACCGCGTCGAAGTCCGGGCCAACGACCGGAGGGCACGAGACCGGTACTACGCGACCGACGGCAGACCGCAGATGGCGATCGTCGTGTGCTCCGGCAAGCGCCTCGGCCCCGGCGAGTGGAGCCACCGCACGATGTGGTTCGCCTCGCCGTACTAGCTAGACCGGGGCACGCTCCCCGCTGCGCGCGATGACCGCGGCGTCCGCGCCGAGATAGGAACTGACCACCCGCGGGTGGGCGAGCACCTCGGCCGGCGTCCCCGAGGCGATGACCGCACCGGCCTCCAGCGCGACCAGGCGGTCGCACAGGCCCGACAGCAGCGCCATGTCGTGCTCGACGACGACCATCGCCGCGCCGAGTTCGGCCTGGACTCCTCGCAGTACGGGCAGCAGCGCCTCGGCTTCGCGCTGGGCGACGCCGGCGGACGGCTCGTCGAGCAGCACCACGGCCGGAGCCTGCGCGAGCACGCACCCGAGTTCCACGATGCGCCGGGTGCCGGTGGACAGCTCTCCGGTGCGGTGGTCGCGGTACCTGCCGAGGCCGAGGGTCTCCAGCAGGATCTCCACGCGGGTCTCGACGGCGTCCTGGGTGTCGAACGCGGCGGGCAGCCACAGCGCGTCCGCGAGCGGGTCCCGGCACGCGAGGTGGCGGTCCAGCGCGACTGCCAGGGTCTGAGTCACCGTCAGGCCGGGGAAGAGGCGAGCGTCCTGGAAGGAACGGCCCAGCCCCACCCGGGCACGGTCGTGCGGGGCCAGGCCGCCCACCTCGACGGTACCCAGGCGCACAAGCCCCGCGTCGGCGGGAAGCAGACCGCTGAGCAGGTCCAGGATCGTGGTCTTCCCGGCGCCGTTGTGGCCGATGAGCCCGACGATCTCCCCCGGCGCAATCGTGAGGTCGACGTCGTCGACGACCGTGCGGCCGCCGAAGCTCTTCCTCAGGCCGCGCGCCTCGAGCGCCGGCATCGCTTCGGCGGGGCCATCGGGCCGAGCAGGGGACGGGCCGGGAGCCGGAGCGAGACCGTCGACCGGCACGGTCCGTTCCAGCGGCGCCGCGGCGGCGTCGCCGAGGAACACCGCGCGGAGCACGTCGGGCCGGTAGAGGAGTTCTCCGGTCCGACCGACGAACCGCACGCGGCCCTTCTCCAGGAACACCGCGCGCTCGGCGAGCAGCAGCGCGACGTTGACCGACTGTTCGACGACCACCACGGTGACGCCGGTGGCGTTGATCCGCCGAACGACGGCGACGAGGTCGGCGACGACGGCCGGCGCCAGACCGAGGGTCAGTTCGTCGATGCAGAGCACCTGCGGGCGAACGGCCATCGCCATGGCGAGGGAGAGCATCTGCTGCTCGCCGCCGGACAGGTCGCCGGCTCGGGTGCCGGCCAGCCGCGCCAGGATCGGGAAGAGCTCGAACGCCTCGCGGTGCGCCTCTTCGACGGCGGCGGTGTCGCGACGGATCTGCCAGCACGCCAGGCGCAGGTTCTCGGCAACGGTGAGCGTCGGGAAGATCCCGCGGCCGCCGGGCATCATCGCCAGACCCGCCTGCGCGATGCGCTCGGTCGGCTCCCGCGTGATCCGATCGCCCATCAGGTCGCAGGTGCCGCCGGTCGTCGGCAGCAAGCCGCAGACGGCGCGCAGCAGCGAGGACTTGCCGGCGCCGTTGGTGCCGAGCAGCGCCACGATCTCGCCCTCGCGCACGTCGAGGTCGACGCCGAACAGGACCTGGTTGGGCCCGTAGGAGGCGGTGAGGCCGCGACAGGACAGGGCGGCGTCGGAGTCGGCCGGGTCGGGATCGGTCGCCGTCTCCCAGCCCGATCCGCCGGCTCGTTCGTCGGGATCCCACTCGACGCCGTGCCGTTTCGCGATCGTCGCGGCGTAGCGGTCGCGGACGGCTCCGCCGGCCTGCGCCATGCCGCCGGGAAGCAGGAGCAGCACGATCAGCACGCCCGCGCCGGTCGCGACGAGCTGCAGCTGCGGCACCAGGTAGATCGTCAGGTGGATCGCAGCGGTCGCGGCGAGCGCGCCGCCGATGGAGGTCACCCCGCCGATGACGACGGTGGTGAAGGCCAGCAGCGACAGCGAGGTGTTGTAGGTCCGCAGCCCGACGGCGCCGAGCGCCGTTGCGTGGATCGCCCCGGCCATGCCGGCGAGCACGCCGCAGACCACGAACGCGGTGAGCTTGGTCGCAACGCCGTCGACGCCGGCGGCGGCCGCGGCCTTCGGGTTGTCCCGGGCGGCGACCATGACCCGCTTGGTGCGACCCCGCCCGAGGTTGCGGGCCACCACGATCGCGAAGACCACCAGGGCCAGGCCCACCAGGTAGAGGATCCGGTCGCTGCGCATGTCCCAGCGCTGGAACAGCACGGGCCGGTCGAACGCGCCCGGCACCAGCCACGGGAAGTTCGTGGGGTTGAGGAAGAAGGTGTCGACGGCGACGGCGAAGGTCAGCGTCGTCACCGCGAGCAGCTGCCCGTCGACCCGCAGCGCGGGTACCGCGACCAGCAGCGCGACGGCGGCGCCGGCGATTCCGGCGGCGAGCATGGCGACGAAGAAGTCGGTGTTCCATCGGACCATCAGGTCCCCCGCGACGACTCCGCCGGTGCCGAGGATCGCGATCTGACCCAGACTCACGGTCCCGGCCCACCCGGTCAGCACGACCAGGGAGACGGCGACGACGCCGTAGGTGGTCGCGATGGCGGCGAGGTTGAGCTGGCTCGGCGAGCCGACCACCGCCAACAGCAGCGCGGCCGCGACGGCGAGCAGCGGCACCCCGACCCGGGCCGCCCGCACCTCGGGCAGCGCGCGGACCCGCGCGGGCAGGTCGCGGACGGCGCCCGCGGTCACCCACGTGCCTTCGGAGGCGGCGGCCGCCGCGCGGCCGGTGTCCCGGCGACGCAGCAGCAGCCCGACGAGCAGGACCACCAGCAGCACGACCGAGGTGACCGCCTGCTTGTCGGTGTTCCACCGGACCAGCTGGTCGAGGACCCCGAGCGCTACGCCGGCGGCGAAGGCCCGCGGCAGCGAGGCCAGCCCGGCGACGACGGCGGCGGCCAGCGCCGGAAGCATGACCTGCGGCCCGGTGGAGGCCACCGAGAGGTTCAGCCCCTCCGACGGGGAGCGCAGGGTCACCGTCAACGCCGCGAGGCCGCCGGCGATCGTCCACACCAGCAGGGAGAGCCGGTGGGCGGGAATGCCCAAAAGCCGTGCGCGGTCGCCGTTCTCGGCGATGCCGCGGATCGCGATGCCGGCGTCGGTGCGCAGCAGGAACCAGGTGAGCGCGCCGAGCACGAACGGCACGACGACGACGAGCGCGAGGTCGTTGCCGGAGATGAGCAGCGGATCGACGTCGAGGGTGAGCTCGGACAGCGGGGTGCGGAACGATCCGACCACCGCGGGGCCGTCGAGCAGCTTGGGCAGCACGGCCTGACCCGCCGCGCACAGTTGCGCGAGGCCGATGGTCGCGACGGTGACCACGAGCCGCGGCGAGCGGTCCAGGCGGCGCAGCACGGTTCGCTCGATCAGCGCTCCGACCAGCAGACCGAACGACACCCCGACGACGATCGCCACCGGCCACGGCCAGCCCTTGCCGAGGTGCAGCCCGACCGCCAGACCGGCGCCGAGGCCGCCGATCCCGCCGAGCGCGAAGTTCACGATCCGGTGCGAGCGATAGGTCAGCACGAGCCCGACGGCGAGCAGCCCGGACCCGGTGCCGATCAGCGCGCCGAGCAACACCACCCCGAGCGGCACCCGATCCGGCGCCACCACCGAGGCCACGAACAGCCCCACCACGGCCACCGCCCCGAGCGCCACCGGCCCCGTGGACAACCCGTTGCGTCCGACCACTCGTGGCCCATGGGCATCGACTCGTCGGACCTCCCGGCCACTCATCGCGAACCCCCATCCCAGCGTCCGACCAAACGTGGCCCATGGGTATCGCCTGGTCGGACGTTCGCGTCGTCCTGGCCACGCCCTCCCCGTAGCGTCCGACCGGACGGGGCCCATGGGCCACACTTCGTCGGACGTTCTGCGATCCCAACGCTCATCGCTCGTTCTCCCGCATCACGGCCTTGGGCTCGGGGCGCGCCAGGCGTTGCGGGGCGGCTGGGCCGGTGGGCCACTTGCCGGGCTTGTAGCGCCTGTGGGTGGAGACGTAGGCGCCTTCGGCGTTGTTGAACTTCGAACGCGCCGACGGGTTCCAGTAGATCTCCCGGGCGTCGCGGTACGGGCTGTACTCCCCCTCCGGGTAGCCCCAGGTGCCCGCGGGTCCGGTGCCGCCCGGGTAGGCGCGCATACCCGTGGCGAAGGTGTCCGGGTTCAGGTCCGGGCCGGCCATCTGGATGCCGGTGGCGAGCATGTAGAGGAAGTAGTAGATGAGCTCGGAACCGAACACCGGTTCGTGGTTGGGGTCGACGGACTTCGCGGCGGCGTAGGCGTAGGAGGCGGCCTGCGGCTGCTGCTCGCCGAGCAGCGAAAGCCCGAAGGCGTTGCGCCACTGCGACTGGTCGTAGAACTGGCCCACGATGTCGAAGTCGGTCAGCGCGGTGCCGGTGACGACCCACTCCGGGTAGTAGTTCTGCTGGCTCATCCGGGAGGTGAGCAGCAGCGGGATCAGCGGGTCGGTCGCGAGGACGACGGTGGTGATCCTGTCCCGCTTGAGCTTCGCGGCGAGGTTGTTGGCCTGGTCGGACATCGACGCGAGGTCGAGGGTGTAGCTGTACCGGCTCGCGGTGTTGCCCGCGGCCTCGATGATCTTCTCCCCGGTGTTCACGCACTGCTGGTACTCGGGGTTGTCCGGCGCGACGAGCGCGACCCGGCGCTCCTTGCCGACGAGGTCGGCGCCGGCCTGCTGCACCGGCCGGCCGAAGACCCGCTTGTTCAGGTACTCGGCGATCGTCGAGGCCAGCGAGGTGCAGTCCGGGAACGGGCTCCACGAGTACGGGGCGCGGGCGGCGAACCACTGCTTGGACATGTAGGGGGCCCCGATGGCGACGACCTTCTGGCGGGCGAGTGCGTCGTTGTAGGGCTGGGTGAACGCGGACATGTCCGCGAAGACCTTGAGCTCCTGCGCGGCCCGGATGGCGTCGGCGTTGGCGGCCTCCTGGCCGGCGCCGACGATCTCGTTGATGACCGAGCCCTTGCCCTTCCACTCGACGAGTTCGAGCCTGCGGCCGTAGAACTGGAAGTTGCGTTCGAAGTAGGTGACGAAGTTCTTCAGCGTCCGGCGCACGTCCTCCTCGGTGGGCGTCGGGATCGCGTCGCCCTTGCCGCCGGTGAGCTGGGCGATGACGGACTGGTAGTCGCGGATGTCCTCCACCGGGAGGCGGAAGGAGACCTTGATCTTGTCCTTGGTGACGCCGCGGGTGGTGGCGCCGCCGTTGTCCCTGCCCGCCGGCCAGGCGATGCAGGGCGGGGAGTAGGTGTCGCCGAGGACCTGCACCCGACGGTCCGCACACGGACCGGCCTTGCCGGTCGCGACGGCGCCGGCCCCCGCCGATCGGCCGGGCGCGGCCTTGGCCGCAGTGCCGGGACGGGCGGGCTGCCCCGGCACTCCGGGCTTGGCGGCCACGGCTTCGCGCGCCTGCTGCTTCGCCGTGGTGCGCGTGGCCGCCGCCTGCTGGGCCGGTTCGGCCTCCTCGGCCTGCGCGGTGATCAGGACCTGTTCGCGGGCGATCGTCGGCACGAGGGTGACGACGAGCAGAAATGCCACGGCGAGGGCAAGCAGGGGCCCGTACCCGCCGAGCAGGCGACGATGAGAGGAACCAACGGTGCGCTTCACGAGCCGACCTTCCGGACAACATCGGAGCGGTAGGGGCTAAGTGTCTGAAGGTGCGTCAGGTCGTTCTTCGGCGGAGGAAATCGGCTGCGGCGAGCAGGAGGACGAAGGCGAGGGCAAGCCAGGCGGCGAGGACTCCCCCGCTGTTCTCGCAGCCGTCGGCCGCGTCGTGCGTCGAGCGACAGACCGCGGCGACCGGGATCTGTTGCACGGTCGCCGGCGCCGCGGCGGGTGCGGCGAGAACGTCGGTGGTGCCCGGTGACGCCGGAACGGGAGCGGCCGGCGGGACCGCGCCCGTCCCCGGAAGGGCGGGGCCGGCCGGCGCCTGTCCCGGCGCCGCGGGCAGTCCGGGAGGCAGGATCCTGCCGAAGCCGGACTCGAGCGGGTTGGCGAATGCCGTGGCGTCGGTACCGACGCGAGCGCCGCCGAGGTCGAGGTCGATTCCGCCGCCGTCGCCCATCACGATCAGGGCGAGGTCGGCGATCAGGTAGCCGAACCCGACGGCCTTGGCGAAGCCGCAGTCCGGGCTCGCCTGCAGCGGCGAGACGAGTTCGAGCAACTGGCTGCGAATCGGCTGCACGCCTTCCAGTGCCGGCGCGATCAGCGTGCGCATCGTCGGGGTCGCCATCGCCGAGATCCGCAGCGGGGTAACGGATCTGCCGGTCTCGGTGGCGACGACCTGCGGCCAGTGCAGCGCGAGACCGACGGGTTCGAGCGTCGCACGCACGGCTTCTACCGCCTGCGCGAGCGAGGCGTCGTCGGGGGTTTCGATGCGCTGCCCGCCGACGACGACGGCGCCGAGTGCGAAGGAGCCCTCCGAGACCTTCTCGGCGCCGGTGCGCTCGATCGCGCGCCACTGCAGGCCTTCGAGTTCGACGAGCCCGCCGGCCAGGACGACCCGCCCGAGGGTGCTGCTCGCGGTGGCGGTCCGCTGCTTCCCGGGCACGAGTGCGGCGCCGGAGGAGGCGGTGCCCCCGACGGCGGTGAACAGGCCGGGGACCTCGAGGCGCACCCCGCCGACGTCGGCGTCGGCGCTGGCACGCGGTGCCGCGCTACCGGACTGGCGGAAGATCTCGACCGGCGTCCCGGCGCCGAAGGACGCCGTCTGCTTGGCGTCCGCGCCGTTTCCGGAGGACACGACGACGCGCTGCGGGCGAGCGTCCTCGGGAATGAACGCACCCGGAGCGGTGCCGCAGGCGAGCGGGGCCTTGCCCAGGGTGTCGAACAGGCCGAGGTCGACGCCCGCCGATTCCGCGTTGCCCTGGCTGCCTGCATACCGGGCACGAGTCTGGGCGATGCCGAAGCCGATGTTCGCCCCGGAGGAGCGCAGCGCGATGCGCGCAACACCCGCCGACGCGGCCCCGGTGCCGTCGACGAAGGCGCCTTCCCTTCCGCGGTTACCCCTATCGGCCCCTTCGGGCCCCGAAATCTGGTCACCGGCGCTGTACAGCCGCGGTGACCCGGACGGTGGGGACCCGGACGGTGGGGACCAGGACGGTGGGGACCAGGACGGTGGGGACGGCGGGGAGGCCGGCGCTGCGGACGCCGGGGCGGCCAGGGCGGCGGTGAGGAGGGCGGCGCCCAGGGGCGCTGCGGTGCGGCGGAGCTTTGACGCCATCGTCGTCTCCTCGCTGATCAGGCGCTGGGTCGCTGGACCATTGCGCCGAAGAGGATCCCGGCCAGTTCGGTCGGGTACTTGCCGGTCATGTGGGCGAGCAGACCCTCGAGTTCGGCGAGCATGTTGGCCTCGGGCGCCAGGGCGGCGGCGAAGCCGTTTAAGTAGAGGAGGTTGCGGGAGAACAGGACGAGTTCCTTCGGGACGACGAACCCGACCTTGACGAGCGAGGAGATCACCGCGCGCATCTGACGGGTAATCATGGTCAGGTCGAGTTCGCTGAAAGCGGCGTCGGTGAACTCGAAGATCAGGTCCTGGTACTGATCGATCTCGAGGATCACGGCCTCGATGTCCGCGCCGGCGGGCAGGGCGCCCATTTCGGCGGCCGCGAGAACCTGCGCGCGGGTGTCGCGCTGCATGGAGGAGATGAGCAGCCGCACGAGCGAGGCGCGCTCGCGGGAGTCCAGGCGCCCGCAGACGCCGTAGTCCACCAGGGAAATGCCGCCCTCGGCGGTGATCAGGACGTTCCCCGAGTGCAGGTCGCCGTGGAAGACCCCGTACATCAGCGAGTGCTCCAGGACGCCCGCCGCCGCGGAGCGGAGCAGCTTCTCCCCGTCGATCGCCTCGCCGAAACGCTCGCGGGCCACGGTGTACGGCACGCCGGGGACGCGTTCCATGACCAGGACGTCGGGAGTGACCATGCCCGGAATGGGCCGCGGGACGCGGACGAAGGAGGTGCCCGCGTGCTCGCTGGCCACCGCGAGGTGGACCATGTTCAGCGCCTCGAGGCGGAAGTCGAGTTCGGCGAGAACGAGCTGGGCGGCGACGGGCAGAACCTCGCGGGGGTTGGACATTCGAGCCTGCGGGCTCACCCGGCAGATGGCCGCGGACAGGACGGACATGACGCGCAGGTCGGCGTAGAACCGCGCCCGCAGCCCGATGCGCTGCACCTTGACCACGACCTCGGTGCCGTCGGGCAGCACGGCGTCGTGCACCTGCGCGATGGAGGCGGCGGCGCGCGGGACCGCGTCGAAGTGGGAGAACAGTTCGCCGAGCGGCTTGCCGAGCGAGGCCTCGATGGCCCGGGCCGCCTCGCCGGGCGCCATCGGCGGAACCTCGTCGCGGCACCAGGCGAAGGCCTTGACCCACTCGTCGGGCAGCAGCCCCTGCGCGGTGGCGATGGACTGACCCACCTTCACATACGCCGGGCCGCCTGCGTGGACGAGCTTCTGCGCCCTGCGGACCGCCGGACTCGCCACGGGCTGCGCACCCCTCCGGCGCAACCGATGACTCACCTCGCCGAGGCCGCCTAGGACGGTGAACGCGAAGAAGCGGAGCAGGGTGCGCAGGAGCGCGACAAGGGTGGCGGGCCCAAGCTTCGGACTGGCCAGAGCCTTCGCCTGCCTGCGGATACGGGGGTGGGAGGTCTGAGCGTGCCGAGACAGCTTCTCGAGTTCGTCCTCGAGTCCGGGCAGCGCGGCCACCCAGGCGGATTCCCTGGCCAGCGCGTCGAGATCCGGCAGCGGCGGAACGGCGATGCTCATGCCCCACCTCGCACGACGGGGCGCTTCGGGTCGTCCATGGCCTCGCGGCCTGCGGCGACCATGTCCGGGACGGCGGCGAGGACGGCCATGACGTCGATGCGCTCCATGCCGCTTGAGCGCATGCCGCCCCAGACGAAGGAGGCGAGGTAGGCGACGAAGTCCGCTCGGCTCATCGTGCGGCGGACCAGCCACCACTCGGTCGCCGAGAGCACGAAGCCGACGATGCCGAAGGCCCACGGCTCCGCGGCACCGGAGTCCACGCCCGCCGCCCGCATCGTCGAGCCGATGACGGCGGCCAGCTTCGTGCCCGCCTCGAGTGCCATCGGGAGGTCTTCCAGGGTGCCGGGCAGGTCGCGGGCGCCGCGGATGAGCCAGCCGTAGATCTGCGGCTCGCGCTCGACGAACGCGACGAGCACGTCGAAGACCTTGGCCAGCACCTCCTCCGGTTCGCCGCCCGACATCGCGGCGATCATCGCGTCGGCGGCGGCGGTCTCGGCGAGCTTGCCGATGACGGCGGCCGAGAGGCCGAGGCGATCGCGGAAGTGGTCGTAGAGGACCGGCTTGCTCATCCCGGCGCCGGCGGCGAGTTCGGCGAGCGTGGCCTCCGGGCCGATCCGGCGGATCGCCTCGACGATCGCCTCGAGGTACTCCTCGCGGCGCTGCGAGGACCCGGTCCGAGCGCCGGCGGGGCGGCCGGGGCGACGGCGGGCCGGCGCTGCCGGCTTGCCGGTGCCCTGCGTCATCGAGGCGGCCTTTCGTCTGGTGTTCCGGGCCACTGGACTGCGGACCGGAACGACTGCGACAATAAACCCGATGAAGAGTAGGTTTCCAGCCCTTCCGGGCCAGATCTTCGAGATTTCTCGTTGTCTGGCCGGTTCTACGCTGGCGATCCCGCTCTGGACGACCAAGACCGTAATCCGACTAGCGGTAGGAACGGTGCTGGCGGTGGCCTTCCCGCCCCCGCCCGACCGCCGGCGCCGTGGAGGATCGATGGGTCACGAGTTCCTGTCCGAGGACTGGATTGCAGCGGTGAAGGACCTGCGCGCCGAGTACGCCGACCAGCGCCCACCCGCCGAGCTCCCCGCGCTGCGGGTGAACCTCGACGTCACCGGCGTCCCGGCCGAGGTCGCCCCGGAGGGCGTCGTGCACGCCCACGCCGACACCTCGACGGCCGAACTCGTCCTCGACGTCGGCGCCCTGCCCGACCCCGACCTCACGGTCACCGTGGACTACGACACCGCCTACGACCTGCTCGTGGACCAGAAGCCCAACGCCGCCATCGGCGCCTTCCTGACCGGGCGCATCAAGCTGACCGGGGACCTGGACCGGCTCGCGGCCAGCGGCACCTTCGACCCGGCCCAGATCCCGGCCCTGCTGAGCTCGCTGGGCATCACCGGCAGCAGCACCCTCGCCGACGTGGACCCCACGGCCGCCGAGATCGGCGACCGCATCCGCGCCCTCACCGCCTGAACGTCCAGTCGCGCGCCGCTTCGCGCTTGCCCAGTGCCGACCCGAGCAGCACGTCCGCGCCCGAGGTGTGCGGTTTGCGGGCCGCTCCGGTCCGCAGGCACCGCTCGACCGCGGGCGGCGGGCCGGGCACTCGGGCACGACACAGGGTTCTCGCCTAGCGTCGGGGCGTGAGACGACGCGCGATGGGCCTGGGGCTCGCGGGAGTGTTGGCCGTCGCCGGCTGCGGCGGTTCGCCGAACAGCGCCGCGCTCCCTGCGCCCGCCCCGACGGCGGCGGCCCCGATGGCGAGTCCACCGTCGCCGGACCCGAGCCCGAGCGCGAGCCCGAAGCAGGCCGTCGCGGCGTCTCCCGCGGCCACCGATCCACTCTCCCTGCCCGCCCTGATGGCCGAGACCTACGAGGGCGGCGAGCTGACCGAGACCTCGGTCGAGTCGCGCAACGCCTCCTACGTCCGCTCCCGTGTCACGTTCCCGGCCGGCGACCTCACGGTGTCCGGTGTGCTGCTGCGTCCGACGGGTCGCGGCCCGTTCCCGGCGGTCGTGCTGAACCACGGGTACATCGACCCCGCCGTGTACAACCCGGGTCAGGGCCTCAAACGCGAGCAGGATCGCCTCGCCCGCGCCGGGTTCGTCGTCCTGCACGTCGACTACCGCGGCCACGCCGGCTCCGACGACCCGACGGGTCCGTTCGATCTGGAGTCCCGCGTCGGGTACGCCCGCGACGCCATCGGCGCCGTGCTCGCCCTGAAGAACGCCGACTACGTCGACCCCGAACGCGTCGGCATGTTCGGCCGCTCCATGGGCGGCGCGGTCGTCCTCAACGCCCTCGTGGCCAGGCCGGGCCTGGTGAAGGCCGCCGTCATCTACGCCTCCGTCAGTTCCCTCTTCGTGGAGAACGTCGAGCACTTCACCCGCCCGAACCGCCCCGGCGCGCAGCGCAGGCTGTATCGGGAGTTCGGCACCCCCGAGGCCAATCCCGCCTTCTACGACGGCCTGTCGGCGCGGACCTACTTCGATCGGATCACCGAACCGATCCAGATGCACCACGGGGACCGCGACGCCACCTGCCCGCCGCGGTGGGCGCGCGAGACCCAGACAGCGCTCGAGCGGGCCGACGTCGACAGCGAACTGATCCGCTACCCCGGCGAGGACCACACCTTCTACGCGCAGTGGTCCACGTCCATGGACCGCAGCATCGCGTTCCTGCGCGAGCACCTCGGCTGAGCCGCACCAAGGCTTTATCCAGCACCTGTCAAGTTCCAGTCAATCTGCGCGAATCCACCCGAAGCGGGTCCAATCGCCCGGATCGCCCGAACCCCGCGCCCCTGCGCAGGTCAGGCCGCCGACGCCACACCCCTACCCCGTATCGACGGCCACACCGGGGCCCGCGGAGAGCCGGCGCGCCATGACAAACGGCACCTGCGAGCCCCCGGCGGGCGGAGCTAGCGTGAGCGCTCCACACGTCCACCGGGGGACTTCGGCGAGGTGATTTCCAGATGAGGCAGACCGCTCGCATTCGACGCGGGACCATCGCGACCGCAGCCGCGGCCTGCGCCGCCGCGCTGCTTCCGGCCGCCGCCGCCCAGGCCGGCGACGGCCCCGTCGGCATCACCTTCCGTCCCGCGCTCACTGCGTCGGCGATCCCCGGCGGGGGCGACTCCGGCGGCTCGGGCACGGCGACGCTGACTTTCGTTCCGGGCAGCGACGAGGTGTGCTGGGAGGTGACGTGGTCCGGGCTGAAGGGGTCGGTCACCAACATCCACCTGCACAGGGGCAAGGCCGGGGCAACCGGCCCGCACGCCCTCGAGATGCTCAACGGCGCGGCGCTGGCCGGCGGCTCGGGATCCGCCGACGACTGCAGCCCGATCCACAACCACGCCACGTCCGGCGGGCACGACATGGGCGGCGCCAAGGCACCCGGCGGCGGGCACGGCGATTCCCTCTTCGCCGCCCACGAGACTCCCGGCGGCGGTTCGGTGATCGACGAGGCGATCGCCTCCCCGCAGGATTTCTACGTGAACGTGCACACCACCGAGTTCTCCGGCGGCGCAATCCGCGGCCAGCTGGGCTGACCCCGGGTCCGCTACAGCGGCTCGCGGCCGGTGAAGGCGATCACGCGCTGGGTGGCCGTGGCGTGGATCGGCGGGTGGACCTCGGCGCCGAACAGACCCTGCGGGCGGGTCGGCGGGATGAGTTCGCCGCCGACGGCCTCGGCGAGGGTCGCCTCGGTCGGGGTGAACTCGACGCGCTCGCCGAGTGCCCAGGCGAGGTCCCAGCTGTGCACCAGCGTGGAGAAGGTGACGACCGCGACGGCCTGGGAGGCGGGGACCTCGCCGATCACCGTGCTCACCGTGGCGTCCCAGTCCTCCACGGAGGACCACGCGCGGTGCGACCGCTCGAAGATTTCCTTGGCGCGGCCGGCCGGGTCCTCGCCGAGGATGTCGGCGCCGCTGAACAGCTCCGCCGCGGTCGGGGCGGGTCCGCCGTCGACGGCGGCCGAGAAGGCCTCCACCGACTGCAGCGTGTGGCTCACCAGGGCGCGGACGTCCCAACCGTGGCACGGGGTGGCGGCGGCGAGGTTCTCGACGGTCAGGCGCTCGAGGAGGCCGGCGAAGCGCTGGTCGGCACCCTGCAGGACGGCGACGGGGCTGGAAAGGGTCACGGTGACTCCCTGGTTGGTCGGGCCGCGGCGCGGCGCCCGCTGTCCATTCGAACTAACGGTAGATCCGGTCAATTCCCGTTAGGATGGAGAAATGTTCCCGCTCGTCGGCCAGTACGTGTCCGTCGACCTGGCGAACTCGTGCTTCTTCCGCTCCGGGCAGGTGCACGACGCCCTGGTGGCCGAGCCGCAGGAGTGGATGGACGCCGTCGCAGTCCTGCGGCTGGCCGACGGCGGCACGCTCGCGGAGGCGGCGAGCGGCCGTCTGAAGGTCGACGAGGCCCTGTGCGCGGGCCTGATCGCGCTGCGGGCCGACGTGCGCGCCCTGTTCTTCGCCTGCGCCCGCGGGCAGGCGCCGACGGCCGCCGCGGTCAAGCGCCTCGTCGCGTTCTCGGCCGCGGCGCCGACGCGGGTGCACGCCGTCCCGGCCGAGGGCGGCGTGATCGTGGAGCGCCGCCGGATCGGCACTCCCGCGGCCTGCCTAACGGCGGCGCTGGCCGAGGACGCCCTGACCCTGGCCGCGAATCCGACCGACGCCGCCGCCCTGTTCGAGTGCACCAGCCCCGAGTGCATCGGCGTCCTGCTGCGCAACCACCCGCGGCAGGACTACTGCTCGCCCCGCTGCGCCACCCGCGACCGCGTCGCCCGCCACGCCGCGCGAACCAGGGACGCCGAGCAAACCGGTTGACCCGCCCGCCGCCTCCGGGGCCCAATGGCCGGATGGGCGTCGTCGTGCTGTTCGAGGGCACCAGCGACCGCGCCGCGCTCCTGGCGTTGGCGGGCCGCCGCAGCCTGGACCTCGGCGCCGCGGGGGTCGAGATCGTCGCGATGGGCGGAATCACCAACACCTACGCGCACCTGCGGCGCCACCTCCCGGCGGGCGTTCGCGTCGCCGGGCTCTACGACGCCCCGGAGGAGCGCCACGTCCGCTCGGCGCTGGAGCGCACCGGTGCGCCCGCCGACGGCTTCTTCGCCTGTTACCCCGACCTCGAGTACGAGCTCGTGCGCGCCCTCGGCCTCGATGCCGTCGAGTCCGTCGTCGCCGCCGAGGGCGAACTGCGCTCGCTGGAACTGCTGACCGGCATGCCCGCGCAGAGCGACTGGACCCGCGCCGAGATCGTGCACCGCTTCCTCGGCGTGAAGTCCGGGCGCAAGGCCCGCTACGCCCGCCTTCTGGTCGAGGCCCTCGATCTCCGCGCAGTCCCCGCCCCACTCGACGCGGTGCTCGACTGGGCGTGGGATCAGGCGGCCACGACGGCGTCCTGAAGACCGACCATGTACAGGGCCCGCTCGCAGATGGAGCCAGGTACCACCAGGAACGTCGGTGCGGCGGTGGCACGAACGAACCGCCAGAAGACGCCGAGCGCGGAGCTGTCCAGGTAGACGGTCTCGGTCAGGTCGACGACGAAGCCGTCGGGGCTACGGCGCGCGGCCTTGTCCATGGCGGTCGCGAGCTGCGCGACGTTGGACATGTCGATCTCGCCGGACACTCGCACCGCTTCTCTGACGACGTCGGCTCGCCCGATGACGACGGGAGCGGTGCCTGGGGAGTGCGACACGGTGTGGCCCCTCGGAACGTCGACGGCACGGGCGCTCCAGCGATCACCCGCCGAGATTCGAAGCGGCCGCGCGTCCGGATTGTCCGCGAGCCGATTCCCTCCCACTGTCGGAGGGCAGAACCACGATCGGATGAACCGCAGGCGACGTCGGCCCGCCATCTGGGAGACCTCCCGGAGAGCCTGCTGGCCGGTGTCCGTCGGACCTAGGTCTCGTTCCACGCCTCGTCGTTGACGAGCATCACCCACTCGACCGCGTCGGTCTCGTCGAAGCCGATCTCCAGCTCCCACGGACCGTCGCGGTAGGAGATGGAGTCGACGAGCTCGTCGTGGCCGATGGGCTCGCCGAGGCGGCGGTCCACGTCGGCCCGGGTCGCGCCGATCAGCTCGGCTCCGTCGAGCAGGACGCTCTCCCGGAAGGCCAACAGCCCGACGAGCCCGTCGCAGGTCGAGAGTTCGACCGTGCCGTCGGCGTTGGTCCAGTGCTCGATGCCGTCGGCGGGGTCGGCGTCCTCGTCGGGTTCCGCCGCCACCAATGCGAGCCGGCTACGGGTGTCGGCGTCGAGCGGCACAGCGAAGGCGAGACCGTGGATCTCCAACGCCCACGGCAGTGGCACGCCGTCCAGTTCCTCGCCCACGACCTGCCTTCCGTTCGCACCCATCCGACGAGCAGCAGAACCTACGCGACTGCTCGGGCGCGCGTGGACGTGGGCCTCGGGACGCGGGCTTCTCCGCAGGCAGAACGGTCTTGACCTCCAGGGTGGACCTCGGCGCTTCGACGCAGCCTCGCGGCCGATGCCTGACTGCCCAAACGGTTCCGGCGAAGACGAGGTGGTAGCCGTCCAGCGGCCAAGGCGAGTCCCGACGGCCAGCGCTAGCCGACGAGCCGCCGGACCTCGGGGATGACCTGCTCGGCGAACAGGCGCATGGTCTCGGTCGAGGGGTAGTCCGAGCACCAGGGGTAGAAGCCCGTGGCGCCGAGCGCGACGTAGGCGGCGATCTTCTCCGCCACCTGCTCGGGAGTTCCGACGAGGTTGCCGGCGCGCCAGGACTCGAGTTCCTCGCCCCACAGAGACTTCGATCCGCCCTCGAGGATTTCCTTCTCGCTCTCGCGGACGTAGATCTCGGGCGACCAGGTCTTCTCGATGGCGTCGTAGTCGCGGCCGACGTCGGCGCAGTGCTCGCGGAGGATGTCGCACTTGGCCTCGAACTCGTGCGGCTTGCCGCCGAAGTTCGCGGCGTCGGCGAACTTGGCAACCACACGGAGCGTCAGTTTTTCCCCGCCGCCGCCGATGAGGACCTGCGGGCGCGGGGTCTGGACGGGCTTGGGGTCGCACTGGGCGCGGTCCAACTGGAAGTTCGTTCCCGAGTAGGAGAACGACTCCTCCTTCCACATGCCCGTCACGATCTCCACGGTCTCGCGCATGATGCGGATGCGTTCGGCGGGAGTGCCGAACTCGTAGCCGTACCCGGCGAACTCGCTGCGGTACCAGCCGGCGCCGGTGCCCCAGATGAGCCGGCCGCCGGAGATGACGTCGATGTTCGCGGTGATCTTCGCCGTCAACGCCGGGTTGCGGTACGGCGCGCAGCCGACCATCTGCCCGAGCATGATCCGCGAGGTCCGTTGGGAGATCGCAGCCATCGTCGTCCAGCACTCGAAGACCGTCTCGGCCGCGGGCTTGGGGACGTTGTGCACGTGGTCGTAGACCCAGAGGCTGTCGAACCCGAGGTCCTCGGCCAGCACTGCGATCTCGACGGACTTGGCCCATTTCGCCTGCGGGTCGCGGATCCCGGCCAGTTCCATCTTCCAGCCCTGCGGGATGAAGACGCCGAACTTGAGGGTGGTCATGAGCCCGATCCTGCCACAAGTTCCCGACACGACGACGTCCACGAAATCGGGTTCGTTTCCAGGAACGGCTCGGCCGTCCTGGTGTCTGCCGACGACTGGCGGTCCGCACACCCTTCGAAGGGCTGGGTCGGCCCGGACCGCTCAAGCACCAGGGCGCCTGGTCGCGTCGATCACCCGGGAGCACCGACTGGTCTACACCCTCGCGAACGGGGCCGTGACGATCGTCCAGGTTCGTTTCCACTACCGACCGTCAGCTCACCGCGCGCAGCCCCGCGGTGACGGCCATGGCCACACCGACGGCCACGAGCACGTTCGCCCTGCGCCACAGCAGGATTGCGGCGGCGAGCACCCCGACGGTGTCCGCGCCCACGCCGAGGTCCTCGCCGTCGGCGAAGGTCTGCGTGACCACCAGGGCCGTGAGCACCGCGGGCGCGAGGAGCAGGACGACCCGCCCGAACCAGGGCGGCAGCCTCCGCCCGCCGAAGGCGATCGGCCCGATCGCCTTGAGGGTGAACGCCACCGCCGCGGTCAGCGCCACGAGCAGCCAGAGCCGTGAACTCATCGCTGCCGGATCCCGATCAGCGCGATCGCGCCGGCGGCCAGCACCGGCACGCCGGCGGGCGAGTGCGGAACCAGCGCCAACGCCAGGAACCCGGCGGCGATCGCGACGCCGACCGCCCGCCGGCTGGTGAGTTCCTTCATCAGCAGCGCGACGAAGAACGCGGGAAAGACCGCGTCGAGCCCGAGCGCCTCGGCGTCGGCGAACTCCCCGGTCACTGCGCCGAGGATCGTCCCGCCGGTCCAGGCGAGGTACTGCACGACGCTGGAGCCGTAGAGCAGCCAGCGATCGAAGGAACCGTCGGGCCGCTTTGCGTGCACCCACGAGGAGTCGACCATCGGCTGACCCTGCATCGCCCGCCGCAGCCGCCCGCCGGTCAGCGACGGCGCCAGCGCGATGCCCATGGGCAGGTAGCGCGAGTTCACCAGGGCCGCGGACCCCACGCAGGAGGCGACGCTCCCGCCGGCGCTCAGGACGGCAAGCGCCGCGAACTGCGCGCCGCCCGCGTAGACCAGGGCGGACATCGCCGCCGCGCCGAGCACAGAGAATCCAAGTTCGCGGGCCAGTACCCCGAAGGAGATCGCGACGACCCCGCACGCCACCGCGTAGGGCGTCCCGTGCCGCACGCCCTCCCGGAACGCCCGGCGCGGCGGCAGCAGACCGGTCTCCGGTCCGCCGGCCAGATCGACCACCGGACCTCCCGTCCACGACGTCGTGAACGGTCCATCCCGTGTTCACCGGGCGTTCACCCGGCGCCAGTGTCTCCCGCGCGACGCAACGAGCCGCCCGGGGGGGTCAACTCAGCGCGCGCAGCCCCGCCGTCACGGCCATGGCGACCACCACCCCGACGAGCACCGAGCCCCGCCGCCAGAACACGACCGCGGCGGCCGCAACGCCGACCGTGTCCGCGCCGACGGCCAACCGCTCCCCGTCGGCGAAGGCCTGGGTGACGACCAGCGCGGTGAGCACGGCCGGGGCGAGCAGCACGACGACGTTGCCGAACCACGGCGGCAGTTGCCGGCCGCCGAACAGCGCCGGCCCGACGCCCCGCATCACGAAGGTAGTCGCCGCGAGGCCCGCGACGAGCAGCCACAGCCGCCCGCTCATCTCGCCACCCCGCCCGGGCACCCCAGGGGCGGAGGCCGCCGCGGCCCGTGGATTCGCGCGCTCACGGCGTCTCCTCCGACGGCTCCGGCACCGGCGCGGGTCGCATCCGAATCCCGACGAGCGCGACCGCACCCGCGGCGAGAACCGGCACTCCCGCAGGCGAGTTGGGGACGAGCGCCAACGCCAGCAGCGCCGCGGCGGCGGCCACGCCCATCGCCCGGCGCCGCCCGGCTCGAAGTTCGCCGAACAGCAGCGCGAGGAAGAACGCCGGGAACACCGCGTCCAGGCCCAACTCGTCGGTGTCCGGCAGAACGTCGCCGCCCAGGGCGCCGACGGCGGTGCCGAGCACCCAGAACGCGTACTGGATGCCGCTGGACCCGAACAGCGTCCACCGGTCGAAGCTGCCGTCGGACCGCTTCGCGTGGATCCAGGAGGAGTCCACGACCGTCCACCCCTGGGCCGCGCGCCAGAGCGGGCGGCCCGGCAGCGAGGGCGCGAGGGCAATCCCGAGCGGCAGGAACCGCGAGTTCACCAACGCCGCCGATCCGACGGCCGCGGGCACGGTGCCGCCGGCGCCGAGGACCGCGAGCGCCGCGAACTGCGCGCCGCCGGCGAACACGATCGCCGCGGTCAGGATCGCGCCGAAAGCGGAGAACCCCAGTTCGGTGGCCAGCACGCCGAAGGACAGGGCGACCACCGAGTTCGCGATCGCGTACGGAAGGCCCAGCCGAAGGCCGAGCCGGAAGGACTCCCGCGGGCCACGCTCCCCCGACAACGGACCTCTCCTCGCGCTCGCTCGCCGTGCGAAGCATCCCGCGCCCACCCACCCGGGGGCCAACCGGTTATCGGCGGGGCGAAAACGCCCGAGGCCCCCGCCGGTGGCGGGGGCCTCGGTGGAGCTAGGTCTTCGGTGGCGAGGTCGCCTTGGGACTCGGCGACGCCGCGGGGGCCTTCGCGGCGGGCTTGGTCTGCGCGTCCTCGGCTGCCCGCAGCGCCCGCTCGAGCCGCTTCTGCGCCTCGCCGTAGCCGGCGAAGTCGGGTGGCGACTTCTTGAGCGCGGCGACGCTGTCCTCGTAGGCCTTGCGAACGTCGGCGAGGGCTTCGGCCACGGTCGCGTCGCCCCTGGCCGGCGCCTCGCCGCCGGGGTTCTCGGCCCCGGCGCCCGGCGCCGTCGTCGCACCGGACTGACCCTGGAACAGCTTGTCCAGCGCGTCCTTGAGGTCCTCGCCGATGGCCACCTTGTTGCCGAAGGAGACCACCACCTGACGCAGCAGGGGGAAGGAGGTGCCCTGCGTCGGCTGCACGTACAGCGGTTCGACGTAGAGCAGGCCGCCGCCGACCGGAAGGGTCAGCAGGTTGCCCGCCTTCACCAGGTTGCCCTTGTAGTTCAGGATCGCGGCGGAGACCTGGGGGTCGGAGGTGATGTTGGTCTGCACCTGTCTAGGCCCGGCCACCGCCGTGCCCTGGGGCAGTTGCAGGACCCGGATCGTGCCGTAGTCCGGCCCCGGTTCGGCGTTCACCGCCATGAACGCGGCCAACTGGGTGCGGTTGAGCGGCTCGAAGGTCGTCGTCAGGGAGAACGTCGGAGCGCTCTGCCCCGGCATCTTCAGCGTCAGGTAGTACGGCGGCACCGGCGCCGTTTCGGCGATCCGGGTGGTGCCGGCCAGGTCGCTGCCCGTCGGGTCCGGCGGGACCTGCCAGAAGTCGGCCTTGGTGTAGAAGGACGCCGGGTCGGTCACGTGGTAGCGGGAGAGCATCTCGCGCTGGACCTTGAAGTAGTCCTCCGGGTACCGCAGGTGCGCGGTCAGTGCCGATGGGATGTCCTTCTTTTCCTTCACCGTGTTCGGGAAGGCCCGCTTCCAGGTCTTCAGGACCGGGTCGGCCTCGTCCCAGGTGTAGAGGTTGATGGTGCCGTCGTAGGCGTCGACGGTCGCCTTCACCGAGTTGCGGATGTAGTTGACCTCGTCGCGCGGGGCGATGACGCGCCGGTCGTCGCTGGTCAACGTCGTCTGCGTGGCCTTGCCCAGCGTCGTCCTAGACGCGTACGGGTAGTTGCCGGTGGTCGTGTACCCGTCGACGATCCACTGGATCCGGCCGCCGATCACCGCGGGGTAGGGGTCGGAGTCCAGCGTCAGCCACGGCGCCACCCGCTGGACGCGCTCGCGCGGGTCCCGGTTGTAGAGCACCTTGGAGGCGGAGTTCACCTCGGAGGACAGCAGGATCTTCTGCTCGCGGAACTTGACCGCGTACATGGCCTTGCGCCAGAACGAGCCGATCCCGACACCGCCCTTGCCCTGATAGGTGTTCAGGACCTGGCCGGAGTCCTTGTCCTCGCGGTCGTACTCGCGCGGAGTGCCGTCGGCGGACCCGACGATCGAGTAGTCCGGGGACTCCTCGCCGAAGTAGACCCGCGGCTCGTACTCGCCGAGCTTGCCCGTCGGCGGAATGTCCCGGGACACATACGACGGGGACCCGTCGGGTTCGACGGTGTTGCCGCTGGCGGCCACCAGGCCGTACCCGTGGGTGAACAGGAAGTGGTCGTTGATCCAGTTGCGCTGCGCGGGCGGAACCCGGTCGAGGTCGAGTTCGCGCACCGCGGCGACGACGTCCTGGTTCTTGCCGTCGATGTTGTAGCGGTCGATCCGCAGCGACTCCGGGAAGCTGTAGAACTGCCGGACCTGCTGCTCCTGGATGAACGTCGGCTGCACGATGTTCGGGTCGAGCAGGCGGATGCTCGCGGTGGTGTTCGCGTCCGCGCGCAACTGACCGGCCTGCACGTCGGTCTTGGCCTCGTACTTCTCGACCTTGGCCCCGGTCAGGCCGTAGGCCATGCGCGTGGCCTTGATGTTGCGGTCGATGTAGGGCGCTTCCTTGTTCGCCTCGGACGGGCGGACCTGGAACTGCTGCACGATCGCCGGGTAGGCGGTGCCGATGAGCACGGCGGAGAGCACCAGCAGACCGAAGCCGATGCCGGGCAGCATCCAGGTGCGCCGCCAGATGTTGGCGAAGAAGAGCACCGCGCAGATCAGCGCGATGACGGCCAGGATCTCCTTGGCCGGCAGCAGGGCGTTCTCGTCCTTGTACCGCAGCCCGGTCCAGCCCGCGACTTGGTCGAAACCACCGCCGGAGATCGCGAGACCGTAGCGGTCCATCCAGTACGCGACGGCCTTCAGCAGCACGAACAGGCCGAGCAGCACGGACAGGTGCACCTGGGCGCCGGGGGTGGCCTTGTCCCCCGGGGTCTGCAGCCGCAGCCCGCCGTAGAGGTAGTGCGTGACCACCGAGGCCATGAGCGCGACGAGGACGACGGCGAAGCCGAAGCCGAGAACGAAGCGCCACCACGGGTAGTCGAAGACGTAGAAGGAGACGTCCATGTTGAACTGCGGGTCCTTGGTCCCGAAGTTCGACCCGTTGCGCCACATCAGCCAGGTGCGCCATTCGGCTGCGGCCGAGGTGCCGGCCATGATGCCGAGAACGGTGCAGATCGCGAGCAGGATCGGGATCTTGAACGGGTCCAACCCCACCCGGTACCGGTCGAGGTTCTGCTGCTCCTGCGACATGCCGCGGAAGGGTGGACGGAGGCGGTAGGCGACGATCACGTTCAGCGCCACGAGGCCGGCCATCAGGGCCGCGAAGATCGCGAACAGCACGACTCGCGTACCGAGGCGGGTGGTGAAGACGTCGGAGTAGGCGACCGAGCGGAACCACCACAGGTCGGTGATCAGGTCGGTGAGGATCAGGAAGCCGATGACCAGCCCGACGAGAACGATCAGGACCGGCAACAGCGCCCGGGGTGCGCGACGCGGAGCCGCGGGCCGGAACGGTCGTCGTCCCGGCGGCGCACCCCCAGAACCACCCGGCGGGTCGAAACTCACGCGGCAGCCACCTCGGCAGGTTTCGGCGTACCTCGCTGGTCGAGATACACCTGTCGAACAGCCAACTTATCGAGCGAGCCTCAGGTTCCCCGCATCGGTGATCAACAACTTGGGCAAACTCGCCCAATCTCGACCCGCGGAGCGGCCGAGACGCCGAAGCGGAGGCCGCAGGCGTCGGAACGTCAGGCGTCGGAACACCTGGGGAAGGAGCCCTTGCCGGTCCGGATGGCCTCGAGGGCCGACAGCGCGGTCGTGAGCTTGTCGACCTTCACCAGTTCGATGCCCTTCGGCGCGCCCTGCGCGGCCTCGCGGCAGTTCTCCGCGGGCACCAGGAACACGGTCGCACCGGACTTCTTCGCGCCGCGGATCTTCATCACGATGCCGCCGATCTTGCCGATCGCGCCGTCGTCGTCGATGCTCCCGGTGCCGGCGACGATCCTTCCGCCGGTGATCGCCTCGGGCGTGAGGCGTTCGATGATGCCGAGCGCGAACATCATTCCGGCGCTCGGACCGCCGACGTTGTCGAGCTCGATCTTCACCTTGAACGGGAACTCGTACCCGACGCCCGGCACCAACCCGACGAGCGGCACCGAGGGCTTGTCGGGGTTCGGGACCGTCGTGATCGTCTCGGTGGACTCCCTGCCGCCGCGGGAGATCTTGAAGACGACCTCCTCGCCGGGCTTGCGCTTGCGCACGGCCTCGACGACCTCTTCGGGCTTGCCGACGGCGGTCCCGTCCACTTCCAGGATCCGGTCTTCGAGCTTCAGCCTGTCGTAGGCGGGCTTGCCCTCGGTGAGCTGCTCGACCTGCACGTAGGTCTTGATCGGGATGTTCAACGCCTTGAGCGCGGCCGCCGTCGCGTGCTGCTGCGAGGTCGCCATCGCGACGACGTTCTCTTCCTTGATCTCCTCGGCCGACTTGTTCTTGTCGTAGATCGTGTCCTTGGGAACGATCGCGACGCCCTCGCGGAACCAGCCGGTCAGTGCCTCGATCAGGCTCATCCGGTGATCGGGGTTGGTGATCGAGACGGTGGTCAACTCGAGCTTGCCGGTGACCGGGAAGCTCTCCCGACCCTCGATGACGATGAGCGTCTTGCCGTCGACGGCGCCGAGGGTGTCGGTGGCCGGCCCGGGGGCGATGCGCGCGTAGGGCACGGGAAGCACGATGAGCATCCCGGCCAGCAGGGCGAGCAGGCCGCCCGCGACGGTCAGCGCGATCGTGCGCGGGGCACGCCAGTCCACCTTGGAGAACACGCCGCGAAGCCTACCTAGGGAGTGCCCACCCATTCGGTGGTCCCGTCGCCGAAGGCCTGGTGCTTCCAGATCGGGACCCCGGCCTTGATCCGGTCGACGAGGTCCCGGCAGGCGGCGAACGCCTCGCCGCGGTGGCCGCAGGAGACGGCGGCGACGATCGCGAGGTCGCCGATCGCGAGGTCCCCGACGCGGTGCACCGCCGCGATGCGGATCGCGTCGTGCTCCGCGGCGATGGCCTCGGCGATCGCGCGCATCTGGTCCACGGCGCTCGGGTGGGCGCTGTACTGCAGGTCCTTGACCTCCTTGCCGCCGTCGTTGTCGCGGACCGTGCCGACGAACAGCGCGGTGCCGCCGGCGGCGGGGTGGTCCACGGCGGCGAGGATCTCCGTCGGGGACAGCGGGGTGTCGCGGATCTCGCACAGCACGATGGCGTCGGAGGTCATGGCGCCCATTCTGGCGGGGTCACCCCAGGCGGCGGCGGCGGACCTCGCGGAGCAGGGCCGCGGTGCCGACCATCGCCACCGCGGCGCCCGCGGCGGACAGGGAGTTCTCGCGCAGGCCACGGCGACCGCTGGCTTCTCCCACGTCGGCGAGCAGGGCCCGCAGGGCGCCGAGGTTGTCGAAGGACGGGGTCCAGCCGGCCTCGGTCAGGCGGGTGGAGGGGATCACCCAGGGATAGGCGACGTAGCGCAGTTCGCTGGCCGGGGCGTTGATGACGCCGAAGCGCTGCAGGCGCTCGGCGGTGCCGAACGCCCGGCCGGCGGAGACCGAGACCCGCCGCATGCCGGTCGCCACCTCGACGGTCTCCTGGTCCAGCCATCCCTCGCAGCCGACCGTCACGATGCCGGCGACTCGCCCCAGGACCGCGTACTCGATCGCCGAGAGCAGGTCCTCGACGTGGCAGAACTGCCAGGCGGGCCGGGCGCCGTCGAGGTGCAGCAGTCGCGGTGCGGCGAAGTGGCGGGTCAGGACGCTGTCCACGCCGCCCCCGACGAGCATCGCCGGGCGCAGCACGGTCAGACCGTCGTCGGCTCCGCCCGGTCGGGCCGCCGAGGCGAGGCGTTCGATGGCGAGCAGATCGGCGACCACGCCGAAGTCCCCCGCCGTGCACAGCGGCGCGTCCTCGTCCAGGGGCAGCGGGTTGCTCGGGTCTGCGCCGTAGACCATCGCGGAGGAGCACAGCACCAGGCGGGGAACCTTCGCGGCGACCCGCAGCACCTCGCCCGCGACGCGGACGGCGTCCGGGCCGCCGGCGGCCTCGTCGGTCGGCGGAGCGTGCACCGCGACGTCGACCCCGCGCATGCGCTGCACGCGCCGCGGGTCGGTCAGCGGGATCGCTCGGACCTCGGCGATCTCCGGATGGCAGGCCAGACGTTCGACGAGCGCCGGACCCAAGCCGCGGTCGGCGGCCGCGACGGCGACCCGAAGGCCCCGTTGCTTGCCGTGGCCGGCCCGGGTCCGGGCGGTCCGCCATCGTGCCGCGGCGGCCTCCGCGGGCGCCGCTTCCGATCCGGCCGCGACCTCACCGCTCGCGGCGCTGCTGCGCCGTGAGCGAACCGGCGGCGACGGCTCGGTCACGCCTGCCGCCGCCCGGTTAGGTTGGGATACATGCGCCCGAGGCTCACGACGTTCAGTTTGCCCGATTTCTCCGGGTTTGAAGCCAACCTTGATCGTTCTCCCAGCGAGAGTCGTCCAGCGAGGGGGGACGAGCGGTGAGCGGCGTCCCCTTCGGCTTCGGAAAGTCCTCCGACGATCCCGACGATCCCCGCATGGACTTCACGGGGGCCGACAACCCGTTCGCGGCCCTCTTCGGCGGCGGGCCCGGGACGGATCCGAACGCGCTGGCGAACATGTTCACCCAGCTCGGCCAGATGATGCAGTGGACCGGCGGCCCGGTGAACTGGGACCTGGCCACCGACACCGCGCGCAAGACCGTGGCCGCCGCGGGCTCGGACCCCTCGGTCTCCGACACGGCACGGCGCGAGATCGACGAGGCCGTGCGCCTGGCCGAACTGTGGCTGGATCCGACGACCACGCTGCCGAGCAGCGGTGCCGCGGCGCTGGCCTGGAGCCGCGCCGAGTGGATTGCGGCGACCGTTCCGGTGTGGCGCTCGCTCGTCGACCCGGTGGCGGAGAAGGTCGTCGGCTCGATGGGCGAGGTCCTGCCCGCGGAGATGGCCGCGCAGGCCGGTCCGCTCGTCGGGATGATGCGTCAGATGGGCGGCGCGATGTTCGGCGCCCAGGTCGGTCAGGCCCTCGGAACGCTCGCCGGGGAGATCCTCGGGGCCAGCGACATCGGCCTGCCGCTCGGCCCGGCCGGGCGCCCGGCGCTCGTGGCCGCGAACGTCGCGGCGTTCAGCGAGGGTCTCGGCGTTCCGCCGAGCGAGGTGCGCCTGTACCTCGCCATGCGCGAGGCGGCGCACCAGCGCCTGTTCGCCGGGGTGTCGTGGCTGCGCGGGCACGTGCTCTCGGCGGTCCAGACCTACGCCAACGGCATCAGCATCGACATGTCCCGGATCGAGTCGGTCGTCTCCGATCTGGACCCGACCAATCCCGAGGCGATCTCCCGGGCGCTGTCCGAGGGCATGTTCACCCCGCAGCAGACGCCGGCGCAGGAGGCCGCACTGGCGCGCCTCGAGACGCTGCTCGCCCTGATCGAGGGCTGGGTCGACGAGGTCGTCAACGCGGCCGCCGTCGAGCACCTCAGCCCGGCCTCGGCCTCGGCCCTGCGCGAGAGCCTGCGCCGCCGTCGTGCCGCCGGCGGCCCGGCGGAGCAGACCTTCGGCAACTTGATCGGCCTGGAACTGCGCCCGCGGCGCCTGCGCGAGGCCGCGGCGCTGTGGCAGGAGCTGCGGGTGGCGCGGGGCGTGGACGGCCGCGACGCCGTGTGGGAGCACCCCGACCTGCTGCCCAGCGGACCGGACCTCGACGACCCGAGTGCGTTCGTCCACCCCGTCGAACTCGATTTCGGCTCGCTGCTCGATCCCCCGGCCGATCCCCCCGCCGACAACGGCGAGAAGTGAAGCTCCACGCCGACGCGACAAGGGAACTGACGCGGTATCAGCCGCAGGAGCCGGCGCAGATCGCGCTGCGCGAGGAGTATCTGGCCTACCTGGGCGGGCATCCGGACGCGACGACCCGATCCTGCGCGCCCGCGCATCTGACGGCCAGTGCGATCGTCGTCGACCCCGGCGGGAGCCAGGTCGTGCTCGTGCACCATCGCAAGGTCGGCCTGTGGCTGCAGCCCGGCGGTCACTGCGAGGCGCACGACGCGACGCTCGCGGGCGCGGCCCTGCGCGAGGCCACGGAGGAGACCGGACTGACGGACCTGCGCCCGCTGCCGGGGATCCTGCGCCTGGACCGCCACCGCGCGCCCTGCGCGTCGGATTGGCCGGGCCCGGGCCCGATGGAGCACCATCTGGACGTGATGTTCGCCGTGCTTGCCCCGTCCGACGCCGCCGCCCGGGTCAGCGAGGAGTCCCTGGCCGTGCGCTGGTTCGCCGTCGACGCCCTCCCGTCCGAGACCGACGACGCCGTCCGCGCACTGGTGGCCGCCGCGGTCGCCCGGGTCCGCGGGTGAGCGGTCCGAAGGCAAAGCGCCGTCCGTTCGGGCTGGGGCCGATTCCGCTCGAGCCGCCGATCTCGCCGACCCGTCAGGTGACCGTCCGTCAGGGCGCAGCGGTCGGCATCACCTTCCTGATGGCCTTCTTCATGGTCGCGTTTGCGATCGGCGTCATCGCGCAGCCCGGCGAGACGCTCAACGCCAACGCGTTCCTGGACCGGTTCCTGTTCGGAATCATCGTCGTGCCCTGCCTGTACGGCATCGACCACTTCCTGTGGCGGCCGCGCGTGATCGTCTCCGAGGCCGGCGTCACCGTGCACAACCCGGTCAAGACCGCGGTGCTGTCCTGGCCCGAGATCGGCGGGGCCGGCTTCGACCGCAGCTTCACCATCGTCCTGGCCCGCGGCGGGGACCGGCTCGGCTCGGTGCTGTTCGGACCGACCTACTCCTCCCAGCTCACCACGCGGACCCGCGTCGACCAGTTGATCGCCCTGGTGAACCACGAGGCCAACCGGCGCTCCGGGCGCGTCTTCGACCCGGAGGCCGCCTACGAGGCCGACGCCCTGGTCGGCGAACTCGGCGACGGCACGTTCGAGATCGAGGACGCGGCCAAGAAGTTCACGATGAACTACGGCTGGACCTCGCTGGCGGTCTACGCAGCCCTCTGGACCGTCGGCTGCGCGGTCGGCGCGGCCCTCGCCTAGCCGACGCCCGTCCGGGCGCGTCCTCGATTCGGAACCGACCTAGCCCGCCTGGACGTCCCCGTCGGCGTCGAGATCGAGGTCGAGGCCCGCGGCGTGCGCGACGCCGTCGAGATAGCCGCGGGCGCGTTCGAGCTTGGGGTAGGCGGCCAGACACGCCCAGAAGTCCGGGCCGTGCCCGGGAACGATCAGGTGCGCGAGCTCGTGCAGCAGCACGTAGTCGACGACGTAGGGCGGCATCCCCCGCAGGCGGGTGGACAGCCGGATCGTGCCGTCGACCGGGGTACAGGAACCCCAGCGGGTCATCTGGTTGTCCGCCCAGCGCACCGAGACCGGCGCGGCCCTGCCGTCCAGGTAGCGCTCGGAGAGCTTCCAGGCCCGGGTGAGCAGCACGTCGTCGGTGGGGCGGCGGCGGCCGTCCTGCGCGGACAGCTTCGCGAGCATCACCTCGACCCACCGCCGCTCCTCCGCCCGGCTCATCTTGGCGGGGATGAGCACGACGGTCTTGCCGGCCTCGCGGTAGGCGGTGACGGTCAGCCGCCGCCGATCGCTGCGGCGAACCTCAACGGGCTCCGGCACGTCCACACTGCGGAAGGTACCGGGCCCGTGGGTCGCGGCTGTGACATTCCTTGGAAGGCGCGCCGCAGCGTCGCGGGGCTACCGGCCCTTGAACTGCGGCCGGCGCCGCTCCCGGGCGGCGGCCAGGCCTTCGGCGAGGTCTTCGGTCGCCATGCTGATCGGCTGCGCGAGCGCTTCCCACTGGATCGCGGCGGCGTGGTCGCGATGCCCGCCCCCGGCGAGCGCGACCTTGGTCAGGCGGGTCGGGATCGGAGCGCAGGCGGCCACCGCCGAGGCGATCGCCGCGACTTCGGCGGCGAGGTCCTCGGCGGGGAAGGACCGGTTGACCACACCCATCGACGCGGCCTCCTCGCCGGAGATCACCCGTCCCGTGAGGAACATCTCCCGGGCCACCGACAGGCCCGCCACCTGCGGCAACAGCCAGGTTCCGGTCATTCCGGGATGCAGGCCGAGACGGGTGAACGGCACCGACATCGTCGCGTCGTGCGCGGCGTAGCGCAGGTCGGTGGCCAGCGCGAGGCACATGCCCGCGCCGACCGCCGGGCCGTTGATCGCGGCGATCGTCGGCACCTCGAGGTCTCGAATCGAGAGCCACGCCCGGTAGAACGGCAGCATCCGGTTGCGGGAGTCGTCGACCGTCGCGCCCGCCGTTTCGGCCAGCCACGCGTGGTCCCCGCCGGAGCAGAATGCGTCACCGGCACCGGTGACGACGACGCACCGCACGTCGCGGTCCGTGCGCAGCGCGTCGATCGCCCGCACCCACGACTCGGTCATCGGCGCCGACATGGCGTTGCGGCGCGCCGGATAGTCCAGGCGCAACGTGACCACGCCCGCGTCGTCGCGCGTGCAGGAAAGGTGCTCGAGGGGCGGGTCGAAGGTCATTCCCGCAGGCTATCCAGGCCCTAGCTCGGCGACACGCCGCGCACCTGCTCGAAGGCGACGCGGCGCGCCGCGCACCGCCGCGCGCCGAGCGAGGTCCGGATCTCCCCTAGGGTGACCCCCGCGGGACAGGTGTTCCCGAACGAGCGGCAGGGAGAGACTGATGGCGGAGAGCTACACCGGCGAGGCGTACTGCGTGAAGTGCAAGGAGAAGCGCGACTTCACCGGAGAGATCAAGGTGAGCGACTCCGGCCGCCGCATGGCGCAGGGCATCTGCCCGACGTGCGGCACCAAGCTCAACCGCATCCTCGGCAAGGCGTAAGACCCGAAGCACGCCTGTGCGCGGTGGTCAAGAGCCATTGCGCACGTCATCCGCAGTGGCTGTTCTCGCGCCGGAAATGTCCGGTGTGTGGAGCCGTTGCGGCTGACAGGCTCGAATTTTCGGCCGAGCCGACAATCGGTTCGATCGGTTTCGCGCCCGTCCCCCACCGGGGACGGGCAGGCTCCCCCGAGGTGCGCATCCGCGCCCACGGGGGAGGCGAAGCGTGCAGTCCGACGCCCGGCGGCCGATGCGCCGCCCGATGCTCAAGACCGGTCTGCGGCGCCTGCACCGCGGTCCGGGCGCCGTGCAGTTCGGCGCAGACCCCGAGCGAGCCGTCGTGCTCGCCGACCTCGACGGACCCGCCGCCGATCTCCTCGCGGACCTAGGCGATCGGCCGGCGCAGCTTCGGCATCCCGAACTCCTCGACCGTCTCGCCGCCCTCGGCCTCCTCGAGGACGGGAAGGCGAACTGCCCCGGTTGGCGGGCTCTGCCCCACCCGCTGCGCGATCGCCTGGCCCCGGACCTCGCCTCGCTCGGTCTGTTGGATCCCGGCCCGCACGGCGGCCGTCGGGAGCTTTCCCACCGCTTCGCCGCCCAGGTGGAGATTCGCGGCGCCGGGCGCGTCGGTGCCACTCTCGCCTCCCTGCTGGCCGCTGCAGGCGTCGGCGAGGTGCGGACGGTCGACGACGGTCCGACTCGCCCACTCGATCTGGCGCCCGCGGGGCTGCGCGCGGAGCACCTCGGCATGCAGCGCGGCCGGGCCGCCGCTCCGGCTCCGCTTCCCGCGCCGACGCTGTCGGCCGCTCGGCGCGCCCGGCGCCGCGCTGGGCTGCCTGCGCCACGCCGCAAAGGGCCCACCGCGGACGTGGTCGTGCTGACCTCCGACGCCGGGGTGCCCGCGCGAGCCGACGATCTGTGGACCGAGCGGGTTCCCCACCTGGTCGCGCAGGTCCAGGAGACGAGCGGAACGGTCGGTCCGCTGGTGGTGCCGGGCACGAGCGCCTGCCTGCGCTGCCTGGATCTCGCCCGCGGCGAACGGGACCCCCAGTGGGCTTCGCTGACGGCCCAGTTGACCGTCCCGAGCGAGCCGGAGGCCGTCGCCGCCTGCGACGTCGTTCTCGCCACGGCCGTGGCCAGCCACGCCGCGCTGCAGGTCCTGACCTTCCTGGACACCGGCTCGGCGACGACTCTGGACGGCACGCTGCACCTTCGGCTGCCGGACGGAATCCTTCGCCGACGGTCGTGGCAACCGCACCCCGCATGCGGGTGCACCTGGGCCCGATGACCCTGCGCCGACACCTTCGCGGCGTTCGTGGGCAACAATGGGCGAGTGAGCCCCGACTACGGACCTGCGGACATCCCGCTTCGGGCCGTCACCCGAGGGGCGAAGCTCGCCGCACTGCCCCTGGGCATGGCCGGGCGGGCCACGCTGGGCCTGGGCAAGCGGATCGGCGGACGCCCGGCCGAGATCGTCACCGCGGAACTGCAGGCTCGCACCGCCGACCAGGTCTTCAAGGTCCTCGGCGAGCTCAAGGGCGGGGCCATGAAGTTCGGCCAGGCCCTGTCCGTTTTCGAAGCCGCCCTCCCCGAACCCCTGGTCGCGCCCTACCGGGCCACGCTGACCAAGCTCCAGGAGGCCGCTCCCCCGCTGCCGGCGCGGGTGGTCCGCGAGGTCATGGCCTCGGGCATGGGACCGAAGTGGCGCGAGCAGTTCACCGAGTTCGACACCAAGGCGGTCGCCGCCGCCAGCGTCGGTCAGGTCCACCGAGCCGTCTGGTCCGACGGCCGCGACGTCGCGGTCAAGATCCAGTACCCCGGTGCCGGACCGGCACTGCTCGGAGATCTGAACCAACTCTCGCGCCTGGCTCGACTCTTCGGCTCCCTCGTCCCCGGCCTCGACGTCAAGCCGTTGATCGCCGAACTCAAGGAACGCGTCGCAGAGGAGCTCGACTACGCCCTCGAGGCGTCCTCGCAGCGCAGGTTCGCCGAGGCGTTCGACGGGGACCCGGACATCTGCGTGCCCAAGGTGATCCACCAGGGCGGCAACGTCATCGTGACCGAATGGATCGACGGCACTCCGCTCTCGGCAATCATCTCCAGCGGCGACAAGGAGGCCCGAGACCGCGCGGGCCTGCTCTACCACCGGTTTCTGATCTCCGGGCCGGCGCGGGCGGGCCTGCTGCACGCCGACCCGCACCCGGGCAACTTCCGGATGCTGCCCGACGGGCGGCTCGGCGTCCTCGACTTCGGCGCCGTCAACCGCCTCCCCGACGGCCTGCCCCGGGAGATCCGCCGGTTTCTCTCGGCCGCGCTGCACGGCAACGGCCAGGGCGTCGTCGACGGCCTGCGGTCGGAGGGCTTCATCAAGAAGTCCATCGCGATCGATCCGGACAAGCTGCTGACCTACCTGCTGCCGTTCCTCGAGCCGGTGACCGAGCCGGACTTCTCCTTCTCCCGGGCCTGGCTGCGCGCGCAGGCGGCCCGGATCGGGGACCCGCGCTCGGCGCACTACTACACGGGCCTGCAGCTCAACCTGCCCCCGGCCTACCTGCTGATCCACCGCGTGTGGCTCGGGTCGATCGGCGTGCTCTGCCAACTCGAGGCGGGCGGGCCCTGGCGCGACGAACTCTCCGCGTGGCTTCCGGGAGACGAGGACATTCCCGCGCCCGGTCCCGAGCCCAAGCCGATCGCCGAGCCTGCGCACGACGAACCGGACGTGATCGTCGCCGAGGTGCCCGCGCCCGCGAAGCCCGCGCGCAAGGCCGCCCCGCGCAAGGCCGCCGCCCCGGCCCCCGGGGCCAAGGCGGCACCGCGGAAGGCGACCACCCGCAAGTCCGCTCCCGACGGGGACTAAGTCGTGTCCCTTGAATCCTGGCGGCGCGGATCGGCGCCACGACGACGCCCGGCGGCGTTGCGGCGACGTAGCCCACTCCTTCCGTAGCGGGCTCCTCCGCCTTGCCGGATCGCCGCCGTGATCACCGCCCGCATCCGCCGATATTCGCGGGACACTCCCTAGCTCGAGCGCCGTCAGGGGTCCGTCCACCGCCGGTCGGTGGAGGGACCCCTGACGTCGTGCCTGCCTACTGGGCCACGCGGGCCCAGGCCTTGGCGGCGCGGTGCTGGGCGCGTTCGGCGCGCTGCGCCATCCGCTCGGCCTGCCTGGCGCGCCTTGCGGCGGCGACCAGGCGGGCTTCGCCGGCTTCGCGGAGGCGGCTGCGCATGCCTTCGCGGGCCAGATCTTCGGCGAACAGATTCATCTCGGGCTCGTTTCTCGACGTGGGGCCTCGTGGGCCCGCGATTCGGGTGGCGTTGTAGGCCACGCTGCGATCTGACGCGTCGTCACTCGCCGCTTCGGGGGGCCGGGCGCAGGAGAGGAGTCCCTCGCCAACGCTCGGGGGCTCCGTGTCCCGGCCCCCCGTTGCTCTCGTCAGGCTGCGATGGAGTCCTTGCGAGGACGTCCCCGCGGCCGCTTGCGCGGCGCGACGACACCCTGCACGAACAGTTCGCCACCCCAGACGCCCCAGGGCTCGGAGCGCGCAAGCGCGCCCGCGAGGCAGGCGTCGACGATCGGGCAGTTGCGGCACAGCGACTTCGCGTACTCGACATCCTCGGGAGTCTCGGCGAAGAACAGGTCGGCCTCGAAGGCACGACAGGGAAGCTTCGCAGCGACGTCTTCGGCGATGGCGTCGACGACCAATGCGGTCTGCATCTGGATGTCACCCCCTGTGTGGGTCGGTTCGGGTTGCGGTCGGTGTTTGCTCGTGCGGCCCGCTCTGTCTCTGTTGCCAGAGACAAACGAAAAGGCCGCGGATCCCGGGTCTCGGGTTCCGCGGCCTTGGTGGCGCCGGTCTGTGGAGCTAGACCGGTGGATCCAAGCTGCGATTGCCCGAGGGGGCGAAGGTGCGCGGAGCGTGCTTCGGGGTGCCATCGACGGCGTAGCCGTTGACGACGGTCGGACGCATGCCCAGGAGCGAGACGTCGGACTGCAGCCAGAGAGCAGACTCCCGGCGTGCGACTGCCGCGAACGGCGCGATCGTGCGCAGCCGAATGCCGTGCGTGGGCACGGAGGCGACCACGACGACGGGAGCGCTCACGAGGGCGCTGCACATGATGTTTCTCTTCACCGGGGTCCACCTCCTTGCCTTGCTCGCAGGGGCGGCAGCGCGGATGCGCGCTGCCGACTTCGAGAAGAGTACGCGGGCGTACCAGGCGCTCGCAAGCAATTATTTCTGCCGATAAACCTGCAGGTCAGCGCAGGATCCCCGGTCCCTGCCCTACTCGACTGAAACCTCTTGACCGGAGCAGATCGCGAGCACGTCGGCTCCGTAGCGCTCCACCTTCGCCGCGCCGACGCCCGGAACCCGCGCCAGCTCGTGCGACTGCGCCGGGGCCTGCTCGGCGATGGCCTGCAGCGTCGCGTCGGTGAACACGCAGTACGTCGGGAGCGAGGCAGCGCGGGCACGCTCGGTCCGCCAGGTGCGCAGGCGCTCGAGCAGGCCCTCGTCGAGGTCCGCGGGGCAGTCCGTGCAGCGCCCCAACTTGCGGGAGACCGCGTCGGTCAGTGCGCAGCGACATACCCGGCAGCGCTGGTTGGCGCGGTCCCGGTCCCGGAGTGCCCCGCTGACGCGGGGCGAGGGCGGCGCCGCGCTGGACCGAGCCGCGCGCAGGGCGTCGAGGAAGCGGGAGGGGGTACGCGACCCCCGGCCGCCGGAGGACCGGGCCAGCGCCCAGGACAGTTCCAGATGGTGCCGGGCGCGGGTGACGCCGACGTAGAGCAGCCGGCGCTCCTCCTCGACTGCCTCGGCCGTCGTGGCGTAGCTGATCGGGACCATGCCCTCGCAGAGCCCGACGATGAACACCGCGCTCCACTCCAGGCCCTTGGCCGAGTGCAGCGAAGCGAGGGTGACGCCCTCGATCGTCGGGACGTGGGAGTCCGCCGCGCGCGTTTCGAGCTCGGCCACCAGCCGCGCCAGATCTGCCGCGGGCTCGGCCTCGGCGAGGTCCGACGCCACCCGGACCAGCGCGGCGAGCGACTCGGCGCGCTCGGCGGCGGCACCGGCGCGGGTGGCGTCGGCGGCGACCATGCCCGCGTCGGACAGCACCGCCCGGACCTGCTCGACCAGGCCGACGGGCTCCCCGACGCCGTCGGTGGCATCCCACGCGCTGGCCCGGGCCGCGCCGCGCAGCCGGGTCAGCGCCGCCTTGATCTCCGGGCGGGCGAAGAACTTCTCCCCGCCGCGGAGCACGAACGGAACCCCGCGTTCGGCGAGGGCCTCCTCGTAGGCCAGGGACTGGCCGTTGGTGCGAAACAGCACGGCGATCTCGCTGGCCGGAACGCCGGCCTCCCGCAGACCGACGATGCGCGCGGCGACACCGGCGGCCTCGAGGGAGTCGTCGGCGTACTCGCGCAGCGCGGGCTTCGGCCCGTCCGGGGACTGGGCGCGCAGTTCGCCAGCTCCGCCGCGGCGGTGCAGGACGTCGTTGGCCAGTCCGACGATCTGCGGCGAGGAGCGGTAGTTCCGCACGAGCCGAACCGTCTGGGTGCCGGGATGGCGGGCGGCGAACTCGCGCAGGAACCGCGGGGTGGCACCGGCGAAGGAGTAGATGGTCTGGTCCGGGTCCCCGACTACGCAGATCGAGTTCCCCTCCCCGAGCCAGAGGTCCAGCAGCCGCTGCTGCAGGGGGCTCACGTCCTGGTACTCGTCGACGACGAGGTGGCGGTACTGGCGGCGCACCTTCTCCGCGACGTCGGGCTTGGCGTCGAGGACCCCGACGGTCAGCAGCAGGACGTCTTCCATGTCCATGATCCCGCGGCCGTTCTTGACCTCCTCGTACGCGGTGTAGAACTGCCCGAACCCGGCGAGGTCCAGCCCGGCGGGCGGGGTGCGCCCGGCTGCGGTGGCCGCTCCGGCGTAGTCCCCCGGCGCGATCTGGGAAACCTTGGCCCATTCGACCTCGGCCGCGAGGTCCCGGACGTCGGCGGTGCTCGGGCGCAGGGCGATCCGCGCCGCCGCCGCGGCGACCTGGGGGGCCTTGGACGCCTCGAGGCGGGGCAGCGCCCCGCCGATGGCCTGCGGCCAGAAGAACTGCAGCTGGCGCAGCGCCGCCGAGTGGAACGTGCGCGCGGCCACCCCGTCCGCGCCGAGCGCCCGCAGCCGGGTGCGCAGTTCCCCCGCGGCCCGGGCGGTGAAGGTGACGGCGAGGACGTTGCGCGCCTGGTAGGTCCCGGTACTCACTCCGTGCGCAACGCGGTGGGTGATGGCCCGGGTCTTGCCCGTTCCGGCACCCGCGAGCACGCAGACCGGCCCATCGAGGGCTTCGGCGACCGCCCGCTGTTCGGGGTCCAGGGCGTTCAGGGCGGAGGCGAGGGAGGCGGGCACCGGGGCATCTTCGCAGCACCCACCGACAAGCCGCGAGCTTGCGCGCGAGCGGCGACGCGCAGGTCGACGTGGCGCGGCGCGTCGGGGAGGGGCGTGGGAAGTTACGGGCCCGCCGCGGTGTTCACTGAGGCGAGAACCCGTTCCCACGAGAGGCAAGTCCAGTGTCCGAGAACGCATCGCTCACCGTCTACAGCACCACCTGGTGTGGGCCCTGCCGTCGGCTCAAGGGCCTGCTCGACCTCGAAGGCATCCCCTACACCGCCGTCGACATCGACGCCGACCCCGAAGGCCTGGAGTGGGTGAAGTCGGTCAACCGAGGCAACGCAGTCGTCCCGACCGTCCGCTTCGCCGACGGCACCGCACTGACCAACCCGAGCGTCGCCGCCGTCAGGGCGCAGTTGGCCGCCACCGCCTAGTTCCGGCGGCGTGCTGGAGCAGGGCTAGGACGTGGAGGCCTTCCTCGCGCAGTGCCGGGCGCTGTGCGCCGGGATCGAAGCACCCGACGATCCGCGCCGCCTCGCGGTGCTCGCCGGGATTGTCGATGGGCTCGTCGAGGCGAGCCCCGAGCAGTTTCCGCTGCTCGCACACCGGCGGGCGGACGCGGTGGTGCCCCAGCTCCCGAGCATCGACCCCGAGGTGTTGGTGGCGGCGTGCGAGGCGACGCAGCCTCGCTCGGGCCGCCGCTCGTCCGGTGCCTTCTACACCCCGCCGCACGTGGCCCGGGCGATCGCGCGGGAAGTCCTGGACCGTGTCGGCGCCGCGGCGCCCACGGTGTGCGACCCGGCCGCCGGCGCCGGCGCCTTTCTGCTGGCCGCGGGGCAGTTGCTGATCGAGCGCGGGGTGCCGGCGCGGACCGTCGTCGAGGACGCTCTGACGGGTGCCGACCTGGACCCGGTCGCGCTGCTGTGTGCCGACGCGGCGCTACGGGTGCTGGCTCCGGAGGCCACGCGGACGAACCTGGTGCACGGCGACGCCCTGCTCGGCGTGGACTGGGCCGCGCTGGCACCGGCCGGATTCGACGCCGTGGTGGGGAATCCGCCGTTCCTGAACCAGTTGCAGACCGCGACCGTTCGGCGGGACGCCGCGTTGTTGAAGGCCGCCTACGGCGAGGTCGCGGGCGGGTACGCGGACACCGCCGCCGTCTTCCTCGCCCTGGCGCTGCGGCTCACCCGCCCGGGCGGTGCGTTCGGGATGATCGCGCCGGAGTCGCTCCTGGCCACCCGGGACGCTCGGCCGCTGCGGACGCTGCTGGCCGAGAACGCGACGCTGGCGTGGATCTGGCGCAGCGTCGAGAACGTCTTCGAGGCCGGGGTGCAGGTGTGCGCGCCGGTGTTCGTGCACACCCCGCCGGCCGAATCGCTCGGCGTCGACCGCTGCGCCGGGGCCGGCGTGGAGTCGATCGAACCGATGCGCGCGGAGTCCGCGGACCTGGCCACCCGGCCCACGTGGTCGTGGCTGTTCGCCGACACCCGCGGCGTGCCGGCCTTCGAGGTCGCGGCCACCGGGACGCTCGCGTCGTGGTGCACGGCCACGGCGGACTTTCGCGACCAGTACTACGGGCTGGTGCCGTTCGTGCGCGACGCCGCGGGCGAGGAGCCGGAGCCGACACAGCGCCGGCTGGTCACCGTCGGGCTGATCGATCCGGCGCGGCTGCTGTGGGGCGTGCGCTCGACCCGCTTTGCCAAGTCGGCCTACGCGCGGCCGGTCGTGGAGGTCGACGCGCTGCTCGCGGATCCCGGCTTGGGCGCGTGGGCGCGGGCCCGGCTGACGCCGAAGCTGCTGCTGTCCACGCAGACCCGGGTGCTGGAGGTGCTCGCCGATCCCGGCGGGGCGCTCCTGCCGTCGATCCCGACGATCACCGTGCAGTGCGCGCAGGCCGATCTGTGGCACGTCGGAGCTGCACTGAGTTCGCCGGTGCTGACGGCCTGGGCGCTGCGCCACTTCGCCGGCGCCGCGCTGTCCACCGACGCGATCAAGCTCAGCGCCAAGCAGGTCCTCGCGCTGCCGGCGCCGTCGCCGGGAGCGGCATGGGACCGCGGCGCACAGGCCTACCGCGCGGCGTCCTCCGCGACCTCCGAGAAGGAGTGGACCGACGCCCTGGCGGAACTTGCGCGCGAAATGTGCGAGGCCTACGGCCTGACGGCCGCCGAAGGCGAGGCCGTCACCGCGTGGTGGACGGTTCGCCTGCCCGCCTGGGTCGAGTAGCTCCTGTCCCTGTCAGCCGCCACAGTCACCACGAATCGAAATCCCCGGCGCGCGGATGACTGTGGGAGCCGACAGCCGCCACGGTCACCACGAATCGAAATCCCCGGCGCGCGGATGACTGTGGGAGCCGACAGCCGCCACAGTCACCACGAATCGAAATCCCCGGCGCGCGGATGACTGTGGGAGCTGACAGCCGCCACAGTCACGGTCCGACGTGTGGCTGGGCGGCGGGGACCGGTGTGTTGCCGCGTGGGTCGAGTGGTTACTGCCAACGGTTTTCCGCGGGCAGTGGGCCGCCGAACCAGTTCTCGATCAGGTAGCGGGCGATCGAGATCGCGCCCGGCATGAGCGCCTCCCCGGTGCGGCCGGCTTCCAGGAGTTCCTCGCGCGTGAACCAGCGGGCTTCGGTGATCTCCTCGGCGTCCACGGTGGTGGTGGTGTCGACGGCGTGCGCGCGAAAGCCGAGCATCAGCGAACTCGGCAGCGGCCACGGCTGACTGCCCTCGTAGACCACGCGATCGCAGACGACGCCGACCTCTTCGTAGACCTCGCGGATCACCGCCTGCTCCAGGGACTCCCCCGGCTCGACGAATCCGGCCAGCGTCGAGAAGCGGCCCGGCGGCCAGGCGGGGTTGTGCCCGAGCAGGCAGCGATCGTCGTCGTCGACGACGAGCATGATCACGGCGGGGTCGGTGCGCGGGAACTGTTGCATCGCGCATCCGGTGCACGCCCGAACGTGTCCCCCGCTCACGATCGTCGACGGCGATCCGCAGTTCGGGCAGAACCCGTGCCTGGCGTGCCAGTTGTCCAGACCCACGGCGTGCACGAACAGCCCGACCGCGTCCGCCGACAGCGCTCCGGTGAGCTCGCGCAACGTCGCGGCGCGTTCGTCCGGGCCCGGTTCGAACTCCCCGGCGAGCGCGAAGTACGGCCTTGCGGCGGTGTCCAACCCGAGGAACCAGGCGTCCTCGGGGCTCTTGACCTGATCAACCGTCAGATAGGCGAGGTCCGCACCGTCTGCCCGCAGCGCGGTCGCGCCGCCGTGCACCCGCAGCACCCGCGCCTGCGGGTGCGCCCACGCCTTCGCGAGCGCGGCCGGGTTCGCGCGCAGGTGCGCCGCGCGATCGTGCGTCCCGCGAGCGAGCGGCAGGCTGTTCAACTCGGGCGAGGTCATGCCCGCAGCCTATGCAGCGTCCCGTCCTACTCGACTGCCGCGTGCCGCCCGGTGAAGACGAACCCTTCGTAGCCGTCGGCCGCGACCTGCGCGCAGCGCGCCGCGTACCCGCCGACGAAGTCGAGGTTGGCGACGAACACCCGCGGTTTGCCCGGGATGTTGGCTCCCATGTACGTGGTGTCGCCCAGCGGGAACAGGGTGGCGTTCACGACCTCGTTGTTGTGCTCGACCCAGGCGTCTTCGGCGGCCACGCTCGCCTCGACGGTCTGCGCGCCGCGCTCGGCCGCGGCCAGGAGGATGCCCGAGACGAACTCGACGTGCTGCTCGATCGAGACCGGCATGTTCGACAGCACCCCCGGGCTCTGCGGCCCGGTGATCATGAACAGGTTGGGGAACCCGGCGGTACTCATGCCGAGGTAGGTCCGCGGTCCATCGGCCCATTTGTCGCGCAGCAGTTGCCCGCCGCGGCCGCGGATGTCGATGCGGTTCAACGTGCCGGTGGTCGAGTCGAAGCCGGTGGCGAAGATGATCACGTCGAGGGCGTGCTCGGTCCCGTCGGCCAGGCGGATCCCCCGTGGCGTGATCTCCGCGATCGGATTCGACTTCACGTCGACCAGGTGCACGTGCGCGGAGTTGAAGGTCTCGAAGTAGCCGGAGTCCAGGGGGATGCGTTTGATGCCGTACTGGATGCCCTTGGGCGTGAGCAGGTCGGCGAGCGCGGGGTCGGCGACCTTCTCCCGGATCTTGGCGTCGAGGAAGGCCCCCACCCGCAGGTTGGCCTCGGGGACGATCAGCGGGTCGAAGTAGGTGGCGAGCATGAAGCCGAGGCCCCCGATCTCCCACCACGCGTTCAGGACCTCGTCGATCTCGGCCTCGGTCGATTCCAGTAGGCCCTTGGGCTGCGGCTGGAAGGGCATGCCGAAGGCGGAGTTCCTGGTGCGCTCCCTGATGCCTTCGAAGTCCTGTTTGCGTTCGGCCTGGACTTCGGCCGGGACGGGTCCGTGGCGGGCGGGCACGATGTAGTTCGTGGTCCGCTGAAAGACCGTCAGTTCCGAGGCCTGCGCGGCGAGGATGGGGATGGTCTGGATGGCGGTCGCGCCGGTGCCGATCACCCCGATCCGCTTGCCGGCCAGAGCCACGTCGTGGTGCGGCCACTTGCCGGTGTAGTAGATCTCTCCGGCGAAGCTCTCCCGGCCCGGGAAGGGCGGGGTGTGCCAGGCGGACAGGCAGCCGACGCCGGTGATCAGGTGCCGCGCGGTGACGCTCTCGCCGTCGGCGGTTCGAACGGTCCAGGTCCCGGCGGTCTCGTCGAACTCCGCCGAGGCGATCCGGGTGTCGAAACAGACGTCGCGCAGCAGATCGAAGCGCTCGGCGACGTGTTCGAGGTAGGACAGCACCTCGGCCTGCTGCGGGTAGCGCTCGCTCCATTCCCACTCCTGCCACAGCTTCTCGTCGAAGAGGTAGCAGTAGATGTAGGCCTCGCTGTCGCAGCGCGCCCCGGGATACCGGTTCCAGTACCAGGTGCCGCCCACGCCGCCACCGGCCTCGAACACCCGGACGTTGCGCCCGAGTTCGTTGCGCAGGCGATGGAGCATGTACAGCCCGGAAAAGCCTGCTCCGACGACGACCGCGTCCAGTTCGCCCGTCACGACGCGTCCCCTGCGGTCGCGGCGGTCAGCGGTTGCCTGTCGAGGCGCCGGGAGACCTCCAGCGGATCCCAGTCCGCGCCCATCGGCGTCAGCTTCGAGCGGTCTCCCAGCACGGCACCGGCCCGGATCTCCGCCGGCAGGTCGCGGCCGAGGACCGCGGAGGCGGCGTAGATGCCGCTGTGCATGACGCCCTCCACTCCCGGACCCCAGGCACAGCTGGAGCCGGCCAGGAAAAGGCCGGGGATCTCGGTGCGCACGCCGTGGCGGCCGAACTGGGCGAACTGACCGACGGCGATCTCCAGGCCGTAGGCCGAGCCCGCGGTGGGCAGGGTGTACCGCTCCTGCGTGACGGGCGTGCCGGCCTCGCGCCAGAGGACGTGGTCCTTGACCAACCCCGGCAGGGCTTCTTCCGCGCGCGCGACCATGACGTCGGTGAGGTGTTCTTTGAGTTCGAGGTAGGCGGGATTCTTGCGGTAGTCGGCGCCGTCGAATGGGCCGCTGTCCAGGCCCCAGCGCTTGAGGTTGGGCGAGATCGGGACCATCACCTCCAGCGAGCTGTGCCCCGGCGGGGCGTAGTGCGGGTTGTCGGGGTCCTTGACCGTCGAGCTGTGGATGTAGGCGGGCAGGCGTCGGCCGAGGTCGGCCAGCCATGCGTCGTCCCGGTCCGCCGGGCCCTCCATGAGCTTGAAGAGGTCCTCGAAGGAGTCCCACGTCGGGAAGCTGTGGTGGTCGGCGTTGGGGACCTGGTCGCGCAGGTCGACGTCGAGGCCGAGGTAGGCGTTGAACCAGGGCAGTGCCGTCCGGCCGCCGCGGACCTTCTTCACGGTCCGCGTCTTGAGGTGCTCGCGGCCGACCATGTCCAGCATGGTGCGCTTGAGGTCGGCGCTGGAGACGACGACCGGCGCGGACAGGCGTTCGCCGCCGACCAGTGCAACGCCGGTCACGCGCCCGCCCTCGAGGAGGATCCGCTCGACCCGGGCGCCGGTGCGGACGCCCCCGCCGTGGGTGCGTACGACGTCGGTCAGGTGCGCGGCGAAGACCTGGCCGCCGCCCCTGGGGTAGCCCGCGCCGAGCTCGTAGAAGTCCCAGAGGAACGCGGCGTGCATGGCGATCGGGGCACGCGAGGGCGGAGTTTCGTAGCTGAGGTTGGGCATGCACAGGACCAGTTGCGCCCGGCGGCTGAGGCCGCAGGCGTCGAACAGCTTCTGCAGCGGCAGCAGGGTCCAGCGTGCGTGCTGCCGCGCGCCGAGGGCGTAGTCGATCAGGCCGCGCGACGACGCGGGGGTACGGCCCCGGTCGATGGGCCCGCCGATGCCGCGCATGACGCGCATGAACTTCCGGAGCCCGCGCTCGTCGGCAGGGAAGGCGGCGATCAGGCGATCGGTGTAGTTGTCCAGGCCGCGCGGAGCGGAGAACTCGAAGTCCGGCATGTGGTAGATCTCGAAGCCGTCCGGGTCCATGGGCAGGAACTCGATGCGATCGTCGAGGCCGAGCCCGCGCAGGATCGTCGGCAGGTGTCCGTCGGGGCCGAGGTTGCCCAGGTGGTGGACCCCGACGTCGAACTCCCACCGGTTGCGCCGCCGGAAAACGTGCGTGGATCCGCCGACGACGTCGCCGTACTCCAGGACGAGCGTCCGCTTGCCGGCCGCGGTCAGGTACGCACCCGCGGTCAGACCGGCGAGCCCGCCGCCGACGACGATGACGTCCCACTTCTGACTGGTGGTCATACGTGCGCTCCCGGGATCGACGACGAACTAATACATGCGTACTAATTCATGGTCGCGACCGCACCAATACGAACGTATTAGCGCCAGGGTTGGACGGAGGCGGAGGTCAGGAACCTGCGACGGCGGAGTCGAGCAGCGTGCGCAGCGATTCGGCCGCAAGCCGCATCGGCGCCTTGGTCTGCAGGACCCTGCTCTGAATCAACGCTCCACCGGCGCCGCCGACGACGCTGGTCGCCAGGTCTCGTGCCCGGGCGGGCTTGATCCCGGCCGCCCGAAAGCCCGCCGCCCAGGCGGCGCACCACCCGTTGAACGCGGCAACGCAGGCCTCCGCGACGGGGGATCCGTCGGAGGCCACCTCGAGCGCGACCGTGGTCACCGGGCAGCCGGTCTCCCACCCGCTGCCCTCGAGCACGTCGCCCACCAGGGCCAGGTACTGCGCCACCGCCTCGCCCGGGGTCTGGGCCCGCTGCAGACAGAACTCGATGGCGCCGCGAACGCGTTGGTCGCCGTACTGGATCGCCGCGACGCCGATCTGCTCCTTGCCGCCGGGCCAGTAGTGGGCCAACGATCCCCAGGGTGCGCCGGACTCGTCGACGATGCCGCGCATGGTCGTGGAGCGGTACCCCTGCTTCGCGAAGAGCCGACTGGCCGCTTCGACCATCTGATCCCGGGGCGAACTGGCGGACATGACGCCAGCCTACCCGCGCATAAGTCGCTTGTACTAGTTCGCGGTCGCGCGGCGCTTCCCGCGCCCGGCTCGGGTCGGTAGACCCGGCTAGCAACCCGTGGCGGCGCGTAGAACCGCGCAGGCCTCCTGCATCCGGGCGGCGGACAACTGCGCGACCACGCGCCGGAAGCAGTCCTTCGGAAGCGTGTGCAGGTTGTCGAAGTTCACGACGCAGTCGCTGGGCACGCCGTCCCGCTCCGGGGTCAGGTCCAACTCGCTGGCGAGCCCCCGCACGGTACGGGTCAGCGACGCGACGACTACGGCGCCGATTCGATCCGCGACCGGATCCCGGGTAAGCACCAGCACGGGTCGATCCCCGCCGGGAGTGGCCGCGAACCAGATCTCACCGCGCTGCATGCGCCCAGTCCGACCACTCCTCGGCCGGCCCCCAGGCGGCGACCGACGCCAGGGACTGCTCCTGCTCGCTCAGCGGCTCGGCTTCCCAGATCTCTGCATCGGCTTCGCTGGCCAGACGGGCGAGGTGGAGACGAAGTGCTTCGCGAAGGAACTCGGACCGCTCGACGCCGAGGCGAGCGACCCAGGCCTCCGTCTCGACGGCGCATTCGTCGTCGACTCGAAAACTGAACATCGTCATACACGGATCCTAACTCGTATTACATCGACACGGGCAGGCTTCAGGCACCCAACAGCGTCTCGACCTCGGCCCGGTCGGGGAGATCGGGGCGGACGATCCTGTTGGTGCGGACGTAGCAGAACGCGGCGTCGACCAAGGACGGGTCGACCCCGGCGAGTTCGGCCCAGGCCAGGCGGTAGATCGCGAGCTGCAGCGGATCGGCGTTCTGCCGGTGGCTGGTTTTCCAGTCCACGACCTCGTACCCGACGAGGGTTTCGTAGACGGCGTCGATCCGTCCCCGCACGATCCGCCCGGCAATGGCCAGGGCGAACGGCGCCTCCACCCGGTAGGGGGCGCGGGAGGCGTAGGGGCCCCTGCGGAAGGACTCCTGAAGGGCCGTCAGTTCCTCGTCGTCGAGGTCGGCGTCGGCCGCGTCGGAGAGATCGTCGAGCTCGAGGAGCGACTGCTGGCCGAACTCGGCTTCGATCCAGGCGTGGAAACGCGTGCCGCGCCGGGCGGCGGCCGCGGGCGGGCGGGGCATGGGGCGAGCGAGCTCGCGCGCCAGACCGTCGGGGTCCGCGGCGAGCATCAGCACCTGCGAGGCCGACAGCGACGCGGGCAGCGCGACCTCCCGCACCGAGTTCCTCTCGCGCCGCAGTTCCTTCAGCAGCAGCTCGAGGTCGTGGTCCCAACCGCCCACCAGCGCGGCGTCGCTCGCCCCGAGCCCGCCGGCCCCGGCTCCGCTCCCACCGCTCCCACCGCTCCCACCGACGATCGGTGGCGCGTGTTCGAACTCTCCCGATAGCGCAGTCGAACACGCCTCGTAGGCCTCGGCGCGGTGTTCTACTGCGCTGTCGGCCGATTTCCGCGCCGCTTTGCGGCGCTTGGCGGCCTTGGCCACGAGCTTCGCGCCCGCCTGGCGGGCCGCCGACGCGACGGGGTCGAGCGGGGCGGGCCAGGAGATCTCGGTGGTCTGGCCGCGCAGGGGGTTCTCGGTCTCTGGCGGCTCCTGCGCCCACGGGCCGCCGGTGGCGAGGTCTCGAGCCAGCAGGAAGTCTCGCGTGGCCAGGAGATAGGGCGAGGGGCCGCGCTTCTTCTTCTGCGTCGGGCCCCACCAGTGCGCCGACATCACCAGGCGCAGCCGGGGGCGGGTTACCGCGACGTACACGAGCCGCAGTTCCTCCAGGGCGGACTGTTCCCTCATGCCGGCCTCGAAGGCGGACAGGCCCTTGGGGGTGTACTCCCCGACGTCGGGCAGCCCGTCCCGGTCTCCGCGCAGGACGTGCGGGAGGGACTCGGCGCGGGTCGTCCACTTCGCCCGGCCGCGGTTGGAGGGGAACACGGTCGCGGTGACGTCGGGCAGGACGACGACGTCCCACTCCAGGCCCTTGGCCTTGTGCGCGGTCATCAGAACGACGGCGTCCGAGCTGCGCGGGCCCGCGGAGTCCAGACCGCGCTCGTGCTCCTCCGAGGCTCGCAGCCACGCCAGGAACGCGGGGACCGACGATTCCCCGTCGAGGTCGGTGAAACCGGCCGCGACGTCGGTGAACGCCGCGAGGGATTCCCGACGCCGGGACGCGACAGCGTGCGGGGCCGCGCCGATCTCCACGCCGAGGCCCGTGGTGGCGACGACCCGGTGCACGAGGTCGAGCAACGGCTCGCCGAGGTGGCGGCGCAGCGAGCGCAGTTCGCGGTCCAGTGCGGCGAACCGCTCGAGGGCCTCGGCAGAGTAGGCCGCCTCGCCGGGCGAGCCGAGGGCCTCGACGAGCGATACCCGCTCGGCCGGGTCGGTGACACCGGGAGCGGACTCCAGCGCGGAGCCGCGCGCGCTCCCGGGCACTGCGACGAGCGAGGCGGCCCGATTGCCCAGCAGCGCAAGGTCGCGCGGTCCGATCCGCCAGCGTGGGCCGACGAGCAGGCGGACCAGGGCCGCGTTGGCGCAGCCGTCGTCGAGAACCTCGAGAACGGCGATGACGTCGGCGACCTCGGGCAGGTGCACGAGCCCGCCGAGGCCGACGACCTCGACCGGGATGTCCCGGGACACGAGTTCGGCGTGCAGCGGTCCGATGTCCCGCGTGGCGCGCACGAGGACGGCGATCTGCGCCGGCGCGACACCGTCTGCCAGCGCCTGCGCGACCTGCTCGCCGACCCAGGCCATCTCCTGCCGGTAGTCCGCGAGCAGCGCGGTGCGGATCTCGCCCCTGCCGAGGTTGTTCTCCGCCGCCGCCAGGGTCGCGACGCCGTCGTGCACCTCGCGCAACGGTTCGGCGAGGGTGTTCGCGAGGTCGAGGACGATTTCGCCGTTGCGCCGATTCTCCCGCAGCGAGTACCGGGCCGCGGGCCGCGGGCCGTCCTGCAGCACGGCACGGAAGTGGGCCGGGAAGTCTTCGAGGTTCGCGACCGAGGCACCGCGCCAGCCGTAGATGGCCTGGCACGGGTCTCCCACCGCAGTCACCGGGTGCCCGCCGCCGAACAGGCCGACGAGCATGCGCCGCTGCGCGACGGAGGTGTCCTGGTACTCGTCGAGCAGAACGACGGAAAAGCGCTCCTTCTCGATCTCCGCCACCGCCGGGCGCTCTTCCGCCAGCCGTGCGGCGAGGGCCATCTGGTCCCCGAAGTCCACGACGTCGGCCCGCGCCTTCGCCTCCCGGTAGCCCAGCACCAGTTCGAGCAACTCCAGCCGCTTGGCGGCGGTTGCCAGCACCTTCCCGAGGGCCGACGTCGGCGAATCGGCGCCGGAAACACCCTGCAGGCGGGCGAAAAGGCCTTCGTCGTGGGCACGCAGGGCTTCGGGGGCGACGAGGTGCTCGTCGAGTTCGCCGGACAGGGCGAGCACGTCGACGACGAGATCGGACGTGGATTTGGTCAGCGCCGGATACGGGCCGGGAGCGGAGCGGATGGCGCGGGCCGCGAGCTGGTACCGAGTCGCGTCTGCCAGAAGCCGAGAGGTCGGTTCGACACCGAGCCGCAGGCCGTGCTCGGCGATGAGATTGCCCGCATAGGAGTGGTAGGTGGCGATCGTCGGCTCGCCGGCGTCGTCCGCTTCTTCCTGCTGGGCCGGACGCAGCTTCGCCAGGGCGGTGCGCACCCGGTGGCTCAGTTCCGCGGCGGCCTTGTTGGTGAAGGTCAGGCCCAGCACCTGCGCGGGCAGCACCCGACCGGTGCCGACCAGCCAGACGACGCGGGCGGCCATCACCGTGGTCTTGCCGGACCCGGCCCCGGCGACGATCACGGCGGGTTCGAGCGGCGCGACGATCGCCGCGATCTGCTCGTCGGTATAGGGAACGCCGAGCAGCTCGATCAGGTCCGCCGGATCCCGCAAAACCGGAGGGAGGGTCATGGTCCCTGCCGTTCGCTCGTCTCGCTCACGTCACCACCTGCGACCCCTCGGCCCGGGCGGAGCAGCAGCGGCGGTAGGCGCAGCGGTCGCACTCCTCGCTCGCGACCGGCGAGAACGCCTCCGCGCGGATGCGCCGCGCGGCCTCGCCGAGGAGGCGGTGCACCCACTCCGGGTCTTCCGCCTCCTTCAGCGGCTTCTGCGCGTGCACGCGCGGCAGGTCCTCGCCCTTCTTCGACTGACGCAGCATCACCAGCTCGGCGCCGCCGCACTCCTGGCTCGCGCCGGACACTCCCCCGGCTTCGACGACCGCCTGGTAGACGCCGAGCTGGGGGTGCGCGGCGAGCTCCGCGGCAGTCGGCGCGGTCTTGTTCGTCTTGAGGTCCACGACCCGCGTGCGCCCGGCGGCATCGAGCTCGACGCGGTCCAGCCGGCCCTTCACCCGCACACGTTCCCCGTCCGCGTCCAGGGCGACGTCGAAGCCCACCTCGACTCCGACCAGGGTCCGGTCCGGCCGGCCGACGTGCCAGAGCAGGAATCGGCGCAGCGCGTCCCGGGCGGCCTCGCGTTGGTCGTTCGACTGCCACTGCGCGTCGTAGGCGAGTTCGTGCCAGACGCCGTCGAGGCGGCCCATCAGGAAGTCGAGGTCGGCCGGGGCTCCCGCGGCGACCTCTTCGGCGAGGGCGTGCAGCACGTTGCCGAACCCGAGCGCGGCGGTGGCGGCGTCGTCGGCGTGGACCTCGCGGCGCAGGAACCACTGCAACGGGCAGCCGGACAGCCCCGCGACCGTGCTGCCGGACAGCTCGATCGGCACGGCGGCGTCCCGGATCGGGTGCGGCGCGACGCTGGGCTCGACCATCCCCCACCAGCGGGCGGGATCGGCCGCGGGCACGAGGGGTTGACCCTCGGCGTCCGTCTCCGCGGCGAGCAGGGCGAGCCGCTCCGCCGCCGCGGCGCGCAACTCCTCGGAGGCCTCGGGGTCCACCAGGACCGCGCGGAGGTTGGCGACCAAGCCGGTCGCGGACAGGGAACGCAGCGGCCGGGTGGGAACGGCGACGGCCGGCACGCCGAGTTCGTCGAGAAACCTCGAGGGCCGATCTCCCGCCTCGTCCGGGCTGGCGACTGCGGTGACCAGCAGGCGATCCGCGGCCCGGGTGATGGCGACGTAGAACAGCCGCCGTTCCTCGGCCAGGCGTTCCACGGCCGTCTGCGCCGAGGCGAGGCCGTCGGGCCGCAGCCGATCGGCGCCCAGGAACGACCCGCGCCGGCGCAGGTCCGGCCACACGCCCTCCTGCACGCCGGTCACGACGACCAGCGGCCACTCCAGGCCCTTGGACCGGTGCGCCGTCATCACCTGCACCGCGTCGACGCCGCCCGCATCGGGCAGCGGGCGGTCTCCGGGGATCTGCGCCGCATCGAGCTGGGCGAGCAGCGTTCGGATGCTGCGGCCGTGCGGGTCGACGGCGCGGGCGGCGAGGTCGAACAGCGCGCACACCGCGTCGAGGTCCCGCCCGGCGCGCTCCGCCGCCGGACCGCGGCCCGCCGCCGCACGTTCGAGGCGGGCGGGCCAGTCGTGCACGCCCGACCACAGCAGCCACAGGACCTCGTGGGCGTCGGCGCCGGCGGCGGTCGCGTCGGCGGCCGCCCGCAGAAGTTCGGCAAGCGCCCGCACCGCGGCTGCACCCGGCTCGCGCACCCCGGCCAGGGCCGTCGGGTCGAGCAGGGCCTCGCGCAGAAACGTCGCCGACGGGGCGACGGAGTCCGCGTTCTGCGCCCGCGCCCGCGCGCGAAGCACCCGGCCCAGTACGCGCAGCGCCGCCGGGTCCACGCCGGCCAACGGCGAGAGGAGCAGCTCACGCGCGTCCTCCGCGGTCGCCGCGGCGGGCTCGAGGGCGAAGCGCAGGGCGGTGCGCAGGACCGCTACCGCCGGCTCGGCCCGCAGCGGGAGTTCGTCGGCCGCGACGGCGAACGGGATGCCCGCGGTACCGAACGCGCGGCGTACCGCGGGGATGGACCGAGTCCCGGAACGCACCAGTACGGCCATGTCCGCCCAGGGCGTGCCGTCTTCGAGGTGGGCGCGGCGCAGCACCTCGGCGACGGCCTCGAGCTCCGCTCCGGCCGTCGGGTAGAGCCGCACCGCGAGCCGGCCCGGGGTGGCCGCACCGGACTGCGGTGCCCGGTGCAACCGCGCTGCGGCGGCGTCGAGCCCGCTCAGCGGAAGCCGTTTGGCTACGGCACGCCCCGCGGCGAGCAGGTTCGGTCCGTACCGGCGCACGGTGCGCAGGACAGCAGCGGGTGCCCGACCGCCGGCCGTGGTGGGGAACGTCGAACCGAAGGAGAGGATCTCCCGGACTTCGGCGCCGCGGAAACCGTAGATGGCCTGGTCCGGATCCCCGAACACGACGAGGTCCCGCCCGTCCCCGGCGATCGCCTGGAGTAGACGCACCTGAGCCGGATCGACGTCCTGGTACTCGTCGACGAACACGCACGCGTACCGCTCGCGCAGCGCCGCGCGGACCTCGGGCTCCTCGGCGAGCGCGACGGCGCGCAGGACGAGCCCGGCGTGGTCGGCGACGCCACGGGCCGCCATGACGTCGAGGTAGACGTCGGTGAACTCGGCCAGCGCCCGCCACTGCGCGGCGTTGTCCGGGTCGCACTCGGCGAGTGCGTGCAGGTCCACGTCCCGCTCCGCGACGCGGGAGAGCACGTCCCGCACCTCCTCGGCCAGCCCGCGGGTGCCGACGGCGGCCGCGAGCTCCGGCGGCCACGCCAGCGCGGTGCGCGGATCCCCGACCGTGCCGCGCAGCAACTCGCGCACCACGACGTCCTGCTCCGCGCCCGACAGAAGCCGTTCCCGCATGCCGTGCTCCGCGAGCAGCGAGAAGCAGAAGGAGTGGAAGGTGGCCGCGGCCGGGCCGACGGTGGTGCGCGCCAGGCGCCGACCGAGGCGATCCCGCAACTCGGCAGCGGCCTTGCGGCTGAACGTCAGGACGAGGATGCGCTCCGGATCGAGTCCGCCGGCGACTCGTGCCGCGACGGCCTCGACCAGCGTCGTGGTCTTACCCGTGCCGGGCCCGGCGAGCACGAGCAACGGCCCCCCGGCGTGCTCGACGACGGCCCGCTGGGCGTCGTCGAGGTCCGGGACACGCAGCGGCGGAGGCTCGCTCCGCACCAACCGGTACGTCGGTCCCTGCCGCTCTCGCCCCCGCGCCACGCACCCATGCAATCAGCCGCCACCGACAGTTCCGCGCCTGCCGGTCACCCGGCAGGGAGCCAACGGGCCGCGTTCATGTCGACCTTGCCGTTCGGCCGAAGCGGGGTGCCCTCCTCGTGCCAGCGGCGGGCGCAGTGCGCTTCCTTGCCGGGCGGCGGCGAGCCGTCGGCCTTCGGCACCCGCCACCAGGGCACGCCTCCGCCGGAGTGGGACAGGACGGCGCCCACCCGACGTGGCCCGCCTGCGCCGAGGATGGCCGCAATGTCGCCGTAGGCGAGCACGCGACCCTCGGGGATCGACTCGACCAACGCGAGCACGGCCTCGGCGAAGTCTTCGTCCACCCGACCATCGTCGCCGACTCGAAAAACGACTCGGCCCGGCGGGTTCCCGCCGGGCCGAGCAGAGGATCGACGTACTAGTTGCGCGGGCCGGTCGGGAGCAGCGCGCCCTGCGAAATGCCGGACAGTGCGGGCACCGCACCCGGCGCGAACGGCATGTCGCCGACGGCGAGGCGCAGGCCCTTGATGCCGGAGTGCTTCTGCGCGTACTTGAGCGCCGAGGCGAGGTCCGCGACGCCGTTGCTGCCGGGGATCGGGGCGATCGACAGCGTGGACAGCACGCCGAACGCCTGGCCCTTGGAGTCGATGAAGCCGGAGCCGGAGTCGCCCGGGATGCCCGGGGTGGCCGTGTACACCTGGTGCTCCCAGCCCTCGGGCGAGGTGCCGATGGTGACGCCCTGCTTGGGCGAGAGCCCGGTGATCCCACCGCGCAGCGGCGAGGAGCCGTAGCTCAGCACGGACTCTCCGGCCTCGAGCGCACCCTCGCGCAGCGCCGTCGGGCCGCCGAAGACGGGAATCGACGGGTTGACCTTGTCCAGGGCGGAGTCCGGGATGCGGATGAGCGAGAAGTCGTTCGAGGCACAGGCGGCCTCGTCCTTCTCCTTCGCCTCCTGCATCGCGATCCAGGAGCTGTAGACGATCTTGCCGGTGACGCCGGAGGCGCCGAGCAGGACCTTCGTACCGAGCGGCTCGGACTTGGTGTTGCAGCCGTTGGTGTCGTTGGCCGCGCCCTTGCCGGAGCAGTGGGCGGCCTGCCCGATGTAGGCGTGGTTGTCGGCGTCGAGGAAAATGAAGTTGGCGGTGCAGGCGGCGTCGCCCTTGGTAAGGGTCGGCACCCCCGGGTGAATCGACGACAGCCCGAACTTCGCAAACTCGGGCTTGTCCAGAGCGGGAGCGGCGGCGTTGGCGCCGGCCCCGGGCAGGATGGCAGCGGCGGCGACAGCGACCGTAGCGGCGGCGCTGAAAGCGACTCTGCGGAACGTACGCGGCGAGCTCATCGGCGGAAACTCTCCTCGGTCTGTGGGGATTCAGACATCAAGGTCAACGTAGATCACTCCGGGTCACGTCGGGCCTTGTTCGCCGAAGTCGGTCAACCACGGCTCAACTGCCTATATGCCCCGTTCGGGCCTCAATGATTCGGAGGGTAGCTCCGAGCGGCTTGCCGTGGTGACTTCGGACGATTACGGCCGTGTCACATCAGGGTGGACCCAACGGAAGATCACCCGCTACATCCTGGCGAAACATGACACTTCTTTTCATTCCCCGGCATGCCGAAGGCCCCGCCGGATCGCACACCGACGGGGCCTTCCGGGTCGGACCTAGTACGTGGGCTTGTCCGGCTCGATCTGGTTGACCCAGGCGAGCACGCCGCCGCCGACGTGCACCGCGTCGGCGAACCCGGCGGCCTTGACGACCGCGAGCGCCTCCGCCGAGCGCATGCCGCTCTTGCAGTACAGGACGATCTGCCTGTCCTGCGGCAGCTGACCGAGGGCGTTGCCGTTGAGGAACTGGCCCTTCGGGACCAGCGTCGCGCCGGGGATCGAGACGATCTCGAACTCGTTCGGCTCGCGGACGTCGATCAGCGCGATGTCCTTGCCCGCGTCGATCATCTCCTTGAGGTCGCGGGCGGAGATGGTCGACTCCCGGACCGCCTCGACGGCTTCGTCGGAGACCGAGCCGCAGAAGGCGTCGTAGTCGATCAGGCCGGTGATCTCCGGGGCGTCCGGATCGCGGCGAACCTTGACCTGGCGGTAGGTCATCTCGAGGGCGTCGTAGATCATCAGGCGCCCGACGAGCGGGTCGCCGATGCCGGTGATGAGCTTGATGGCCTCGGTGACCATGACCGAACCGATCGACGCGCACAGCACGCCGAGCACGCCGCCCTCGGCGCAGGACGGAACCATGCCCGGCGGCGGGGGCTCGGGGTAGAGGTGGCGGTAGTTCGGGCCGTACTTCTCCCAGAACACCGAGACCTGGCCCTCGAACCGGTAGATCGAGCCCCAGACGTAGGGCTTGCCCAGGAGCACGGCCGCGTCGTTGACGAGGTAGCGGGTCGCGAAGTTGTCGGTGCCGTCCACGATCAGGTCGTAGTCGCGGAAGATGTCGAGCACGTTGGTGGAGTCCAGGCGCACCTGGTGCAGGTTCACCGTGATCAACGGGTTGATCTCGGCGACGGACTCCTTGGCCGAAACGGCCTTGGACTTGCCGATGTCGGACTGGCCGTGGATGACCTGGCGCTGCAGGTTCGACTCGTCGACGACGTCGTCGTCGATGATGCCGAGCGTGCCGACGCCCGCGGCCGCGAGGTACAGCAGCGCGGGAGATCCGAGACCGCCGGCGCCGACACAGAGCACCTTGGCGTTCTTCAGTCGCTTCTGACCGTCCATCCCCACGTCCGGGATGATCAGGTGACGGCTGTAGCGGCGAACCTCTTCGACGGTTAGTTCGGCGGCGGGTTCGACCAGCGGGGGCAGGCTCACGGCGTTCTCCGGTGCAATCGGGCTCTCAGATACTCCCTGCAACCGTCCCATGCCCCAGTCGATTCCGCGCCTCCGGGTGGCCGACGGCACTAACGGGCGGCGTAGGGCCACGCATTGGCCGTGCAGCCCTCGAGGGATTTCGTCTGCTGCACCATCACCGGCGCCGGGGCGCCCGGCGTCGTGCATCCGACGTGTCGGCGGCCGAGCGCGTGGCCGACCTCGTGGTTGATCAGGTACTCGCGGTACCGGGCAACGTCCTTGCCGTAGGTCCACGAGCCGTGCTGCCAGCGCGCGTTGTTGATGACCGACCGGCGGCCGTTGAAGCAGGACACGCGGCCGAAGGTGCGCAACGGGTGGCACTGGCGGTCGGTCAGCGTCGGGCTCGAGAGCGAGACGCGGAAGCGGACGGCCCCCGAGTCCACGCGCACGAAGCGCAGCACCTGGCCACCGCGACCCCAACTGCGCTCGTCGTTGAGGATGCGGTGCACTTCGGCCGCGAACAGGGCGGGGTTGGCGCGCAGGCCTTCTTCGACCTCGACGAGGTACCGCACGATCCGGCCCTTTCCGGTGGGTGCGGCGTCGGTGCCGCGGGCCACGAGGTAGCGACCCGTCGGGCCCGAACGCTTTGTGTTGTTGCCGGCCTCGGGGACCGGCGTCTGTTGCGCAGGCGCGGTCTTGGGTGGCGCGGGCGCGGCGGGCTTGGGCGCCGCGGGCAGCGGGAGCAGGCCCGCCGCCGGGTCCGGTTCGTCGACGGCCTGCGCCACCTCCTGCAGGCCGGCGTCGTTCCCGGACGCCGCCATTGCGATGCCGACGATCAGCGCGGGCGCCAGGACGATCGCCAGGACGGCGCGAACCCGGCCCTGGGCGAACCGGCGATGGCTCGCCGGCTTCCAGGGGCGACGGTGATGTCCGGCGGCGCCGGACCGATGCGTGCCCACCTTCGGACGGTACCTGCGTGTCGTCGAGGCGCCAATGTCGCTGTTGCCACGAGATCGTCAAGACCCACGCACCGGCGATCTGCGGGCGAATGCGAGGGCTTTCGCCCTAACCCGCGCGCAGTCGCACGGTGACGCGCCCGCCCGCGAGGGGAGGGCCGTTTGCCGCCTCCACCCTGCCTTCGTGGGCGCTGACGACGGCTCGCACGATCGCCAAGCCGAGGCCGGCGCCGCCGATGTCGCGTGTCCGCGCACCGTCGGCCCGCACGAATCTGTCGAAGGCGGTCGCCGTCAGGTGGGGGGCGAACCCGGGGCCGTCGTCCGCGACGACCATCTCGACGCCGTCGTCGGTCTCGCCCAACCGGATGAGCACCGAGCGTGCACCCGCCTGAGCGGAGTTCTGCAACAGGTTCGCCAGAACCTGCCGCAACCGGTCGGGGTCGCCGTCGACCACCGCGGGATCCCCGTCCACCGTGACCGCGATTCCGAGCAACCCACCGAGCCGCAGCCCTTCGGCCCAGCACAGGTCGAGCAGGTCGACCGGTTCCCGGCGTACGACCAGCGTGCCTGCGCGCTCGCGCGCGAGCAGCAGCAGATCCTCCGCCAGCCGAGCGAGCCGCTCGTTCTCCTGACCCGCGGCTCGCAGCGCCCGCTCGAGTTCGGTTAGGTCGCCCTCGGCCAACGCGGAATGGGCCAGTTCGAGTTCGCCGCGCATGACGGCGATCGGCGTGCGGAGTTCGTGGCTGGCGTCGTCGACGAAGGCCCGTTCGCGGTCGAAGGCCACGTGCAGTCGATCGAGCATGGCGTCCAGCGTCCGTGCGAGTCGGGCGAGTTCGTCCTCGCCCGGCACCGGAGAGAGCCTGACCTGGGTGTCCACCGACGAGATCGCCTCGGCCTCTCGGCGGAGGCGGTCCACCGGTGCCAACGCGGCGCGCACCGCTGCCCACCCGGCGAGCAGCACGACCGCCACGAGCAGCGGTCCGGCGATCAGCACCAGCTTCACCAGGCGGTCGTGTCCCCGTTCCACAGGCTCGGCCGATACGCCCACCGTAAGCAGCCCGAGCCCGGGCCCAAGCGGTTGAGACCGCAGCCGCACCGGAGCGTCGCCGGAGCTTTCCAGGTTCACCGGACGCGTACTTCCCCGTCGTTCGGCACGCACGGCCTCCGCCACCCCGAGCAGCCTTCTACCGGACAGCGACGTCGATTCGGCGAGCACCTCTCCGGCTGGGCCGTAGAGCTGCGCGAGCGGATCGCGCTGGACGGCCTGCAGGTTGCCCGCCTTGACCGCCGCGGCCAGATAGTTCGCCCTGACCTCGAGCCCACGTTCCTGAGCCTGCGTCAGTTGCTTGTCCAGCAGCACGTAGAACAGCGCGAAGGCCGCGAGCAGCGCAACGGTCGTGGCAGCGCCGAAAGCCACGAGAACCCTCGTGGTGAGCGACGGACGGCCGTGCCGCCACCGAGAACGCGCCGACTCCACACGGTCCATAGTGCAATGGGCGGACGTATCCGGTGAATTCTCGGGAACTTCTTCTTTTTCACGAATCCGTCATCGTCGCCTCGCGACAGTAGTGGGACGCGAACGGCCCGGCATGCGGAATCGGTTCCATCCGCAAGGCCCCCTCACTTACCGGCGCAACGTCGACCGGGCCGCCCGCGACGCTGGAGTGGCGCTCGCCCGCGCACGGTGGCAGCCGTGGCGGTCCGCGCACCGGGTGCGCCGGATCTACTTAGGAGAACGCAGTGAAACTTCCCAACAGTCGCGCCGTCAGGATCGTCCCGGTCGTGGCGTCTGCAGCTCTCGTCCTGGCCGCCTGCGGCAGCGACAACGACGCCGCTTCGCCGGTCGCCCAGGAACCGGTCCCCGCCTCCGTGACGGACACCCCGGTCGAATCGGGCGAGGTCCCGGAAGTGGCCGCGGAGAAGGAGACCGCCGACGCCGCCAAGGCACCGAGCGCGGTCAAGGAGAAGACCGCTCCCTCGCTGTCCGCCCCCGCCGCGGCCAAGTCCTCGAAGAGTTCGGCCTCGTCCAAGGCGTCGAGCACCTCGGCCAAGGCCAGCGGATCGGCGAAGGCCAAGAAGGGGTCCTCGGAGCAACTCACCAAGGTGAAGGGCGCCGAATCGGGTGCGGCGAAGGCCGCCAACCAGAAGATCTACGAGCAGAAGAACGGCGCCACCGACGTGGGCGTCACCAAGGACGAGATCAAGCTCGGTTCGATCAACATGCACGGCATGGCGCTCGGCAACGTCCTCACCGCGCCGCAGGTTCGCGGCAACCTCGCCACCGCCTCGGCGATCAACGACCGCGGCGGAGTACTGGGTCGGCGGCTGGCGATCGTCGACTGCGACGACGGCCCCGGCGAGGTCTCCCGCGCCAAGGCCTGCATCAAGAAACTCGTCTCGCAGGACAAGATCTTCTCCCTGGTCACCGGTGTCGACTGGGCGACCGCGTCGATCCACGACGACCTCAAGCAGTACAAGCTGCCGTACGTCGGCGCCTGGGCCTACTCCCAGACGGAGTGGCAGGACCCGTACATGTTCCCGAGCCACATGTCGATGATCCACGAGGCGATGGCCGGCGCAAACTGGGCGAAGAACGTCGTCAAGCCCAAGACCTACGGCCTGATCTGTCTGACCAGCCCCGAGATGCAACTGGCGTGCAAGGAAGTCCAGAAAATCATGGACGCGTCGGGGGCGAAGCTGGTCAAGAAGTCCGACGTCTCCATCTCCGAGACTTCGATGTCCAGCCACGTGCTGGCGATGCGTGCGGCCAACCCGGACCACATCATCCACTACGTCATCAACCCCGCGACGATGGCGAAGTACATGGTCGAATCGGCGCAGCAGAACTACTACCCGCCCAAGGGGATTTCGGGCAACCACCTCGCGGCCGAGGTCTTGGGTTCGCTGTTCGGCAAGCACCCGGTGAATAGGTACTGGACCAACACCACCTACAAGCTGTGGGGCCCGGAGTTCATGGCGACCATGAACAAGTACGCGCGCGGCAACCGCGGTACCAACCACCACATCGTCCAGGCCGGCTACGCGGGCATCAACATCTTCGCCCAGGCCGCCAAGGCGACCGGTCCGAACCTGACCCGCGAGCGCCTCATGGCGACCCTGGGCAACGGCACCGTGTGGCAGTCCGACGCCTCGCTGGACCAGCGCTTCCAGTACATCCCGTCCGAGCGGACCGGAACGAACTGGAACAAGAAGTACGGCCAGGGTCGAGAGTTCATGTACAAGTACACCTCGACCAACACCGTCTCCAACCCCGACGGGTCGCCGTCCGGCTTTGCGGCCGACCCGGACCAGTTCGTCATCTACACCTGGAAGTAGTGCGCCTCGCGTAGGCGGATCGGGAGCGAATCCGATCGACGATCACGGGCGCCCCACCGCGTCGGCGATGCCGACCGACGCGGTGGGGTTTCCCCCGTTCCACGGCGGGAAGCTCAGGTTCATGCGGCTGCTGCTCGTCGAGGACGACACCGGGATGGCCGACATGCTGTCCCAAAGCCTTCGGCGACAGGGCTACGCCGTCGATCGGGCCGCCACGGGCCAGGACGCCCTGTGGCGGGTCAACGAGAGCACCTACGACGCGGTCGTCCTCGACGCCATGATCCCGCCTCCGGACGGCTTCGAGATCTGTCGCAAGATGCGCGACGAGGGCCGCTGGGTACCGGTCATCATGTTGACCGCCCGCGACGCGGTGGCCGATCGAATCAAGGGTCTGGACTCAGGCGCCGACGACTACCTCACCAAGCCCTTCGCGCTGGGCGAGCTCCACGCCCGCCTGCGTGCGCTGGTGCGCCGCGAACCCGGAGAGCGCCCGGCCGTCCTCACGGTCAACGACCTGGTGATCGACCCCGGCACGCGCGAGGTTCGCCGCGGCGAGGTCGACATTGCCCTCTCGCCCAAGGAGTACGCGCTGCTCACCGAGTTCGCGCGGCGCCCTGGCGAGGTGCTCTCGCGGGCCCACCTGATCGAGCACGTGTGGGACTTCGCCTACGACGGCACGTCCAACGTCGTCGACGCCTACGTCAAACACCTGCGCAACAAGATCGACCGCCCCTTCGGCCGCAAGACCATCCGCACCGTGCGCTCCGTCGGCTACCGCCTGGACCCGAACTGCTGAACGGCCTCCGGCGGTCACGGTCCTTTCATCCACCGTGCGGCACGCTGGACGGGTCTTGAGCACGACCGGTATTCGTTCCAGCGTCTCGCCGCCGAACTCGAGACCCTCGCGGTGTGGCATACGTGGCACGGGCGGAAAAATCGGCTCCGCCCGTGGCCGACGCCGCGAGTCGGAGCGGGCCGCTCGAAGGGAATCCCGCAGCGTCGCAGGGATCGAGGGGCCCGCTCCGCTCCGTGCCTACGCCGTCTTCTTGGCTGCGGCCTTCTTCGCAGGCGCCCTCTTCGCAGCCGCCTTCTTCGCGGGCGCCTTCGCCGGTCCGTCGGCGGTTTCGGTGGCCGTCGCCTTCTCGGCCGTCGCCTTCTCGGCCGTCGCCTTCTTCGCCGTCGCCTTCTTCGCCGGTGCCTTCTTTGCCGGTGCCTTCTCGGCGGGCTCGTCGGCCGACGGCTCGTTCGCGGTCGCCGCGCGCCGTTCCTTCGCCCGGGCCACGCTCTGGCGCAGCGCCTCCATGAGGTCGACGACTTCGCCGGCGGGCTCTGCCTGTTCCGCCACCGATTCGACCTGCCGGCCGGCCACCTTCGCGTCCACGACCGAGCGCAGAGCGGCGGCGTACTCGTCGGTGTACTCGCTGGGAGCGAACGTGCCGGACATGGTCTCGATGTAGGCCTCGGCCATCGCGATTTCCTGGTCGCGCACCGAGACGTCGGAGTCCGGCGCCAGCGAGGCGGGATCGCGGATCTCCTCGGGCCACAGCATCATCTGCAGGAGTAGGACCTCTCCGTGCGGGCGGATCGCGGCGAGCGACTCGCGCGAGCGCAACGCCACCTTCACGATCGCGACCTTGCCCGCGCGGGCCAGCGCGTCGCGCAGCAGCACGTAGGGCTTGGCGCCGTGCTGGTCGGCCTGCAGGTAGTAGCTGCGCGAGATGGCCACCGGGTCGAACTCGTCGGCGTCGACGAACTGCATCACCTCGACGGCCTTCGACGAGGCCAGCGGCAGCTGCTCGAGGTCTTCGTCGGTGAGCACGACGATGTCGTTCTTGCTCAGTTCGTAGCCCTTGGCGATCTCGCTGTACGGGACCTCTTCCCCGTCGAGTTCGCAGACGCGCCGGTAGCGAATCCGGCCGCCGTCGGAGGCGTGCACCTGACGGAACGACACCCCGCGCTCGTCCGTTGCGGAGAAGACCCGCACCGGGATCGAGACCAGGCCGAAGGAGATCGCGCCCTTCCAGATCGTCTGCATGCAACCACGGTAGTTGCCCCCACGCCCCGTGGCGGGTGTGACGCGTGGGAATTACTCCGTGGCGCCGTCGGGACCGGCGACGCGGCGGCTCTGCAGGAACTCCACGACCGGCTCTGCGTGCTCGGTCCAACGCACCCGCGAGGTGGGAGCCGAGGTCCAGCCGGCCTTGGCCGCCAGGTAGCCGGCGTGCATGGCGGTCTGCATGACCCGCTCGACCTCGGCCCGGCGGCGGTCGCGCTCCTCGGCCGACTCGAGGTCGATGGGGGCGACGGCCAGCGCGGTACCCGTCTCGAAGGCGTGCCCGGCCGAGGCGTAGCCGTTCCAGGCAGTCCCCGGCGCCGACTCCGACGGGGCCGCGGCGCGGCCGATCTGGCCGGCGAGTTCGTCGGTCACGACGGCGTACAGGTCGGTCCAGGCCGCGCGCTGCGCCTCTGCCGGAGACGCGACCGGGTTCGAAAGGGCGGCACCGGACGCGGCCGAGCGAACATCGTCTCGAGCGAGGAACAGCGCGAGGGCGAAGGCCAACACGAAGCCGACGGCGGAGGCCGGGTGCCCGTCGACGGCGAAGGTCAGAACGCCGATCGCCAGCACGAGCAGGACGCCCGCGTGTGCCGCGATGCGCGCCCGACTCTCCACGGGAAGTGCACTCGTGCGGGACATGGTCCCCTCCTCGGCCGTTCGCCCAACCCCCGGACCCGAGCGTAGGTCGGCCCAAGCGAAGCAACGGTAAACAGAGGATGAACGGATCATGCGGGACGTTCGGTATCGGTCGAGGTTGCCCTCGCGCGCGCTCGGCGGCACCGCGACGGCCCGCTCGGCGATGCGCACTCGGCCCGGCGCGGACCTAGTCGGGACAGCTGAAGCGAGTGCCGTTCGGCGCCGACCAGCCGTTCTCGCCGAGCCGCACGTAGTAGACGCACTCGACGTCCGGGGCGGGCTTGCCGGGCAGGAAAGTGATCGGCGGCGTGAGGCCGTCCAAGGTCTCCCGTCGGATCCGCCCGAGACCGGTCAGGACCTCGCGCGAGCCGAGCGGGCCGATGCGATCGGTGGCGTTCAGCCGAGCAAGCGCTGCCTCCAGCAGCCGGCCCGAGGTCCAGGCCAGGATCGAACCGCTCTCGGCGGCGACGCCCGGAGCGTGGACCTTCATGGCGGCTTGGAAGTCGCGCTGTCCCTTCGTGTCGGACAGCATCCAGGGGGCGGTGATGTTTTCGGTGAGCACCCCGTTGCGCCGAATCCCCGCGTCGGCGGCACCGACCGGGCCGAGAACGAATGCGCTGGTGACCAGGACCGGGTAGTAGCCCAGCGCGGCGCAGGACCGCACGACGCGGCTGACCGCAGATCCGTCCATGGCCACGCCCAGCGACGTCGCGCCCAAGGACTTCGCGTTCTGGCACTGGGCCGTGTAGTCGGTGGCCACCAGGGACACCGGCGAGCTGTACACGACGTCCAGCCCCGCTCGCTTGCCGAGACTGCCCTCCAACTCCTTGGCGATGCGGGTGCAGGTCGAGGTCTCCACGCAGTAGAGCATCGCCATCTTTCCCTTGCCGTCGAGCACGGCCTGGCGAGCCAGCGCGTAGGCCTGCGACCGCAGCGAGGCGCCCTGCGGAAACAGGTAGGGACTCTCGTGCCACTCGTAGGCGACCGTCACTCCGCCGATCACCGGCACCTCGAACCGTTCGGCTGCCGCCTTGAGAGCGGCCTGCGTCAGTTCGGAGAACGTCGCCACGAGCGCGACGACCCGTTTCTGCTGCACCAGGTCGGCCACGGCGGCCGCCGTGCGTGCCGGGTCGGCGCCGTCGTCCAGGGAGAAGATCTGGACCTGCCGGCAGGCCACTCCGTCCGCGGCGTTCGCCGCCCGCGCCCAGACCGCCAACCCGGTCCGCCCGGTTTCCGTCAACGGGCCGACGACTCCGGAGAATGCCCCCACCTGCCCCAGCCGCAGCGGCGGCAGTCCGGCGGGGCACTTCGCAGCGACCGCCCGGGCCGAACCCGAAGCTGCCGGTGCCGCCTGGCTCGTTGTCTTCGGCGGCACCGCGCCCGCCCGGGGCCGCGTGGCGGCTGCCTGCGCCGGTACCTCGGCCGCCGGGGCGGCGCGCGCCGCAGACTCTCCGGGCCCAATCGGCGTCTTCGGCGTCGCCGGCTCCGGAACCACCGTCCTCGGAGCCGTCGGGATCGCCTGCTGCGGGAGGGTGCCGGGAGGCAACTGGAGGGTCGCGGCCTCCCCGCGAGCGGCGGCCAGCGCTTCCGCGGCACCGATCCGATCGCCGCAGCCGGCGAGCAGCAGCACGCCGACCAGCGCCCCCGCCGCCCGCACCGCTCCAGCTCGCACCGTGCACCTCCGCTGCCGCGACCGCTCCATGCCAGGAGTTGTAGAGCGGTCGCCGCGGGGTCGCAACGGGGCCATACCGTACGGAACGGGTCACCGTGCGAAGCGGTATGGCGTCCCGACGCCTCGCTGCGAACTCGGCAACGCTGCCTACCTCCACCGGAGTAGATCGCCTACTCCGTCTAGACGATGCGCCCGCCGCCTCGCCGCGGCGACGATCTTCCGATGATGGAACACCTCGCCCCGCACACCACCCGCGGCCGAGACGCGTTCTTCCGCGCGGCCCACGAACTCCCGGTGGAACGGAGATCTGACGGTGTGACGACGTCGGCGCTGCGTGAGCGACCGGGCGTCGCCGCACCGGCGCCGCCCACGGACTGGATTGGCTGCGGAGGTTGGTCGGCCCGGACGCCCATCTCGTGCAGGTCGACGGCCCACCGTGCCTCGCGGTGAGCTGAGCACGGAGGCGGGCAAGGTTGCGCATGGCCCGGAACGCGTGCCCGAAGCGGGACGTCGCGACGCCGAGGACTACTTCCTGGCGGCCTACCACCTGCTCGGCCAGGGCGGGCAGACCGCGGTGACGGTCGCTTCGCTGTGCGATCGCGTGGGCGCGACCAAGGGCTCGTTCTACTACCACTTCGTCGACTTCCCGGACTTCGTCGCCCGGTTCGCTCGGCGCTGGCAGGCCTGGCTGACCGCCGTGCTCGACGGTTACGCCGCCGAGCCGGATCCGTTGCAACGTCTCGAACTCATGGTCAACAGCCACTTCGTCACCGTCACCGGCCCGGAGCCGGCGATCCGGGCCTGGGCGCACAGCGAGCCGGCGATCGCCGCGGCGATGCGCGCCGTGGACGCCCACGGAGCGCGCCTCGGCCGGGACACCTTCGGAGCCGTCGTCGGCGACGAGGCCACCGGCGAAGTCCTCTCCCACATGGCGATCTGCGCGATGGTCGGCCTTCAGCAGTTGGCCGCGCCGGTCGACCACGAACGCTTCGTCCGCGTCCTCGCGATGTTTCTCCAGCGGTGCCTGCACGTGGACTCGGAGTTCGTCCGGATCGGCGGCCGGCCCTGTGTGAAGGTCCTCGGCTCGACCGGCGTGCCGGTCCCCCGCTTCGTCGACCGGATCCTTCCTCCGGCCGACGACTCCGCCGTCGATCTGGACGAGGGAGTGCGCGCGGCCGTTGCGGCCTTCGCGCCCACCGACGCACGCGGGGCGGCCGCGTACTTCCGGGCCGCGCGCGAACTCCTCGGCGCAACCGGCCCCGAGGCCGTGACGGTCCACGCCCTCTGCGATCGCCTCGGCGTCACCAAGGGTTCCTTCCACCACCACTTCGGCACCATGAACGGGTTCATGCAGGCGTGGGCGGCGCACTGGGGATCGTGCTTCGCCGGGCTCCTCGATGCGTGCGGCGTGGCGGCGGATCCGCTGCGCCAGCTGACCCTTCTGCACCAGGCGACCCTGACCCATCCGCACCCGATCGAGACGGCCTGGCGGGCGATGGCTCGGGACCACCCCGCGGTGCGCGCGGCACTCGCGGGAGCGGAGCGCCGCACCGTAGACCAGCTCGCGGGCGTGCTGACCGGGCTCCTCGGCGACGCGAACCTCGCCAGACCCCTGGCCGAGTTCGGCTTGGGCTTGGCCGTCGGAACCCAGCAGGTACATCCCCCGCTGGACGCCACCCAGTTCGCAATCCTGGGCCGCGAATGGGACCGCCGCTGCGTCGGGCTCTGCGCCGAGGCCGTCCTGGTCGACGGCGTCCCGCTCGTCGTGGTGTCCGCGGAATAGCGTGGCCTTGGCGAGGGACTGCGGTTCTCCCTACCGTCGGTCCAGCGGTGCGGCCGCAGCGAACGTCTGACCTAGCAGTCCGCGTTCTGCTGGCGTTGCCGGGCGTCGGCGACCTTCTCGCGGTCCGCGGCGCTCGGCTCGGGGAAGGCGTAGACGGCCTTGCTCGACGACTTGGGCACGACGAAAAGGAACTCCTGACCGGTCGTCAGGTTCTTTCTTCCCTGCGGGGTCTCGGCGTAGTTCCGGCCAATCTGGAAGGTGATCTGGTTGCCGCCGTCGATGCGTTCGGTGACCGCGACCGTCAACTGGTAGCCCTCCCCCGCCTTCACCAGCGTCAGGACCGTGCCGACGAAAATCCCGCGGTTGCAGGCCACGGCCGCGTCCAGCGCAGAGGGTGCAGACTTGGTCGTCGACGCCGGCGACTTCGGCTGGGGCTCGGACTGCAGGGCGCCGGACAGGGCCTCCCCAGAGGCCGGTGCCGCCTCGTCCGCCTTCTCGGCCTTCGACGCCTTTGCCGCCTTGTCCGCAGCAGGGGCGGCGGCCCCGGCGGATCGAGCGGCCTCCGCCGCCGTGTCGACAGCCTCGGGCGCCGCGGCCTCCGGTGCCGCAGCAGCGGGCACATCGGCCGTCGGCGCCTGCGCCACCGACGAGGAGTCGCCGCCGGAGCCTTCGAAGCCGCCGTTGCCGACCAGCACCGCACCGAACCCGACGACGGCGACCAGCGACGCGGCGGCGGCGAGGATCGGAGCCTTCTGGCGCAACCGGGCGGCGAAGGGCAGGACGACGGCACCCCCGCGGTCGTCGTCCTCCTCGGCGTCCTCGCTTCCCGCCGGCAGGACCGCCGGCACGCCGGCAGCGGCTGCCGCGCCGGGGCCGGGGGAAGCGGCGACGGGCGCGTCGTCGGCGAGGACGTCGCCCATCAGCGCGAACGCGCGGCGTAGCGCGTCGACGTCGTCCTCGGCTCGGGCCTGCGCGGTGAGTTCTGCGGCGGAGGCGTCCGGATTCGGCGCGCGACCGTCGAGCACGCGGGAGAGCGCTTCGGCGTCGAAGTCGCGGCCGAACTCGTGGCCGGGAGGCTGTCCCGGCGGCGGCGTGGTCGGCACGTCAGATCACCTCGCCTTCGCGCAGTCGTTCGCGGAGCGCCGAGACCGCGGCGTGCAGTCGGCTTTTGACCGTCCCCTCTGGAACGTCCAGAGCGACGGCGATGTCCCGCACGGGGAGGTCGGCGTAGAAGCGCAGGGCCAGCACCTGACGCTGGGTCTGCGGGAGCGTGGCCATGCCGTCGGCGATGGCCATGGAAAGCAGTCGGTCCTCCGGCGAGGGCGCCGGGGCGCCGGTCGTCCAGCGGGCCTCGAGACGGTCGCGCAGGCCGTCGTCCCGCCTCTGCCCGCGGTGCCAGTCCACGGCGACGCGGGAGGCGACCACGACCGCCCACGCGATGGGGTCACGGATCTGCTCCTTCCCGCTCGACGCGGCGTGTTCCAACAACTTCAACCGGACCTGCTGGACGCCGTCGTCCACCTCGTGGTGCGGCACTCCCCCGAGCGCCAGCACGGCACGTACCCTCCCCACGCCCTGGGCGGGTAGCGGATCGGCAGACGAATCGACGGTGTAGTCGTCGACTGGTCGGCCCCCCACTGCCATCTATCCCGCCTTCGATACCAGGACGCAGGACCGCGGCGTTTCGTTCGCCGGAGCCAGGACAACTTCTCGACCATGGAGAAACTACTGGGATCCTGGGCGTCATGAGCAGCACCGCGCGCGTGACGGTCGAGGTCGAGGGTCGCCAGCTCTCGCTGTCCAATCTGGACAAAGTGCTCTATCCGGACGTCGGGTTCACCAAGGCCGAGGTCATCGACTACTACACCCGCATCGCGCCGGTGATGCTCCCTCACCTCACCGATCGGGCGGCAACCAGGATTCGGTTCCCCGACGGCGTCGAGGGGGGGTCCTTCTTCGAGAAGAACGCACCGAAGCACACCCCGGAGTGGGTCCGCACCGCGACGTTGCCCGTCCCCGGTTCCACCAAGGACCGCGACACCATCGACTACGTCGTGGTCGACGAACTGCCCACCCTGGTGTGGTTGGCCAATCTCGCCGCCCTGGAACTGCACGTGCACCAGTGGCGGCTCGCCGACGGCCACGCCGGACCGGCCGACCGGCTGGTCCTGGACCTCGACCCCGGCGCCCCTGCGGACCTGCAGCAGTGCGCGCAGGTGGCGCTGCTGCTGGGCGAGGAACTCTCGGCCCTGAATCCGTTGGTGAAGACGTCGGGTTCGAAGGGCCTCCAGCTCTACGTCGGGCTGGCGCCCACGCCGGCCGAGCAGGTCAGCGCGTGGGCGAAGGACCTGGCGGTTCGGATGGAGTCCGCTCATCCCTCGCTGATCGTGCACCGCATGGAGAAGGCGATCCGCAGGAACAAGGTGCTCATCGACTGGAGCCAGAACAACGCCGCGAAGACGACCGTGGCGCCGTACTCCCTGCGCGCCCGTTCGGAGCCGACGGTGTCCACTCCGGTGGACTGGGAGGAGGTCGAGGCGGCCGCGGGCGGGGCGCCGCTGCGCTTCACCGCAGCGGAGGTGCTCGCTCGGGTGGCCGAGCGCGGAGACCTCTTCGAGCCCCTGTTCGGCGCGTCGGTGACACTCCCGTGATGTCCTAGCTACCGGGGAGTAAGCTTCTTCGAACTTGCACGGGCGATCCCGAGGAGCCCGATGACCGCCCTGGACGAAAGCGCCCGCCGCGCGGGTCGCCTGCCCCGCAACGCCCGCCGCCGCCAACTGCTCGACGCCGCCCTCGCCGTCTTCACGACGCAGGGCTATCACGCTGCCGCCATGGACGACATCGCGGAGAAGGCGGGCGTCAGCAAGCCCGTCCTGTACCAGCACTTTCCCGGCAAGCGGGATCTGTACCTCGCGCTGCTCGACGAGAGCGCCGAGGCACTGATCGGCGCGGTCCGCGAGGCCCTGGCCGGCACCACGGACAACAAGCTCCGCGTCAAGGCGACCGTGAGCGCGTACTACGCCTTCGTCGAGGACAAGACCGGCGCGTTCCGGCTCGTCTTCGAATCCGACTTCACCGGCGAGCCGGACGTGCGGGACCGGGTCGACGCCGTGGACCGCAAGTGCGCCGAGATGATCAGCGAGGTCATCGCCGAAGACACCGGTCTGCCCGAGGCCGAATCGCGGCTGCTCGGCGCCGGCCTGGCCGGTCTGGCCCAGGTCACCGCCCGCGCATGGGTGGCCGGCGGCCGTGCCGTGGCCCGCGACGAGGCCATCGAACTCATCGCCGGGCTCATGTGGCGCGGCATCAAGGGCGTCCCGCTGCGCGAGGGCCTGGCCCACTAGGGACCCGACCCGACCCGTCCGCTCTGGGCGCAAGTCCCGCGCCTCACGGGCGCGCGTCCGGGTACTAGTCTCGGCGGCTGTGGGCGCGAGCGTCGCTCGCGAGATCGACGAATCGGGAGGGCCCGTGGAGGTCAAGGTCGGCGTGCAGAACTCGCCGCGCGAGTTGACGGTCGAGTCGCCGCTGAGCGCCGAGGAACTCGAGGCCGCGATCAAGGCCGCGTTGGTCGACGGCTCCGGGCTGCTGTCCCTCGTCGACGATCGCGGGCGCAAGTTGCTCATCCCCGCGGACAAGCTCTCCTACGTGGAGATCGGCGAGACCGAAACCCGCCGCGTCGGATTCGGCGCCCTGTAGTTCGCCACGCCTGTAGTTCGCTACGACGCGAGCCCCAGCGCCGCCATCCGGGCGCTGTGGGCATCGGTCAGCCGGCCGAGCATGCGGCCGATCTCGGCGAGATCGAAGCCCTCGCCGCCGACGATCAACGCGGTCAGCGCGTCCCGTTCGCCGGCGAGCTGCTGAGCCTGGGTCACGACCTCGCCGACGAGGCGACGCCCCCACAGCGCCAGTGGCCCCGCCACCCGCGGGTCCGCGGCGATCGCCGCCCGGATCCGCTCCACGGCGAACGCCGAGTGCCCCGTGTCCGCCAGGACGCCGAGGACGAGTTCCCGCGTCGCCGGGTCCAGCTTGGCGGCGATCTCCCGGTAGAAGTCCGCAGCCAGCCCGTCGCCGACGAACGCCTTGAGCAGCCCCTGCGGCCACGTGTCGGTCGCGGTGCGCTGGTGGAAGGCGGTCAACGGCTCGACGAACGGGGCCATCGCCAGACCCGGATCGGCCCCGATCTCGACCAGCCGGGCGCTCAGCGCGAGGTAGTGGTTGTACTCCGCGACGGCCATTCCGGCCATCGCGGCCTTGTCCTCGATCGTCGGCGCGAGCGTCGCGTCGTGCGCGAGACGTTCGAACGCCAGCAGCTCCGCGCACGCCATCAGGCCGAGTAGTTCGCTCACCGCATCGGGTTTCACGTCGGCGAAGCCTAGTGTCGTGGGCGCGTGGGAACACGTCTGTGCAGGTGAAGCGGGTAGCATGGCGCCCAGGATGGGCCGAGCAGGTCTGTCCGCGCGCCAGCGCCGCCCCCGTCGGGGAGCCGAGCGTGAGCGCCGATGGCCGGCTACGGAGCCGGCCCCGGACACGGCCGAGCCTGGCCCCCAGACGTTATGAGGCGAAACGCCCTGAGCACATTTTCCGAACTCGGCGTGATCCCCGCGATCACGGACGCCCTGGACGAGGTGGGCATCACCACCGCCTTCCCGATCCAGGAGCAGACCCTCCCCATCGCCCTGACCGGCACCGATGTCATCGGTCAGGCCCGCACCGGCACCGGCAAGACCCTGGCCTTCGGCATTCCGCTGATCCAGCGCCTCGTCGCCCCGCTCGACGCCGACTGGCCCGACCTGGCCGCCCCCGGCAAGCCGCAGGCCCTCGTCATCGTCCCGACCCGCGAACTCTGCGTGCAGGTCACCGGGGACCTCGAACTCGCCGGCCGCAAGCGCGGCGTGCGCGTCCTGTCGATCTACGGCGGCCGAGCCTACGAGCCGCAGGTCGCCCAGCTCAACACCGGCGTCGAGATCGTCGTCGGCACCCCCGGGCGCCTGCTGGACCTGCGCAAGCAGCGCTTCCTGGACCTCACCCACGTCAAGGGCCTCGTCCTGGACGAGGCCGACGAGATGCTGGACCTCGGCTTCCTGCCCGACGTCGAGCGGCTGATCTCCGACACCCCGGCCAGCCGCCAGACGATGCTGTTCTCGGCCACCATGCCGGGCCCGGTCATGTCGCTGGCGCGCCGGTACCTCAACAGCCCGACGCACATCCGGGCCGAGTCGGCCGGCGAGGACATGACCGTCCCGGCGATCGACCCGTACGTGTTCCGCACCCACCAGATGGACAAGGTCGAAACCCTCGCCCGGATCCTGCAGGCCGAGGGCCGCCAGCTCGTCATGGTGTTCGCCCCGACCCGCCGCTTGTGCCAGTCCGTCTCCGACGACCTGAACGAGCGCGGCTTCGCGGCCGCCGCGGTCCACGGCGACCTCGGCCAGGGCGCGCGCGAACAGGCCCTGCGCGCGTTCCGCAACGGCAAGGTCGACGTGCTCGTCGCGACCGACGTCGCGGCCCGCGGCATCGACATCGACGACGTCACGCACGTCGTGAACTACGAGTGCCCCGACGACGAGAAGACCTACGTGCACCGCATCGGCCGCACCGGCCGCGCGGGCCGCAAGGGCGTCTCGGTCACGTTCGTCGACTGGGCCGACATGACCCGCTGGACGCTGATCAACAAGGCGCTCAACCTCGGCCTCGCCGAGCCCGCCGAGACGTACTCGACCTCGCCGCACCTGTACGAGGCGCTGAACATCCCGGCCGGGACCAAGGGTCGTCTGCCGCACGCCAGCCGCACCCGCGCGGGCCTGGACGCCGAGCACGTCGAGGACCTCGGCGAGACCGGCCGCAACCGCAGCCGGGGCGGCGCCGGCAAGGCCGCCGGGACCAAGGTGCCCGCCTCCCGCAAGGAGCCGGACGCCCCGCGCGCCGAGCGCCCCAAGCGCAACCGCAGCCGCACGCGTACGCGCAGCGGCACACCGGTCGCCGGCGAGACGGCCGAGACCACGGGTGCCGGCGGCGTCGCCGTCGCCGATGCCCCGAAGGCCAGCGCCTCGGCCGAAGCCGGTGCAGGCCAGCCGCGTCGGCGCCGCCGCAGCCGCGGTGGCGCCGGGGGCGCCAAGGCCGAGTCGGGCTCGAGCGCCGAAGGCTAGACACCACCCGCGCGCGCGTCGGCGGCGTCACCCTCGGGTGCCGCCG
>JBQTIB010000013.1:0-16514 GCA_052389435.1 Sporichthyaceae bacterium | reverse complement strand
TCAACGTTTTCAAGCAGTGGCGAGGATTGGCCACCCGCTACGACAAGCTCGCACTCACCTACCGCGGTGGCGTCGTCCTGCGAGCCATCACCATCTGGCTACTCGAATAAGGAGACACGCCCTAGGCCTCTTGCGTCCGAACAGGTGCGCGCGATAGCGCGCACCTGTTCGGACGTTGGGCCTACTTCTTGGAGTAGTCGCGGAAGCCTCGGCCGGTCTTGCGGCCGAGGTAGCCCGCCGTCACCAGGTGCTCCAGCAGGGGCGCGGGGGCGAAGGCGGGCTCGTGGAATTCCGCGAACAGCGTCCGCTCGATCGCCAGGGACACGTCCAGGCCCACGACGTCCAGCAGCGCGAACGGGCCCATCGGAAGGCGGCAGCCCTCCTTCATCGCGAGGTCGATGTCGTCGGCCGTCGCGTAGTGCGCCTCGAGCATCTTCACCGCGTCGTTCAGGTACGGGAACAGCAGCGCGTTGACGATGAACCCCGCGCGGTCTCCGCAGGTCACCGCGACCTTGCCGAGCTTCGCGCACAGCGCGCGCGTGGTCTCCACGACGTCGGGCGCCGTCGCGACGGTGTGCACGACCTCGACGAGTTTCATGATCGTGGCCGGGTTGAAGAAGTGCATGCCGACGACGTCGTTCGGCCGACTGGTCGCTGCCGCGAGCTCGATGACCGGCAGGCTGGAGGTGGTGGTCGCCAGGATGGCGCCCGGGCGCACGACCTCGTCGAGCGCGGCGAACAGCGCCGTCTTGACGGCGAGGTCCTCCACCACGGCCTCGACGACGATGTCCACGTTGGCTAGGTCGTCCAGGCTCGTCGTGCCGGTGACCAGGGCGAGGGTCGCGTCGCGCCTGTCCTCGGTCAGCTTTCCGCGCTGGATGGCCTTGTCCAGGGACTTGGTGATGCCGGTGACGACCGAGGCGATCTTCTCGTTGCTCCGCGCGACGAACGTCACCTCGTGGCCCGCCTTCGCGAAGACCTCGACGATGCCGGCCGCCATGGTGCCGGTGCCGACCACGCCGACCTTCCCGGTCTCGCGGCGAAGCTGCGGCTGTTCGGCCTGACTGGGCGTCAGGTCGTCGGCGACGACGGCCTTCGCGCCGGGTTCGGCGTAGGTGTAGAAGCCGCGGCCGGACTTGCGTCCGGTCAGGCCCGCGGTGATCATCTGCTTGAGGATCGGCGCCGGGGCGTGCACGCGGCGACGGCCCTGCAGGTACATCGTGTTGAGGATTTCGTAGACGATGTCCAGCCCGATGAGGTCGATCAGCGCGAGCGGTCCCATGGGGTAGCCGCAGCCGTAGACCATGGCCGCGTCGATGTCTTCGCGGGTGGCGTAGTGCGACTCGAACATCGACACCGCATGGTTGAGGTAGCCGGCCAGCAGGGCGTTGGTGATGAAGCCGCCCTTGTCCCCGCACACCACCGGGGTCTGTCCCAGCGCCCGGGTGAACTCCACGACCCGCTCGACCACCTCGGCGTCGGTGACCAGGGTCCGCACGACCTCCACGAACCCGACGATCGGCGCCGGATTGAAGAAGTGCAGGCCGACGACGCGGCGCGGGTTGCCCGTCGCCACGGAGATCTCGGTGACCGAGAGCGAGGAGGTGTTGGTCGCGAGCACGGCGCCCGGACCGGTGATCTTGTCCAGGTCGGCGAACACGGCGCGCTTGAGGTCGAGGTCCTCGGTGACGGCCTCGATCACCAGGTCGCAACCGGCGAGGGCGTTCGGCTCGGCGTAGAGGTTGAAGCGGCCGAGCGCGTCGGCGCGCGCGGCCTCCTCGAGCTTGCCGTTCGTGACCGCTCGGGCCATCGAGGCCTCGACCATGGCCCGGCTGCGAATCAGCGCGGCGTCGTCGACGTCGACGCCGGTGACCTCGAAGCCGCTGCGCAGCAGCACCTCGACGATGCCCGACCCCATGACGCCCAACCCGATGACGCCGACCTTCGCAAACTCCACCGCTGCTCCCTGTGCCGTGGCCCCGCGCACGTGGGCCCGCTGTGATCCAGACCACTAGCCTACTGGCAAGTAGGGTTCGCCGCCCACCGCCGCCACAGATCGGGTACCCCCGCTGCGCCTCCCCCACCTCGGTACCGTTGACGGGTGCGCCTGGTGATTGCGAAGTGCCGAGTCGACTACGTCGGGCGGCTGACCGCCCACCTCCCTCTGGCAACTCGCCTGTTGCTGGTCAAAGCCGACGGCTCGGTGCTCGTGCATTCCGACGGCGGCTCCTACAAGCCGCTGAACTGGATGTCGCCGCCCTGCACGCTCATGGATAACGGCAACGACTGGACGGTGGTGAACAAGGCCGGCGAGGAGCTGCGAATCCACCTCGAGGAGGTCCTGCACGACTCCTCCCACGAACTCGGCGTGGACCCCGGCCTGATCAAGGACGGCGTCGAGGCGCACCTGCAGATTCTGCTGGCCGAACAGGCCGAGGTCTTCGGCGACGGCTGGCGCGTGGTGCGCCGCGAGTACCCCACCTCCATCGGCCCCGTCGACCTGCTGTGCAAGGACGCCGCCGGCGCCTCGGTCGCGGTGGAGATCAAGCGCCGCGGCGACATCGACGGCGTCGAGCAGCTCACCCGCTACCTGGACCTGATGAACCGCGACCCCCTGCTCGCCCCGGTGACTGGCGTCTTCGCCGCCCAGGAGATCAAGCCGCAAGCGCGCGTGCTGGCCGAGGACCGAGGCATCCGCTGCGTGGTCCTGGACTACGACGCCCTCCGCGGTGTCGACGACACGGACAGCCGCCTCTTCTAACCCCACCCCAACCTCCGCTTCACTCGTTGGGGTATCGCTGCACTCGCTCTGCGCCCCGGCACACGACGAGTGGAGCGGCACGCTGACGAGTGAAGCGCGATCCCAGAGCGGCGAGAGAATGGCGTCATGGACGACGAGAGCGTTGCCGAGGAACTGACCGAACTGCTGCGGGCGTCCAAGGACCCCTTGTTCCGCCGCCTGCGCGAGCTGTTGCCCGCACGCGGGGTGAACGTCGAGGCCGACGTGCTCGCCCAGCTGTTCCCGGACGAGGCGAACGGGGAGTTCGGCGTCGTCGCGACGGCCGATCGGCGCGTCTTCACCTTCGCGCTGACCTACGGGGCGGGCGACGAGAGGGCCCAGGCCGCCACCGCGGTGCTCGGCGACTGGACCGAGCTCACGACGGGCTGGCAGTCCTCGCCCTACGCCAAGGACGTGGCCGACGCCTTCGAGATCATCGGCGCGCGGTAAGCGCCTCCGGGGCCGGCAGCCCGAGCGCCGCGAACAGGCGCGCGGCTTTCACCTCCACGAAGATCTCCGCCTCGTCCTGCGGGTCGAGGTCGTCGTCGCCTTCGAGTTCGTCGCAGGCCAGGAACGCCTCGACGTCCGCGAGGACGGGTCGGCCGGTCACGGCCTGCGCCCACTGCGCGAGGCCCGCGGCTTCCAGGCGCCGGTCCGTGGGAGCCGAGGCGTGCGGGTTCTCGAAGTAGACGCGAGGGGTGAAGCCGAGAAAGGCCTCGCCGGTCGCGGAACCGGACGGGGCGTAGTGGATCGTTCCGATGTCGCTGTCGTAGACGTCGAGGATCAGCCACGGACCGTCGGGCTGCTCGGCCGGCGGGTTCTCCGGGTCGATCTCCGACCAACCGCCATCCGCGTGTAGATAGGTACCGAACAAACCCATGCGTCCTCCCCCACGAAATCGAAACGCGGACGAGCCAAGCACACCGCCTCGGCTGCGAAACCCCGGAGGTTCGGCCGTGATCCATCGCCTCACCCGACGGTGGGTGGTCCCGACCGCAGCCGAGGTCCGCACCGCGTTGCCGGGAGACGAGATCGTCGCGAAGCCCGACGCCGTCATGGACCGTGCCTTCACCCTCGCGGCGACGCCGGAGCAGGTGTGGCCGTGGCTCGTGCAGGTGGGCAAGGGCCGCGCCGGCTGGTACCTGCCGCGCCGGGTGGAGCGGTTCCTGCCGAAGGGCAACCGCGCGATCCGCCGCGTCGATCCGCGATGGACGCTCGCGGTCGGCGACGTCGTCCCGGACTACGGCCGCAACGAAACCCTGACGGTCGTGTCCATCGACGCTCCCCGCGCACTGGTCTTCGAGTCCGAGCGCAGCCACCTGCTGCTGACCTGGACGATCGTGCTCGCTCCCGCCGTCGACGGAACCAGGGTGCACCTGCGGCTGCGAATGGGCCCGGTCAAACGCAAGTGGCTGGTCGCGAGCGTGGGCGAGGCCTTCGACTGGCTCACGATCGCGGGCCTCGCGGCGGGGCTGCGAGAAAGGGTGCGAACCGCCGTGTGACCGGGGTCACGGCCGAGGCTGAATCCAAACGAGGCCCCCGACCGGAAGTGGGTATCGACAGTCCGCTTCCGATCTGGAGGAACCACGATGTCCGCCTCCCCGCTGCGCCGCTGCACCGCGCTGCTCGCCACCACCGGTGTCCTGCTCGCCCCCACCCTCGCCGCCCCGGCCGGCGCCGCCGAGTCCGGCGAAGGCACCGTGACCGTCTTCCACGGTGTCCCCGACCTGACCGTCGACGTCTACGCCAACGGCAAGAAGCTGCTCCCGGACTTCGAACCCGGGGACTTCTCCCCCGCCACCGACCTTCCCGCCGGGGACTACGACATCGACGTGTTCCCGGCCGGCGAGGGCCCCGACGGCGAGCCGGCGATCACCGAGAACGTCACCCTGCCCGCGGGCGCCAACGCCACGATCGCCGCACACCTCGACGCCGACGGCAAGCCGGCGCTCACCACCTTCGTCAACGACCTCAGCGACGCCGGCGACGGCAAGGGACGCCTGACGGTCCGTCACGTTGCGGCGGCGCCGAGTGTGGACGTCCGCGCCAACAAGGAGGCGGCGTTCAAGGCGCTGACCAACCCGAAGCAGACCTCCGCCGCGCTGGCCTCCGGGACCGTGTCGGCCGACGTCGTGCTCGCGGGCACCGACACCGTCGCGATCGGCCCCGCCGACGTGACGCTCACCGAGGGCAAGGGCACCGTCGTCTACGCCTGGGGCAGCGCCGAGAAGAAAAACCTCTCCCTCGCGGTGCAGAACCTCGACCTCGGCGGGACCCCGAACTCGGTGCCCGCCGGGTTCGGGCCATCCGCGGGCGGATCGGCGATCCCGCCGTGGAGCATCGCGCTGGCGGCGCTCGCGGCGGCCGGGCTCGCCGTCTCCGCCCGTCAGATGGCCACCGCCCGCCGGTGATGGACGAACGCCCCACGAACGCCCCCGCCGCCTCCAGCGGCGGGGGTCTGTGGGCCTGGGCGACGGCCGCGGTCGGCTGCACCGCAATCCTGGCTTTCACCGTGGCGTCCTGGTGGCCGACACCGGGCGCCGAGCCGGGACCGGGCGGCACGGCACCGGCGGCCGTCGTTCAGGCTTTCCAGCCCGTGCAGGCCCCGTCCGCCCAGTCGCCCACCGGCCTCGAGGCCTCGCTCCCGGCCGCTCCCGGTCCGGTGTCGATCGCGGTGCCGGAGGTGGGAATCGTGGCGGCGGTCGACGCCGTCGGCACCCGTCCGGACGGTGCCCTGGCGGTCCCCGACGATCCGACGCGGGTCGGGTGGTACTCCGGCGGCGCGCGGCCGGGCTCCGCCGAGGGCTCGGCGGTGGTCGCCGGACACCTCGATCGGCCCGGCGGCGAACTCGGTCCGCTCGCGGCTCTGTCCAGGGCGGTGCCCGGCACCGAGGTGACCGTTCTCGACGCGGCGGGCGTCACCACGACGTTCGTCGTGCGGTCGTTGGAGGTGCTCGCCCGCGAACAGCTCTACCTCGCCGACCCGTTCCGCACGACGGGGGAGCCCGTGCTCACCCTCATCACCTGCACCGGGCCGTTCGACCGCGAGCGGGGCGTGTACCCGGCCAACCTCGTCGTTACCGCGGTGCCCCGTGGCTGACCTGCTCGAGTCGCTCTCCGTCGCCGGCTTCGACGGCTACCGTGGGCTTCGTGCCACCCGCCGATGACACCTCGTCGAACCAGCACGGGAGGACCGCGACGCGGTCGGTGCTGGACGAGACGTGCTTCGCGGAGCTCTATCGCCGGCACGGCGCCCTGGTGCACACCGTCGCGCTGCGCAGCCTCGGCAACGTCGCCGACGCCGAGGACGTGGTCCAGCAGACCTTCGTGTCCGCCTGGCGGGGGCGGGCCGGGTTCGACCCGGGACGGGGCTCGCCGGCCGCCTGGCTGTTGGGCATCGCCCGCCACCGCATCGCGGACCTGCTCGCGGTACGGATGAACGGGGCCGCGCCCGTCGAACCGCGCACCGCCGAGTCGCTGCTCGACGGCGCACCGCTGGACCCGGGTTCGGCGGTCGATCGGGTGCTGCTGGCCGACGAGCTCGACCGGCTCGGCGACCCGCCGCGGCAGATCCTTACGCTGGCCTTCGTGCACGATCTGACGCATCGGCAGATCGCCGAGGCGCTGGGCCTGCCACTGGGCACGGTCAAGACGCACATTCGACGGGGTCTGGAACGACTGCGCGACCGATTGGAGGTGGACCGTGGCACACGCTGATCCGGAACTGCTGGCACTGCTCGCACTCGGCGAGGACGTCGATGCCGCGGTCGCCGACCACGTGCGCGACTGCGCGGCGTGCGCGCAGGACCTCGACGGCCTCCGCGAGGTCGTCGCCGTCGGCCGGGCGATCGAACCGGCGGACACCCCCATCGCCCCGGACCCGGACCTGTGGCGGCGGATCTCGGCCGCCCTCGCCGAACCCGTCGCCGCGGCGAGCCCCGCCTTCCAGCCGTCGGGACCGCCGCCGGTCCCCGCATCGGCCGTCCCCGCGCCGGCGGTCTCCGCGCCGGCCGCCACGGTCCTCGCGCTTCCGCGGCGGCGCCGCACGGGCCTGGTGGCGGTGGCGGCGGGTGTCGTCGGCCTGGCCGTCGGCCTCGCCTTTGCCGGTCTGCCGAGCCTGCTCGACGAGGACACGGCGCCGTCGGCGGCTCCGACCGCGCCGCCCGGCGAGGTCGTCCTCGCCCGCGCCACGCTCGCTCCGCTGCCCGACCGGTCGCTCGGCGGCACCGCCGCCGTGGTCGCGGCCGACGGCGGCCGGGTGCTGCAACTGCGGCTCGCGGGCTCCCTGCCCGGCGAGGGCTATCGCGAGGTGTGGCTGCTCACTCCGGACGCGAAGGGCCTGGTCTCCCTGGGCGCGCTGCCCTCGGTGGAGGCCGACATCGCGCTTCCGGCGGGCCTGGACCTCGCCGCCTTCCCGATCGTCGACGTCTCCCAGGAGGTCTTCGACGGCAACCCGGCGCACTCGGCCGACAGCCTCTCGCGGGGAACACTGGGCTGACCGCCAAAGATGTGAACTGAGTCACATCGCGATCTTGGTCCATCATCGGTGCGCTCCGGCACGAATAGCAGGGACTCCCCATCCCACCTGGAGACCCGCCATGACCCCCTCTCCCGCTCTCCGCCGCTCCGCACTGCTCCTGGCCACCGCCGGCGTTCTGTTCGTTCCCGCGCTCGCGGGCAGCGCCGGCGCCGCCGAGGCAGGCGAAGGCACCGTGGCCGTCTTCCACGGCGTCCCCGACCTGCCGGTGGACGTCTACGCCAACGGGATGAAACTGCTGCCCGACCTCAAGCCCGGCTCGTTCTCCGCGCCGAGCAAGGTCGCGGCCGGGGAGTACGACGTCGACGTCTTCCCGACCGGCAAGGGCCCCGACGGCGATCCGGCGATCACCTCGAAGGTGACGGTGCCCGCGGGGGCGAGCGTCAGCATCGCGGCGCACCTGAACGCCGGCGGCACCCCGACGCTGACGACCTGGGTGAACAACGTCGGCAGCGCCGGCGAGGGCAACGCCAGGCTGACGGTACGTCACATCGCCGCGGCGCCGACGATCGACGTCCGCGCCGACGGAAAGGTCCTGTTCCCGGCGGTGACCAACGGCAAGCAGGGCTCGACCACGCTGCCCGCCGGCAAGGTCGTCGCCGACGTCGCGCTCGCCGGCACCGACACCGTCGCGATCGGCCCGGCGGACCTGACGCTGACCGCCGGCAAGGGCACCGTCGTCTACGCCTGGGGCAGCGCGGAGAAGAAGACCCTGGCCCTCGCGGTTCGCGAGGTTCCCCTGACCGCCGCGCCGAGCGTCGTCCCGGCGGGATTTGGCCCCGGCTCCGACGGCGGGGGCATTCCTCCCTGGAGCATCGGCCTCGCCGCCGTGGCCGCCGCCGGCCTCGCCGTGTCGAGCCGGCGACTGCTCGCCGCGCGCCGTTGATCGACCCCACGCCGGCGTCGCCCGTCCCACGGGGCGGGCGACGTTGGCCGTGGGCGCTGCTGCTCGCCGGCTGCGCGACGGCGCTCGGGTTCACGGCCGCCTCGTGGTGGCCACGCGCCGCCGACGCCGCCGCGTCGAACCCTCCGTCGGTCCTCGCGACCGTCCCCGACCCGAACGCCGCGGCCACGGACTGGCTGCTGTCGTTTCTGCAGTCCACCCAGGCGACCGACGCCGAGGCCGGGCCGGACGAAGCCGGCGACGCACCGTCTCCGCCGGGGGCGCCGCGGGTCCTCGCGATCCCGAGCCTCGGCGTGTCCGCCGCCGTCGACGCCGTCGGCACCGGATCCGACGGTGCGCTCCAACTGCCTGCCGAGCCCACCCGCCTCGGCTGGTACGGCGCCGGCGCTCGGCCGGGCGACGCGGCCGGCTCCGCGGTCCTGGCCGGGCACCTCGACCGTCCCGGCGGCGAACTCGGCCCGCTGGCCGAACTGTCCCGGGTGCGGACCGGGGCACAGATCGTCGTCACCGACGACGCCGGGATCTCCCGCACCTTCCACGTCCGCTCGATCGAGGTGGTCGAGCGCGAATCGCTCTACCTCGCGAACGCCTTTCGCACCGACGGGGAGGGCGTGCTCACCCTGATCACCTGCACCGGGCGCTTCGACCGGGACCGCGGGGTGTATCCGTCGAACCTGGTGGTGGTCGCGGTCCCGACGGCGCCGGCGACCCCCTGACCTGCGATCGGTTCCAGGCCCACGAGCGCCATTCGTCGAAGGCTGCGGATTTCGCGCAGCTCGGGGGCGCGGAGTGGGCGGGATTTGTCGGCCGGCCGCGTTAGCGTCGCACCCGTGAGTGGCCTCCTCGCCCTGGACCAGGGCAGCCTGCGCGCCGCGGTCGGCGTGGCCACCTTCGCCCGCGGAGTGGAATACGCCGACCGCGGCGCGGTGCGGAACGTGAGCTTCAAGGAGTCCGCCCTCGTCCTGGTCGGCACGGTGGCGAGCGGGCAGGCAGGGGCCCACCTGACCACCGTGCACGTCTCCGGGGACGCACTGGCCCCCTACCGCTTCGATCGCGGGGAGTGCAGTTGCCCCGTCCGCCACAACTGCCGGCACGTCGTGGCGCTCGCGCTCGTCGCCGCGGGCCACGCCCCGCAGGCGCAGCAGGAGGAACTGCCCGCACCCGCCTCGTGGGAGGACTCCTGGCGCACGCTGCTCGAGCCACCGGCGCCCGCGAGGGTCGAGGAGCACACGCTCGGCATCGCGCTGACGCTGCGTCGCAAGCTGCCCAACCGCTGGGTCGGCGCCTCCGGACAGGTCGAGTTCGTCGAGCTGTGGGCGCAGGTGGTGCGTGCGGGCACGAAGGGCTGGATCGCCGGCGAGCTGAGTTGGGGCCGACTCGGCGCCTTGCCCACACCCGGAAGAAACTCTCGCGGCGACTACGCGGGCGAGCAGATCCGCATCCTGCACGACCTGCACGCGCTGTACCTGGCCCGGACCGGTTCCGGGCACACCGGCTCGCAGTTGCGCTACGGCGACGAGAAGGCCATCGAGCTCTCCGCCATCGGCTCCGGCGCGCTGATGCCGCTGCTCGTGCAGGCCACCGCGGCTGGCCTGCACCTGGTGCACGGCCTGCCCGAACTCGGGGAGCTCCCGCCGATCGTCGCGGCCGAGCTGTGCCTGGACGTGACGGCCCCGGACGGTCCCGCGGAGGACCTGACCGTCCTGCCGGTGATGCGCATCGACGGCCGCTACGGCGAGGTCGTGCCGGTCGTGTTCCTCGGCAACGGCTCCGGCGCGGTCGTCCGGGCGGCGGGCAACGCCGAACTGCCGGGCAATCCGGCGCACTGGCCGCTGCGGCTGGTCTCCTTCGCCTCGCCGGTGGTCAACACCGTCCGGCGCATGGCGATGGGCACCGAGCAGTTGACGGTGCCCGCCGCGCATCGGGACCGGTTCCTGGAGGAGTACTTCCCGCGGCTGCGCAAACTGGCCGAGATCGTCTCCACCGACCGGTCGTGGAACCCGCCGGAGACCGTCGCCCCGACGCTGGTGCTGCGGGCCGACTTCGGCGCGGACCACGCCCTGGCGCTGCGCTGGGAATGGGGCTACCACCTCGGCGACCACGAACGGACGGTGCCGCTGCGCTCCCTGGAGGGCATGACCTTCCGGGACAACGCCGCCGAGGCCGCGCTGCTGGCGAGCCTGGACGGGCGCTTGAGCGCCTACGGCCTGGAATCGGGCGGGCCGCTGGAGATCGCCGGCGTGGACACCATGCAGTTCGCCACCGAATGGCTGCCGCTGCTGCGCAACCGTTCCGACGTGCGCGTGGAGGTCGGCGGCGCGCCCGCGGACTACCGCGAGGCCGGGGACTCCCTGCGCATCGCGGTCTCGACGAAGGCCCGCGCGAACGACGACGACTGGTACGACCTCGGCGTCTCGATCACCGTCGACGGCGAGACGGTGCCGTTCCTCGACGTGTTCGTCGCGCTCGCGCACGGCCGCTCGCATCTGCTGCTGCCGGGCGGGGTCTACTTCTCGCTGGAGAAACCCGAACTGATGGCGCTGCGCCGCCTGATCGACGAGGCCCGCGCCCTGTCGGACAATCCCGCCGGTCCCCTGCAGATCAGCCGGTACCAGACCGGGCTCTGGGAGGAGCTCGTCGGCCTCGGCGTCGTGGCCCGGCAGGCGGCGGGTTGGAAGCGGCACGTCGCGGCGCTGCGCCGGCTGGAGAAGGTGGGCGGTACGCCGGTTCCCGCCACCCTGCACGCGGAACTGAGGCCCTATCAGATCGAAGGCTTCGAGTGGCTGGCGTTTCTGTGGGAGCACCGCCTCGGCGGGATCCTGGCCGACGACATGGGCCTGGGCAAGACCCTGCAGTCCCTCGCGCTGATCGCCCACGCCCGGTCGACCGAGCCGGACGCGCCACCGTTCCTGATCGTCGCGCCCACCTCCGTGGTGTCGAACTGGGCGGCGGAGGCCGCGCGCTTCGTCCCGAGCCTGCGCGTCGCGACGGTGGAGGAGAGCGCGGCGAAGGCCAAGCGGTTCGGCACGCCGTCGCCGGCCGAGCGGGCCGCGGCCGCGGACGTCGTCGTGACCTCCTACGCGCTGCTGCGCATCGACGCCGAGGTCTACCAGCGCCGGCAGTGGGCGGGACTGCTGCTGGACGAGGCGCAGTTCGTGAAGAACCGCACCGCCAAGGTCCACAGGGCCGCCCGTCTGGTGCCCGCGCCGTTCAAGCTCGCCATCACCGGCACCCCGCTGGAGAACTCGGTGATGGAACTGTGGGCGCTGCTGTCGATCGCGGCCCCGGGCCTGTTCCCGTTCCCCGAGGCGTTCAAGGAGCTCTACGCGGTCCCGATCGAACGCAACGGGGACGCCGAGGTGCTCGCGACCCTGCGCCGCCGGATGCGCCCGCTGCTCAAGCGGCGCACCAAGGAGGCCGTCGCACCGGAACTTCCGCCGAAGCAGGAACAGGTCCTGTCCGTCGCCCTCGACGTGCGCCACCGCAAGATCTACGACCTCGCCCTGCAGCGCGAGCGGCAGAAGGTGCTCAAACTGCTCGACGACCTCGACGGCAACCGGTTCGAAATCCTGCGTTCGCTCACCCTGCTGCGCCAGCTCAGCCTGCACCCGGGCCTGGCCGACGACGAGCACCTCGACGTCCCCAACGCCAAGCTCGACACCCTCGTCGAGCACGTCCAGGCCGTCGCCGGCACCGGCCACCGCACGCTGGTGTTCAGCCAGTTCACCCGCCTGCTCGACCTGGTGCAGCAGCGCCTGGCCGCCGAGGGCATCGAGTTCAACCGGCTCGACGGCAGCACCGCCCGTCGCGGCGAGGTCGTCGAGGCGTTCAAGACCGGCACCGCGCCGGTGTTCCTGATCAGCCTCAAGGCCGGCGGCTTCGGCCTGAACCTCACCGAGGCCGACTACTGCTTCCTGATGGACCCCTGGTGGAACCCGGCCACCGAACTGCAGGCCGTCGACCGCGCCCACCGCATCGGCCAGACCCGCACCGTGCACGTGTACCGGCTCATCGCCGAACACACGATCGAGGAACGCGTCCTGGCCCTGCAGGCTCGCAAGGCCGAACTCTTCGCCAACGTCCTCGACGGCGGCGACGGCTTCGGCCGCCGCCTGGACGCCGACGACATCCGCGGGCTGTTCCTCTAGCCCCACACCCCAAAGCGTCCGCTCGCCCGTGGGTTGGGGACACGGGAGAACGGACGCCTCGGTGGGGGGGCTTTTCGGCGACCTAGAAGCAGTCGTAGTCGCAGTCGTAGTAGTCGTCGTAGTCGTCGCCGTACCCGCCGCCGTAGCCACCGGCCGAGAACCACCCGGCCGGGTAGCCCGGGTCGAGGTCCTCGTTCGTTGAGGGCGGGGCGGGGGGGACGGGGGGCGGGGTGGCGGTGATGGTGCGCGACGCGGTGTCGTTCGCCTCGTTGGTGTCCTTGTTGCCGGTGTCGGTCACCGTCGCGGAAACGGTTGCACTGCCGGGTGCGAGAGGGATCGCATCGAACACGAGCTCCGCGGATCCGCTGAAATCACCCTGGTGCTTGCACACGATGTGACCGGTGTTGCCCACCTCTGGAGCCGTGCAGGGGGTCCAGCCCGGGCCGAGATCCTCATGCTCGGCGTAGCCGAACGTCGGCGGCAGCGAGATCGTGAACGACACTCTGTCGACGGCGTCGGCGCCGACGGTGCTCACCCGTGCCCGGAATCTGACGGCCTGGCCAACGGTCGCGGTTGCGGGAACTGTCACCCATTGCACCCCGAGGTCGTCGTTGAATCCGGCGGCGACGGAGGCGCCAGACTCGGCCACCGGCGCGGCGGTGGCGGTGGAGGGGAGAAGGCTCGAGGCCAGCAACGCGCCGGCGACGCCGGCTACACCCAGACTCAGTGTGCGCATGGTCGCGCCCTCCTTCGACAGCGGGGAATCGACGCCATCGGCGGCGACGTCCCCGTCATCGTGCTCGCGCCGGGGCCCGGTTCAGTGAGCCGAACGGGTGAATCCGCGAGTACGTTGCCGCGACCTTTAGGACGCCGACGGACGGCGGTTCGCCGTGCAACCGCGATCGGGCAACGAACAGTTCAAGACCCGTCTCCAGATGACAAGTGACGGACCATCAGACAGCAGCGGGTGAGGCCCCCTAGCGAGACGATCGAGGTTGCAACGTAAGTGGCTGGACACACGCTCACGCGTCTGCGCCCAGCGCCCCTTCGGTTGCAACGTCGATCGAATCGCGACGCCCATACGGGCGGCTACCCGGAGGCGGCCTCACCGTTCATCAGATCGCGGACCACGGCCTCGTACTGCGCTCGCCCGAAGAATACGCCGAAGACCGGATCGTCCTGCGCGTGGGGGTCGAACGGTTGGTAGTCGGTCTGCCATCCGACGTCGCGCCACTCCACGGTGTCCGGTCCAACGATCACCTCGACGCTCAGCGCGCCGCAACCGAGATCGCCGCACAACACGCAGAAGAGCACCGCCACCCGACCGTCGTCGAAGCGGACGCCCTCCATGCCCGGGGCCATCCCCAGCAGTGCCTTGAGGCTTGCCTGCCGGAACTCGGCGAGGTCCAGATCGTCCCGCAGCGGGGTCGTGTTCTCGACCGGTCGCACACCGCCGACGATGTCGCGCAGCGGTCGGCCGTCGAGCGTCCAGTCGAGGAACTCGATCCGGCGCGTCGACACCGCCGCGCCCGTGCGCAACCAGCGAGCGCGATGCTCCCGAATCTCGACCGAGGCACGGGTCGTGCCGAGGCGCACTGTCACTGTCACCCGCGCCTCGGGGTCAGGCGGTCGGCAGGCCGTTGGCTTCGCGGACGACCTGCACGATGCGGGCCATGATTTCGGTGAGGCCGTAGTCCTTGGGCGTGAAGACCGCGGCCACGCCTGCGGCCACGAGGGCCTTGGCGTCGCCGTCGGGCACGATGCCGCCGACGATCACCGGGATGTCGGCCGCGCCCGCGGCCTTCAGCCCCTCGAGGACCGCGGGAATGAGTTCCATGTGCGAACCGGACAGGATCGACAGGCCGACGCAGTGCACGTCCTCGGCCACCGCCGCGGCGACGATCTGAGCCGGCGTCAGGCGAATGCCCTGGTAGACGACCTCGAAGCCGACGTCGCGGGCCCGCACCGCGACCTGCTCGGCGCCGTTGGAGTGCCCGTCCAGGCCGGGCTTGCCGACGAGCAGCCGCAGGCGCCGCCCGAGGGCCTCGCCGGTCTCGGTCACGGCCGCGCGAACCTCCGCGATGCCGGCGCCGTCGACGTTGGCGCTCACGCCGGACACCCCGGTCGGGGCGCGGTACTCCCCGAACTCCTCGCGCAGCGCACCGGCCCACTCCCCCGTCGTGACCCCGGCCCGCACGCACTCGAGCGTGGCCGCCATCAGGTTGTCCGTGGTCTTGGCGGTCTGGCGCAGGTTCTCCAGCGCCGCCGCCGCGGCCGCCGAGTCGCGCTCGGCGCGCCACGCCGCGACACTCGCGATCGCCGCGGCCTCGGCCGCCGGGTCGGCGGTCTGGATCGCGGCCTGCAGGTCCACGAGCAGCGGGTTCTCTTCGGTTTCGGTGAACCGGTTGACGCCGACGACGACGTCGGCGCCGGACTCGATGCGCGCCCGCCGAGCGGCGTGCGAGGCGACGAGCGCGGACTTCAGATACCCGGACTCGACGGCCACGAGCGCACCGCCGAGTTCGGCGATCCGGTCCATTTCCGTGCGGGCGTCCGCGACGAGCTGCGCGACCTTGGCCTCGACGACCACCGAGCCGGTGAACAGGTCGTCGTACTCGAGAAGGTCGGACTCGAACGCGAGCACCTGCTGGATGCGCAGCGACCACTGCTGGTCCCACGGGCGCGGCAGCCCGAGGGCCTCGTTCCACGCCGGCAGCTGCACCGCACGGGCGCGGGCGTCGCGAGACAGGGTGACGCCGAGCATCTCCAGCACGATGCGCTGGATGTTGTTCTCCGGCTGAGCCTCCGTCAGACCGAGGGAGTTGACCTGGACGCCGTAGCGGAACCGGCGTGCGTTCGGATCGGTCACGCCGTAGCGCTCGGCGGTGATGGAGTCCCACAGCGCGACGAACGCGCGCATCTTGCACATCTCCTCGACGAAGCGCACGCCCGCGTTGACGAAGAAGGAGATGCGCGCGACGACGTCGGCGAAGCGTTCGGGCGGCACCTGGCCGGAATCGCGAACCGCGTCGAGCACGGCGATCGCCGCGGAGAGCGCGAAGGCGAGCTCCTGGACGGTGGTGGCCCCGGCCTCCTGCAGGTGGTAGCTGCAGATGTTGATGGGGTTCCACTTCGGCACCGAGGTGACCGTGTAGGCGATGGTGTCCGTGGTCAGGCGGATCGAGGCCGCCGGCGGGAAGACGTAGGTCCCGCGGGACAGGTACTCCTTGATGATGTCGTTCTGCGTGGTGCCGGAAAGTTTGTCGAGCGGGACGCCCTGCTCCTCGGCGACGACCTGGTACATCGCGACGAACCACATCGCGGGCGCGTTGATGGTCATGGAGGTGTTCATCGCGTCGAGCGGGATGCCGTCGAAGAGTTTGCGCATCTCCCCGAGGTGTGGGACCGGGACGCCGACCTTGCCGACCTCGCCGCGGGCGAGCTCGTGGTCGGGGTCGTAGCCGGTCTGCGTGGGCAGGTCGAAGGCCACCGACAGGCCCGTCTGGCCCTTGGCGAGGTTGCGGCGGTAGAGCGCGTTGGAGCCCGCGGCCGAGGAGTGTCCGGCGTAGGTGCGGATCAACCAGGGCTTGTCGGGAGCACGGTCCGGCATGGCGACCTCCAGTCGAGCGGCGCGACGAGCGAGGTACGAGCGAGCAGCCCTCGATCCGGTCGAGGACACTGCGCGGCAATGATACTCACGAGTAACCACAGGTGTGACCCACGCCCCTAGGGAAGGATGCGCACATGCCCACCTGGCACGGAGCGACCTACCTGTGGAGCCCCATCGCCGCGCTCGCGGTGGTCGGCGTCCTGATCCTGGTGCTGCGCTGGGCCTACTCCGACCGCAAGGACAGCCTGCTCGCCCGCCGTACCCGCGTGGGCAACGACGGCGAATACGGCCTGCTGGTCGTCGTCGCCCGCCCCACGAGCGCCGCATCGGGGGAAGACATGCGCCGACGCCTGGCGGCCGTCGGCATCCGCGGAACGCTCACGACGACGACCAACGGCCTGCGCCTCATGGTCTTCCCCGACCAGCTCACCCGCGCGAAAGAAGTCCTCGACCCGCTCCGGTGAGCCCTGCTCGCCCGCGCGGAAATGCCGGGGGGGGGGGCAACCCCCCCGCCCATAGCCCGGGGCCGCTCAGCC
>JBQTIB010000012.1:0-27544 GCA_052389435.1 Sporichthyaceae bacterium | reverse complement strand
CCTGGAAACCCGCACCCGGCGCGAGAGCCGGCAATGCCGGCCGCCCCGCACCCCGCCACCGATCCCGCCGGCCCCGATCAAGCCCCACACTCAGGACCGGCCGGACTCACGAAACGGTGAGGCTAGTGCTCGACGGCGGCGCGCCCCTTGGCCACCAGATCGGCGAAGTGGCTCAGCCGGAACCAGCTCGGCAGCGCGGTGGCGAGCTCGCGGGGCCCGGTGACGCTCAACTGGCCGGTTGCCACCGCATCGGCGAAGGCGACGTGCCCGAACCACACCTGAAGCCACACGGGCACCGTGCCGCGGACGGTCAGGTCGGTGCCGTGGCCGGGAGGCTGCGCGCACAGCGAGGACTCCCCGCCTTCGAGCACCAGCCAGCCCCGACCTGGATCGGCGTCGGTGAAGACGATCTCCAGAGTGGTTCGCGTGGCGGGCAGCGCCGCGGGGTCCAGCCCCTGGTACATGCGCCAGAGCATCAGCGCGGAGTTCTTCTCCGAATCCTCCGGCATGGGGAATCGCCACTGCACGGTCCACTCGCCGAGCGCGATCAGCACCGGCCGAAGCGCCACGCCGGCTTCGGTGAGGCGGTAGCCCGCCTCGCCGTCGGCATCGCCCTTGACGAGCAGACCGTCGCGGACGAGTGTGCGGAGCCTGCTGGAGAGAAGGCTCCGCGAGAGGCCCGGCAGGGCGCGGTGGATTTCGTTGAACCGCGTCGCGCCGACGATCAGTTCGCGCACGATCAGCAGCGACCAGCGGTCCCCCAACACCCGAGCACCGATGGCGACGGGGCAGTACTCGACGCCCTCCATGCCGGGGAACGCAGACAGGGGGGATCCCTCGACCACCGAATCTCCTCCGTCCGCCGCCTCGACCGATCGTGACGGTAGTGCACTCGCTAGGGCGCCGAGCCCGTCTGTGCGGGGGTCTGGCACTTCGCAGTGCCGGGCACGTCCAGAGCGGGATTGCGGTCGAAGAAGTTGACCGGCTTGAGGGTGAAGCCCGCGTAGTCGACCGGCATGATCGGCCAGTCCTCCGTGCGCGGGAAGTGGGTCAGCCCGAAGGTGTGCCACAGCACGACGTCTTCGCCCTCGATCGACCGGTCCGAAGCGACCCACTGCGGCAGTCCGACCCCGGCCGGGCTCTGGTTGACGAAGTCTCCCGCCGGGTAGCGCTCGGCGGGGTCGTACTTCGTGACCCAGAGCGCCTTGGTGGCGAACGCCGCTCGGGCGGCGACGACCGAGGCGTCGTCGGCGAGCAGCGTGGGCTGGTGCTCGGGCAGCAGGGAGTAGCCGACCGGCTGGCCCAGGTAGTTGGTCTTGTCCGGGTTCACGATGTGCCAGACCCGGCCGGTGGCGCCGTTGGCGTCGCGCTGCGCTTCGGACTCGGTGCGCAGCGGCGTGCTCCTGCGGCGGAAGGCGTTGCCGTAGGGGTTTCCGGGTCCCATGGGCACCCGCTCGGCCTCGACCTCCTCGACGGTGTTGCGCACTCCGTCGACCGTCATGTCCAGGCGCGCGGAGAACAGGTGCTGGTGGAACGGCGCCCCGAGCCCGGGGGCGAGTTCGGCGGCGTACTCCCCCGGCGTGCCGGAGGTGAACGGAATGCCGGTGGCCTTGACCTCGAGGGAAATGGTGCCGTCGAGGTAGAGGTGCCAGTAGAAGCCATAGTCGTAGTTGCCGACGGTGGTGAAGAAGGAGATCACCAGGCGGCGCTGACGGCGGGTCTCGCGGGCGTTGGTGAACAGGTCCCAGTGCTTCCAGAGGACGCCGTAGTCCTCCTCGTGCATGCAGATCGCGTTCGCGATCGTCTTGGGATTCCCGAAGTCGTCCGCGATGACGGCGTCGGTGTAGTGGATGTCGCCGAGGCAGTCGCAACCCAACTGCAGCGAGTCGGAGTAGCGGGCGAACATGTACTCCCCGCAGTCGAAGTAGTTCTGCCAGAACCGCACGGGCGAGGGGTCGGCGTAGGGGACGACCATCTCGGCGACGGAGGCCCGATAGCAGATCGGGCGTCCGTCGAAGGAGATCTGATGCAGCGTCGTGCCCTCGCGGACGTTGAAGCCGACCCGCAGCTCCCACTTGCCGAACCGGACAAGACCGTCCTCGACGGTGAAGGATCGGCCTTCCGGCTGGGTGATCTCGATCGGCTTGAGGTCCAACGGGGGGCCCTGGACCTCGGGGTCGTCGAAGTTTCCAGTGGTCTCCGGGATCGGTACGTTCTCGACGTCGAGGACCCTGTCGACCCGGCGCGCGGTGAGGTCGACGTAGGCGACGAGGCCGTCGACCGGGTGCGCCCACGGGTGGTCGCGCTCGTGGTCCTGACGGAAGCCGAACGCGCGCACCACGCGACGGCCCGGGATCTCGGGGTAGTCCTCGTACGTTCCCGCCGAGAGCGGGACCGCGCGCACGGCGGCGGGGTCGAGGCCGCGGCGCTCCAGCGCGGCGTTCCATGCCGGTGCGGCGCGCAGCACGTCTTCGATGAACTCGAACTCCGCGTCGACGATCGGCGGCTGACCCTCCGTCAGCGGATCGACCCTCCGGGTGCAGACCACCGAACGGGAGTCCGTCGAGACGATCGAGTCGAACGACTCCCCCGAGGCCAGGTCGAGGGTGATCACGCGGAACCGCCGGTCCGTGGGCTCGCCGGACAGCACCTGCGCCTTGGTCGGCTCCTCGAGGGAGAAGAAGGCGTACCGGACCGTCTCGCCCAGCAGGCCTGCCTCGAGCAGGACCTCGCGGACGACCCGGATCTCGTCCTGGCTCGCCGTCGCCAACGCGTGGCTGCGCGCCTGCAGGGTGGTCATGACACCTCCTCGGGCCGCAGCGCGGCCGTGTCGGTCCGCGCATCGGAAGGCCGACGGATCCGTGATGGGGACGCCCGTCATCGTGGCACGGCCTACGACGCGTGGAGCGGTACCACTTTTGGACTCCTCGGCTGCACCCGCGGCGCCGCGCTCCTCGAGCCGGTGGGTCCTGCCGAATCCGTGAGCGGTCAGTTCGACGAAGCCTGCGCCGCAAGCCCCGTCACCGCGGGGCCCTCGAGAACGCGGCCGTCCACCCCGAACCGCGAACCGTGGCACGGACAGTCCCAGCTGGTCTCGGCGGCGTTGAAGCGCACCAGGCATCCCAGGTGGGTGCAGCGGGCCGACACGCTGTGCAGCTCGCCCTCCGGATCCCGGTAGACCGCCGTGCGTCGTCGACCACGCCCCGCCACCGCTCCCGAGCCGGGCGCCAGGTCTGCCGCCGACGCCGCCTGCGCCGGGCGCACGCGGTCTGCGACGAAGTCCAGGACGAAGCGGCCTCCGGTGCGCGCGAGCCCGACGGGAGTGCGACGGTCGAAGCGCAGCGGGTCGAAGGCGCCCGCCAGCTCGTTCGGCCGGCCCTGGATGGCGTCCGCCAGGATGCGGGCGGCGAAGGTGCCGGTGGACAGCCCCCACTTGCCGTACCCGGTGGCCACCCACAGGGAGCGCGAGCCGGGCAGGTAGGGCCCGATCAGCGGGAGGTGGTCCAGCACGACCGGATCCTGCGCCGACCAGCGGAAGGTCTTCGGTTCGACGTCGCAGCGTTCGCGCAGATCGGCCTCCAGGCGATCGAAGCGGTCCGCCCCGACGCCGCGTTCGCCGACCGGATGCCCCTCCCCGCCGAGGACGGCGAAGCCGGCCACGGCCGCGAACGATCGGGTGGGGGCGCCCGCGGTGATCGCCAGGGCCTGCGGCTCCGGGCCCCGCAGGCGTGCGGCGACGCAGTAGGAACGGCGCGGCTCCAGTCGGGCGAAGTGCAGGCCGCGGTCGAGAATCGGGTAGTGGGTGGCGACGACCACGTGCGGCGCGAGGATCTCGGCGTCGACCGTGTGCACCCGGTGCGGCCGGTCGAGGGTGACCGATCGAACCCGGGTTCCCTCGAACAGCCGCACGCCCGCCGCCTGGGCCGTCGCCGCGAGGCCCTGCACGTACCGCACGGGATGCAGCGTCAGTTGACGGTCGAGGCACACGGCCAGCTGCGTGCAGAGCGGTGCGTCGATCTCCCGCGCCTCGTACGCCTCCAGCCCGGCCCGTCGGGCGGCCGCGACCTCCTCCGCCACCAGGTCCACCTGTTCGAGCGTCGCGGCCACCGTGGCCGCCGGGCGACGGACCGCCCCCGCGTCCGCGGCGTGCTCGCGGGCCAGGTCTGCCACCAGTTCGACGCCTTCGAGCGACGCCGAGGCGTAGGCGCGAGTCCGCTCCGGTCCGTGACGTCGCATCAGTTCCGAGTACACGGTGCCCTGCAGCGCGCTCACCTTCGCGGTGTTCAGGCCGGTGACGCCGTGACCGACCCGGTCGGCTTCGCACAGGATCACGTCGCGCCCGGCCTGCGCGAGCAGCAGCGCGACGGTTGCCCCGGTGATGCCCGCGCCGACGACCACGACGTCCGCGGTCAGGGAACCGTGGGCGGCCGCCTTGGCCGGGATCCGCTCGCCGAGCCAGGCGGACTGTGTGGCCGAGGTGGTGGCCGTGGGCCCGGGACGGTTGTCGGTGGCCATTCAGTCGACCTCCCGTTCGGGCTGGAGCACGGGGCGGAGCGAGGACCGGCCGGCCTCCCACGACGTCAACAGGTGCTCGTCGAGTCGATCCTCGAGCAACAGTGCGGCGCGGATGCCGAACAGGACGTCGGCGGCGGTGTCCGGTTCGCGGGCGAGCAGATCCTCGATGGCCTCGCGCATCACCCGTTCGTGCACGGCGTCGGCCACGGCGTGCTCGGCGTAGAACTCTCGGGCGTCCGCGTCGCCGTCGAGCCGTCGGACGACCTCGTCCATGCGCTGCGAGCCGAGCGGCGAGGTCAGTTCGACCACGGCCAACTGGCCGATCAGCGCGCCTCGCAGCGCGCGGCGCAGCCCGCACGTCGACATGAGGTTGACGACGGCGAGCATCGGCGCCGGCACCGAGTCGAGGTAGGCCCCGTAGTCGCTGGACAGGTCGAAGGCGCGCAGCAGCGAGGCGAAAAGCTCGCTGTGCATGCGATCGGGCGAGCCGCCGCCGTACTCGTCGAACTCCACGGCGGCCACCAGGGCCTTCGCCGCCCCCTCGAGGCGGGGCAGCGCCCACGCCTGCGGGTCGGCTTCCTTCAGGTGGTAGAGCGAGCGGTGAACGAGGACCTCGCGCATCCGCGCTCGGTCGGGGCTGTGCAGCAGACTCGCCCCGACGCTCGGTCCCGACGGCGGCAGGCGCAGCGTCTCGAGGTGGTCGCGGACCTCGGCCGCGGGGTCCGCTCCCGCCGTCTCGACCGCGGCGCGCAGGCCCCGCACGAACAGATCCTCGAGGTCGAGACGGAGCCGCAGCACGTCCAGGTCCCACTCCCGGTCCACCGGTGCGTCGAGGAAGCCCCGGTAGTGCAGTTCGTAGGCCACGTAGAGGCTCAACTGGACGTCGTCGGAGAAGGGCTCGGCGTCGCGGATCGGTTGCGGAGCGAGGCCGGCGCCGGAGCGCAGGGCGTCGATCAACGCGGTCGAGAGCGGCCCGCGCGGTGCGGGCAGCGTCCGACCGGCGGACGCGGCGACGGGCGGCACGGGGTGGGTTGCGACCGGGTTCATGGCGATCGAATTACCCCGCAGTGCCCGCGAAACTCTTCGGCGAGCGATGCATTACCGGGCGGGAGCCGGGTAACCGGGGCCCGTGCTGCTGCTGCGACTGCCCGGTGTCTACGAACCCGAGGCCGATACCCACCTGCTCCTCGACACCGTGCTCGCCGAGGGGGTGCCCGACCACGCGCACGCCCTCGACATCGGCACGGGCACCGGGCGCATCGCCCTGGCGCTGAAGGCCGCCGGCGCCGCGCACGTCCAGGCGGTCGACGTGAGCCGTCGAGCGGTCCTGTCCGCCAGGATCAACGCGCGTCTGCACCGGCTTCCGTTGCGCGTTCGACGCAGCGACGTCCTCGGCCACGTCGAGGAACGGTTCGACCTGATCGTGGCCAATCCGCCCTACGTGCCCAGCGGCGGGCCGATGCCGCGGCGCGGGCGTTCCCGCACCTGGCACGGCGGCGCCGACGGCCGCGCGGTGCTCGACCGGGTGTGCCGCGACGCTCCGCGCCTGTTGAAGCCGAACGGGGTCTGCTGGTTGGTGCACTCCGGTCTGTGTGGACCGCAGCGAACGCTGGACCTGTTGGAGCAGGCCGGACTGGAGGCGGAAATCGTTCGCAAGGAGCGCATCCCGTTCGGTCCGGTACTCCGTGCCCACGCCGAGTGGCTGCGCGACCAGGGACTGCTCGGCCCCGAGGAAACGACCGAGGAACTCGTCGTCGTCCGGGCGGTTCGCCGTGGGTAGGCCGGCCGGTCCGGTACGGGTACGCGTCGACCCCCGCGGACCCATCTACCTCGACGGCCCCGTCGAGGTGAGCGCCGACGGGTGCGAGGCCGAACTGGTGGAGCGTTTCCGGGTTGCCATCTGCGCCTGCCGACGCTCGGCGCGCTATCCGCTGTGCGACGGCAGCCACCAGACCGCGCGCGGGGACGACGATCGATAGTCCAGCGTCCGGGGCCTTCCGCCAGATCGCGCGCGGCCTGCGAGCGCGATCTACTCCCGGGTGCCTGACGGTGCTCGGCGAAGTCGACCTCGATTCCGCGCAGGCACTGCGCTTCGCGGTCGGCGCGCACGCCCAACGCGAGGCCGGCCGCTTCGTGCTCGACCTCACCGAACTCGGCTATCTCGACAGTGTCGGCATCGGTGCGCTCTACGCCCTCGGGCGCGATCCCGACCTCGATTTTTCGATTCGCGTTCGCAACGGGTCGACGATCGAGAAAGTCCTCGCGCTCAGCGGCGTGGAGAGAGTGTCGACTCTGGTGCGGGTTGCAGCGTCGAGGTAGGTCCTCGGTATCGGGCAGCCCCGGCGCAGGCAGGCCGTCCCGACGGTTCCGTCGGAAGCGGGCGGGTAGCCCCTCCTGCACCACCGTTGTTCGGCGGAACCGGGAGGCGTCGATGAGCCACGACATCGCAGTTCGGCCCGATGGACGCGCCGAAGACGTGCGCGAGCGAAGTGGCATCGACGCGCCCGACCGCGCGAAGCGCACGCCGGTCACCCCGGACGTCCCCTACCCGCCGGGCAGTTCGCCGCCCGCGGTCGCCGACCTACCGGCGCGGCCGTCGTAGCGGATCCGACGGTCGACTCGGCCAGGCCGGTGGGCACTGCCCCGCCGGGTCGCGCGCATTCGCCGCCAGCCAGTACCACCGGCGGGCCGACTGCACCGACGCCGCACCTGGAACCGCGATCGTGAACGGCCGGGCTTGGATTCGTCGGCGCGTGCGGGGTAGTGGCGGGTGGACTCGATCGCGGTCCCGAACCTGCTGCCCCCGGCGCACTCGGGACGGTCCCCCGGGTGGGGTAGAGAGGAGGCTGTGCGGTGGAGGACGTGACGCTCGAGGACGGGGCGAGAATCTCGATCCGCCCGGTGCGCGCCTCGGACGGCCCGCTGCTGGCAGAGGCGTTCGAGCGGATGAGCGAGGCTTCCCGAATCGCACGATTTCTCGTGGGCAAGCGTTCCCTGTCCATCGGCGAACTGCACTACCTGACCGATCTGGATCACCACCGGCACGAGGCCCTGGGAGCTCTCGACCCACTGGACGGGCGCGGCATCGGGATCGCCCGCTACATCCGGCCCGCTCCCGGTGCGCCGAGCGCGGAGGTGGCGATCGCCGTGCTCGACGAGTGGCAGCACCGTGGGGTGGGCAACGAGCTGATGACTCGGCTGATTTTACGCGCACGGGCGGAGGGCATTCGGACGTTCACGGCGACGGTCGCACCCGGCAACCGTGCCGTGGTGGGTCTGCTGGGCCGGCATGGATCGCTCGGCCTGGTGCACAGCGACCGGTACGGCGTCGAGTACGAACTCTCCCTCGACCCCGCGCCGGCAGGCGAGGGACCCTCGCTCTCGTCGTCCCCCGACGCGCGTCGGTCGGAACGGCCACGGTCCGCATCGCGTCGAAGCTCGTCTGAGACGACCTCGCGGATCTGATCGCGGCCTTCCGGGAACTGCCGACTGCGAAGGCCACCCCCGCCGCCACGTTCCTGCTACAGCAGCGCGGCGGCGGCCTTCTCCGGCCTCGACATCGGCGCGGGCGCGGGCATGGTGCCCTCGGCGCGGGCCAGACGCTGGGTGAAGAACAGCAACTGGCTGGTCCACCACAGACCCGCCGCGGCCAGGCCCATGCTGACCGGGGCCATGGCCCACATCAGGGCGGTGTTCGGGTCGGGGGTGTTCATCGCGATCAGGACCGGGAAGCCGGCGCCGATCGTCTCGAAGACGAAGTTCGCGGGGAAGATCAGGAACACGATCAGGTAGTGCTCCCAGCGGGTGGCCCGCAGCTTGATCACCGCGCACAGCACGGCGAAGCCGGTGATCTGGGAGGCCTCCATGAACCCGATGAACAGCGGGTAGCCGAGCACGCGCGTGGGGGCGTCGCCGTAGTACACGTACAGGCCGACGTTCACCGCGATGGTCTCGAACGCGGTGGTGGTCAGGACGGTGACGCCGGCCCACTGGAAGATCTTCTTCAGGGTGACCCCGGCGGCGAAGCTGCGGTAGAGCAGCACCGCAGGCAGCGCGAACACCATGACGTAGGCGGGCATCACCCACACCGGCTGCGGCAGGCCGAACGCCTCGAACAGCGTCCACTGCTCGCCGTTGTCGAGCCAGAACAGGTGGTAGGTGATGTCGTAGATCGGCTCGACGATGCTGCCCACCGCCACCGCCAGCACGATGAGTACCGGCAGCGGGGAACGTTCCACGCGGGAGATCTTGACGGCGTAGCCGAGCAGCGCGAGCGTTCCGCCCCACAGCAGCAGCGTCGCCACCGTCTGCATGACGGTGTTGAGTTCGAGCGCGTAGGTCTCGGGGCTCGGCAACGGGATGGGGCCCGCAGTGCCTTCGAACGGGAACATGACGCCTCGCTTCTGCCGGGGGTCCCTCGAGGCTAGGGTCGCGCCGGTCCCCCAGACGTCTGCCCAAGGTCGCATTCGGCTCCTCCCACGGGGATACTTCGGGGGTGGTCCTCGACGACGACGTGGCCACCCGGGCGGAGGATCTGGTCCACCGGGTGCGTGCGGCGCTGGCCGGCGGCGCCGGGCACGACGCAACCGAGGTGGCCGAATTCGCCGCCCAACTCGAGCCGCTCGCCGCGCGGCTCGCCGCCTCCCTGCGCGCGGGCGAGACCACCGGGGCCGGCGAGGTCGCCCACCGGTCCCGGGCGCTGATCGAGGCGACTCGGCTGCGCGGCGACCTGCTCGAACTGGCCGTCGCCCGACGTTTCGCCACCCTTCCGCGGATCAACGAGAGCCTGTCCCGGCTGCGTCGCATCACCGACGTCGCCCAACTGCTCGAGGCCGCCGCCGCGGAACTCGCGCAGTGCTGCGGTTTCGACCGCACGGTGGTGTCCCGGCGGCGCGGTTCCACCTGGCAGGCGGCGGCGATCTGGATCGGCCCGGAGGTGGACGCCGTCGTCGCGGCCGAGACCCGCGCGTATCTGACGCGGCAGTGGATTCCGCTGCGTCCCGGCACGTTGGAGAGCGACCTGGTGCACCGGCGCACCGCGGCGGTGATCCGCGCCGAGGACCCCCGGGTGGACCGGGACCTGGTGGCCGCCACGCACAGCAGCTCCTACGTCGCCTCGCCGGTGATGCCGAGCGGGGCGGTGATCGGGTTCCTCCAGGTCGACTGCTGCCTCGGTCGACGCGTGCTCACCGAGACCGATCGGGAGAACCTGTGGACCTTCGCCGAAGGCTTCGGGTTGATCTTCGAGCACGCCGCCCGGGTCGAACGGCTGGCGGCGCAGCGGGCGCAGGTGCACGCGGCCTTCGCGACCGTCGAGCAGGAGCTCGCGGCGCTGAGCTCCGCCGAACTGCTGCTGGTACGCCGGGAACTGCAGTCGCTCGGCGTCGCCGACGCCGCCCCCGTCGACGCCGGGACGTCCGAACACGCCCTGCTCTCCCGGCGCGAACGGGACGTGCTGGAACTGTTGGTGACGGGAGCCGGCAACCGGGAGATCGCCGAACGGCTGTTCCTCGGCGAGGCGACGGTGAAGTCGCACACCACGAAGATCTACCGCAAGCTCGGCGCGAGCGGCCGCGCGGACGCCATCTCCCGCTATCTGCGGATGATGCGAAGCGAGGCCCGGTGAGCGGGATGCGGGCGGCCGGTCCGGACTGGGCCGAACGCAGGGCCGCGACGATCGCCCGCAGCACTCGCCTGCACCGACGAGTGCGAACGGCGGTGGGGTTCGACCCGCTGCCCGGGCCGGTGCTCGCCGCAGCCGACCTCGACTCGCTCACCGCAGCCTGCACGGACGCGATGACCATCCCCGGCGTCGACGCGAGGCCGCTCGGCGCCCTGGTCGCCGACCTGCAGGACCTCTCGCTTCGGCTGCGCGAGCACGATCTGATCGGCGGCACGGTTCGACTGGCCGAGGCGGAGGCGGGCCTGGCGCGGCTGCGTGCCTGCTCGAGCACCGCCGTGCTGCTGGACCGGGTCTGCCCCGAGGTCACCCGCAGCTGCGGGTTCGCCCGGGTCCTGCTCTCTCGGGTGCAGGCGGATCACTGGTACCCCTGGCAGGTCAACGAGGCGGTGGCGGGACAGCCCTGGGTCGCGCGGTGGAGCAGCAACGCGATCGCCTTGCACGACGGCCTGCGGGAGGGACGCCTGCTGCGGGAGCACCGGCCGGCGCTCGTCGCGGACGTGCACGCCCCGGACGTGCACCCGATCATCCGGGAGGGCGGCTCGCACTCCTACGTCGTCGCGCCGATCGTGCCCGCCGGCCGGGTGCTGGGTTTTCTGCACGCCGACCATCTCGCGGAGGGCCGGCGCTGCGACGAGACCGACCGCGACGTGCTGTGGCGCTTCGCCGAGGGCTTCGGCCATCTCTACGAACGCACCGCCCTGCTCGAACAGATGCGCACCCAGCGCGGGCGGGTCCGCGACCTGCTGGCCGCGGTCGATGTGTCGATGGCCGAACTCACCGAGGCCGAGACCGAACTCTCCTCGCCCGGGCAGAGCGACCCGTCGGCGGCCTGGACCCCGGCCCCGCCGGGCGGCCCGGAGAATCTGACGCCGCGTGAGCGCGAGGTGCTGGACCTCGTCCTCGCCGGAGCGAACAACGCCGAGATCGCGCAGCGCCTGGCGATCGGCGTGGGCACCGTGAAGCTCCACGTCAAGCACGTCCTGCGCAAGGCCGGAGCGGTCAACCGGACGCAGGTCATCGCCCGCTACCTCGGCGGCGCCGGGACGGCCGATCGGGACGGCGGCTCGTAGACCGACGATCCTGGAGTAGGCGGGCGAGGTAGGCCGCAAGCCGTCACGACGCCCCTGCGGCGGCGCCGGTCCGACGGGTGCCGGCCCCGACGAAGGCCTCGTTCGCCACCCCGACGCCCACGATCGCGAGCGGGCACGGCAACGCGGCGAGCAACCCGTCCAGCGGCGCGGTCGGCCGAACACTCCAGTGGTCCTCGCTCCCCCGCAGGCCGACTACCGCCAGCACCGCCGGCTCCTCGCGCAGACACCGGTGGGCAGACCCATAGGCGATCGATTCCAGCGGCAGGCCTCTGAGCCGCGCCGCTAGCTCGGCCACCTGCCGGGCGGCGTCGTCCTCCGCGCCACCGGTGAGGATCCGAACCACCCGCGAAGCCCGCCGCGCGGTGGGCAGCGCTACCGGGTCCGGTACCAGGACCACCGGGCAGTTCGCGTGCGCCACCACTCGGCGCCCGATGCCGAAGGCGGCCGATCGTCCGCCGGGTGCGCCGACCACGAGCAGTTGCGAGCCGGTGCTCAGATCCACCAGGGCGTTGCTCGGCTCGCTGTGGCTCAGATGCGTGGTCACCACCACCGACGGCCTGCGTCGGGAGCTCGCCGCGGCGAACGCGGTCAGCAGCGAGTCCGCGTGCCGGTCCAGGACCCGGAGCGCCACCTCGCCTCCCGCCCACACCTGCCGGGGATCGGCCGGCGCCGGGCAATGGGCGATCAACAGCGACGCGCCCAGCGCGGCGCACTCGTCCACCGCCCAGGCCAGCGCCGCCGCGGAGGTGGGCGAACCGTCCACGCCCACGACGATCCGGGAACCGGTGGCGATGCTCGCGATGTCCCTGTCCATGTTCCGAGAGTGCCGGGGAAAGAGCTCTCCCGGCAGAGTCCAACGGCCCCGCCGGCGGGCGGAAGGACCCTGCCCGGTCAGGGGTCGGACTTGCGCAACTCGGTGGCGAACACGGCGGCCTGCGTGCGCCGCTCCATGCCGAGTTTGGTCAACATCGCCGACACGTAGTTCTTGACGGTTTTCTCCGCCAGGAAGAGCCTCTCGCCGATCTGACGATTCGTCATGCCTTCGGCGATCAGCGAAAGGATGTCTCGCTCGCGTTCGGTCAGCGACGCGAGCCGCGCGTCCTGCGGTGCCCCCTCGCGCAGTCTGACCAGCAGTCGCTCGGTGACCGCCGGGTCGAGCAGGGACCGCCCGGCCGCGACCTGGCGAATCGCGTCGACCAGGTTGCTGCCCTGAATCTCCTTGAGCAGATACCCGGCGGCGCCCGCCATGACGGCGGCGAAAATGGCGTCGTTGTCGTCGTAGGAGGTCAGGATCAGGCAGCGGATCTCCGGGTAGGCCGAGCGGATGTCGCGGCACACGTCGATACCGCTGCCGTCCGGCAGTCGGCCGTCGAGCAGGGCAACCTGTGGGCGCAGCGCGGGGATCCGGGCCAGCGCCTGCGCGGCGGTGGCGGCCTCGCCGACGACCTCGATGTCCGCCTCGGTCTCCAACAGCTCCGCGATGCCGCGGCGCACGATCTCGTGGTCGTCGAGCAGAAAGACCGTGATCGGGCCCTTCCCGGTTGGTGCGGCTACCTCAGCGGAATCGTCCATCGAAGATGCAGTCCCTTTCGTTCGCCTGTCTTCGGATCCGGGTGCGCCGGCCCGACGTTCAACGTCCCGCCACGACGCTCGGCGCGCTCCTGCATGTTGGCCAGACCGCTGCGTCGCTCCGTGTCGCCGATGCCGTCGCCGTCGTCGACGACGTCGAGCACGAGTTCGGCGCTACTCGCCGACAGTTCGATCTCGACCTGAGTGGCGTGGGCGTGCCGGGCGACGTTGGTCAACGACTCCCTGGCCACGGCCAGCAGGTCCTCCTCCAGATCCTCCTCGACGAGCAGGTCGACCGGACCCGCGAACCGAACCCGCGGCTCGAAGGCGAGCAACGGCGCCAGTTCCGAGACGAGTTCGAGCAGCCGTGCCCTCGCGGTCCCGGTCCGCGGCCCCAGAGCGCCGCGCAGACCGAAAATCGACGAGCGCACCTGCGCGATCGTCGCATCGAGGTCCACGACGACTCGTTGCACCCGATCGGCCTGCGGGCCCGCGCCCAGACGCGCCGCGACGCCCTGCAGAGCCAGGCCGGAGGCGAACAGACGCTGGATGACGTGGTCGTGCAGATCGCGGGCGATGCGGTCGCGGTCCTCGAGCAGCAGCACGCGCTGCTGATCGGCTCGGGCGTCGGCCAACTCCAGGGCGATCGCGGCGTGACTTGCAAAGGCGGTGGCCATGTCCAGGTCGGCCTCGTCGAACCGGTGCCGACCCCGCGTGCGTCCCAGAGCGAGGGCCCCGCGGATCTTCTCGGTGCCGATGAGCGGCACGACCATCACCGGACCGACGTCGATCACCTCCGTGAGGTGCACCCGGTAGAGCGTCTCGGCGGCGGCATCGCCGACGAGCACCGGGCGGCCGGTTTGGAAGGCCAGCCCGGCCATGGTGTTCTCGATCGGATAGGTGAAGCCGGTGAGCCGCTCCGCGCCCTCGCCGGCGGCGACCTCGACCATGAGCCGGGTCGGGTCCGGAGTCGGCAGGATGACCGTGACCACGTCCGCGTCCGCGATCTGCCGCGCCTGACGGGCAATCAGACGCAGCGGTTCCTCCCCGTCGGCCGCGAGCAGTTGGCGGGTGATCTGCATCGAGGCCTGCAGCCACTCCTGGCGCCGGTGGGCCTGTTCGAACAGGCGGGCGTTCTCGATCACCACGCCGGCCGTCGCGGCGAGGGCGGTGGCGACCTGTTCGTCGTCGGAGGTGAACTCTCCGGAGGCCGCCTCCGAGAGGTAGAGGTTGCCGAACACCTCGTCTCGGACGCGGACCGGAACGCCGAGGAAGCTCGACATGGGCGGGTGCCCGGCCGGAAAGCCGACCGAGCGGGAGTCGTCGGCGATGCGCCGCAGGCGGATCGGCCGCGGGTCGTCGATCAAAGCGCCCAGCAGACCCTTGCCCTCGGGTAGGTGACCGATGCGCTCGACGGCGTCCGGGTCCATTCCGACGTGGATGAAGGCCTCGAGCCCGCCGACGGGCGCAAGAATGCCCAGCGCCCCGTAGCGGGCGTTGACCAGGCGGCAGGCGGCCTCCACGATCCGCCGCAGCACCACCGAGAGCTCGAGGTCGCCGATGATCATCGTGTTGGCGTCGAGTAGCCCGCGCAGCCTGTTCTGAGCCGCCATCACGTCCTGGGCCCGTTCGATCAGCTGGGCGAGGAGCTGATCGAGTTCGAGCCGTGGCGCGCTCTCGATGCCGATACCGCCGGCCGTCGTCGCGGGCGGGCCGGGTACGGCGGGTTCGGAAGAGGCCGGTTCGGGTGCAGGCACGGGACCCACGCTAGTCCTCCGCGGCCGACATGCCCGGCGCCATCAGGCGATCACGTCGACCAGCAGCCGCCGACGGGTGGGCAGAGCGAGCGGTGCCCGTCCGACCCGAAGGATCGCCTGCGGCCGCCCCAGCGCGCCGGCACGCTCGGCGAATGCGCTCCGCTGCGTCGGCACCTCCACGATCTGCGCCAAGGGAACGGCGGCCAGTCCCGCTTTGGTGAGTTCCAGGAGCACCCGCTCCAGGACGACGCCCGTCCCGGCCCAGGCGATCGGGTCGTCGTAGCGGGTCGCGAGCCACACGATCTCGCACGGTTCGCCCGCGCCCGCCGGCTCTGGGTCGGTTTGCACGCGCGAGAGGCCGGCGAGCTCGTCCAGAGCGGCGGGCGGCAGGCCGTCGGCGCGGGCGGGACCGGCCGTCCACGCCCGCAGCTCGGTGAGATAGTCCGGGTAGCTGCACAGGACCTGGCTGCCCAGGCGGGCCATTCGGTCCACGGCCAGGCGCGCCGGCTCGGTGTCGATCCGCCCCAGCTCGACGCCCACGGCGGCGGCGGCGGCGCGTAGGCGACGGAGCAGAGCCCTCGGCACCGCCTCGACCTCGAGGGCAACCCGCGGGGTGCCGCGCAGGTCGATGACGGCGTCCAGCGCGGCCAGGCCTGGCTCGGGAGCTGCGCGGTCGATCGCCACCTCCGTCACCGGCCACGGCTCGTTCAACGGACCGATGTGCACGCTGGAGGCCAGGCCTTCGGCGGCGAGGGCGATCTGGGCGTTGGCGGCCGCACAACCACAGCTGAGCAGGAGTTGGCGTCCGGTCGGGTCGAAGGAGGCGACCCTGCGCGACGGGTCGGGCACCACCGACAGCGATTCCGGCCCGAGCACCACGCGCCACGGTTGGGTGTTGTGCACGGACGGAGCCCGTACCGCCCGCACCGCCGCGCGCCGCAGGGCGACACCGACACGGACGTCCTGCACCGGCGTCACGGTCTACCCACCTGCCTTCCCGTGTGCCCGCCGGTGCGGGGACTCCCGCCGTCGGTCCGGCGGTCCATCCACTGTGCCGTCGCCGCCGCAGGCGAGTTAGGGGCTTTGGGCCCCGAATCGGCACACCACCGTCCCGACGGCGTGCCCGCGCGCAACCCCAGGGCAGCGGCGCCGCGTCGACTCCCTCGACCACAGCCGACCGGCCGTGTCGAAGGGTGACGTTCGGCCCTAGGCCCACCGGGCCGACGGCGCGGACGATCGAGGTCACACGGGCGGGAACACGGAGGACGTCGTGAGCGGACCCTGGGCGGATGTTCGAGAGACGCACACCGGCGTGGTTTTCCTGGTCGGAGACCGCGCCTTCAAGGCGAAAAAGCCGGTCGATCTCGGCTTCTGCGACTTCACGAGTCTGGCGGCGCGCACGGAGGCCTGCCAACGAGAGGTCGCGCTGAATCGACGGCTTGCCCCCGACGTGTACCTCGGCGTGGCCGAACTGCACCTGCCGGAGAGCAGCGGCGCGGAGCCCGTCGTCGTCATGCGCCGGATGCCGGCCGAGGCGAGGCTGAGCGCTCTGGCGGCCGACTCGGCGATCAAGCCGGATCGGATGCGGGCCCTCGCCCGACTGCTCGCGACCTTTCACGAGCGCTGCGAGAGCGACGCGACGATCTCGGCGGAGGCGACCGCCGGCGCGGTCGCGGCCCGGTGGACGGCCAACCTGCAGGAGATGGAGGCATTCGCGGGCTCGATCCTCGAGGAGGCCTTGCTCGCCGAGGTCTCGCGGCTGGCGCTGGAGTGGATCGCGGGCCGCGGACCGCTGTTCCAGGCGCGGGTCGCGAGCGGTCGCATCGTCGACGGCCACGGCGACCTGTTGGCCGACGACATCTTCCTGCTGCCCGACGGGCCACGGGTGCTCGACTGCCTGGAGTTCGACGACCGGCTGCGCTACGTCGACCGCATCGACGACATCGCCTTCCTGGCGATGGACCTGGAACGTCTCGGCGCCGACGCGGCCGCAGCGGAGCTGGTCGACGCCTACCGCGAGTTCGGCGACGATCGGGCACCGGACTCGCTCGTCCACCACTACACGGCCTACCGCGCTCTGGTGCGGGCCAAGGTCGCCTGTGTGCGACACGCCCAGGGCGATGCCACCTCGCGAGAGACCGCCGGCGCGTGCCTGGAGCTCGCCTACCGCCACCTTCTGCTCGGGAGCTCCCGGCTCGTGCTCGTCGGCGGCCTGCCCGGCACCGGGAAGTCGACGCTGGCAGGTGCGTTGGCCGACCGGATCGGCGCGACCGTGCTGAGCACCGATCGCGTTCGCAAAGAGCTGGCCGGCCTGGCCGCCGAGGACTCGGCCGCGGCGGCGTTCGGGCAGGGCCTATACACCACTGCCATGGTCGACGCCGTCTACGACGAGGTGCTCCGCCGCGCGGGGCTGCTGCTCGAAGCCGGGGAAACGGTCGTCCTGGACGGCACCTGGTCGGCGCGGCGACACCGGGACGCGGCCGCGGCCCTCGCCGCACGGACCCACAGCACGGTGACGCCGCTGCGCTGCGCCGCACCCTCCGGTGTGGCGGCCGCGCGCATGGTCGGTCGCGTCGGACCCTCCGATGCCGATCCCCGCACCGCCGCGGCCCTCGCCGACACCGCGGAGCAGTGGCTCGAGGCGATCGTCGTCGACACCGCGGGCAGCGTCGAGGCGGCCTGCGACGACGCGTTCGCCGTCGTGTTCCCGAGGAGCGCGGTCCAGGTTCCACCGGTGACCCCGCGTGCCGCCGATGCGGTCCGCGTCGCCCCCGCCGCCGCGGAGTCTGTCCAGCCGCGGCGGTGCCGAGCCGTCGAGCTCGACCACGACCGGGCACTGACCCTGCTCTCGAGTCGGTCGCCCGGGTTCGGGCGGCTCGCGTTCGCCGTCTACGGCGCCGCCCACATCGAGGTGGTTAACTTCCTGCTCGACGCGGGCGAGGTCGTCTTCCGGATCGACGCCGGCGCGAAGTTGATCGCGGTCGGCCACGGCGGGCACTTCGCCTTCCAGATCGACCAGATCGACCCGGTCACGCGCAGCGGGTGGACGGTCACCGCCGTCGGTCCGGTGCACCGTGTACACGGTCCGGAAGCCGAACGCCTCACCCGGGCCCTGACGCCCTGGGTGGGCGGGGACAAGCGGTTCGTCATGCGCCTGACGCCGCGTCGGGTTTTCGGACGTCTGCTCGAGGCCAACTGACCGGCCGCCCGGGGACGGTCCCGGCGATCGGCCGCAGGCGAAGGCACCGAGGGTCCCACCCTGTTGGGTCGGCGTCGGCAGTCACTCGACCGCATCCTCGCGGGATGCCTGGAGGCCTTCCGGCGAGGTGAGCGCAGCCACGGCGGTCGGCAGCGTCGGAAAGATCAGCTGCGGTCCGATGCGTTCGGTCAGCCCGGCTGCGTCGAGGTCCCGCCGCAGCTCGTGCTTGACCCGGGCCAGTGCGAGCAGCACGCCGTCGCGTTCGAGCTCGGCCCGGAGCTCCTCCAACGCCTCCGCCGCCGTTGCGTCGATCTCCGAGACGGCCTCGAGGTTGAGCAGTACGTAGCGGGGTTTGGGACGGGTCGCCTCGTAGGCCGCTATCGCCCGCCGGTGGAAGTCCTCGGCGTTGGCGAAGAAGAGCGGAGAGTCGTAGCGGTAGACCATCAGTCCCGGTACCGGCCGTCCCTGCGGGTAGTCGGCCACGTCGTGCATGCCGGCCAGGCCGGGGACGTAGCCCAGGACCGCGTCGTGCGGCCGGGCGACTCGGCGCAGCAGATCGAGAAGGGAGAGCGCCACCGCGGCGAGGATGCCGTCGCGCACGCCGACGGTCAGCACCGCGACCGCGGTCGCCAGCGCCAGCAGGGCCTCGCTGCGTCGGAAGGCGTACAGCCGCCGCAGGCCCGAGACGTCGACCAGGAGCACCGCCGCGTAGACGACCAACGCGCCCAACGCCGCGACCGGGAAGTTGGCCAGGACCGGACCCAGGGCGAACACGGCGAGCACGACCGTGCCCGCCGCGACGACGGAGTACAGCTGACTCCTGGCCCCTGCGGCGTCGGCCAGCGCGGTGCGACTTCCGCTGGAACTCACCGGGTAGCCGCCCACCGCACCCGCCGCCAGGTTCGCCGCACCGAGGGCCGCCAGTTCGCGATTGCCGTCGATGCTCCGGTGACGGCGGACGGCAAAGGCCCGGGCGGTCAGGACGTTGTCGGTGAACCCGACGAGCACGACGGCCACCGCGGGCACCAGCAGGTTCGCCACGTCCTCCCATCGCAACGTCGTCAGCGCGGGCGGCCGCGGGAGCCCGGACACCGGTCCGACGACGTCGATGCCGTGGGAGCGCAGTCCGAACACCGCAACCGCCGCGGTGGCCAGGAGCACCACCACGAGCGGAGCCGGCGAGCGAGGCCACCTCCGATGCAGCAGGAGCAGGGCGGCGAGGACGCCCGCGGCGAGCACGACGGTGGGCCAGTGCGCACGTTCGGCGCCTCGCGCGAAGGATTCGAGCTGGGCGAGCGAGGAGTTTCCGTCGACCTCCAGCCGGGTGACCCGGCCGAGCTGCCCGATCGCCATCAGGGCGGCGACGCCGGCCAGATACCCCAGCAGGACGGGTTTGGACAGCAGGTCGGCGAGGAAGCCGAGTCGCGCGACCCGGGCGAGCAGGCACACGGCGCCCACCATCAGCGCCAGCAGGGAGGCCAGTGCCACGTAGCGGTCGGCGTCTCCGGCGGCCAGGGGCGCGATGGCCACCGCGACCATCAGGGCGGTGGTGGACTCGGGCCCGACGGACAGCTGTGTGGACGAACCGATCAGCGCGTAGACGAGCATGGCCGCGACGGCGGTCCAAAGCCCTGCCATCGGGGGTACGCCGGCAACCTGGGAGTAGGCCATGACCTGCGGGATGAGGTAGGCCGCCACCGTGACGCCGGCGGCGAGGTTCCCGGACAGCCCCAGGGCTTTCTGACGCTGCATCACAGGACGCGGCCGCCGGCCGTGCCGACGTGCAGCGATCCGGCGGCGAGGGCGGTTGCGCTCACGGGTCGATCGGACCCCACGTCCACAGCTCGACCGGCGCCGGATGCGACGGCAGCCGACGTCCGCAGATCTCCTCGATCGGAACGCGGATCAACCTCTCGTCCACGAACGGCACCCACGCCGCCAACGACGGAACCGGCGTTGGCTCGCCGTCGCCGACGCGCTCGACGCCGGCGTGGCCGATCGCTTCGACGCTCCAGCCCAGACGCAGCCCCGGTTCGAGGAACTCGGCCTCCACGGTGAACCGCCTGCCCGCCGAGGCGGCCTCGAGCTTGCGCCCCGGTCCGGTACGGAAGAACACCGCACCGTCTCGAACGGCGATCGCCACCGGCACGATCCGGGCTCGATCGCCGTCGACCCACGCCACCCGGGCCACCTCGACCTGCCCGAGCAGCCTCGTGCACTCGTCCGCGGACAGGATCTGCGGTGGCGCCGGCGCAGAGGTCTCGAGCGAGACGAGATGCGGTCCGTTGGTCACTTCGAGGCCTTTCGGCTGCGTGGCCGACACCGCCTTCGGCCTTCTGCACCAAGCCTGCGGTCTGGACGCGGCGCCGAAACAGGGGCCGAAGTCCCGATCTCGACGGGCATACCGCCCAACCCTGCGAAGGTCTGGCCGGCGGTCCCCCAGGCACCTGACTTTCGGCCCTGGCAGCCCGCAACCCATCGGCGCTTTTCTGAGGCTCCAGCCAGCCGACCGAACCAGGAGCCCTCCATGACCGGTGTCGACCTCCGCTCGACGACCCCTGCCGCGCACGAGCTCCGAGCGCGGGTGCGCGAGGAAGTCGAGGAGGAGTACCTGCGGCTGCAGAACGTCGACCGACGGGCGCTTCTCGACGCCCTCGCGCAGCCCGAAGCCGGCGCCGACGGCTGCGTTGCCGAGACCTGCCTGGTCGAGGACGAACTGACGATGCTCGACCGGCGAATCGATGCCCTCCGCTCCTACCTCGGAACGGTGCGCCTGCCTCGCCACACCAACCGGGCCGCCGTCGACTACTGCGTCGAGGTCGATCTCGGCGACGGACCGCGCTGGCTCCTGCTGAGCGACGTGCCGGTGCTCGACGAACGGGTCGTCACCGCGGATTCGCCGTTGGGCAGGGCACTGCTGGCCACCGAGGTGGGCGAGAGCTTCGAGTATCGACGACTGAACGGCCCGCACCGCGGTCGGCTGCTCGCGGTCGAAGCGGACGCCGACGAACTCGACCCCGCTCCGGATCGGCGGGAGGCTCCCACCTCGCGGCCGGTGGTGCCCCTGGCACGTGCTCGCGCCCTGGAACTGTTGAAGAGCCGCAACCCCGGAGTGGGCAGGTTGGCGTTCAACCTGTTCGGCGTGCCGCACATCGAGGTGGTCAACTTCCTCGTCGACGGGGCCGACGTCGTGTTTCGAATCGCGCCCGGATCCAAACTCTCCGCGGTCGGGTACGGCGGCCACTTCGCCCTGCAGGTCGACGAACTCGACTGGGTGGACCGCACCGGATGGACCGTGACCGTCACCGGTCCGGTGCAGCGGGTGCGCGGCGTCGATGCCGATCGCCTGACCGAGCTCCTCGTGCCGTGGGCCGCCGGGGACCGCCACTTCGTCGTCCGCCTGAAGCCGCGCCACGTGGTCGGGCGCGAACTGGCGGTGCTCGACTGAAGCCGTTCGCGGTCCGCCAGGGGACGCAAGTCCCGAGCCTTTGCGGCCCAAGGCCTCCTGTGGCTGCCAGGGAGCTTCGGGAGCCTGGAGGCGCGCGGGCGCGAAGCCCGTCCACCGAAGGAGTTCCGATGGCGATCGTTCGACGATTCCGCGCGATGCGCCGGCTGGCGAGCAGCCGCAGCGCCATGCCGCCCGCCTGCTTCGTCAGCGCCGTGCGGATCGCGGCAGACCGCGTCGTGGCAAGGGAAATGCGCCCGCTCTGATCGGGCCGCGCCCGGCGTGCGCCCGCCCGCCGCCCCAACCCCGGCCCTCGAGTGGGGCGCCGATCGGGCCGGCTCGTCCCAGCCCCGGTCTTTCGCATGTCCGATGCAGTCCACCGACCTTCGGGAGCAATCCGTGACGCACATGGCATCTCCACTCGAACAGCCGACGGCCGCGGCCGCCGCAGAGACCGTCCCGGCCGTGCGCGGCGCTCGCTTCGATCGGGCGGAGATGCTGAGCGTTCTGGGCTCGGCTCGATGGACGAAACTGCCGCCGACGACCGGCGCGGACGATGCGGTGCTCGACCGCCTCCGATCGGCCCGGCGTAGCGAATCCGGGCCGACGGTCGATCTGCCAACGCCGGTGATCACCCTGGCCGATCTGTTGACCCTCGCCGAGCACACGCAGGTTCCACTGCCCGAGGTGGCCGTGTGCTACGTCGGCGACGGGCGCACGGAGCGGGCCGCCTCGCTGCTCCTGGCCGGCGCCGTCCTCGGCATGGACGTCCGCATCGCGGCCCCGCCTGCCATGTGGCCCGCGGACGCCGACCTCGAACAGGCGGAAGACATCGCCGCCGTCACCGGAGCACGGCTGCTGGTCACCTCCGACGCCGGCCACGCCGTTCTGGGCGCCGACGGCGTCCTGGCAGGTTCCTGGGACGGGAGGTCGGTACTCGCCGCCGACCTCGTCGCACCGGCGGCCTACACGGTGGACGCGGCACTTCTGGCCTCCTGCGGCGTAGCCGGAGTCGTCACGCTGGTCCTCGAGCCAAGCCGGCGCATCGCCAGGGGCGCGCCGTGCGGCGGCGCCGGGGACCAGGTGCGCAATCGCCGGGTCGTCGCCGATCTCCTACGAGCGATGCGCCGAGGTGCGGCGCGGGCGAGGGTTCTCCCGCTCCAGCGGGCGGGGACCCTGCCCGAGGACGCGCCTGCCTACGAAACCGCGTAGGCGAGCTTTCGCATCGACCGAGGCAACACGGAACTGGCCGTCTCCGGCATGCGGCGACCCCGGTTCCGGTGCGTCCTCGCCCGCGGCGCCAGCCCCGGCTCGGTGGCGTCCGGGGCCGTACGCACCCACCTGCTCCGACGTTCTAGGGGGCCGACTCGGCCGAGGGACGGGGCGCCATTTCCTGCGCCGTGGCCCGACGGTGCGGCCGCGCCACCAGCACCGGGCAGGCGGCGCGGCGCAGCACGCTCTGGCCGACCGAACCGAGCAGGAAGCGGGCCATCGGTCCGCGGTCGTGGGTTCCGACCACCACCATCGAGGCGGCCGAGCCCGCTTCCAGCAGCAGCGACACGGCACCGGCGCGACGGCCGATCGCCGTGACTGCGACCGCGGGGTACTTGCGCTGCCACGGCGCGATCGCCTCGGTCAGCCGCGCTGCGGCCTCGACCTCGTCCTCTCGCCCGCGCAGCCCCAGCGGAAGTTCCGCCCCGGGCAGGACCGACCGCGCGGAGCCCCGGGCGTACACCGCGACGAGGTCTCGGCCACGCACGGCAGCCTCGGCGAAGGCCTCGGCGAGGGCCTCCTCGGCGACGTCGTCGACGTCGACGCCGACCACCACCGGTCCGGTGTGCGGCATGTGCGGAACGTCCGAGTCGCCGACGACCGCGACGGGACAGTTCGCGGACGAGGCCACGTGGGCGGCCACCGACCCGAGGAGGGAGATCCGGCGCCTGCGGCCGCGGCCCACCACGAGCAGGTCGGCCTCTGCCGACTGCTCGCACAGAACGTCCGCAGCCGGGCCGAACGGAGCCAGGCACTGCACCCGATCGGCCGGCAGCATGGCCCGGATCAGCCGCTCGCCGACGCCGAGCATGTCCGCGGCCGACGGCTCCTCCCAGTGCGGCGGCATCGGTTCCACGGCGGTCACCACCCGCACCGGGAGCTTGCGGCGCATGGCCTCGTCGGCTGCGAATCGCAGCGCGCCCCGAGCGGTTGCGGAGCCGTCGAAGCCGACCACCACCGCGTTCACGCCTTGCTCCGGACGGAGGCGTCGGCGGCGTGGACAGCGTCGACCTCCTCGAGGATGCCTCCGGCCCCCGGAGCGGAGAACTCTCCCGCCCGCGCGTCCACTGCACCCGTTCGTCGGTCCATGTGCCACTCTCCTCGCTCTCGGCGCCGGCGCCCTCGGTGGGGCGGCACGGTCGTCTCCCGAATCGAGGATGGCCCTGTCCCGCCGGGCGACCCAGGGCCGAGCGACCCGGGACGTGCGGGTCGAATGGCCGCCGTTCGTGGGGCAAACCTGCTCGAGCGCGGCATCCGGCTCGGACACCGTGCCGGACACCCGCCCCGGCAGGGCCCAAAGACCCTGGCCGCAGCGGGAACCGGCGCCGACGATCGCCTTCTCGACTACGCCGCTGGAGGCCTCCCCCATGACCACTCCGAGCATCGCGCGTGCAGGCACCGATCGCATCCCGTCCCCACGACACTCCATCGACGCGACCGCCGTACCGGTCGAAGCGCCGACCCCCGCGGCGGCGCCCGCAGCCGACCCGATGGCCCTGGGGCTGCCCGTCTTCATCGTCGGCGCCCTCGCCCTCGGGCTCTCGTTCACGACGTTCCTGCCCGCGACGGCCGCCTCGGGAATTCTGCCGATCGTCATGGCCGCCAGCGGTCTGGGCCTCGTGCTGGCGACGATGTGGGCGATCGACCTGGGCCAGTCCGTCGTCGCCGGTGTCCTCGGCACGTTCGCGGGGTTCTGGCTCAGCTACGCCGTTCTGGTCCTCGGCCTGACCCACGGCTGGTTCGCGATCGCGGCAACCGACGTCAAGGAAACCGTCGGAACCTTCCAACTGTGCTGGGCGGTCGTCGCCGGCCTGTTGACCCTCGCGACCCTGCGCCTTCCGCTGGCCTACTCGCTCCTGATCGCCCTGGTGACCCTGGCCCTGAGCCTGGCCACCGCCGCGACCTACAACGCTTCGACCTCGCTGTCCAAGGCCGCCGGCTACGTCGTCCTCGCGTTCGCCCTCAACGGGGTGTACCTGTTCCTGCACTCCACGTCCGTGGCGCTCGGCGGTCCCGCCTACCCGCTCGGCAGGGCGATCGTCCGGTAGTACGAGGGCGGCGTGGCAGGTCGTCGAATCCGTCGAACGTCATCGCCCATCGGTTGGGTGCGCGCCCGACGGCGCATCCTCCATGGGAGTGGCCCTGGACCTCGGCTCAACCACCGCGGAGCGCCGAGGCGGGAAGAGTTCACGGAGCATTCCCATACCGCGGCCGAGAGCGCGTGCGCGAGGGTGTCGGGCTCGCTGGTCTGGTCGTTCATCGTTCCTCCGTGAACTCGAGTCCGTCGAAGATCGCGTCCCCGCGGTCGGCGAGGGCAGGGCCGAGCGACCGGTGAACCCGGGCCGAAAGACCATGGCGGCGCGACGGAAAAGGGCCTTGACTCGAAGAGTTCGAGGCGAGCACGCCTCCGGTGGAGGACACCATGGCTAGAGGTATCGACCGTATTGCCGTCGGAGTCGACTCCGGCCCGTCCAGTACGCAGGCCGTCCGTTGGGCCGCCGAGGAGGCTCGGCGCACGGGCGCCGCGGTCGAACTGGTTCACGCGTTGACCGCACCGCCCATCGGATGGGACGGGCCGGACACTCGAGCGGCCCGGGCCGCCGGGCTGCTCGCCCAGGCGGCCGCGGCCGTTCGATCCGCACAGGTGTGCGACGTCGCCTCGACCGTGGTGGACCTGCCGGCGGGACCTGCCCTCGTCGAGCTGTCCCATCGCGTAGATCTGCTGGTGGTCGGCGGCCGAGACGGTGGCGCGCAGACAGGGGCCGGGAGGATCGGGTCGGTCGGGCAGCACGTCGGCCGGTACGCGGCCTGCCCGGTCGTGGTCGTTCGCCGGCGCCCGGCAATGGCGCAGGGCCGAGTCGTCGTGCAGTTGACCGGCTACCCCTCGGACAGGGCCGCGTTGGAGTTCGCCTTCGACCACGCAGCCGCGACCGGCGCCGAGATCGAGGCGATTCACGCCTGGGCCCTTCCGCCGGCGGAGGACCTCTTCAGCCCCCTGTCCGACGAACAGGTCGAGCGTTCCCGACGGGCCAGCGAGGTCATGCTGGCCGAAGAACTCGCCGGGTTCGCCCGAAGCCATCCCGACGTACAGGTGCTGCGGCATTCGGTGCCGGCAGATCCACGGGACGTGCTGCTGTGGGCCTCGGCCCACGCCGACTTGGTCGTGATCAGCGCGCCGCGGCCGTTCGATGGGCTACTGGCCAGGCCGAGCGCCGAAAGCGGCGTACTGCGCCACGCCCACTGCCCGGTGGTCGTCGCTCGCTGAGCGCTGCCCCACCCCGCGCAAGACCGCTGCCGGCTCGCCGGGTGGCGTGGTGACGGCGTGTCGAATCACCGGCGGAGGTCGACGGTGCGGGGGTCGACCGAGACACCGTTTCGACGGAGCTCGTAGTGCAGGTGGGGCCCGGTCGAACGGCCGGTCGACCCGGACCAGCCCAGGAGCGCACCGGCGGGAACGGCGTCGCCGCGCTTGACGTTGGTGCGGGACAGATGGGCGAAGACGGCCCGATAGCCGCGGCCGTAGTCGACGACGACCCAGATTCCGTACCCGCCTCCGGAGGAGCCCGCGGCTCGGACCGTGCCGGCGTGCGTCGCGTACACCCGAGTTCCGATGGGCACGGCGTAGTCGATGCCGCCGCCGACGCCGCCCTTCATCCGCCCGGCGTGCGCGGCGAAGGTGCTGGAGATTCGGTACCCGCCCGCAAGCGGCACGCCGGAGGCCACGGCTCGCGGGGCCGCGACCCCGGCCCTCTTCGCGGCGGTCCTCGCCTTGGCCTTCGCCGCGGTCGTCGCCTCGGCTTTCGCCTTGGCCTTCGCGGCGGCCTCCGTCGTGGCCCTCGCAGCGCTCGCCGAGAGCGCCCTGGCCTTGGACCTGCCGACTCTCTCGGCGGCATGTTCGGTCTCGACCGCGTAGGGGCGGGCGTGCTTGGCTCGAGTCTGGTTGCGAGAGGCGCGAAGGGCCTGCGCGCGGTCCTCGCCGACGGCCATCGACACACCCGTCCCCGGCGAGACGGCACCTGCTGCGGTCGGCGTACCGGCGAAGGTGCCCGACGTGCCGGCGGCGTAATCGGAGGCGACGGTGTCCACAGCCGGAACACTCCCGACGAACAGGCCCCCCGCGGCGACGCCGGTGAGGAGTGCCTGGCGACGGGCGTGGGGTCTGCACCTGCGGTGAACTCCCAAGGAGGGCTCCTTCTGGAGCCGCCGACCGAGTTGGCAGTTGGGTTGGGGCAGGACGGTTCGCCCTACGGTGGCCTGCACCGACTACCCCACGCGCTCTGGCTTCCCGGCCCCGCCACGCCACGGCGGCGCAGCGAGTTTGAGGCGGGCGTGCTCGGTGCGCATTCACAGTGAACGGCGGTGGAAACGTGCACGCGGCGCCGACGCTAAACCCATTTCCCCGCGCTGGACGGCACCGGCGAGATCGTCCTTGACCATTGCACGCGGTGGGTATGTCCACCGATGGGCGAATGGATGTCGGACAAGTCGGTCCTGGCTCGCGCGACGTCACCGTTTCTGTGCGAAACCCATTTTGCCTGCGGAGCCGCACACTTTGCCGTCGATAGACCGGCAGTGGTCCTGTGCGAACACGACGCCGACTCTTCGGTCGCCGGGCCCGACACTCGCCGGGGCCGAGCGACTCGACGGTGCGACGCCGATGGCGAGGAGATCCCGGGTGTCGTCTAAGCTGGCGCAAACGTTGCACCTTCGTTGCGACGGTCGAGGCCGTGCCGATGTCGAGGAGTCCCCGCCGATGAGTACCCGTCCCGTCCTGACCGCCGAGGACTTCAAGGTCGCCGACCTCTCGCTCGCCGAGTTCGGCCGCAAGGAAATTCGCCTGGCGGAGCACGAGATGCCCGGTCTGATGGCGACCCGCCGGGAGTTCGCCGCGTCCAAGCCGCTCGCGGGCGCTCGGATCATGGGCTCGCTGCACATGACGATCCAGACCGCGGTGCTCATCGAGACCCTGGTCGAGCTCGGCGCGGACGTGCGCTGGGTCTCGTGCAACATCTT
>JBQTIB010000011.1:0-8744 GCA_052389435.1 Sporichthyaceae bacterium | reverse complement strand
AGTACGAGACAGCCCACTACGCCGCTATCAAGTTGCAAGTCCAACCCTAATAGGAGCGGCACGAAACACGGTCCGCTTAACTCCGAAGACCGACGCCGGTGTTGGTTACCGCCGCGGCCTCGTCTTGGCTCAGGACAACCGCACCGGACGTGGTGTTGCGTCGGGAGACAGCGGGGGCATGGTCTACACCGTCATCCAACAGGGCCCTCGCGCCGGCCAGATCCACGTGGTGGGCCTGGTACAAGGACAGGAGAACAATGGCGAGTTCCTGCGCTACTACCCCATCCGAGTCATCAACGGCAGATTCGGCGTCCTGCCCATGATCTCGCCGAACTGATCAGGGAGGAACGCAGGTGAAAGCATCTCGTCGTCTATCAGGTGGCGGCCGCGCCATCGCCCTCTTCATCGGACTGCTGGTAGGTGGTTCCTCCGCGGCCTGCACCTCCGAAACCGCACGGGACGGAGGAGTCCGGATGCCCGACGGCCCAGTCCAGCGTGACGTCTTCGAGCAACTGCGCGCGATCAATCCGGCCCTCACCGAGGACCCGCTCACGTCCGAGGGCCTGATGTTGGCCTGTGACGACATCAACTCCGGAAAGAGCGATTCCACCGCGGCGCAGACACTGCGCGACACGTTCGACGACCGCGGCAGAGCCGACGACATCGCGCTCGACGCCCCAACCGCCGGAAAGATCGTTCAAATCGTCAAGCCGAGCTACTGCCCCTCGATCTCCCAGTAACCAGGACACCGCCTGTTGGTTGGACGAGCAGGATTGCACGACGCAGGGGCCGGAAGGTCGAATCGGCGCCCTGCGTCGTTCAACCCCGGTCGCAGCGCTTTGAGGGCAACCGGGTGTCGGCCGGAGCGCAAGACGACCGCGAAGCGGCTCGTCCTTGACGCCGGCGGCGGAGCCCGCAGACTCGCGGGCGAGGGTGGCTCGGCGGACTACAAATCGAGTTGTCCAGTGATCGTTCTTGGGCCGTCTCTGGGCCGTCACAGCACGGCCCAAGGCGGTTTTGGTCGGGCAACAACGGTTACTCGGAACTCGAAGTTTGCGCAGGCCAGGGGCCGTTTTCGGGCACTGACGGTGTCTCAGAGAAACGGGCGGAAAATCGTTTCAACAGTTCTACGACATCTAGGCCGTAGTCGGACAGCGGGTTCCCCGGTTCGCCGGGGAACCCGCTGTCGTCGTTTTCGGGACGGGGTTGCTGCGGCGCGGTCGGGTTGCCGTAGCAGGCAAGGGGTGCGGCGATCCCGTCGCCGGTGGCGTCCCACCCGGTCGTGCCCTACCTGGTGAGCGACGCCGCCAGGGCCTGAGCAGCGTCCTCGCGAGGGAGTTCGGCCGTTGCGGCAGGCCCGGCCGCAGCCTCACGGGTCTCCGCGAGGCGCCACAGACACACGCTACTCAGTAGCGCGAGGCCGGCGAGGTAGAGGCCGATGGCGTAGCTGCCGTACTCGGCAAGCAGGTGGTGGGCGAAGACGATGGGGATCGCGCCGCCGAGGACGCCGCCGAGGTTGTAGCCGAGGCCCGCGCCCGTGTAGCGGTAGCGCGTCGCGAACATCTCCGGGAGGAAGGCGGCGCAGGGGCCGTAGGCGACGCCGACCAAGCCGAGCATCAGGCACATACCCCAGGCCAACCCGGCGCGGCCACCGCTGTCGACGATCTGGAAGACCACCAGCCCCAGCGGGACCGCGACGACATTCGCTCCGAGCACTACGGTGCGGCGCCCGATCCGGTCGGAGTAGACGGCCGACAGGGCGGTCGTCACGGCGAACGCCGCGGCGGCCAGTACGTGGATCCAGAGGATGGACTGGGTGCTCAGGCCCAGGACGCCGGGCGGGACGCCTTTCGGGTTCTTCCCGGCGTAGCCGGTGAGGAACACGGTGCCGATGTAGAAGAAGCCGAACAGACCGGCCAGTGCCCCTCCGGCGAGCAGGATCTCGCGCCACTGCGCGCGGACGGCGTCGCGGACCGGGGACTTGACCGGCGCCCTGCGCTCGAGGATCTCGGCGAACGCCGGGGTCTCCTCGATCTCCAGCCGGATGTAGAGGCCGACGGCGACGAGCACGATGCTCGCCAGGAACGGGATGCGCCAGCCCCAGGACTGGAACGCATCGGAGGTCGTCGGGTTGCCGGTGAGCGCGAACACGACAAGAAAGGTCGCGGCCGACAGGGCGAGCGCCGCGGCCGGACCGAGCTGCGGGAACATCCCGTAGCGGCCGCGCTTGTTCGGCGGCGCGAACTCGGCCGTCAGCAGCGCGGCCCCGGCCCATTCGCCGCCGACCGCGAGGCCCTGCAGAAAGCGCAGCGCGACGAGGATGGCGGGGGCGGCCCACCCGATGGCGCCATAGCTGGGGATCAGCCCGATCGCAAAGGTCGAGAGCCCCATCAGCAGCAGTGTCGACACGAGTGTCTTCTTGCGGCCGACGCGGTCGCCGATGTGACCGAAGACGATCGACCCCACCGGGCGCGCGACGAACGCGACCGCGTAGGTCGCGGCCAGCGCCAGGGTGCCCCGGCCGCCGCCGAACTCGGAGAAGAACAGCTGACCGAACACGAGCGCGGTGGCCGTGCCGAAAATGAAGAAGTCGTAGAACTCGATGGCGCTGCCCGCGAAGGCCGCCCCCGCGATGCGGTGCATCTTCACCGGGGCGCCGTGGTCTCGTGTGGTCTTTGTCAACGCTGCTCCCAGTCGAAGTGACGGACAATCAGTTCGTTGGTTCGGCACGGCGCCAAGGGCCCGGCGCCTCACCTCTTGTCGAGCAGGTCGTCGCGGTACTCGCGGGCGGCCGCACCGGCGGGGTCGTTCTCCTCCCGCGCCCGCAACTCGACGCGGCGGATCTTGCCGGAGATGGTCTTGGGGAGCTCGGCGAACTCCAACCGACGCACCCTCAGATAGGGCGGCAGCACAGCACGGGCGTGGGCGAGGATCGCGGTCGCGGTGGCCTCGTCGGGTTGCCAACCCGGGGCCAGGGCGACGTAGGCCTTGGGTACGGCCAGGCGGACAGGGTCCGGCGCGGGCACGACGGCGGCCTCGAGAACCGCGGGATGCTCCACGAGCGCGCTCTCCAACTCGAAGGGCGAGACCTTGTAGTCCGAGGCTTTGAACACGTCGTCGCTGCGGCCGACGTAGGTCAAGTAGCCGCCCTCGTCCCGGGAAACGAGGTCCCCGGTGTGGTAGACCCCACCGGTGCGGGCTTCGCGGTCGCGCTCTGGATCGTCGACGTAACGGGTCATCAGATTGAGTGGTGCCGCGGACAGGTCGAGGCACAGTTCGCCTTCGTCGGCCCGGCGAGTTCCGGACACGGGGTCGACCAGAACGACGGAAACTCCCGGCAGGGGCCGGCCCATGCTTCCGGGCCTCACTGCCTCGCCCGGACAGTTGCCCACCAGAGCGGTGGTCTCCGTCTGGCCGAATCCGTCCCGCAGTCCAATCCCCCAGGCTCGATCGATCTGCTCGATCACCTCGGGGTTGAGCGGCTCGCCGGCGGCGATGCCTTCCCGCAGCTCGCGCGGGCGTTCGCCGAGGTCGGCCCTGATGAGCATGCGCCAGACCGTCGGCGGGGCGCAGATCGACGTGACCTCGTCGCGGCGCAGGACCTCGAGCAGCGCGGCGGCGTCGAACTTGGCGTAGGAGAGCACGTGCACCGTCGCCTCGGCTATCCACGGCGCGAAGAAGCAGCTCCACGCGTGCTTGGCCCAGCCCGGCGAGCTGATGTTGAGGTGGACGTCGCCCGGCCGCAACCCCAGCCAGTACATCGTGGTCAGATGCCCGACAGGGTAGGACACCTGCGTGTGCTCGACCATCTTCGGGCGGCTCGTGGTGCCCGAGGTGAAGTACAGCAGCAGGCGGTCGTCGCAGCCGGTCAACGGATGCGGAACCGAACTCGCGGACTCCGCGAACGAGTCCGCGAACGCCGTCCAACCCGCTCGTTCCTCGTCGACGACGATCCCGACGAAGTCCACGTCGAGCCCGTCGAACTTGGCGGCCGACGCTCCGTCGGCGATTACCGCACGGGCCCCGGATCGAGTCATACGGTCCGTCAGATCCGTCGGCGTCACCGCGGTCGTGGTCGGCATCAGGACGGCGCCGAGCTTCATGGCGCCGAGCATCGACTCCCACAGCTCGACCTGGTTGCCGAGCACGACGAGCACCGCGTCTCCGCGCCGCACGCCTGCCCGCGCCAGCAGGCGTGCCACCTGGTTCGAACGCATCGCGAGTTCACGGAAGGAATAGCTCTCGACTTCGCCACTCGGCAACGCGATTCGCAGCGCCGGACGGTCGTTCTCGATCGCGATGACGTCGAACCAGTCGTGGGCCCAGTTGAACGTGGCTCCGAGATCCGGCCACGCGAACAGCGCTTCGGCGCGCGGGCGGTCGCCCCCGCAGTCCAGCAACAGATCGCGGGCGGCGCGGTAGCGCAGGTGAGCGTCGACGTGCGTGTGGGCCGAACTGGGCGTGACGGTGGTCATCGGCGCGTCCCATCGATCGTTGCGGGCCGGGGAGAAGAGGGCGTCAGCCTCACTGGCACCTCCGGCCGCGCGCACCCCGCCTACCAGCGAAAGTTGGGGGGCGACACCCCCAAGCGGCCGGTCCGATGGACACAGCCCTTGCAATTCGGCGCCGCTGTTACGAAGCTGGGACGTATGAGTGTGGGGCCGACCGCTCCGTCGCTGACCCCGTATCTGCACGAGTTGCGGCAGGTCACAGGCTTCGACGTCGTGTTCGGTGGCCTGGCACCGGTGGACGAGCCGGTGCGTCTTTCGTCGTTCATCGGCGCTACCACCGACGGTCTGCGCAATCTGTCGCTGGGCCACGGCCTCGGTCTCGGCGGCAAGGCGTTGGCGACCGGGCGACCGATGCGCGTCCACGACTACTACTCGGCCAAGGGCATCACACGCCACTACGAGGCGGCCGTCCGCGCCGAGGGACTCCGCGGCATGCTCTGCGTCCCAATCCGCAGCGCCTACGGCGTCCACGGCGTCATGTACGGCGGGATCCGCGAGCCGGGCATGCCCGGGGACCGCCTGTTGGACCGCGCGGTGCTCGTCGCACAGCGGCTCATGCACGACGCGGCCGTCACCGCCGAGGTGGAGCGTCGCCTTGCGCAGGCGCGCCTGCAGGCACCCCCGGTCTCCGTCGGCGCGCAGACGGTGACGGACCTTCACGCGGAACTCGGCTTGATCCGCGCGTCCGCGGACGGGACGACGCGTCAGATGATCGACGACCTCATGCATCGCCTGGCCGACGGGACGGGGCGAAGCGAGCAAGGCACCAGCCCTGCGCTCGCTCTGAGCCCACGGGAGGTGGATGTGCTGATCCAGGTCGCCGCGGCCTGCAGCAACGCAGACATCGCCGAACGCCTGGGACTTACCGAATCGACCGTCAAGGCGTACCTGCACTCCGCGACCCGCAAGCTCGGTGTCCGCAGCCGCATGCAGGCGGTGGCCGCGGCTCGACGCGCAGGCCTGCTTCCCTAACCACCAACTCTGGTTGGTAGGCCGGTGGCACGTCACCGGGCGATGCACCGAGGCTCCACCCATGTAGTCGTTGCGACCCGGCGCACCTGCGCCGGCCCTCGGTCGCACCGAATCGTCGTCGGCACCCTCGGCGCCCCCGCCGCCGCCGGAACGACGCCGGACGTCCCGAGACCCCAAGGAGCACCATGAACACCGGTAAGCGCATCGCGGCGCTGGCGACTGCCGCTGCCACTGGACTATCCCTCGTTGCACTGCCCGGCGGCTCGGCGCAGGCGGACACCGGAGAGCTTCCGGCCCTCCCCCTGGCTCGCACGTTCGCCGGCGACGACGCCGCGTGCGCCATGACGCGCACCGCGGAGTACCCCGTCAGTTCACCGGAGGCCGTCGGTCTGGACTCCGCCAAGCTGAAGGCGGCCGTCGACTACTGGACCTCGGAGAACTCCGAGACGGTCAAGGTGTTCCGCAACGGTTGCCTCGTCGCCGAGAGCGGTCGCGACCCACTGCTGGAGCGCATCCCGCGACAGAACTGGAGCCAAACCAAGACGGTCAACGCCCTCGTCGCGGGAGTGGCCGTCAGGCAAGGCCTGATCAAGGTCGACGCGCCCATCGGCGACTACCTGCCCGAGGGCCTCGGCGACGCGGCGCACCGGGCCATCAAGGTCCGGCACGTGCTCAACATGACCACCGGACTGGACATGAACTGGGTCCGCGGGCTCAACTTCTTCGGCGACATCTCCCGGCCGCGCGAGGCCATGGCCGCGCCGCTGGTGAACACCCCTGGCCAGTACTTCTGGTACGACCAGACCACCCCGTCGTTGCTGACCTATGTGGTGCAGCGGGCCCTGATCAAGCAACGCGGTGGGCAGGACTACCAGGACTTCGCGCAGAAGGAGTTCTTCAACAAGCTCGGCATCCCCGCCTCGGCGTACTGGTGGCAGCGCGACCGCTCCGGCAACACCCTCGGCTACTCGCAGCTGTTCCTTCGTCCGTTGGAGTTCGGTCGCCTGGGCGAGGTCATGCGCAACAACGGCGTCTTCCAGGGCGAACGGCTGATCGACTCCAGCTACATGAAGCAGTTGCGGGTCGGTTCGAAGGCGAACTGCGGCAACGGGTTCATGGTGTGGCTCAACCGCTGCAAGGCCGGCGAGAAGCAGTTCGACGCGAACCTGTTCGCCCGCAAGCAGGTCGAAAAGCCCGGCGCGTGGATCACCTCGGCGCCGTCGGACATGTACCTGAGCTTCGGCTACCACGGCCAGCACACCTTCGTGATCCCGAGCCTGGGCATGGTGATCACCCGGACCGGCGAGACCGCCCCGGACACCGTGCAGAACCTGCCGAACGACGGGGCGATGGGCTCCCAGATCGGAGCCCCATTCGGCCAGGGCTACTTCAACTTCTTCACCAAGCTGATGAGCGGCGTCACCAACATGACGGCTGCCCAGAAGTCGCTGATCTCGAACAAGGACGGCGTGTTCGACACCGAGGCGCCTACGCTGAACGTCGACTGGGAGACCTTTGACCCGAGCGTCGAGGGGCCTGGCTCCTACCTAGCTCTCGGCTCCGCGGCTCCGACCGGCTGCACCGTGGCCGGCTGTGAGGGCGAGACCAACGGCGGCAACGTCCGCTGGATGAGCGACGTCCCGCGCACCTTCGCCGGAATCGCTCCCGCACAGGTAGGCACGGCCCGGATCGAGTCTCGACCGAACGGCTGACGCCACGGCATCCGGCGCCCCTTGCCCACCGGGCGAGGGGCACCGGCGAGGACGACATGACGGTCACGACGCGAACTACGTGCGTGCAGTTCAGGATCCGCTTCACCGGCGTTGGGGTTGTGGTCGGGCGACCTCACGATGCTGAGCGCATGCTCACCGAACTGGACCGTCGAATCCTCGCGTTCGAGCACGACTGGTTCCGGTACAGCGGTACGCGGGAGACGGCGATCGTCGAGGTCTTCGAAATGTCGCCGGCGAGCTACTTCCAGCGGCTCGCGCGCCTGCTCGACGAGCCGGACGCGTACGTCGAGGACCCACTGCTCGTGAACCGCCTTCGCCGCCTGGGCGAGCAGCGGCGTCCGCACAGAACCGGCCTCTAGATCGCCTATGAGCTCCTCGACCACGGCATCCGCGCCCGCCCGCATCGTGGACTCGCTCGGGTGAACGATCGCCGCTACTCCGACGGGCCGCCGTGCGTCGCCTGTGGGTCTCGCGTCCGCGCGACCCGGACGCGACCGGTCCGCAACGAGCACGTGGACGCGCATCTGCTCGACTGCACGTTGACCCACTCGCAGTACAGCGAGCAGGCCGGCGGGGCACGAACGCTCTCGCTCGTGGAGCACGGCGACCACGGCGAAAGCCGGCACGCGGTCCGCGAGAGAGCTACCGACTAGGCCGGAAAACGCTTCCGCGGAAGCGTTTTCGGCGCGCTCAGCGCGCCTCGGCCGCCGCCTTGATCGCCGCGAGAGTGGTGGGGATGCCCTCGAGCATGGTCTGGCGACGCTCGGCGAACCGCGCCTGCCACTGGTCCCCGCCCCAACGTTCGATGTACCCGGCGACGCCGCCGTCGAGGAACTGCCACGACTCCGTCAGCTCGGTGCCGCCGTCGACGGGAGCGAGCGCGAAGCCCCAGCGCACCCAGTTGCCGAGCACGTTGTAGGCGAACTCGCGGCCCGGGTCGGCGGCAACCACGAGGGACCGGGTCTCCCAGATCCGCCCGTCGAGTTCGTTGCGGCCGGTGAACCAGGCGCCCTCGCGCGGGCCGTCGCCCTCGTCCCACCAACACTCCCTGCACACCGGGCTCCACTCGCCCATGCGCGTCACGTCGGACACCATCTCGTAGAGCGATTGCGGCGAACAGGCCACCACGATCGACTCGGAATGTCTGCGCTCGTCCATCGCAGCATCCTGCCCGGCGGCACGGCGACGAGTTGCCGCGGCCCTACGGCGTCGGCGCGGCCTGGCTACGCGCGACCGATCAGCACTGCTCCAACGCCGCGGCGGCGGCTCTCTGGACCTCGGCCGTCTGGCGGGCGATCTCTTCGTTGTTGAAGCCGTTGGTCTGGGGCGCCATCTGGGCGGCCCAGGAGCTCACCCGGTCGCTGCAGGACTCCGCGCCCGCCGCGTCGGTGCCGGCCTGGCCGACGCCGGCCAGGATCGCGACCCCCGCCGCGGCGAGCGCGGCCGCCGCGCGGGCGCGGGTCCCGGGCGCGTGGCGGGCCGCGTCGGGGTGGGGCTGGTCGGGGCAACGCGGCTCGGGCATAGCCGC
>JBQTIB010000010.1:0-94304 GCA_052389435.1 Sporichthyaceae bacterium | reverse complement strand
GTTCAACGCGACCCTCAAACGCGAGACCCTGCGCGGCGCGGCCCGGTGGGCCACCGCCCGCGACGCCCGCCTCGCGGTGTTCAAGTGGATCGTCAACTACAACACCCGCAGACGACACTCGACCTGCCGCTACCTCAGCCCCATGGCCTACGAGAACACCTTCACGGCAGCTACGCTTTCCGTGGCTGCATAACCGAATCGCGTGTCCAAAATCGGGGGCAAAGGCCCGTCTTCTCTCCGGCCCTGGACCGGCGCACGCCGATCCTGCCCGCGAGCATCACCCAGCGATACCGCCGCTTGGCGGAGTCCGTCGGCCTGCGCAGCACGCGCCTGCACGCGCTTCGGCACTACTCGGCCAGCCAACTCGTGTCGGCCGGCGTGGACATCCGGACCGTCGCCGGACGCCTCGGCCACGGCAGCGGCGGTGCGACCACGCTCAAGGTGTACGCGGGATGGAACGCGGACGCCGACCGACGTGCTGCCACGACCATCGCAGGGATTGTGCCGACGCCCGATTCAACGAAGCGGATCCCGCGGGCGACCTATCAGCATCTCGCCGCGAAACTGACCGCAGAGATCGAATCGGGAGCGCGTTCACCGGGCGAGCAACTCCCCACCGTGGTGGAGCTCGCCGCCGAGCACAACCTCGCCCCCAACACTGCGCATCGCGCCGTAGCGCTGTTGGCGCAGCGCGGGTTGATCAGCGTGGCGCGGGGGCGGCGGGCAGTCGTTTTGCCGAAGGCGGATGCGGGTGCCGAAGGGGCCAGTTCGTAGCCGCGGTGTGCCGAACGCCCCGCCTTGCCGTGGGGTCCGACGCCCCATGATTGAATGGTGGGGGTGGGGGGGGCGTCGGCAGCCCTATTCCCACTGTCGCGCACGGATGCACACATTCCTACGAGCTCTGGTCGATTTCAGCCGCCACAGCGGACGAACTCGTCCACACCCGGACTCTCGCACGGCCGATAGACATCGCTCTTGACCAGGCAGCCGTTCAGGTAGTTGCCACCCGTAGCGGAAGATGCACCGGGCCGCGCAGCGAGGCCGATTTCGCCCAAGTGACCGGACCCGCCGGTTCGATTGACGGCACCGTCTCCAGCAGGTGCTCCAACGCGACCCGCACCTCGAGGCGCGTTAGGTGCGCGCCGAGGCAGAAGTGGATTCCGGCACCGAACCCGAGGTGGTCCCCCACTCGCCGGTCGAGCTGGAAGGTCTCGGGATCCGGGAAATGCTCTGGGTCGCGGTTCGCGGCGCCGAGCATCAGCACCACCCGGGACCGGGCGGGGATCGTGATGTCGCCGGCGCTCTCGTCGGCGATGACGACGTCGCGGGTGGTCTGGCGAGCGGTCCACTGCACCGGCGAATGGAGCCGCATCGTCTCCTCGACGAAGGCCGGGACCAGCGCGGGTTCGGCGCGCAGCCGGTCGTAGAGCACCGGATCGTGGGACAGCACGTGCAGCGCCGAGCCGAGCAGGTTCACCGTGGTTTCGTTGCCCGCGACCAGCAGGATGAACGCCATCAGCAGCGCCTCCTCGCGGGTGAGGTTGCCCTCTGCGATGGTCGTCGCGAGGTGCTGGATCAAATCCTCCGATGGCTGCCGTTCGCGCCGCACGAGTTCGTCGCTGATCAGCTTTCGGAAGTTGTGCATCACCGGCAGGATTTGCACGACACCGCGCACCGCCTCGGCGGTGGAGGAGTCGCCGAAGAAGCCGACCAGCCGGTTCGACCACGCGCGCACCTCCGGCATGCGTGCCTCGGGTACGCCGAGCAGGTCGCAGATGACCCCTACCGGCAGCGGTACGCACAACGCGCTCACCGCGTCGACCGTTGCCCCCTGCCGCAGCGCCGCGACGCCTTCGGCGGATCGGCGGTGCACCGAATCGGTCAGCGCGCGGAGTGCGGCTTTCGTGAACACCGCGGACACCGCGCTGCGCAGGCGGTCGTGGTCCGGTGGGTCGACGGCGAGGATTCCCCCGCCGCCTCGCGGGGCTAACATGATTCCGGCGGTGTTGGAGTAGGTCGCCGCGTCCCGGGCGGCGCCGCGGACGTCCTGGTAGCGGTGCAGCACCCACACGTCGTGCCGTTCGCTGATCTGGGCGCGGCTCCCTTCGCGGACCTTGGCGTACACCGGGTACGGGTTCGCGATGGTGTCTGGCGCGACCGGGTCGAAGACCGTCCGGCTGACGTGCGGCCCCGCCGCCGCACGGACCGGGACCTGGCTGCGGCGCGCCTTTTCACCGGAGGCCGTGGATCGGCCGAGGAACAACAGCAGCTGTCCGACGTCCTCCGCACGCCGACGGTGGCGACCAAGGGTGGATTCCGGAGCGGTAGGGCGGATGGCGAGTGCGTCCATGCGTCGACCGTAAAAAATTCGCACCCCGGAAGCCATACACGAATCGGACCGATGCATCATCGAATCGGACAGTCGGAGGTGGTGATGTACGGACCGGTGGGGATCGCGCTGCTGCTTGAGGTCGGCGCAGAGCACGGCGTGCCGGCCGAGCGGCTGCTGGTCGGCAGCGGGTTGACCGTCGAGAACCTCGCCGACCCGCGGTGCCTAGTCCGGCCGCAGCAGGACATCGACGTGGCCAGGAACGTGATCGCGGTACTCGGCGACCGACCCGGCTTCGGTGCGGCGGCCGGCAGCCGCGCCAGCCTCGCCGGCAGTGGCGTCGCCGGCTACGCCCTGCTGCACAGTCCGTCCTGGCGGCACGCGCTGGAGCTGTTTACTCGCTTCCAGCAGTTGGTGCCCGTGCTGACAATCCCGCGGCTGGTGGGCGCAGACGACCAGATCGAGGTGGTGCTCGACGACAGCGCCATCCCGGTCGACGTGCGCGACCTGCTCGCCGAACGGGACTTGGCTGCCATTGCCGCAGCGCTGCGCATAGTCGGTCCGCCGACGCCGGTGATCGAAGTACATACGCGCCTTTCCACCGACCGTGCCCGTCACCTGGGACTGGCATTCGACCCGGTTCCGGTGATCCCAGACCATCCGGCCCACGTGTTCCGCCTTGAAATCGCCCTGCTCGACGCTCCCCTGCCGACGGCCGCACCGGAAGTGCAGGAACTGTGTGTCAGGGAGTGCGAGCGGCTGCTGTCCCAAGCCGACGCACGTTCCGGCACGGCCGCGCGAGTGCGCCACCGCCTGCTGTGCAGCCCGCAAACGATGCCGTCGCTAGAGGCGGTCGCGGAGGAGATGAACCTCGACCCGCGAACCCTCCGCCGGCACCTCGCCGCACAGGGCACGACCTACCGAGCTCTGCGAGAGGAGGTTCTGCGCACACTGGCCGTCGAGTTGTTGACCACCGCGGGGTTGAACGTGACCGAAACCGCCGACCGGTTGGGCTACTCCAACGCAGCGGCCTTCAGTCAGGCGTTTGCCAGATGGACGGGAACGCCACCGAGTCACATCGCACGCCCATCGACTCGATGAAGCCGATCCAGCGCGCGGGCGCTGCTCCGGCGTCTCGCCCTGTAGGCGTCTCGACGGATTGCTGACTAACAGTCGGATTCTCGACGCCGCGAACGATCGCCCCAGTGTTCGTTGGACGCCTTGCCGGTGTCCAGCCCGGGCCGTCTGGAGCGGGATTATGCGCAGCCTCCCTCTGTCGCCGAACCGATGCGCACGCCCGGTTGGAGCCGGCGGTGCGGAGAGTCGTCGGCGGCTCGTCGTCCTGCCTTCATCGAAGAAACGCCTGCCCGGTGGTCGGACGGCTGGGTCGCCGCCAGACCACCGGGCAGTATTCAACCTCCACGCTCGGAACACCTAGAGGCGCGGACTCCCAGGCGCAGGTTGAAGCACGATCCGCTGTGCAGTTCCGTCGATACCCAGGGATAGAACTAGCCGTTCGAGCCCGTGAAGGTAACCGATGCAAGCCGAACGTTCTCCTGCTGACCGGCCGTGCCCTCCCGTAGCGCAGCGCCGGCCACCATCTGAATGGCGGGCGCCGTGATGTACGGAAGACCGATGAGCGCCTGCTCGGGAACGTTGGCCGTCCCGACCTCCGGGGCGAGCAGGGTGAAGCCGACGGGCCCGACCGCGGCGAGCGCGGCCGACGCAGTCTTCGCCTGATCGTTGAACTGCTTCACGAGGTCGCTGGCGGGAACGTTCGTCCCGGACACCGTGAACGCGTTCTGATTGAAGCTCGCGACGGCGCCGGATTCGAAGAACGAGAGTCGGTAGGTGACGGTGGGCTCCTTCCCGGGCTTGCTCGTCACCTGCATGAAGGAACTGATCGTGTCGAGCGCCCCTGCACCTTGAATGCCGCCGACTACCGCTCGAGAGGTGCCGACGTAGGTACTGGTGCTTCGGGAAACCTCCGCGGACGACGAGCTCGCCACGTATTCGGCGATGCCGGCGAGATTGCCGACGTGGCCCGTACTGGCGCCCTTCGTGTCGCTCGCGCAGTTGGCCGCGGTCTTGATCGGGTTCCCGTCGTGCGGAATGTCTAGCGCCTTCTCGCCGGTGGACGGGTTCTTGACGCTGGGCTCGCGGTTGGTGAGGTTCTCCTCCGCGTTGAGTTCCGGCTTGACCGAACGCGACAGGACGGGGTTCTGGTAACCGCCCTTCACGCTTCCGGCGTCCGGGGGAGCCGCACCCAGGCCCAGCACGCCCTCTTCGACGTAGTTGCCGGCAAACTCCACGGCGCCCAGCGCCTCGCAGTAGCCCTGGGGGTTCCCGATGTCCTTGGTCAGGCGAACCTGGCTGAAGCCAACATCCTGAAACGTCTGACCGGGGATCTGCGTACCCACTTCGATGCCCGCGCTTCGAAAGTCCAACTGGTAGGCGGAACCGTTGACGAAGTCGATCTCGGCATGGGGCGAATCGGGCTGGCCGGACGCTGCGAACGCCTGACCCGTGAACCCGGTGGAGAGAAGGGCGGCAAGGGCGAGACCGGAGGTCGCACCCCGGGTGCGTCCAATGCGAAATGGCATGTTCGTGACCTTTCAGTAGCGGCGAGGCGATCAGAGGCGGCGGTGCGGGGGACTGATACGAGAGGGGACCCAAGCCTGTCGATCGCACGAGTCCGCTCGAACGGGTAGGCGAACGGCTCCAGCGTGCGTCTTGAGTGCCCTGAATCAATATCGGAGCGATTATGCCCGTGTTACACGATTTCTCCACGGATTGGGGAATATCCCTCGAGACTCGGCTCGCACGAAATCCGAGATGTTCGACAAGCCCTGCGGCACGACGGACATCGCCTCAGTTCTGTCATGGAATACCTCCCAGAACTGCGAGCAGACATCATGGACCGTATGGTCTTGCTGTATCGGACCGTCCATTCGCTCTCGATATGGACATCAATCTCCCGAATCGCACTGCGATCGAGTCCCGATACCAAGCGGTACTGTCGACAGCGAGTACGGTATTGGAATATTGCGGGCAGTTCGAATTCGGAATACATTTGCGACGCGGGGGTGCGGATCACTCGTGGAGATTCGTACCGCGGCCCGCATCTGCCGCTCCCGTTGGCGACGCCGAAGCAGCGGGAGCGGCACCTCCGATCGCAACGCGAATCGGCCGCCCTGCGGGAATCGCTGAGGACGTATCCGTTCCGTGGCCACGGTGCAATCGCGGACTCCAGGCACTTGCCGGCGCGGCGATGGTCGTCGATCAGGTGCCGCGCGCGCCCGCCCATGGACCACGCATGCCAGGCGTGAGCGCGCCGCAACGGCGGAACATGAGTCGCCTTCGGCCTCGATCGGTCGGGCTTCCAGCCGAACATCGGGAGGTCTATGGGCTCGGCCGAGTAGTCCACATGGACATACACATTACGGTCCGCCGGACATTTCACCCCGTCTTCGGGTGAATCCTGGAAGGTACGTTGCGCATCTTCCCGGCCAGGCGTTAAATGGGCCGGTGACCAACGCCGCGAAAGAGCCCGTCGTTCCCGGGCGTGGAGAAGCTGTCGAGCGCAGGATCGCCGCGGGAGCGGTAGGGATGGCGCCCCGCCGCGCCGCTCGTCGCCATGGACCTGTAGTGTCCCGCCAGAGTTCGGAGTCGTATTTCGAGGTGGCGTTTGGACTGCTCGCGGAGGGCGGGGCGGAGGCTGTCACGGTGGTGAACTTGTGCGACGCGCTAGGGGTCACGAAGGGGTCGTTCTACTACCATTTCTACAACATGCCCGACTTCATTGAAGCCTTCGTCGAGCACTGGGAGCAGAGCTTCCTCGCCGCGATGTCCGAGCACGTGGTCGAACCCGATCCGCTGCGCCAAATGGGCGGCGTCATGACCACGATCGCGCGGCTCAACCACGAAGCAGAAGCCGCGCTGCGTGCCTGGGGCCACAGCAACCCCGTCGTCGAGGCTGCGCAGACGCGAATCGACCTAATGGGCGAGCAATTCGTTGCCGCCTGCGCTTCGCACTTCATCGCCGACGAGCAGGCCGTGGCACTGGTGGCACACCAGGCCATCGCATTGTCTATCGGACTGCAACACCGCCCGAAGCCGATTGATCGCATGCGTTATCTCCAGTCCATCGCCAACCTCGCCGAACTGACGTGCCACGTGCATGCGCAGATTTCCGCCGAGGCCGACGGTCCGTCCGTGGTCTTCGAGCGCGTCTCTGACTGAAGGAGACGGCGTCGGCTGCCACCCAACCAAAAGGCCTCGCCGCGTCTCGGCCCAGCCCTGTCCAAATGCGACGCACGCGCTGTACTGGGGCGCACATCGCCCGCGAGTCGACCGCCGCACCCTGACGTACCCCGACCAGCGTGGCCGGTCGCGGCCGTGGACGCCCTGCACGGCCGCAACGCCGCCGCCACGCCGGCCACGCCCTCTAACCTGGCGAAGATCCCTACGAGATCGCCGAACCGCAGCTCGAAACCTGGAACACCACCTGCTCGCCGGACTGACCGCCAACCCCACGCCGGTCGAGGAAGAAGCAGATCAAGACCCGCAACCTGCTCGAGCGTCTGCGCAACCGCCACGAGGCGGATTGCCGATTAACAGTCAGAGTCTCGACGCGGCCGCGAATGATCGTCCAGCGGTCGCTGAACGCCTTGCCAGGGGCCAGCCCGGGCCTTCTGGGGCGCAATTGTTCGCAGACTCGGTCGTCACCGAAATCGCCTCCTTCCTGACTTACCGTCAGGAAGGAGGCGGGCGTCGACGTCAAGCTCAGCCGGTGCCGTAGACCCCGGAGAAGGTCACCGAACCGATGCGCACGCCCTGGTTGGAACCGGCGGTGCCCTCGCGGGCGTTGGCGCCCAGGTTGCCGTGGCCGGCGGAAATGCTGATCGAGTAGCGGCCACCGTCGGTGGTGACGCCGACCTCCGGGGTCAGAGTGCCCGCGCCCACCGGTCCGATCGGCTTTGCGGCCTCGCCGAACGCCTTGGCGCCTTCGTTGAACTGCTTGGCGAAGTCCTCGACGGGGATGTTCTGGCCGCCGAAGGTGATGCCGCTCTTGTTCTTGTTGTCGCCGGAGTTGAAGTAGCTCATGCGGTAGGTGATCGTCGGCTTCGCGTTCGGCTTGTTGACGACCTGCATGAACGAGGAGGCGCTGTCGAAGCCCGAGGCGCCCTCGAGGCCGAAGACGTACGCGCGGCTGGTGCCGGTGTAGACGCCGGTGGCCTTGTCGACCTCGGCCTGCGCGGTCGAGCCGACGACCTGGAAGCCGCCGACGTTGACCACGTCGCCGGTAGCCGAACCCTTGGCGTCGCTGTCGCACTTGGCCTGCCACTTCGGGCCGTTGCCGTTCGACGGGATGTCGAGGATCTCGTTACCCGGCGGGAAGTAGTTCTTGACGCCCGGGTTGCGGGCGGACTGGTTTTCACCCGGCGACAGGTTTGGGGCAACGTCGCGGGTCAGGGTCGGGTTGCGGTATCCACCGGAGACGTCGCCGGCGTCCGGCGGAGCAGCGCCCGCACCGAGCACGGCCTCCTCCAGCTCGGTGCCGAGCCAGTAGCCGGCACCGAGGACCTCGCAGCGACCGGTCTGCTGGCCGATGTCGTGAATCAGGTCGACGTAGGAGTGGCCGACGTTGGTCGGCAGGTCGCGGGGGATGAACGCGTAGGGCTCGAGACCGCCCGAGCGCAGGGTCAGGATGTAGCTGGAGTCGACGAACTCGAAGGCCGTGGGCGCAGCCGCAGCGGGCACCGCAGTGCTCACCATCAGGAGCGCGCAGCCCGTGCCGACCAGGTTCGCCGAACGACGGGAAGGGGTGCGGAAATTGGTCATGGCTCTACCTTTCACGGAGTCGGGAAGGGCGGACCGCCGTCGGGGCCGCTTTTTGAATACGCCGGCTCAATCGCTAGATGTGCCGGGCCCGTTACACAATTCTCCACAACCTCCGACATTTCTCGACGGCTAGCTGGAATTGATTGCATACCGTCCGGTATTGAATGCACATTATTTCGACTGGTGGACCCGCAGCTACAGTGGAGGAAACTTCTCCACCGGTCTTCTGCGTCTTCGAGAGGCGGCACGAACATGCCGGGAGTCGACTCCCCCAAGCATCGTTTGGTCCAGGGTCCCGCGCGGGTGCCCGCACGACCCGCGGCGCACCGCCGCAAGCCCCCTGCACCGCGGATGAACTCGGAGTCCTACTTCCAGGCGGCCTTCGAGATCCTCGGGGAGTCTGGTGCCGAGGGCGTGACCGCGACGGGCATGTGCGAGCGCCTAGGAGTCACCAAGGGATCGTTCTACTACCACTTCTACAGCATGCCGGAGTTCATCGAGGCGTTCGTCGCCTACTGGGAGCAGGCCGCGAACGGACGGATGGACGACATCCGCAGCGAAGCGGACCCCCTGCAGCGCATGGCCGTTGCGGCCTCCGTGTTGGCGGACATGTCCCACGAGGCGGAGGCTGCATTGCGGGCCTGGGGCCACAGCAACCCGGTGGTCGGCGAGGCGCAGGTGCGTATCGACCGGGCGGGCGAACAACTTGCCCTGGAGATCATCCGCCCGTTCGTCGGGGATGCGGAGACGGCGGCCCTGCACGCTCATCAACTCATCGCGATGCTCATCGGCATGCAGCACCGCGAGCGGCCGATCGACCGGGAGCTCTACCTCCGGTCGCTGGCGAACTTCGGCGAGTTGATCCTCGGCGTGCGAACCACCTTCAGGCCGGGCGGCTCCGGTCCTATTGCGGAATTCAGCGCCGCAGACTGACGGCTCGGACCTACTGCATGTGTGTACGGTGTCGCCCCCGGCCCACGCAATCGTTCGGGGGCGACACCGTGGCGCGACGGGAGCCCAGCCCATCGATCCCCGGCAATGGCCAGTGCCGCCCATTGTCGGAGATAGCCGTTGCCGAGGCTATTGCCGATACTCGCGCTCGACAATGTTCCAGCATTTCCTTGGATGCATTCCGTACCTCCAGGTACTCGCTCCGGCAGTTGCTGTATTCCGAATCTAGACGTAACGTCCAAGAATGGACATCGGCCACCTCCCGGCTCGCGGCGCGCCCCTGGCAGACCGGCTCGCGGCGTCGGCGCCCGCGGTCGCGGCCGTCTTCGCGCGCCGGGGCTACGACGCGACCCGCATGGAGGACCTCGTGGCCGCCACCGGCGTGCCCCGGGCCACGCTCTACTACCACTTCGCAGGCAAGGACGCGGTCCTGGCCTGGCTCCTGCGGTCCACGGCCGAGGAGCTGCGCGAAGCCGTGGCGAGGGCCGCCGCCGTGCCGGGCACCGCGCGGGATCGCCTGCGATCGGTGGTCCGGGGCCTGTTCGCGTTCATCGCCCAGCGGCCGGACGCGTGCCGCGTGCTGCTGGCGAACCTCGAGCACGCCGGCAGGCTGCCCGACATCGCCGGCGAACTGGCCGGCGCGGTCCACCTCCCGCTCGCAGACCTGATTGCGGTGGGTGCCGCAGACGGATCGCTACGCCCGGTCGAGGACCCGATTCCCATCGCCACCGCTGTCTTCGGCGCGGTGACGATCACGGGACTGCAGTACCTGGTGCTGACCGGCGAGGTCCCGCAGGAGGTAGCCACCACGACATTGTGCGGTCTGATCTTCGACGGACTCGGGACCGTCGGGTGAACCGGCTCACTCGCCTCGTCGACCGGTGGCCGTTGCTCATCGTCCTCGCGTGGGTGTTCGCGGCCGTGTGGATGACCGTCGCGGCGCCGTCGGTGCGAGAACTCGGCACCGCCGACCAGACGGCGTTCGTGCCCGCGTCCGCCCCTTCGGGTCGCGCGGACGCGTTGCTGCGCACCGCGTTTCCCGACGATCCGACGCGCGATCCCGCGGTCGTCGTGCTCGCTCGACCTACCGGGCTCACTCCCGCCGACCGCGCGTACGTGTCGTCGTTGAGTCGTTTCCTCACCTCGCCCGCGGCGGCGGAGCACGTCAAGGGGGTGCAGACCGCCGCAACGGCACCGGAACTCGCGCCGGTGCTTCGCTCGGGGGACGGCGCGGCCGAACTGCTGATCGTCAGCCTCAAAGCCCAGGTATTCACCGTTACCGCACAGGACTCCGTTCAGTTCCTACGCGAGTATCTGGACTCCACCGCGCCACCCGGTCTGCACCACGAGGTCACGGGCTTGGCCGCGTTGGCGGCCGACCAGGCCGATGCGATTCTGGACGCCTTCGACCGCACGGCCCTGGCGACCGTAGCACTGGTGCTGCTGATTTTGCTGCTGGTCTACCGCTCCGCGCTCGCTCCGTTGATTTCGCTGGTCAGCGTTCTGTGCGCGTTCGCCGTCGCCCGCGGCGCCGCGGGATACCTGGCCGAGGCGGGCCTCGGGGTGGCGAGCCTCGCCGAGACGTTCATGGTCGTCATGGCCTTCGGCGCCGGGACCGACTACGTGATGTTCGTGCTTTCTCGCTATCGCGAGGCCGGGCGCACGGCCGAGACCAGGCGTCGGGACCTGTCGAAGGCGACCCGCGCGGTCGCGCCGACGATCATCGCCTCCGGAGCGACGGTGAGCTTGGCCTTCCTGGCCTTCCTCGCCGCCGAACTCGGCCTGCTGCGGTCGATGGGGCCCGTGCTCGCCATCGCCATCGCGGTGACCGTCCCCGCGGCGCTGACCCTGACCCCCGCCCTTCTTCGGCTGGCTGGACCCGCCGTTTTCTGGCCGTCGCCGGAGTCCTCCCCTCAGGCCCTCGAGCGGCAACGTCGACGCTGGGAACGTCTCGCGGCGCTGGTGAGCCGACGGCCCGCGGCGGTGCTGACGGCCGGGCTGATGGTCCTCGCCGTCCCCGCACTGGCCGCCACCACCGTCCGACCCTCCTTCGACATCCCTGCCGAACTCCCGGCCACCGCGGAGGCACGCCAGGGATTCGAACTGCTCGCCGAGCACTACCCCTCGGGCCTCGTGGCCCCTGCCTTCCTCGTCGTATCGGGGCGGGGAACGCTGCTGAACCAGGCCCGAATGCGGGAGCTGGATCGCCTCGTCGACGCGCTCGCCGCACGACCCGACGTCGCCGAGGTCCGTTCGGTGACCCAGCCGGTCGGCCGCCCACTGACGGCGGACAACATCCAGGCGTTGTCGGGCGGCAAGGACCTCTCGGCACTGGGAATCGACCCGGACCGCGTGGACGTCGGCCCGTTGCTCGCTGCCCTCCAATCCCCGCGCGGACTGCGGCTGGACGCGGCGATTCTGGAGCAGTACCCGCAACTGCGGGAACGACTGGGCTACTTCCTGGACTCCTCCGCCACCACCACCCGAATTGTGGTCGCGCTGAAGGTCAGCCCGTACAGCCCGACGGCCCTGGACTTCGTGCGGGACCTCGACGAGTGGGCGGCCACAGAGCTCGCGGGCGGTCCGCTGGCAGGAGCCCAACTCGCCGTAGCCGGACCCAGCGCCTACTTCGGCGACATCCAGGACCTCATGGACGGCGACCTCGTCACCGTCGGCGCGCTCGCGCTCGCCGTGGTCTTCATCGTCCTCGCGTTGCTGCTGCGATCACTCGTCGCCCCGATCTACCTGCTGGCCAGCGTTGTCCTGTCGATGCTCGCCGCCCTCGGCATCACCGCCGTGGTGTTCCAGGACCTGCTCGGCAATCCCGGAGTCGCCTTCTTCCTGCCGGTGCTGCTGTTCGTGATGCTGGTTGCGCTCGGCTCGGACTACAACATCTTCATCACCGGACGCATCCGCGAGGAAATCGACGCCGGACGTTCCGTCGCCGATGCCACGCGCGAGGCACTCGTCATCACCGGCCCGACGATCACCGCGGCCGGCATGGTTCTCGCGGGCACCTTCGGCGCAATGCTGATCACACCGATCGCGAACGTTCGGCAACTCGGTTTTGGCGTGGCCGTCGGGGTCTTGATCGACACCTTCATCGTGCGCAGTCTCGTGGTCCCCGCAGCCACCATCCTCCTTGGCAAGCACGCCTTCTGGCCCTCTACCGGCCTACCGGTGGCCAAGCCGGTCCGGTGGGCCCGCCCCGCCGCGGGGACGGCCGTGCTGGGCATAGCCACCGCCCTGGGCGTCGTCGCGTTCTCCGGCCGCGGTGGCGATCCCGTCGTCGAGGTGGCCACTGCCACGGCGGCAGCGCCGCCGGCCCGCGTCGGCAACGCAGCGCCCGCGAGTCCCCGCCCACCCGCCGTCTCGTCGGCGCCTGCCTCGCTGCCCCCGCGAGCCGAGGCGAGTACGCGAAAGACCGCCGCGCCGGCTGCGGCCCGCCCCAGCGATGCCGCCTTGCGGAAATCACCGAAATTGCCGAGATCGCCGAAGGAGACCGAGCGGCCGAGGTCTCGCAGCGTCGGGCCGGCGAAGCCGCCGGCCATTCGCATCGCCAGCCCGGCGCTGGGGAACTGGCGCTATCGCGCTACGGGAAGCCGGTCGGTCGGCGCGGCGGGCAGCGACGTGCCGTTCGACGAGGAGGCGACGTCCCAGGTGGAGCGAACCGGCGGGACCGAACGGACACCGCAGCTGGAGGTTACGACTCGAACCAGCTTCGCGACCTTGAACGAAACTCGCCGGTACCGTCCGGGCACGGTGGAGGCGCTGGAGTTTCGCGTGTCGGCGGCCGGGTTGGCCTACGGCGGCAGATTCGACCCTCCGCAAGTCCTTCTCTCCACGCCGATCCGGATCGGGGCGGAACGCACCAGCCGCTGGGTCGCCGAGGGCGTTCGCGGTAGCACCCGAACCACTGTCGTCGAGGCCCGTCGCGTGACCGTCGACGGCCGAGCCGTGGACTGCTATCTCGTGGATCGTCGCACCACGCTGACCGGCGACGTCGAAGGCGAGCAACGACAACGAACCTGCTGGGCGCCGAGCCTCGGTATGGCGGCGACCGACGACCTGACTGTCACCGGCACCTATCGCGGGATTCCGTTCACCGGAACAGTACGGCTGAGCCTCATCGCGCCGCCACAAGGCGAGGGTCCGTCTTCAGGCGAGGCAGTTCAGCCCCGCCGAGCGCAGAGCGGCCTCAGCCGCGGCGGAGAAACTCCGCTCGAAGCTGCCCTGGAATCGCTCGGTGACCGGCGGGTGACAGCTCCGGTGGAGGCGCAGCCGGTCGAACGCCTTGCATGGGCCGGGTACCGGCGGAGGTGAGTTCCGCGGCCGCAGCAGGTCCGCCGCTGCGGACTCCTTCCGGTGCCGACGCGAGAGCCGTCCCGACACGGAGCCGGAGAACGCTGGAGCCCATTTATCGGACCATCCGCTCGTTGGCGTGAAACAACTCCCGCTCGCGGGAGGTGAGGGTCGTGCGGACGAGGTGGCTGGCGGATCGCCCGATCTTCCAGAGGGCACAGCCCTTGTGCTCGGCGGACCAGCTGGCGATGTGGGCGCACTCGGCGTCGGTCAGGCCGATGGCGTCGCGGGTCATTTCGAGCGGACCGGTGTCCTGTGCGAGCAGGACGCGGGTGTCGCAGGAGGCGATGAGGTTGCGGGCGATGGCGACCTCTTCCGAGCCGGCCGCCCCGACCAGCTCGAAGTCGGAAAGCCGGTGGGTGGCGAGCATCTGGATCGTCCCGTGCGCCCGCGAGAGACGGAGGTCGGAGTCAATTCTTGCCCATCATCGCCGGGACCTGCGAGGCCGTCCAACCAAGCCTGACCGAACTCCGCATCTAGCGATCCGAGTGGAAGGGGGCGCCGAGGGACAGGAGTGCCACAGGGACCGGCCTACTCGACCGGGCAGATCTCCTCTCTGGATTCGAGTACCCGGAAGAGTCCCTTCGCGTGTGTCGACGGCACGTGAAAACTGACCCCCGCGCGTCAGGGGGTTAAGACTCGAGTGCCGTTGACAGCGTGGTCGAGCACGGCCTCACCAATCTGGAGCCTTGGTACATCTTCGACGGAAAACAGTTGCGGTCTCGAAGCGATGGGCTTCGACGCCGGTATCCAAACCGAGTTCTGGTTTCTTCGGCGAAGATTCAGAAGGCGCGGGGCTGCCGGTGCTGCGAGCCGTCGCCGGGGACGTCGCAGGTCCATATCGCCTCAGCCTGTCTGTCGCACGAATCGCAGCACCACGAGCGTCTCAGTTACTTCTATCGCCTCCGCCACGATGTCGCCAACCCGCCGCTTGTCGCCGACGGTGAGCGTCACCGGCTGCTCGGCGATGCGCAGGAGCGCCTGGCCGCCGGAGATGCTGAACAGTTGCGTCTGGTGACCGAACACCTGGGCGGGCGGGCCGCCCGAGGACGACTGGTTGGGACGCGCCTTCGCTGGATAGCCGACGGTGCAGGTGGCGGTGCCGTCGCAGGACACGGAAGCCGCCCGATCCGTGCCACCGGCGCCGCTGCAGCCCGTGCTGCACAGAAGCACCGTCAGGGCAGCGGCGATCGCTCTCGTCACGCGCGACTCCTTCCGATCCCTGGTTCCGCGCAGAATCGGCGCGACTTCAGTTGGCCAGAACCTCGCGGCCACCCCCGCTGTCGAACGTTAGGCAGCCCGACGGGTGACGCCTAGTTCTGATTCCGAACCACTGAGTCGGGACCCCCACCGGTCGCTTTTTCGAACCACTTTTCCACTGCCGATGCCCGCCGCTCGCACCTAACCTCCAGATACCCCCAGGGGGTACTACGGATAGGAGCGAGTCATGAAGTACAACTACGCCGTCCAGGGCATGACCTGTGGACACTGCGTCGCCGCGATCACCGAGGAGGTCATGGACCTCCCGGGCGTCTCGAAGGTGACGGTGGATCTCGACCGCGGCTTGGTGGAGGTGATCGGCGGCGACGACCTGCCCGCGGCGGCCGTCCGCGCGGCGGTTTCCGCCGCCGGCTACGAGGTCGTGGAAGGCACCGCCGCCTGACCACCGGGCGTCGTCGTTCTCGGCAACGGCGACCGAAGCGCGCCCGACCTCACCTGACGAGCACTCACCCTTCATGGAGTTTCGATGGAAGCCGTTCGAACACACCCGCCGGCTCGACGCTGGTGGGCCCTGGCCCTGATCGCGGCCGCGCAGTTCGTGGTCATCATGGACACCTCGATCATCGGCGTCGCGCTGCCGAAGATGCAGGCCGACCTGGGCTTCAGCCAGGAGAACCTCTCGTGGGTCTTCAACGCCTACGTGATCGCCCTAGGCGGCCTGCTGCTGCTGGGTGGACGCCTGTCCGACCTACTCGGCGCCCGGGCCGTTTTCGCCGCCGGTTGGGTCGTCCTGCTGGTCGGCTCCGTGATGGCCGGTGCCGCCGGAACGGTCGCGGTGGAGTTGGCGGGCAGGGCAGTTCAAGGAGTGGGCGCCGCCCTCATCGCGCCGTCCGCGCTGACTCTGCTCATCACTCTGTTCGGCGCCAACCCCAAAGAGTTGACCCGCGCCCTGGCGCTGTACGGCGCCGCAGCACCGGCAGGTGGAACCGCCGGCGTGTTCCTCGGCGGCGTGATCACCGAGTGGGCGTCGTGGCCGTGGGTGTTCTACGTCAACGTTCCAGTGGCCCTGGTCGTCCTGGTGGCCATTCCCGCCACCATGCCGAAGGGCGCTCGCGCAGGCCGTGGATCGGTCGACCTCGTCGGCGCGTTGACGGTGACCGTCGGCCTCGCCCTGTCGGTCTACGCCATCGTCCGAGCACCCGAGGTGGGCTGGTCCTCCGTCGGCACCTGGGGAGTGCTCGCCGGCGGAATCGGTTGGCTGGCGGCGTTCCTGGTCAGCCAGTCCGTCGTGCGCGCGCCGCTGCTGAGGCTGTCCGTCTTCCGCGCTCCCAACCTCGCTGCCGCCAACCTGGCCCAGGTGCTGCTCGGCGCGGCCTGGATTCCCATGTGGTTCTTCCTCAACCTGTACCTGCAGCAGGTGCTCGGATTCTCGGCCTTCCCGTCGGGAGCAGCGCTGCTGCCGATGACGGTGCTGATCATGCTCGGCATGATCGTGCTCGCTCCGCCGCTGGTCGCGCAGTTCGGGTCTAAGGCGATCACCGTCGCGGGGTTGCTCGTTCTCGCGGCCGGCATGGGATGGCTGTCGATGATCCGCGCCGATGGATCCTTCGTCCGCGACGTGCTTCCCGCGTCGATGGTGGCCGCCCTGGGGATGTCGTTGGCGTTCATTCCGTCGCTGGGAACCGCCATCTCGTCGGCTCGGCCGGAGGAGGGAGGGTTGGCCGCGGGCATCGTCAACACGAGCTATCAGGTCGGTTCGGCCCTGGGACTGGCCGCGATGACGGCGCTGGCGGCCGCGAACGGTGCCACTGCCTCCGACGACCCGGACGCGCTGACCGCCGGCTTCGCCGTGGCCTTCGCTGGAGCGGGCGTGCTTGCGCTGGTCGGAGCGATCGCGGCCGCGATGCTGCTCCGACCGGCCGGCGAGGTCCGCACGGAATCGCCGACCGCGACGACGCGAGCGGCCGTGTGACGCCTCGTCAGTCCGTCACGCCGTAGCGGCTTCGCCCCAGCCACTGCACGGCCTGCGCTGTCAAGCGTCGCGGACCCTCCAGGCTCACCTCGGCTCGTTGCACCGCTCCCTGGACGGTGCCGCGACCGAGGTAGGCCTCGTACAGGACGCGCAGCGGCCCGGTGAGAACGACGTCGGAGGGAAAGCCGGGATGTTGCGCGCACAGCGACACCTCGTCGGGTTGCAGTACCAGCCAGTACCGGCCCCGTCGTTTCCCGGTGAAGACGAGTTCGACGACGACCCGACGTGCCGGCCGGTCGGCCGCGGCCACGTTGCGGCTGTACCAGAGCGCGAGCAGGTACGGGTCGAGCTCGTCGGGCTGCGGTTCCCCGAGCAGTTCCTCGGCACCCCAGTCGCCGAGAACCTGGATGACCGGGTCGAGACGTCGACCGGCGGCGGTTAACTCGTAGGCCACGGTGCGCCCTGCCGCGTCGCGGCGACGGGCGACGATTCCCGAGTGCTCCAATCCCTTCAACCGCTGCGCGAGGACCGACCGCGAGATGCCGGGCAGCGCGCGTTCGAGTTCGTTGAACCGTTCGACTCCGCCGAGCATCTCGCGGATGAGCAGCAGCGACCACCGGTCGCCGAGCGCCTCCGCGGCCTTCGCCACGGGGCAGTACTGGTTGTGGGGACGCACATGCTCATTCTGCCCGCACGGGTCCGACGGCCCGCTCTGCGTTGCGCCGAGAACCTGGCCCTACAGGCTTCAACGCCGTTGCTCGGACAACCACAGGTCGCCGAATTTCACGACCGTCGCGGGGTCCATGCCTGCGCAGCGCAGGGTCCGGCTCTGCGTGGTGATCTCCACCGCGTTCGCCTGATCGGTCACCGGGCCGGCCACCACGCCCTGCGTTCTGCCTACGTAGTCCCGGACGGGGTACCAGTCGGCGCTCGGTAGGGACTGGCGGTAGCGGATGACGACGAAACCGTCGCCGACGACGTGGCCGAAGTCCTGGTCGGCGTACTTCTCTCCCGGCTCGTAGAAGTTCTGCTCGGGGTGCCCGCCTTCGTAGACGAGGGGGGCCTCGACCTTCGCGACCGTGCAGCCCGCGTCCGCGGGAGCGCCAAGGTCTTCGTACGGATCTCCGCCGTCGGCTTGAGCGGATACCACACCGGCGCCGACGAGCCCCGCTGCGATCACGGCGACGTTGACGCCGCGCAACACCTGCGGTTGGCGCGCCTGCTCGCGGCGCTTGGTGACGTCGAGGATCAGCAGGCCGAGCAGTACGACGAGCACGATGGCCATGAGCTGCCCGATCTCGATCCCGACGTTGAACGCGATCAGTCGTCCGACCTGCCCGTCGTCCGGCAGGCCTAGGTCCTGGAAGCGGGTCGAGAGACCGAGGCCGTGGACCAGACCGAACGCGAAGACCCCGGCGCCGAACGCGCGCCAGTGGTAGGGCTGGCCGCGCACGCCGACGATGCCGACGTAGACGATGCTCAGCGCGATCACGACGTCGACGATGGTTGGGCTGATCCGCCACTCCGCCAGCGTGGCGACGATCAACGTGATGCTGTGGCCGAGGGCGAACAGGCTGATGAACTTGGCCGCTCGGCGGGGCCTGCCGGCGAGAACGACGACGGCCACGATGAACAGCAGGTGGTCCCACCCGAGCAGCATGTGCTCGATGCCGATCGGTACGAAGTCCGGGACCGACTTGTCGCTGAGGTCCCCGCCGATGCCGTGGGCGGCGACAGGGCCGGCGGCTACGAAGTGGGCGACTAGAACGACGACGAGGACGAGCGAGCAGCGCAGGATGCGCGGCACCGCCCGCGTCTGGAGCACGGGCATGGCAAAGGGCCTTTCGCAGGGCGCCCCGCAGTTCGGGCGGAGCCGACGGAACCGACTGGACGTCAGAAACCGACGACGCGCGGGGGACCGCGCAGTCCCTGTGCCCCTTGCCAGTAGCCGAAACGCGCCAGCCGCGGGACCTCGACCGGGACCGGGCCCCTGCGAGGGAGGAGCGGCGAGGACACCGCGCGAAGGGACGGCGCCGTGGCCCACTCGATGCAGGCTCGTGCCAGCAGTGCGGCGCCGGCGCCCGCCGCTGCCTGCAGGGCTATGCCCAGGATCAGGCTCGCGGTTGTCCGGGCGAGGCCCGAGCCGGCGTGCGCCGAAGCCGCGACGTCGAGCACGGCGAAGGCTGCCGACGGCAGGAGCACCGCGCGGCGCAGCGCTCTCCGTCTGGTCAGGTTCCCGCGCCGCGCCGAGGTATCGGGAAGGAGCAGCAGTCCGACGAGGGAGGCGAGCACCATGGCGCTCGCGCCCAAGGCGATGGGCGCCGCCCAGCCGTGCACGTGCCGGAAGCCGTGCCCGTCGCCACCGGCGTGGGCGTGACCCAGCACGTAGAGGGTCAGCAATTGCGCGGCGAGCCAGCCCAACACACCGAGGCCGAGCGCGACCGCTCCCGCCAGCAACGGCAGGGACCGTTCGCGACGGCCGCGGCTCGGGCGACCCGCGCTGTCCACGTCCCTATTGTCGACCCACCGGCCCGTCCGGTTCACGCCGGCACCTGTTGCGTGCGTCGCTCTCCAAGCGGCGGGAGGTCAGGTCGTGGTCCGGTCGCGGGTCGTCACCCGGGCCGCTTCCGTCAACCTCGAGCGTCGAGGAGTCGAGCACCGGGTCGTCGATCCCGTGGGCCTGAAGCGGCGGGCCATCTTCGCCTGCGCGCAACACATTCGGCCCTAGGCGAGGAGTTGAGCACACGGCTCACTCGGGTCGGCGCGAGGGGTAAGGCCGTGCGAGCGACTCGCGGCGTGTCCTGCTGGGACAATCCGAGGGTGCGTTCGTCCACCGCCATCCCTCGACGCAGCTGGGTCGAGCAGATCATGGGTATGCCCGTCAGCGTGCTCGCTCGCGGCCCCTCCGCACACGGGGAGGCCGCGGACGGGGCGGCCCGACGGGTGTTCGCGGACCTGGCCGAGGTGGACAGCCTGTTCTCCCTCTACCGGAGCGACAGCGCCGTCAGTAGGCTCAATCGCGGGGAAATGACGCTGGCTCAGTGCCCGTCGCAGGTACGTGCCGCCGCCGACGCGTGCGAGTGGGCTCGCTCGCTCACCGATGGACTGTTCGACGCGCGCCGCCCCGACGGCGAGTGGGACCCCTCTGGATGGGTCAAGGGATGGTCGGCGCAGGAGGCCTTCCGGCATCTGACCGACGTCGCCGACCTCGACTGGTGCCTCAACGCCGGCGGGGACGTCGTGGTGGCGAGCCCGTCCGGGACTCCGTTCGTCGTCGGCATAGCGGATCCGACCGACCGTGCCCACCTCGCCGAGCGCATCGCCATTGTGTCGGGAGCGGTGGCGACGTCCGGCACCGGAGAGCGCGGGGGGCACATCTGGGACCCGCGAGTCGGGCGAACGGTGAAGGCTCGGTGGGCTTCGATCTCAGTCCGTGGGCCCGATCTGGCCGTCGCCGACATCCTCGCGACGGCGGCGTTCGTCGCCGGTGCCGAATGGGAGCAGCTCGTCGCACGACTGCCTGGGTACGGCGGGCTGGCTTTCGCTGCGGATCGAACGTCCGTGGCGTCGGAGGGGTGGGCCGGCTAGGCGAGTTTGCCGGCGGAGTGGCAGAGGCGAAGCCTGAATGCTCCCAACGGCTACCAAGACCTCCTTCAGCGGACCGACCATATACCTCCCCCTGGTATGTTCAAAGCGTCGCTCGAGGAGGCTTTAGGTGGATCGGCAAGTTGAAGATCGAGATTTGTACCTGAACCGCCTGCGCCGCGTCGAGGGGCAGGTGCGGGGCATCGCGAAGATGATCGAGGACGACAAGTACTGCATCGACATCCTGACTCAGGTCTCTGCCGCCACCCGCGCGCTGGAAGCCGTCGCGCTCGGCCTGCTGGAAGATCATTTGCAGCACTGTGTGAAGGCCGCGGCCGCGGAGGGCGGACCGGTCGCCGCGGAGAAGATCGCCGAGGCAACCGCCGCCATCGCCCGCCTCGTTCGTTCCTAAGGTCGCGGCATCGCCTTGAACCGGCGCCCGCGTGTGTCGAGATCGAGTGCGTTCTGACGGTAGATCAGCACAGACGGTTCAGTTGTCGGTGGCGTAGCCGAGCAGCGACTTGTCGGTCAGCCACTCCACCGGAGCGCGGTCGTCCGTCCAGACCTCGCCTCCCGGCAGCCTGGGCCCGATTCGCGCACCGGCGTCGCGGGCGATTGCCGCGAGTTCCGCCGGCAGGCCCGCCGCGGCCGCCGCCAGATTCGCCGCCGACGCTCCCGCCTCGGTCCCGATCAGCACGGTGTTCAGTGTTTCCACCGGTGCGCGGAGTACCGACGGAAACGCCTCGGCCATCGTCCGCCCCAGGACCCGTTCGAGTTCGTCCTGGCCCTCCGGGTGCCCGACGTTGACCGCGACCATCCCGCCGGGGGCGAGACGCTCGCGCACGAGGGCGAAGAACTCCTTCGTGGCCAGGTAGAACGGGATGTAGGGCTGGTGGTAGGCGTCGACGACGATCAGGTCGTAGCCGCCCGAGGATCGGCGCAGCCACGGCCGGGCGTCGTCGTCGAACACCCGCAGCTTCGGGTTCGAGCCCATGTCGAAGTAGTCGTAGCCGACCTGGGAGACCTTCGCGTCCAGCTCCACCCCATCGATTTCGCTGTCGGGCCAGTACCGTCCGTACTGGCGGGCCAACGTGCCCGCGGCGTTGCCGAGGACCGCGACCCGTCGCGGGGCCTGCGCCGCGGCCGCGAACGGCAGCACCAGGAAGCTGTCCCAGTAACCGTTCGTCAGGTAGCCGCTGGCCGGCAGGCGCGAGTGCACCGCCTGGCCCTCGTTGAGTTCGAGAACCCTGTCCCCGTCGGCCTTCTGAATCACCCGGACGTACTGCTGACGCGACTCGGCCTCGTACAGGATCCGCCCGTCCGCGTCGGCCTTCACGGTGCCGGGTGGCAGACCCACTGCCGCCGCCAGCAGCGCGGGCAGGGCGGCGGCGATGCGGCCGAGACCGAAGGACCCCACCAGCGCCAACGCGAGCGCGAAGGCGAGGAAGGTCCGTTGGGTGCCGACGAAGGGGATCAGCACCAGCGCGGAGAGCATGGTGCCGAACAGCGATCCGGCGGTGGAGAGCGCGTAGAGGCGTCCCGCGACACGGCCGGCGTGCTGAACGTCGCTCGCGTCCATGGCCAGCCGGATGGCCCACGGCGACACGGTCCCGAGCAGGACGATCGGCAGCGCGAGCAGCACGAGCACGGCCAGCAGCGAGCCGACGAACGCGCCCGCCTCGATCCCGTCGAGCGCGGCGACCGAGAAGCCGAGGAACGGGCCCGCGGCGAACGGCACGGCCGCGATCAGCACCGCGGCGGCGATCACCACCAACCCCAGCGAGCGCAGGTTCGGATGGCGGTCGGCGAGGCGTCCCCCGAGCCAGTAGCCGACGGACAGGGCCACCAGGACGATGCCGATCGTGTTCGCCCAGATGATCGTGGAGGCACCGAAGAAGGGGGCGATGAGCCGCGCCGCGGCGATTTCCGCGCCCAGGCTCGCCGTCCCGACCACGAAGACCAGGACGTGCAACAGTCGGCTCGAAACCGGGCGGCCCTGCGTGGTGGCGACGCGAACGTCGGTGAGCACGGCCCCCGAGACGGGTGCGGCACAGCCACAACTCGGGCACTCCTGTGGTTCTACGTGGATGACGTGCCTCCCGGGCCGTGCCCGTCGCTTTTCGCGATCGTCGAGGTCGATGCCCGCGACTACCCCATGCGGTTCGGGTCGAACAGGGCGATCGGATGGGTGGTGGACCCGTCGACGGCGAGGTCGGCCAGGATCTCCCCTACAACGGTCGCGAACTTGAATCCGTGCCCGGAGAATCCCGCGGCCACCAGGACCTGCCGATGGCGGGGGTGCGGACCCAGCACGAAGTGCCGGTCGGGAGTGTTCTCGTACAGGCAGGTCTCCACCCGCAGCAGCGGCCCGGGCCCACCGGTCAGGCGCCGGCGCAGGTGCGCGGCGACGAGCTCGAGGTCGGCGGCGTCGACGGTGCGCTCGACGGTGTCCGGGTCGCACGGGTCCACATCGAGGACGACGTTCATCTTCACGCCGCCGCCCGCGCCGTCCACGGCCGGGAAGCCGTAGGCCAGGCCGGGAACTCCCGCGCCCTTGGTCTGCTCGTCCGCCTCCCAGATCCAGACCGGGTGGCGGTCGGGCAGAAACCGGTCGACGCCCGCCGGCGGGTCGAACCAGGTGTGGAGCTGTCGTTCGACGGCGAGCGGAATCCGCAGGTCCGCCAGCAGGTCCCCAGCGAACGCACCGGTGCAGACGACCAACCGCTCCGCGCGGTAGGTCCCGGCAGGGGTGCGGACGCTCACCCCGTCGCCGTCGGCCGCGGCCTCCCAGCCGATCGCCGGCTCCTCGAAGCGGCACTCGGCGCCGGCGGCCTCGGCCAGCCGGACGTGCGCCCGCACGCTCGCCTCGGGCCGGAGCAGTCCGGCGGCGGCTTCGAAGAACCCGACGGTGTCGTGCTCGGGGGCCAGCGTGGGGAAGCGACGACGGATCTCGCGGGCGTCGAGCAGGTCGTGGTCCAGCCCCCACCGCGCGGCGCTGCGCAGGGCTCCGGCCACCGTCGAACTGGCGGGTCCGCCGAGCAGCAGACCTCCGGTTCGAAGCATCAGGTCCGTGCCCGCGTCGTGGGCCAGGCGTCGCCACAGGTCGTAGGCCCGAAGCAGCAGCGGCACGTAGGCCGGGTCCTTCGAAGTAGGCCAGGCGGACGATGCGCGGTCCGCCGTGGCTCGATCCCCGATCGTGCCCGAGCCCGAAGCGCTCCAGACCCAACACCCGTTGGCCACGGGCGGCCAGATGGTAGGCCGCCGCGCTGCCCATGGCACCGAGCCCCACGACGACGACGTCGTAGGACCGACCGTTGTGGCCGACGTTCAATTCGGTCACCTCCGGCTGCCTTCGCTTCGGGACTTCGGAAAGCATCGTGCCGGACCCGCAGGGCGCCGCCGGACGGCGCACCTGCGGGCCCGACTCCTGCACCCCCGTGCCCGTTAGGCGGTGCGTTCCGGCATCGCCTTGAACCGGCGCAGGCGTTGGCTGTTCGTGACCACGAACACCGAACTGAACGCCATCGCGACTCCCGCGAGCAGGGGGTTGAGCAGCCCGGCGGCGGCCAGCGGGAGAGCGGCGACGTTGTAGGCGAAGGCCCAGAACAGGTTGCCCTTGATGGTCGCCAACGTGCGGCGTGCCAGGCGGATCGCGTCCGCGGCGGCGCGCAGGTCCCCGCGTACCAGTGTCAGATCGCTGGCCGCGATGGCCGCGTCGGTCCCGGTGCCCATCGCCAGGCCGAGGTCGGCCTGGGCTAGGGCGGCGGCGTCGTTGACGCCGTCGCCGACCATGGCGACGACGCGGCCTTCGGCCTGCAGGCGCTTGATGCTCTCGACCTTCTGCTCGGGCAGGACCTCGGCGATGACCTCGTCGATGCCGACGGCTGCGGCGACGGCCTTCGCGGCTCGGGTGTTGTCGCCGGTGAGCAGGATCGGGCGCAGTCCAAGTCGCTTGAACTCGGCCACCGCCTCGGCGGAGGTCTCCTTGATGGTGTCGGCGACGACGAGCACGCCGCGCACTTCGCCGTCCCACCCGATCCACACCGGCGTCTGGCCGGCCGACTCCGCCGCCTCGGCGGCGGCGATCAGTCCGGACGGCGCGTGCTGGGACCACTGATCGGCCAACCACGCCCGACGGCCGGCGACGACCGCATGTCCGTCGACGACGCCCTGGACGCCACGTCCTTCGGCGTTCTTGAAGTTCTCCACGACGGCGAGCTCGCCGCGGTCGCGGGCGGTCTCGGCGATGGCGCGGGCGATGGGGTGCTCGGAGGCGTCCTCCAAGGCGCCGGCCAGCCGCAAGACCTCGCCGGTGGTGGTGCCCTTGGCGGCGAAGACCTCGACCAGGCTCATGCGTCCGGCGGTCACCGTGCCGGTCTTGTCCAGCACGATGGTGTCCACGCGTCGCGTGCTCTCCAGGACCTCGGGTCCCTTGATGAGGATGCCGAGCTGGGCCCCGCGGCCGGTTCCGACCATGAGGGCCGTGGGCGTGGCGAGACCGAGCGCGCACGGGCAGGCGATGATCAAGACCGCGACGGCGGCGGTGAAGGCGAGCACGGCGGTCGAGCCGTTGCCCAGCCAGAAGCCGAGCGTCGCCGCGGCGAGGCCGAGCACCAGCGGCACGAACACACCGGAGACTGTGTCGGCCAGACGTTGTACGGCGGCCTTGCCGGTCTGCGCGTCCTCGACCATGCGGGCGATCTGCGCGAGTTGGGTGTCCGCTCCGACGCGGCTGGCCTTGACGACCAGGCGCCCGCCGGCGTTGACGGTGGCCCCGGTCACGTTGGAGCCGGGTCCGACCTCGACCGGCACGGACTCGCCGGTCAGCATCGACTCGTCCACCGCGGAGGTGCCGCTGGCGACGACACCGTCGGTGGCGATCTTCTCTCCCGGGCGGACGACGAACTCCTGACCCACCGTCAGAGTGTCGATTCCGACGCGCTTCTCGACGCCGTCGACGAGCACGGCGACGTCCTTCGCGCCGAGGTTCATCAGCGCCCGAAGGGCCGCGCCGGAGCGGCGCTTGGCTCGGGCCTCGAAGTAGCGCCCGGCCAGTAGAGCGGTGGTGAGGACGGCGGCGACCTCGAGGTAGACCTCGTGAGCGCCGGCGCCGCGTTCGGGAACGAACGTGAAGGTCATCTTCATGCCGGGCATGCCCGCGTCGCCGAACAGCAGAGCCCAGAGCGACCAGCCGAAGGCGGCCGCCACACCGACGCTGATCAGGGTGTCCATGGTGGCGGCGCCGTGACGCAGGTTCGTCCACGCGGCTCGGTGGAAGGGAAGAGCTCCCCAGACCGCGATCGGAGCGGTCAGCATCAGAGCGATCCACTGCCAGAAGTCGAACTGCAACGGCGGCACCATCGCGAGCACCACGACAGGCAGGGCCAGCGCCGCGGTCACGATCAGGCGTTGGCGCAGTTCGGCGGTGGAGTCGGGCTCGACCTGCTCGGCGGCCCCAGTTTCCGTCGCCGAGGCGACGGGCTTAGGCAGGGCGGCGGTGTAGCCGGCCTCGCCGACCGCGGCGATCAGCCGGTCGGTGCTCACCGAATCCGGAAAGTGGACGGTGGCCTTCTCGGTCGAGTAGTTCACGCTCGCCGTGACCCCGTCGAGCTTGTTGAGCTTCTTCTCCACTCGGCGTGCGCAGGAAGCGCAGGTCATGCCGCCGATGGCCAAATCGACGGTGCGCAGGTCGTCCTCCGACGCTCGCGCAACAGGCAGGGACGCGATGGTCACAGCCGTCTCCTTTCAGTGTCCGCCGTGCCCGCCGGCAGGCGCGGCGGGCGGGGCGGGCTGTGCAGGTGTCGGTGCAGCGGTCGCGGGACCGGCGGGGACGTCCACGGTGAACTCCGCGGTGCGGACCACTCCGGCGTGGGCGAAGTTCAGGTAGAGCCGGTAGCGCCCGGCCGTGGGGAACGTGGTGGCGAAGGAAACGTCCGGTCCGCCGCTCTGGCTGGCCGCGGCCTCCTGGGCGGGGTGGGTGTGCAGGTACGCCAGGTCGCCGGACCGCAGCGCGACCAGATGGCCGAAGGCGGCGAGGTACGGCTCCAGGTCGACAACCGGCGCGCCGTCGCGGCGGACCGTGAAGGTCAGGTCCGCCTCCGACCCGGCCTGCGGCGTTCCGCCCAGGGCGACCTCGTAGCCGTCGCTCGTCCAGGTGCTCGACGGCGCGGGCAGGTCGGTGGGTTGAAAGTCGCCGGGAACGAACAGATCGGCACCGAGAGTGAGAACCTGGCCGCCCAGGGCGGCGGGTGCGAAATCGGCGAACGCGCGGTAGGTCCCGGCGGCGCCGAAGTTGGCGGGCACCGTCCAGGTGCCATCTGCCGAACGCTCCGGGTGCAGGTGCTGGAAGCCCTCGAAGTCCCGGCGCACCAGGATCAGGTGCATCTCCTTCTCGTGCGTGGCGACGTACTCCCGCACGACGACCCCGTCGGGGCCGACGACGTTGAAGGAGACCTCCACCGAATCGCCCGTGCCGGGCGTGGTGTCGGCCAGCCGCAGGGCATAACCGCGGTCCGCGCTGGCCAGACCGGGAAGCAGGACGGACGACGCGGAGACAGCGTCGGCGACGGGTGCGGTGACCGGAGCGATCGCGCTCGGCTGCTCGGCCGTCTCCTCGGCGTCGTTCAGGGCGCCCAGACCGAAGGCCCCGCCGAAGGCGAGCGCAAGAGCAGTGGCGAAAACTGCGAACTTGGCCTGGACGTTCAAGTGAGCCTCCCTCGCCGCGTTACCCTCCGGGGGTATCTATCGCCAGGTTACCCCTAGGGGGTATCAACGGCAAGCCGATCCGGGAAATTTGATTACCCCTGCGGGGTATTCCCATTCGTCGGCGTTGAGCGGATATGCTCGTTCGACTATCACCCATAGTTGATCGAGCCTGGAGGCTGCCGTGGCTGCCGCGTCGCGCATCGCATTGACCGGACTGCTCACCGCGGCCCTCACCGGCACCGGATTCGTCGCCGGGATTCAAGCGGCGTCGGCTGCGCCCGCCGGCTGCTCCTACGGCACGGTCGTGTGCGTGAGCCAGAACGGGCGGACCGTGAAGCTCATGAAGAACGGGCACACGGTCCTGAGCATGGCGGCCCGATTCGGATCCGTTCGCACGCCCACCCGCAAGGGAACCTTCCGCGTGTACTGGAAGAACATCGACCACGTCTCGACGCTCTACGGCAGCGCGATGCCGTTTGCGATGTTCTACTCCGGCGGCCAGGCGATCCACTTCTCCTCGGACTTCCTTCGCAACGGCTACTCGGGGCGCTCGCACGGCTGCGTGAACACCCGCAGCTGGAGCGCCACCAGAGACCTGTTCCACTCCGTCGGCGTCGGCACGCGGGTGATCGTCTACTAGGGCGGTCTTCGGCGATTCGCCCCTCGCGGCCGATGGCCGCCGGGCATTCTCGAGGGGTGGCCGCGCCGTTGTCCGTGCACCGTGCGGCGTCCGCGCCGAGCGTTCGCCGCCACGGGCTGACGGCGCGTCAACTTTTCGATGCGGCAGGCTGGACGAGCCTGGTCGCAGTCGGCGTGCTGTGGGTCACCGGCCCTGCGGCCGCGGACATCGCCGAATCGCGAGCCCACGCGTTGACGGCGCTCGCGCGTCTGTGCGGTCTGCTCGCCGCCGTCCTGCTGTTGCTGCAGGTGCTGCTGATGGCCCGCGTACCCGCCATGGAGCGGGCCTACGGCCGCGACGTGCTCGCGCGGCGGCACCGCGTGGTCGGATTCGCCTCGTTTGCGTTGATGTGGGTGCACGTCTTCGCGGTCGTCGGCGGGTATTCGTGGCTGGTCTCGAGCAGCCCACTGGACCAGGCGACCTCGTTGATCCGCGACGACCCGGGCATGGTGCTCGCCGTCGCCGGGGTCGCGGCACTCACCGTGGTCGCGCTGTCGTCCATGCGCCGCGCACGCCGCGCCCTGCGCTACGAGACCTGGCATCTGCTCCATCTCTACGCTTACCTCGGCGTCGGGCTGGCGCTGCCGCATCAGATCTGGACCGGGGCGAGCTTCACCGCCTCGCCCCTGGCCCGGGTCTTCTGGATCGGCGCGTACCTGGCCTGCGCCGGCGCCCTTCTGACCTTCCGGGTCGCGCTGCCGCTGTGGCGCACCGTGCGGCACCAGATCACGGTGGAGAAGGTGGTGCGGGAGAGCGCGGACACGGTGAGCGTGTACCTGCGCGGACGTTCCCTCGACCGGTTGCCCGCGCGCGCCGGACAGTTCCTGCTGTGGCGCTTTCTCGACGGTCCCTGGTGGACCCACGCCCACCCCTACTCCCTGTCCGCGGCGCCGACGGAGACGAGCCTGCGGCTCACCGCCAAGGGCGACGTCGACCGCCTCCTCGGGCTGCGACCCGGTACCTGGGTCGCCATCGAGGGTCCCTACGGCCGGCTCACCGACGAGCGCCGCTCCGGCCGGTCGGTGGCCCTGTTCGGTTGCGGAATCGGCGTGACGCCACTGCGGGCGCTGCTGGAGTCGCTTCCCTACTCACCGGGGCAGGCCGTCCTCGTCCACCGCGTACGCAACGAGACCGACCTCATCCTCCGCGACGAACTGGATCAGCTCGCGAATGCCCGTGGCGCGCAGGTTTACCGCCTGATCGGACCGCGCAGGGCCGGCCGGTCCTGGCTTCCGGACGGCAACGAGGAGAACGAGTGCGAAGCGATGCGTCGCCTCCTATCCGGACTCGACGACGTCGACGTGTTCGTGTGCGGCCCGACGGAGTGGACAGCGGCGGTCCGGGACGCGGCCGTCGACGCCGGAGTCCCTGCCCGCCGCATTCACATCGAACGGTTCGCCTGGTGAACTCCCGACGCCTGCTCATCGCGCGCAACGCCGCGACGGCCGTCGCCACCGCCGGGGCCGTAGCGTGGCTTTTGCGCTACCCCACGAGCACCGTCGGCGCGCCGGCCCAGAGCAACGGCGTCGCGCCCGCCACCGTCGAGTACGGAATCAACGAACTCGTGAAGGTCACCGGCCCGTCCGTCGCCACTCCGTACGGTCCGGTGCAGGTGGTCGTGCAGTGGCGCGACGAGATCATCGACTACGTCGACGCCGTGGTGTACCCGAGCAGTTCACCCGTCGACCGGGCGATCAACGAAGAGGCCGTCCCGCTGCTGGTCGGGCAGACGCTCACGAACCAGTCGGCGGAGGTGGACACCGTGTCCGGGGCCACCCAGACCTCGGAGGGCTACCGCACTTCGCTGCAGGCGGCGCTAGACGCCAAGAACGCCGCGCCTGCCGAGAATCCCAACGAACACGCCGGGCATGCGAGCTCCTGATCGTCGACGCGCGCCGCCGCGCGCCGAACCGACACGAGAGGACACTGAATGGGCGATCCGGACCGTCCCGAGGCCACTCCCGGCGACCGCCCCACCGCGCGACCGCCGACCCCGCGGTGGGTGAAGGCAACGCTCGCGCTCGTCGTGGCCATCGTCCTGGTGCTGCTGGCGACCGCGATCCTCGGAGGTGAACACGGTCCCGGGCGTCACGGCCTTGGGGCAGGCGACGCGGCACCTATCGGCCCGCGGTCCACGGTCTTCGCGTGAGGATGCCGCACGCACTGCATCGAACCGCGCTGCTGGCACACGTCACTACCTCCATCGGCTGGGTGGGCGCGATCATGGCCTACCTGGCGTTTGCAGTTGTCGCCGCACGAACCGACGACCCGGAACTGATTCGCGCGGCCTACCTGATCATGGAACCCGTGCAGCAGTGGGCGTTGATCCCGCTCGCCGGGTGCGCCCTGCTCACCGGCCTGACTCTGTCGTTCGGGACGCCGTGGGGCCTGCTGCGCCACTGGTGGGTGGTCTTCAAGTTGTTGCTCACCACCGTTGCCGGCGTCGTCCTGGTCCTCAACACCACCGGCCGAGTGAAGGAACTGACGGAGGCCTCCCGGCAGCCGACGCCGGTCGGCACCGAGGGCCTGCAGCCCCAGATCCTCCATGCGGCGGTCGGATTGGCGATGCTGTTGGCGGTCACCGCCCTGGGCGTCTACAAACCGCGTGGGCTGACCGCGTATGGCTGGCGACAGCGGCAGCGAACCCACGCCGAGGTTTCGTAAGCGTGACCCACCCGACGGTCCTGCGTCAGTGACCGTGCGGCACAAACTCCTTCGGCGCCTCCGCGGGCGGGATGTAGCCGTACGTGTGCTGCTTCTGCACCCACACGCCGGAGAGAAACGCGAGGGCGATGAGAATCGCAATCGTCAGCAGCCGCACGGGCGTGAGGCTGCCTGGCTTGGCGGGCGGGATGTCGGCGTAGCCGTCGGTGGCGGGACGTTCGCCGGACCGGACCGTCGTTGCGCCGGGTGGCCGATCGTCGACTTGCACGGGCTCGCCCGACGTCGCCGCCGGACCGGTGTGGTGCGCTGTCGTGGACGGCTCGGGCTCGCCGGGCCGCCAGCTGGTCACATCCGGGTATTCCATGCGGATCAACCTCACTCGTAGCGAAGGGCGTCGATGGGCCGAAGGGCCGCCGCCCGGTTGGCGGGGTATAGGCCGAAGATCAGACCGGTCAGGAGAGAGACAGCGAGCGCGAGGTACACCGAGTACGCGGCGACGGACGGGACCACTCCGGCGATGGTGAACTCGGAGGCGACGAAACCGACCGCCACGCCGAGGATTCCGCCGACCATCGACAGGATGACGGCCTCGCCGAGAAACTGCCCGACGATGTCGCGCCGCTCGGCGCCCATCGCCTTGCGGATGCCGATTTCGCGGGTCCGTTCGGTAACCGAGACCAACATGATGTTCATGACGCCGATACCGCCAATCAGCAGCGAGATGCCCGCTACCGCCGCTAGCAGGATCGACAACGTGCGACTGGACGAGTCCGACGCGGACAGCAGCGACGTAGCTCGCAGAACGACGAAGTCGGCGTCGGCCAGGCCCACCCCGCGCCGATCCGTCAGGGCCTCGGTGACGTCCCGCTGGAGGGCGGGCACGTCCGCGGCCGAGCGTGCCTCGACCGCGATGGCATTGATCGGTCCCGAGCCCGGCGGACCGTACCCGTAGAGCGCGTCCGTCACCGCCGTCCCGGCGCAGATCGCGCGACTGTCGAGGTTCTCGGAACCGGCCAGGCCCTTGGGGACGAGCATGCCGACCACCTGAAACGGCTGACCGTTCATGCGAACCGTCGCACCGACCATCGACTGCGGCGTGCCCCGGGTGAGGTTGGACAGCACCGAGACGCCCACCACGCACACGCCGCGCCGCGCCGCGTAGTCCCGGTCGGTCAGCGGACGCCCCACCGCGACTTCGCTGTTGCTGATCGCGAGGTACTCCGGGGTGCTGCCGATCAGGAGGTCGATGTGGTTCGAGGTTCCGCCGTACTGCGTGACGACCTCTTCGATGGTGATGACCGGCGCCACTCGTATCGCGCCCGGCACGGCTGCCCTGTTGCGCAGAGCCTCGACGTCGGCATAGGTCAGTGCGGGCTTGCGCCTGGCCGCAGCGTTGGCCGGCAGCGGCGGAAGCCCCGCGTCTTCTCGGGCGTGCTTCTGCACCTCGTTGCCTTGCCCGCCGACTCCGCTGGGGCTGGTCTGCACCACGATGGCGTTGCTGCCGAGTCGATCAATGGAGGCCTGCACCGCCTTGGACGCCCCGGTTCCGACCGCGACCAGGGTGATGACCGAGGCGATGCCGATGACGATTCCGAGCATCGTCAACGTTGATCGCATCTTGTTCGCGACGACGCCGGCTACCGCGAAGCGGAGACTTTCGGCGATCCGCGTGCCGCGCACTCGCCTCACCCCTTCGTGGATACGTGTCCGAATTTCCCATGCAAACGGCAGACCTACTATGCGCCATAGGAGGTTGTGGGCGGCCCGTCCGCGTTGATCGACCCCCTCGATGCGTGCGCCCGACTCCGGGCGCCGTTCAGTGGGTGTGGCCCTCGGGGCTGCCCGTGTCCTCGTTGCGCGCGGGCGGAATCGGCTGCCCCTCGCGGCCCTCGTCCCCGGCGTCTTCTCGGGGCAGCGGAGCCGCCGGGTCCGTGGGTGCAGTGCCACCGTCGCCTGCCAGGACGACGACATCGCCGGCCTTCAGCAGCGGAGAGATCACCTCCGTGGTCGTGTCGCCGACCAGGCCCACGGCGACCGGCACGATGACGTTGTTCGCGCCGCGCTTGACGGTGAGGACGAACCGGTCGCCTGCCCGACGGACTGCCTCGCTCGGCACCTCCAAGACGCCGGTCCGCTCGGCGGTCGTGATGACCACCTCGGCACTCTGACCCAGCTTGAGCGTGCCGGCGTCCTCGCCTAGAGCAATCTGCACTCGGTACTGCAGAACGTTGTTCAGGACCGTCTCCTGCACGTCCTGCGCCCGGACCGTGCCCGGAACCCGAACGCCGGTGGACGGGAAGCTCACGAGCGTCTTCTGCCCGGGCTTGACCTTGCCGATGTCCGCCTCGTCGACCAGCACGGTGACCTCTCGGTGGGTCAGGTCGGCCACGACCACGAATCCAGACCCGGTGGCGGGGCGGCGGTTCTCCACCGACCCGGGCCCGCTGGGCGTCGCCGCGCCGTCGGAGGGGGCCCGCGGGTCCGACACCGGGGTCTCCCCGACCGAGCCGGCCACGTGCACGACGGTGCCCTCCACCGGGGCGCGCAGGACGGTGTTGGACAGGGTGGTCTTCGCGGCGGCCACCTGCGCCTTGGCGCTTGCCATCGCCGCCTTGGCCGCGAGGATCACGCCAGGGGTGCCGAAGCGGCGGTCGACGCCGGCGGCGGACGCGGCGACCCCGACGTTGCGCCGCGCCAACTCGGCCTCGCCGATCTTGGCTTCGATCTCCTGTTTGGCGGCGAGCAGGGCACTGGCCCGGTTGGTCCGCGCCTCAACCGTCTCGGCGCCCGCTTCGGCCACGGCCGAGCGCGACGTGCTCGCGGTGACGCTGCTCTCCAACGCGACCTTTCGCGAGGCGGTGACGGTGACTTCGGTGGGGCCTGGCGGCGGCGGCGCGATCCTGGTCTTCGCGCTGCGTTCGCGGCCAGCGGAGGCGCTGCGGTGCAGGCTGCGGCTCACGTCGTTGCCGGCCGCGTCCAGCCGGCGTTCGGCCGCGCGCACAAGCGCTTTCGAGGCGCCCGCGGTCAGCTTCAGACGCTGGGCGGCCTGCTCGACGGCCAACTCGGCGTTGTCGGCGATCTGTGCTGCCGCGCCGACCTGGCTGCGGCTGGCGCGCAGCTGTTCTTTGGCCGTGGTCAGCTGCGCTTGGGCGCTCAGCACGGCAGCCTCGGCCGCGGCCAGTTCGTTGCGCGCCGGACGGTCGTCGACCTTGGCCAACGCTTGGCCCTTTCTGACGCGGTCGCCGATCTCGACGTCGACCGCGGTGACCAGACCGGGCTCGGGGCCGGCGAACACCAGGCCGACGGTCTTCGGCGCGTTCAGGTTGCCCGCGGCCGTGACCGTAGAGGCCACCGTGCCGAGCGTCACCGGCGCGGTCTGCTCGACCGGCTCCGGCTGGCCCGGACTGCCGACCATCCGCACGCCCTGTACCGCGGTGGCCGCCAGGATCACCGTCAACCCGGTGTGAATGGCTGCCTTCTTCGTTTCCATCTGACCCCGCCCCCATCGCTCTCCACGTGTCCTCGGACTGGATACGCGCACCCCGCGACGTACCGTCAGCCCCAGAAGCAACACACGCAACATATAGGAGGGGGGGGTATACCCGGATCCCCGAAATCGGACGATTTGGGTCAAGGTGAGGACTGTGCGCGCGGTGAGCCATCACGGCGCGGACACCCCGGGTTCGCAGCGGCCGTGCGACGACCTCGCCCATCCAGACCGCGCTCGTGCCAAGCTGTCCTGCGGGTCGAGTGCCGAGGAGGCAACAGTGCGCAACCTCGGCGAACTCGAGGCGCAAGTGATGGACCGTATCTGGTCCAGCCGCACACCGCTGACGGTCCGGGCGATTCTCGAGGATCTGCAGCAGACGCGTCCCCTGGCCTACACGACCGTGCTGACCGTCCTGGACAACCTGTTCCGCAAGGGGATCGTGACCCGCGAGCCCGACGGGCGCGCCTATTGCTACTCGGCGGCCCGCTCTCGGGAGGACTTCGCGGCCGATCTCGTGGAGCAGGCGTTGAGAGTCAGCCGCGACCGACCCGCGGCCATCCTCGGGTTCGTCGACCGGCTGACCCCTCGCGAGAAGGCCCGCCTGCGCAAGGCGTTGCAGGCCGAGCGACCCCGCCGGAGTACGCCGTGATCGCCCCGATCCTGCTCGGCTACGCGGCGTTGCTCCTGTACTGCGCCGCGCCCGCACTCGAACGCGCCTCCTGGCCTGCCCGAGCTCCGCGGTTGGGCATCTGGGCGTGGCTGGCGCTGACGACGTCGGCCCTTGCCGCCGCTTTCGTCGGCGGCCTGTCCGCGACCCTGCCGACGCCGCGCTTCTCGACCGACCTCGGCGCGGTCTTCCACGCCTGCCTGCACGAGATTCGAGAGCGATACGCCTCGCCGGAGGACGTCGCCGTCGGAGCGGCAGGAGCGGCCCTGGCGGTGGTGGTGGCGGCCCGTCTCGTCGTGGCGCTGTGCACAGAGGGGCGTTCGGCCACACGCGAACGCGCACGTCATCACGAGGCCCTGAAGCTAGCCGGACGAAGCGACGGTGCGGTCGTCGTCGTGCCCTGTTCGATTCCCGCCGCCTACAGCCTGTCTGGACCGCGCCGGGTCGTGGTGACCGCCGGTGCTCGCGAGGTGCTCGACGAGACGGAACTGGCGGCGGTCGTCGCCCACGAGCGAGCCCATCTGAGGCACCGTCATCATCGAGTGGTGCTGGTATTCGCCTGCCTTGGTCGCGGGTTCGGTCGGGTGGGAGCGTTCGCCGCTGCGGAACGCCAAGTCCGTCTTTTGGTCGAGTACGCCGCCGACGATGCGGCCGCCCGATGCGTGCCTCGGCACGCCGTCGCATCGGCTATCGCGCGCGTGGCCGACGGCACGGTGCCGGCGAGCACGCTGGGCGCGGCGGGCGTTGACGCGGTGGCGCGAGCCGAGCGCATGAGCCGGCCTGCCGAACCCCTTTGCCCGTCCGGTCGTGTGCTGGCCACCGGTGCCGTGCTGATGACCCCGACGGTTCTCTTGGTCGCTCCGACCTTGGCAAGCGTCGCCGGGTACTGCGCCTAGTCCCCCGGTGGCGCCGGCGGCCGCCGTCTGGGAGTCGATCCCGGCGATGGACGACAGCGGGCGGGCCGCTGCACAACTACCGATGCGCCACGGAGGTCCGACGAGCGGGCGATGCACGGCCTCGATGCGGGCCCCGAAACTGCCCTGCCCAATCTCGCAGCCGAGCGCTAAGGATTGTCGAGGTGCCAAGGCTTGTCGGGATGCGTGGGTCGCGGCTCGGCCGAGACTCGAAGGGCGTAGGTCGGCAGCTCGGCCATCGCCAAGTCTCCCAGGTACTGGTGGCCGGTGAGGTGACACCAGGCCGGAAGGTCCAGCGACGCGGCTGGGTCTGTCGCGATCACGTGGACGACGGCACCGGTGGGTACGGCGCTGAGCTGCGCTCGTAGTCGCAGAAGCAGGCTCACGCACAGCAGGCCCGACCCGTCGATTACGACGTCCGGCGCGGCGAGATCCACTCGCGAAGGATAGGTCGACGACTTGGCATGCTTGAGCTCGTGAGCGATCAAGCGGGTGCCGAGGACCACTGGAACGCGGCCTACCACCGAGTGGGAGAAACGGGCGGCAGCTGGTTCGAAGAGGTGCCGACCAGCTCGCTGGCGATGATTGATCTCGCGAAGTTCGACGCCAAAAGTGCTTCGCTGATCGACGCCGGCGGCGGCGCGTCGTCGCTGGTCGACCACCTTTTGCGACGTGGATGGACCGATCTCACGGTGCTCGACGTATCCCCTGAGGCACTGGCGCTCAGCCGGGAACGCCTCGGCGAACGCAGTCGGACCGTGACATGGGTCGAACACGACGTACGAACCTGGCATTCGGCTCGCACCTTCGACCTCTGGCACGCCCGTGCAGTGTTCCACTTCCTGGTCGAGGAACACGACCGGCGCCGGTACCTCGACACGGTGGGCGGCGCCACCCACCGCGGCAGCAGGCTGCTAATCGGCACGTTCGCGCACGACGGCCCCGAGACCTGCTCTGGCCTTCCGGTCGCTCGATACGATTCGGACGCCCTGGCCGCTGCCGTCGGTCGGCCGTGGCTGCCCCTCGCCGAACACCGCGACCTGCACCGGACCCCGGCAGGTGGCGTGCAACGCTTCACCTGGGTTCTGTTCGAGCGCGGCGGTTGACCGCGGCAAGAAGTCGCCACGGAGACGGGGCGGCATAGAAGCCGAGGTGCTCACGCACCCTTGCGCAGTTGCCGAATCGTGGAGATTTCGTCGGTCTGCTGTTCTTCGATGTCCTCGGCCAGCGAGATCGCCTCGGCCGCCTTGCCTTCGTTGCGCTGGGTCTTGGCCATCTCCAGCGCGCCTTCGTGGTGTTCGAGCATGAGCGTGAGGAAGAGCTTGTCGAAGGCGGCGCCCTTTGCCGCGGCAAGTTTGGCGAGGTCGGCGTCGTCTGCCATTCCAGGCATCGAACCGCCCATGGCCGCCATCTCTTCGGGGCTCATGTTCGAGTGGTCCATGCTCGCCATGTCCGGCGCCGTCGGCTCTTTCCAGGTGTCGAGGAACCCCTGCAGGCTTTCGATCTCGGGTCCTTGCCCGGCGATGATCTCGTCCGCGAGCTTCTTCACCTGCGCGTCCTTCGCACGCGTCTCGGCCAACGCGGCCATCCTCACCGCCTGGGAGTGGTGCGGGATCATTTGCTGCGCGAACGTGACGTCGGCTGCGTTGAAGGCGGCGTCGGCCGCCGGTGCGGCGGTCGTGGTTTCGGCATTGTCGTCGCCGCCGCATCCGGCCAGGAGACCGAAGCTGAGTGCGGTCGACAGAGCGACGGCGGCGTAGCGGGTGCGGTTCATGGAACTGTCCTCCTCGTTGTGGACGGTCAGTGCGTGGAGTGGGGGGCCGTAGGGGGCTGCGGCGTCGTCGGCGCCGGAGCAGTTCCGGCCGGCGGTTCGGCGGCCGGCTCCGCGGGGCCCGCCGCTGCCGGGTCGGCAATCTGCAGGCTTCGGCCGACGTCGACGGTGAACTCCGCGGTCCGCACGACGCCTGCGTGGGCGAAGTTGAGAAAGAGTCGATAGCGCCCGGCAGTCGGGAACGTCGTGCCGAAGCGGATAGTCGGGCCACCTCGTTGGCCAGCGACGGCCTCGTCGACGGGGTGGGTGTGCAGATACGCGAGATCGCCGGTGCGCAGCGACACGAGATGCCCGAAGGCGGCCAGGTACGGCTCGAGGTCGGACAGGTCCCGTCCGTCCTTACGCACGGTGAACGACATTTCGGTTTCCTCGCCCGCTCGGGGCGTTCCGCCCAGGGCGACCTCGTAGCCGTCGGCCGCCCAGGCGGGCGCGGGTTCGGGAAGGTCGGCGGGCTGGAAGTCGCCGGGCACGAAGACGTCGGCGCCCAGGGTGAGCGGATCCGGTCGGGAGGCCAGAGCGAAGTCGGCGAAGACGCGGTGCACGCCGGGCGCGCTCAAGTTGGCGGCGACCGTCCAGGTGCCGGACGCGTCCCGCTCCGGGTGCAGATGCTGAAAGCCCGTCAGATCGCGGCGCACCACGATCAGGTGCATCTCCTTCTCATGGGTGGGACGAAAATTCAGGACCGGCCCGCCGTCAGGACTTTCGACGGCGAACCGCAGGGTCACGGCGTCTCCAGCCCCGGGCGAGGAGTCCTCCATCCGGAGGGCGTAGCCGCGGGTGGCGACGGCGAGTCCCGGCAGTTGGGGATCGGCGCCTGCCGACGCCGCGGGCATCCCCGCCATGGTGGCGTGCGAGTCGGCGTCCGCGGCGGCGGGCGGCGAGTCCTCCGCGGGCGGCGCGGCGCCCGGCGCCGTCGTCATGCCCGGCATCGAGCGGGCCATGGATCCGCCGTCGCGCGCGGCGGCCAGATCGACCCGTTCGGGTGGCGCGATCGGGTCGAGCGCCGAACCGGCGAGAGCGGCGACGCCGAACGCGGCGCTCGCAGCCGCGGCGAAGCCGATCAGTTTTGTTGCAGCGTTCACGGCGAACTCCCGAAGGTCGATGGGCGGCGCGAGGCACCGCAGCGGCGTGAACGCCGCGCAGGCTGTCGCCGTTCTGCGGAAAGGTCAGGGAGAGACGAGCGCCGCGGCGTATCCCTCGGCCTCGATGGCCGCGATCACCTCGGCCAGGGTCGCTCCGGTGCCGTCGAGTTCGACAATGGTGCGCTCGGCGCGCATATCGGTTCTGGAGCGACGCACGCCGGGCAGGTCCTCGACGGCCTCGTCGATCAGCATTCCGCAGGAGGCGCAGTGCATCCCCCGGACGGCCAGGACCAAACTGCTCATCGGTTGGCCCCCAGCGCCGAGGCGGCGGCGGAGCCGAAGACGATCCGGCCGGTGTACATGCCCATGCCGCAGGTGTAGCGAAGCGCTCCGGCCGCAGGCTGGCCGAGGTCCACAGTCGTCGTGCCGGTCTTAGGAAGCACCTGCTGGATGCCGCGGCTGGCTACCACGAAGGCCCGAGTGCACCCTCCGGTGTTCGCGGTGACGAGTTCGAGCCTTGTGGGCACTCCGGGCTGGGCGGTCACCGCCGCCGGGCTGTAGCCGTCGTCGCTCACCGCGATCCGGATCACCTGGCTGCCGTCGGCCAGTTGACGCACGGCGGCTCTGGAGTCCTCCGCCGAGACCGCCGCGTCCGATCCCCGAGGACCCCAGTCGCCGAGGACGAGCGCGGAGTTGACCGTCCACGCAGCCACGGCGAGCACTACGAGTCCGGTCGCGATCGACAGCCTGCCCTGCATCATGCGCGTGGAGGCGCGCAGCATGAAGCCGATGATCGCGAACAGCGGCACCGTGCCCAGCACGAAACCGGCCATGACGGCGGCGCCGGCCACGACGGAACCCGACGTGATCGCCAACAGCCAGATGCTCAGCGTGACCCCGCACGGCAGAAGTACGGTCAGGAAGCCGAGGATGGCCGGGGTGATGGCCGCGTCGGATCGGGCACTGGTGCGCACCCGTCGGGTCCAGGCCTCCGGGGCGCGGGGGGTGAGGCCGCGGACCGCCTTTACCCCGAGCATGTCGAGTGCGAAGAGGACCATCAGTCCCGCGGCTGCGAGCAGCAGCAGGGCGCGAGTGCGAGGGCTGGGCTGAGCGGCGGCGCCGATGGCGCCAAAGACGGCGCCGAGCAGCGTGTGGGAGACGAGTTTCGCCGACAGGAACGCGCTCAGTGGCACGACCGCGTCCTGGTGGCGGCCGACGAGCGCTCGCGGAGCGGGTCTCGAGGCGGGGCGGTCGGGTCGGGCACCGACGGCGACCGGCGTCGGCTCGGGTTGGGACGTTCTACGACGCCCGACGGCGCCGGCGAGCAGACCACCCTGCACGGCGGCGCACGAGGCGCCTCCGGCGATGGCACCGGTGGCCATGCCGGTGACGAACAGCGAGACAGCGGACATTGGACTGAGCCCTTCGGGTCGACGATACGCCGCGTGGGACGCGCGGCGGAGACACCAACGACACCGATGCCGACGGCACCGGTGTGGCGGTCTCTGCTAGACCCGTTGAACGCAGAGGGAGCTGAGATCCGGCGGCCGCGGAAGGACAGCCGGCGTGGAAAAGGCCGCGAATCGCGGCGCCGCAACGTCTGCCACGACCGGAGCGACTGCCAGGTCCGCCGCGGGGGCCATGACTGCGGGGGACGTAGCGGCGCTGGGCATGCAGTTGATCGCATGATCGCCGTCGCCCGTGTGCCCGTCGTGCCCGTCGAGGGGGTGGACCGGGTCGGCCGCCAGGGCCGTCGGTACCGCGTCCGAATGGTCGGCGTGCCCCGCCTCCGAAGAGGGGCCGGCAACGGCCGTGTGCGCGTGCCCGGCGACGGCGCTCTCGGCCGCGTCGTGGACTGCGAACCCGAACACGCAGAAGAACACCGCGGCCAGCATGAGCAGGCGCGGCGCAACGGCTGCGAGTCGAGTGCGATGAGTCATGGCTACAAAGATCCTACCCAGCGACGCTTGTCTTTAGGTGCTCTTCGGAGCGAAGGAGGACAAGGATCGCCCCGATGGCGCAATGATGCGAGCTATCAACTATCTCAGTTAGTAGCATGCCTCTACACCTACCCGGACCGAGGTGATTTGCGCATGGGACCGCACGCGACGGCTCGCTCGGCCCGGCGTGCGCGAATCCGGCCCCGGCCCCTGATGGCCGTTCCCGTGCTGTTGATCGGCGTGGTCCTCGGCTTGGTCGTGCACCTGCTCGGGGTGTCCAACCATCCGGCTGGCGACCGGGATGCACACGTGGCCGCGTCCGCCGCAGGTGGCGCGGTTGCCGCCGCGCACGTGGACCACGGTTCGCCGAAGGCACTCGGTGGGCTTGTCGAGGCGGAGGACCGAGCTTCTGCCGTCGCCACCCCGTCCTCCCACGGCCACGGCGAGGCGGCCTGCGGTTCCATTCCGCGGCCGGCCGCCGTCACCACGCTGGACCCCGCCGGCTGCACCGGTGCGGTCGGCGCGACGCCGCGTCCGAGCGATCCACACGAAAGGCCCCAGGCGACGGTCCAGGGCGCCTCGGCCGTCGAGCGACCCTCCCAGACCCCCGGCAGGCAACGCCAATAGGACCGCTGGGGCCGCATCGCGGCCTTCGGTGTGCGGTCCCTGGCCTCCTTGTCGAAAGGGTTCTCCTCCATGTTCGGTCACGTTTCTCCCTCGCCTTCTCCGGTCGCGCCGAACGCCTCGGCGGAGGGCAAGCGCGCTTCGGGCCGTCTGCTACGGCTGCACCGCCATCCGGTTCTGGCATTGGCCGCGTTGGCTTCCGTCGGCGTCGGCGTGGTTCATCTCGCCGTCGCACCCGAGCACCGCAGTTGGTGGCCGAGCGTCGTGTTCTTCGTCGTGCTCGGGTTGTTCCAGGTGCTCTGGGCCGTCGCCTGCACGATCAGGCCGCACTCTCGGCTGCTGCTCTTGGGCGGCGCAGCGGTCAACGCGGCGGCGCTGGCGACCTGGGCAGTGAGCCGAACGGTTGGCATGCCCTTCGGACCCCATCGGGGCGAGGCCGAACCCATGTCCCGCGCCGACGGACTGGCGGCACTGCTCGGGCTGGCGGTCGTCGCCGCGGCCGTCGGGATCGCCTTGGACTGGCACCCGCTCACCCGCCTGGCTGCGGCACGTCCTGCCCTGGCCACGACGGCCGGCGGCACGGCCATCGCGGCGCTCGCCGTCGTGGCTCTGACCGGAGTGTCCGGTCACGCCCATCCCGCCTCCGGCGAGCACGGCGAACACGACCACGGCGCAACGGTCGCAACCGTCGCCGAGTCCACCCCAGCCGCACCTTCGACCCAGGCAACCTCCGCTTGCAAGAGAACGACCGCGGTACGCACGGCCGCGCTGTCGGCGAAGGCGAAGAAGACGCAGGCGGCCAAGCAGAAGGCTGCCGCCGCGAAGTGCCGCGCCGCAGCGCTGGCAGCCGCGGGCGTCCAGCCCGTGGCGCCTGCGTCGCGCCGTGCTCCCGCGGTCAAGGCCGTCGCGCCCAAAGCCGCAGAGGCACACGACGATTCCGACGGCCACACGCACTGAGTCGAAAGGCTTCACTCAAAGGATCGGTGCCTCGCACCGGGCGTCCAGCACGAGCCCGTAGCCGGGACCCCGTCAGAACGGCAAGCGTCGATTGATCCAACGAAGGGCCGGTCCGACCACCGGACGGTTGTGTAGGCCTACGGACATCACCAGCCCGCGGATCCGGTCCCCTGCCCGGTGAAGGCAGCGGACCACCATCCGAGCGTCAGCCTGCGCGCCCGCACGCTGGCGCAGGTTTGCGGCGCAGTCGAAGCAGACGGCCGCTTCGGGCCGATAACCCAGCCGGAGCAACTGCATCTCCGGTCTGGCGGACCCGCAACACCAGCAGATTCCCGGCCCGCCCTGGTCCTCGGTGTCCGCTCGGGCCTTCGACGTCACGCGGGTCCTCCGGTCAAGAGTCCACACTGAGCTTCGGATTCTTCAGGATGATGCAGACATCCTCCTCGGCGCAGGTCGCGGGATCGACGGTGGCGGCGCGGCGAGCCAGCGAACGCAGCACGGTGCGGGTCGCCCGTAGGTCGGCGAGCCGCCGGTCGATTCCGCGCAGGTGTTCGTCGATCACGCCGCCGACATGCTCGCAAGGGGCCTCGCCTCCGTCGCGTAGGGCGAGAATGGATCGGAGTTCGGCGAGCGTGAGGCCGGCGGACTGCGCGTCGCGGATGAAGCGGAGCCTGCCGAGCGCCTGTTCCGGATAGTCCCGGTACCCGCCGGCGGTGCGCGGTGGCGCCGCGATCAGCCCCCGCTCTTCGTAGAAGCGGATGGTCTTGGTGGTCAACCCCGAGGCCTGGGCCAGCTCTCCGATCAGCATGTCGGCAGCGTAGGCCTTGACCTTCCATTGCGATGGAAGGTCTACGTTCGCGCGGTGACCCCAGCCCCGCAGTGTTGCCCCTTGATCACTGTCCTGTCCGTGCCCGACTGCCCGAACGCGACTCGGCTGATCGAGCGCCTACGTCAGGCGATGCCTGCGAGTGCGGGACCTCCCGACGTGGTCATCGTCCGCGACGAGTCCGAGGCGTCGGCGTGGGGAATGTGTGGATCTCCGACGCTCCTGGTGGATGGCGTCGACCCATTCGCGAGCGCGGGTACCGAACCGTCGGTGTCGTGCCGCCTGTACTTCGAGCCGGACGGGCGACCGGCGGGCGCACCGAGCGTCGATCAGCTGCGCGAGGTGACGAGGTCGCGGAGTGGCCGGGCGGACGGATCGACGTCGTGGCTCGACACGGTCGGTCGCGACGGCAGGGGGAGGTTGGCGCCGCCGGAGGGCGGAATGCGGGCGGTACAGCAGGCGGTGCTCCGCTCGGTGGTCTCGACCGGAGCGATGCCCGACGAGCGAGCACTGGACATGGTCTCCGGCGGCGGCGCCAACGGGCACGAGGTCCTGGCCGTGCTCGCGGACCAGGATTTCCTTTCCGTCGACGACAGCGGTGTGCATGCGGCGTACCCGTTCTCGCTTCGGCCGACCCGGCACCAGGTGGCCATCGAGGACGGGCCGACGGTCTGGGCCATGTGCGCGATCGACGCCCTGGGGATTGCGCCCATGCTCGGACGACCGACGACGATCGCCTCATCCGATCCGATCACCCAGCAACCGATCACCCTCCGTGTTACTCCGACCGCCGCCGAGTGGCAACCGACCGACGCGGTGGTTTTCGCCGGTCGACGCAGGGGGAGCGGGTCGGCCGCCTCGATCTGCTGCGACGCGATCAACTTCTTCGCCTCGGCGCACACTGCCGTCCGATGGGCAGCCCTGCACCCCGAGATCGGTGGAGCCGTGCTCGATCGGGCCGAGGCCGCCGCCATCGGTCGAGCGATCTTCGGCGGTCTCATGGCGTCCGAGTAGGCCACCGGCGTTATTGAACTTCAAGCTCGAACCCCAATTCGTGGACAAGGCTAGGCCGCCGTCTTCTCAGCGAGGCCTCGCGGACTTGGCGCACCGTGACCTCGAAGTGCGTGGGCAGTTGTCGGCATGTCTGCTCTGGCATCGCCTACTGGCTTGAGGAATCGCGGCAATGACTGCGGCGCCATCAGAGGAGCATCCGCTCATTTGTGTGGAAGATGTGCCGCTCCCGTGCGGTCAACGTCGTCCGGACAATGTGACTCGCGGACCGGCCGATCTTCCAAAGTGCGTAGCCCTTGTGCTCGGCGGACCAACTGCCGACGTGGGCGCACTCGGCGTCGGTGAGCCCGACGGCGTCGCGTGTCATCGCGAGGGGGCCGGTGTCCTGCGCCAGCAAGACGCGCGTGTCGCAGGAGGCGATGAGATTGCGGGCGATGGCGACCTCTTCCGATCCGGCGGAGCCGACCTGCTCGAAGTCGGAGAGCCGGTGAGTCGCAAGCATCTGAATCGTGCCGTGGGCTCGGGACAAGCGCAGGTCGGAGTCGATCTTCCGGATCATCGCCGGGACCTGCAGGGCTCGCCAGACTTCGTCGCGAACGACGGCGCGGACGTGGCCCGGTTGGTCGATGGCGGCTTGCGACCACGAGGAGACGCACGCCATCACCATGGAAAGGATGTCATCGCCGCGGCCGTCGAGACGACTCAGGTCGACGGTCTGGATGGGTGCGTCGAAGTCGAGGCGCACGGTCGATTCGGCGTCGAAGATGCCGCCCAGACTGCCCTCGATCATGTTGCCGAGCCCGTGGCGGAGGTGCTCGAGCTTCTCCCCCGCGAAACGCGGGTCGTTGGCGGGAAGGCCGAGCTCCCGGCCCAGCTCGGCGTCCGGGGTTGCAAGGATCCGCCACACCTGCGGGATCGTGGGATCGCGCAGGATCGAGGCGCCGCTGTCCTGTCCGGTAGCCCGCCGTACGGCGTAGGACAGCGCTGCCTTCTCGAACGGGCTCAGCGCGCGGCCGACCTGCATGGTGAGAAGGGTGTCCAGAAGCGTGACCCGGCGACGGTGGATCTCGTCCAGCCGCTCGCGTGCCGCGTCTGCATCGACGGGCAGGCCTTGGCCCAGCGGGCCCGCGTCCAATGGATTCAGTCGCGCCGGCAGACCGGGGCCGATCTCGACCGGCTCGACGCCCAAGGCGCGGGCCAGGGCGGCGTACTCGTTCTTGACGTCGCCGGCGACGAGAACCTTCACGCCGAAGGCCATCAGCCGTAGCGCCAGCGCTTTCATGGCGGCGGACTTGCCCGAGCCGGGAACGCCGGTGAACAGCAGGTTCGGGTTGGCGACCAGGTCGCGGTGCAGCCATTCCACCGGGTGGCAGGTGAAGGTCGCCCGCGACAGCACGTCCCAGCCCATGACCGCGCCGACGGGCGGCAGAGCCGCACCGGTCAGGAAGGGGAAGATGCCCTGCGCCTGGGCAGTCGTCGCGCGATGCGGGTCGGGGCGCAGCAGAACCGCAGCACGGCCCGCGCCTCGGTGAGCCCAGCCCTTCCGCGGGGCGACACGACGCGGCCGAGCGACACTGGTCGCCATCTCCTGATGCAGCGTCATACGAGTGCCTTTCGCTTCGGCAGACCGAGCCCGAGCGGCAGGGCGGTTGCATGGAAGCCGACGTCCTGCGCACCCCACAGGCGTCGGACTTCAAGCCCGGCCTGTGCGGCGTCGGTCTCCAGCTCCGAGCAAGCCAGGTCGAGCTGGCTCGCGTCGGTGACGGTGACCGTGAGGTACCCGGCGAGCCGAACCAGGCCGTGGCCCTGGGCGCGTTGGGCGTCCTGCTCGTGCGCCTCGTGTTGTGCCTGCCGTTCGTGTTCGGGCACGAGCTGGCCGGTGCGGTGTCGCATGGATACCGCTACCTGCCGCTTGGTGCGTGCTCGCATGACGGCCTTCTCCGCCTCGCGCGCGGGCACGGGCTCGACGTGCAGGGCGACGCTGCGTCGCGCGGTGTGCTGCGCGGTGAGCACCGGGCGAAGGAACCACGCGGGCACACCGGCGCGGGGCCAGTCGTGGATGCCATAGGTGACCGACCAAGCGCCGTCGTGGCGGTAGTGCGACCAGGACGCCTCTGCCGCCGCAGGCCCCGCGAGGCTCGGCTCCACCCCCGCCGGTAGTCCACCGGCTTCGGCCCGCCGGGCGGCGAGTCCGGAAGCCGCGGTGGGGTCGAACGCGGTGCGGACGACCTCCGCGAGGTCGCGCACCGCCAGCCATTCGACGATCTCCAGGTGCGCGGCGCCGATGGCGGTGGACGCGGCTGCGAGCTGTCGCGTCAGCACCGCGAGGGCGCCCTGCTCTCCGCCGCCGGCGGCGCGGATCTGCATGCGAGCCCGGCCGGCGTCGAGGGTGAGAACGAGCCACGCGTCGTGCGCGGCGCCGGTGAGGCGGGCCTGTGTGGTCAGTTCTTCGACGACGTCCAGGGCGAGGGCGGGCGCGTGGGAGCGGACGGCGCCGGTGGTCCAGCGACGCAACGCCGTGCCGTCGTCGGGCAGGGTTCGCTGGACGACGGCGATGCGCGTGAACGGGCTCGCTTCTGTGCAGAGTTGCGCGAGCAAGCCGCCCCAGCCGGCGACGCGCGCTTCGCGGCGCTGCGAATCGGCGAGCGCGATGCCGGCCCAGCGGATCTTGGCCACGGCGGTGAAGGTGCGGTCCAGCGGGTGGTGGACGACGGCGATCCGGCCCGTCGGCGCGAGCGCGCCGAGGACTCCCTGCGTTTCGGCGTCGAGGAAGCGGAGCGCGGCGAGCGGGCCGGGAAGGTCCATAGGAGCCGGGCCCGCGGGGTCCGAGCAGGAGCGGGGCGCGAACGCGCCGGAGAGGAAGACGTTGCGGCCAAGAGCCCTGTTGACGCCGAACGCGAGTGCGTGGCCGGTCCATTCGACGGCCGAGCGCCCGAGCACGCGGGTCCACACCAGCAGAGCGAGCAGCCCGGCCAGCGGCCACGCGACGATCAGAACCGTCAGGGACTGCGCGGTCACGGGCGCGAGAACTAGCAGGAGCGCGCGCACCGCCAGCGCGAACCGGGATCCCGAGAGTCCGAAGAGGAAGCCGAGTCGTTCCCGCTGCCAGCCGCCGTAGAGGGGTGTGGGCGACTCGGTGCGACTGATGCTCACGAGTTGTCTCCGTTCGGTCGGTCGGGGAAGTACGGCGGTGGGACGTCTGACGGTCCGTCGGATCGCGACGGCGTGTCCGGGCTGCCGAGGCCGCCGTGGTCGGCGGTGTCGTTCATGCGCGCCTGGGCCCGGTCCAGCACGGCGGTCGCGGTTTGTGCTGCGACGGCCACACCGGCGGTGGCGCCCGCCGCGGCGGCGGACGAAGCGGCGCCTGCCCCACCTCCGCCTCCGAAGGAGGTGCCGGAGGCGGTGTCGATGGCCGAGCTGTTGCGGGCGATGGTTGCGCGGTCGGAATCGAAGGAGGATCCGCTCGCCTGCGTGGACATCATGCGGCGGGGCAGGTGGCGTGCTTCGGCCCCGAGGTAGCCGCCGACGAACGCGGTGGCGCCTCCGGCGTCGGCGACGTGGGCCGAAGTCCACGTGCAGAACCGTGCGAGCACGGGCCACGCGAACGCCGCGAGCAGCAGTGTCACCAAACCGGCGAGGACGCCGAGGACGTCCTGGCTCTCCCCCGCGACGCCGAAGCCGACGGCGAACACCAGCACGATCAGTGGTTTCAGGAAGATCAGCTGCAGCCCGGCCGTGACAAGTTTTCGCCACCACCCGGTGCTCGCTCCGGCGACGAGTCCCGAAGCGCCGATGGGTGCGGTGGCCACGATGACGACGACAGCGGCGTGACGGAACAGCATCTCCGCAAAGAGGATCGCGCCCACGAGGACCGCAAGCAGTCCGAAGATCAGCAAAAGCGCCACGGGCGTGGCGGCGTTGCCCTGCCCGATACCAGCGAAGGTGACGGCGCGTGCGAACCGTTCGGAGAAGGCCTCGGTGCTGCCGAACGTGGCGGCCAGGATCGACTCGCTCATGGCGTCGGCGGCTGCGAGCAGGACGGTGGCGACGGTCAGGACGGACGCGGTCGCGACAGCGGCCTTGAGTACCCCGGTCAGTCCGCGGGCGAGGTGTTCTCCGCGCATCGTCAGGCCGGTGCGGACCACCTGGGCCAGGAGCAGCAGGACCGCGAGGCCCATGCCGATCGAGGTGGTCGCCACGAGAACTCGGTCGATTCCGGCTTTGTTCAGGTCGATGGTGGACGAGGCCAGGAAGCCGTCGGCGACGGCCTTGAGCACCGCGGCGCCCGCCTCGGCGAAGGCGCGACACATCTTGTCGAAGGCGGATTCGACGGCTCCGGTGACCGCGCCGGTGAGGGAGCCGCGCGCCTTGCACGCGACGTCGTAGAAGGCGCACTCAGCCACCGCGCGCCACCTTCCAGCCCTTGGAGTGCGCGGCGCTGGTGAAGGGAGCCACCGCGAGTGCCTCGTCCGCCTCGTCGAGGAAGGTGCGGACGGCGAGCCATTGGTCGCCGTCCCAGCGCAGCGCCCACCGGAACACGACGGTGCCGCTGGCCGTGGTGCCGTCGGCGGCCTGCGTGGAGACGACGTTGAGGGTCCGAACAGTCGTCGTCCCGTCGGAGTCGCGGTCGATTCGATACCCGGACGGGGTGACGTTGATCAGGGCGGAGCTCGTGGAACCGACAACCGGGAGGCCCAGGCTCTTGCGCTGCGCGACCAACCCGTCCGCGATCTGCGGGCGTGTGCGGGTGAACCATCCGCTGTCGGCGGCGGAGATCGTCTTGAGCGCGGCGAGGGTGCCCTGCACGTCCAGGCCGGTGGCGATGCGGGAGTACCCGTAGGCGGCTGCCACCGCTCCCGCATCGCTGCGTGGGAAACCGATCGGAACGCCGCCCACGTACTCGACCGGCTGCGGCAGCACCAGCTCGTCGTCGTCAGGCGTGTTCTCGGTGACCGATTCCGCCGGCGCGTCGACGACCCGCGCAGGGGCGGGGGCGGCCGTCGGTGTGACGCGGTCCCCCGGTCCGAACACGGACAGCGCGGTCAGGAGCAGCGCGAATAGGCCTGCGACGAGCGCGGTGGAAACGCCGACTGCGAAGGCGATGCGGCGCGACGACGGGCGCCGCAGCGCGTCGGCCGCTGTGAACGGGTTCGCCATCAGGCGAGGCCGTAGCCGGTGTTGACCAGCCGCACGGCCGAGCCGGCGACGACGGCTCCGATGATCGCGGCAATCAGGCCGAGCTTCCCGCGTTCGGCCATGTGCGGGCGGCTGCCCAGGTACCCGATCCCGATAGCGGCCCCGGACCCGATGGCGCCGAGGACGCAGGCGGCCAGGGCCAGAGACATCGACCAGCCCATGATGGTCTGGATCGCCGCGGCGCCGGGCATCCCGGTGCTGTTCGGGGCGACGGGCGGGACGACGTCTGCGGTGGGTACCCGGGCCGCGGTGGCGGCGAAGGCGTGGGCGAGCATCGACATAGGTTCTCCTTTGTTGACGGTCAATCAGTGGTGGTGCCGAGGCGAGATCAGACGCCGTGGGGGAAGTAGGGCGGCGTCCACCCGAGATAGGTGGCGTTCCATCGCTCCGAGACGGTGGTCAGCGCGACGGCGGCGGCGCTGCCGCGTCCCGCGATGTCGGTGGAGACGACCGTGCCGTTGCCCACCGAGAGGGCGACGTGTCCGTCGCGTTTGCCGGTGTCCCAAAACACGAGGGCTCCGGCGGGCGGGTTCGGGTCGGCCAGGTGCCGTTCGCCTGCCAGTGCCCAGTAGTCCGCTGCGGAACGGACGCCGGAGGCGGACCATCCATTGGCCCGGGCGACGAAATGCAGGCATTTGCGTTCCCAGCGCGGAGCCTGGTCGGCCTGGGCGAGCGCCCAGCGGATCGAGTCGGCGCAGGTTCGGGGGTTGGGACGCGAGGTCGCGAACTCGCAGTCCGCCACCGGCACGGCGCGGTATCCGCCGAGTCCGTCGGCGCATTCGCCCTCCCGCGCCGCGTCGCCCTCGGAGGTGGCGGTGACCGCCGCGACGACGCGGTCGACCACGCGAGCGGCGGGCGGATCCGACGACGTGCGCTGTGCGGGAACGGCCGGTTCGTCGGTTGCGGCCAGGACCAGGAGACGTGGGTGATGGGGCGTCAGAGCGCGTAGCGCCGTGGTGATGGCGGCGTCCGAACCGTTGTCGACCCAGTAGACGGTGCGGTCGCCGAGCTTCTTGAGCAGCCTGTTGGCCTGCACTGCGGCGATGAGCGGCGAGGTCTTTCCACTCGGACCGAGACCGATCACCACAGTTCCCGGGAGTCGTTCGGCGCGCTTCTCGACGAGTCGCTCGCCTCGCTTCGCCGTACGTGTCGCGTTGTTGGCGACGACGACCTCGCCACCTTGGTAGCTGCTCGGCCAGCGTGCGGCGTGTGCCGCGAGCGGGCCGTCGGCCAGCACGAACAGTCCGGGCAGGTCGGCTGCCGACGACGGGGCGCTCGCCGGCGGCGACGGACGCCCGAGTAGGCCCGCGACCAGCTCGGTGGCCTGGGGTTCCCATCGGGCGTAGGCGTCGGGGTAGGCGCTGCGCTGGACGGCCTGTGCCGCGACCGTGAGTGGCAGGCGCGGCCAGCCCGGCACGTCGACGAGTCGGTCGAGGAAGGCGTTCGTCGCGGCGACCGGATCCATCGCCCGGGCGGGGCGGCCCCAGCCCTGCGAGGGGCGCTGCTGGAACAGGCCGAGAGAGTCTCGGTCGCCGTAGGCCAGGTTGCGCAGGCTCGACTCCTGCATGGCCGTCGCAACGGCGATGACCGCGGCGCGGATCGGCAGGCGACGTGCGACAACCGTCTTGGCGATGACGGCGGCGTTGGCGTGCTGCTCGACGTCGAGACCCGGCCCGGGCGGGGAGTTCGGGTTCACGACGACGTCGGCGGGCAGGCAGCCGAAGGCGTTCGCGGTCGTGGAGACCACGGTCGTCGCGGCAACCGCGACCACCAGCATCTGGGCGCAGACGAGCGCCATCGCCACCTGTCTCATCGCCCCCCGGCCCCGTGTCCCGCCGCGTTCTGACCCCCCGGCCCACGGCGCTCGTTCGTGTCCCGCCGATCGATCTGGCGGGTATCACCCGTTTGTCCTATCGCGGCTCGCTCGAACGGCGCAGCCAAATCGTGGAGCTTCATCCGATGCTGCGACCCCTCTCGTGGTGGGCGATTTGGACGGAACGTGCCCGAACTGGCACGTTCCGCCCGGCCGGTCAGTGCTGTGCGGGGACGGGTCTTCCGTTGCGGCTCAACGTGCCGGTCGCGTGGCGCAGACTCGGGCCGATGTCCTCGGCGGTGATCTCCCAGGCGCTGCGCCGTTCGCCTCCCTCGGCGGTCCATTCGCGCTGGGCGAGGCGTCCGCACACGAGCACTCGGTCGCCCTTGCACACGGTCTCGGCGACCTGTTCGGCTAGCGGCCCCCACGCCAGGACGGTGTGCCAGCTCGTCGGCCCGTCCAGCCAGGAGCCGGTGGCGTTCTGGAAACGCTCGGTGACCGCTACGCGCAGACGCGTGGTGGCCTTGCCGTCTGTCGTGAAGCGCAGCTGGGGCTCGTCTCCGCAGTTGCCGGCGATGGTGATGTGCGTGCTGTTCATTGGTTCCCTCCCGGGGTTGTGGGTTGTGGGTTGTCGGCCGAAGGCGGCCGTTGGGCCGGGCAGGCGTCCTCGCCGGCCCGGTCTTGCCTGGCCATCCGCCGCGGCGGAGGCTCGCGGTCAAGCCAGAGGCGCTTCGAGGTTCGGTCGAGCGCGCAGCGGTTGACCGAACGTTGGAGCGCCGGCGGCTTGACGGCGAGTGCCGCGGCGGTAGGCAGGCCGCCGACACGCTTCATCGGACGGCCACGCGGTGGAGTTCTTCTTCGGGGACCGGGTCCACGAAATGACGGATACTCAGATCAAGAACTCGTCTCTCGTCTGCAAGTCGCTGCGCGTCGGCTCGGTCGCGGCGGGCGATCTCGGCCAGCGCGCCCCGAGCACGTGCCAGTGTCTCGGCCGTCTGCTCGGCGGTGGGAACACGGATCTCGTCCTCGTCTGGCGCGATCACTGCTCGTCCGAGCGCCGCGGATTCAGGGGGGCAATTGGCAAGCGGACGTCCGCCGTCGAGAAGGGCCAGATCCGCGCTCCGGTCGTTGGCGAAGTCGGCGTCGGAGGTGATCGGCCGGTGCCTGTCCGCACTGCGCTGCTCGGCCCGGTGCGTGGCCAACCACTGTTCGGCCGTGATCGGGGCGACGTTGGGCAGGTCGCGGGTTGCCAGCTCGAGCTTGGCGCGGTCTGCCGCGGCACGGGTGGCCGCCGTGTGTGCGTACCAGCCGGCCCGTGCCGCGTCGGCTTCGATCAGGTCGACGCAGCGTGCGTCCAAGAGCGTCGCCAGTGCTGCGGCCTCGAAGGCGCCTCGACGGAGGAGTTCGGCGTTCTCGGGGTCGGCGGTTGCATCCGCCTCCGCCCTGCGCAGCGAGGCGTCAACGTGGGCGGCTGCGGCGGCTCGGCTGGTTCCGGCCAATTCGTTGGCGACGTATCGCGGCGCCCACGCCTGTTCGCGTTCCCAGGCACGGATTCGGACGAGCAGTTGGCCGGTGCTCATCGCGGCCTCCTCGTGCAGGTCCGCTGTTCCGCCGAGGGCTCGCCATGCCGCGTGCCAGGTGGCGGCGGCTTCGGGCTGCCCGCCGGTCGGTGGCGGTCCGAGCGGCGACGTCGGGTCGTCGTGGCCGGTCAGCTCTCGGTGGGTGGCCACGGTGCCCGCTCGCCGGAGCCAGTCGTTGCGCGCCTCGGGGTCCGCCGGCACCGGGCCGAGACGTTCGACGGCCCACGCTGGAAGCTGACGTAGCGTCACCAGGCCCAGCTCCGCAGAGCGCGCGTCGGCGACCGCGGCGAGGTCGTGCAGATAGTGGGCCCATTGGGCGTCGCTCACCGCGGGTACTCGCTGCGCGAACGCATCGGAGGTGGGTTCGAGGTCGACGGCGCAGTGGATGCGGTGGGCGACGACGTTGGCGAGTTGGCGGGCATCGTCCAGTGGACGGTCGACGACGGCCTCGCGCAGGACCGTCCGGGCGTCGTGGCCCGCGAGTTCGGCCCGGCGCAGTAGTCGATGCAGCGCTACGGCGTTGTCTTCCGCTGCGATTCTGGTTCGCTGGTCGACTCGGAGGTGTCCGTCGTCGACGAGACCGTCGAGCCATGCGGCGGTGCGTCCGGCCGTGGCAATATCCACGGCGTCCGCGAACAGTTCCGCTGCCGTGCGAAGGGATCCGGCTTCCGCGGTCGCGTGCTCGGCTTGGTCGAGTGCGGATCGCGCGGGCTCGTAGCGCTCGAACAGCGCGGCGAGAACGGCACCGGGATTGCGGTGCAGGTCGTGGTCTGGCACTCCTGCCGGGGCGCCGGGCAGGGCTGCGGTCGTGACGACATGGGCGGTATTGCAGCGTCGGCCGCGGCTCATGGCGACGTACACGGCCGAGGCGTCGAGTGAGCCTCCGACGACGACGTGCGCGGTGTCGACGGTGCGCCCCTGCGCGGCGTGCACGGTCGCGGCGTAGCCGAGGACAACGTGCTCGCGAACGTAGTCCGCGGGGAGGTGCAGGATTTCGCCGACGGCCGGTCCCTCGGTGTCGACCAGGGTCGTCGCGTGCAGCCCGCCGTCGGCCAGGGTGGCGAGGACGCGGAGGTATTCGCGGTTCACCGGCCCGCGTCGGTTGCCGTCGTGTCCTTCCAGGTGCCAGGCGTTGGCTCGGGTCTGAACTATGTCTCCGACTCCGGCCACGGTTCCCTCGCGGTCGAGCGGAACCCCGATCTCGGACACTCGGCCGAGGCGGACCAGTTCGGCCCGCAGCGTCGCGTTGAGACGCGCGGCCTGCTCGTTGCTGTCGACGACGAGCAGGGCGCGGCGGCCCTCCACGGAGTCGGCGAGCCAGGCGGTGGTCGCCGATCGCTCGGCTGCGTCTAGGTTTCCGCAGTCCAGGAGTCGGCCGTGCTTGTGGTACTCGGCGAGCGCACGGGGATCTCCCTCGCGCAGGCGAAGGGAGGCCGAGGCCTCCCACGCGTGTTGGAAGCGGCGGGCGGCGGCGAGTTCGTAGGTCGTGGTGTGCGCGGCCACCATCGCCATCGCGCCGGCTGCGCCGACCGCGGACAGTTGCCGGTGGTCGCCGCAGAGCAGCAGCTTCGCTCCGGCGTCTGCGACGCGGGCGTGGACGCGAGCGAGGTCTGCGGTGTCGGTCATGGCGGACTCGTCGACGACGACGAGGTCTGCTGCGGTGAGCCGCCACGCCGCGTCGGTGACGTCGCCGCGGTCGAGGCGTTGTTGGGTGACCAGCCAGCGGGCGATGTTGCGCGCCTGCAGCCCTTCGCCGGTCAGGACGTCCGTAGCGGCTTGGCTGGCAGCCAGGCCGAACACTCGTCCGCCGTTGTCGGCCCAGCCTTTGGCGAGGACTCCGACGACGAAGGACTTGCCGGTTCCGGCAGGGCCGACGAGGCATTCGACGGCGGCACCGGAGCCGAGAACACCGCGTACCGCGTTCGTCTGGTCGTGGCCGAGTTCCAGGCCCGACTCGGCGAGGCCGGTGAGCAGGTGCCGGATCTGTTCGCTGGACAGGGCTCGGGCGGTTCCGGTGGCGGCACCGTCGCGTAGGAGGCGTTCGCTGCGGATGTGGTCGGGGGTGGTGAACATGCTGCGGCCGGGTGCGTCGTAGGCAGAGGTGCCGTTGGCCAGCCGTAGGTCGTCGGGCAGCAGGCGGTGTCCGGGTCGGCTGGCGACGATGGGAGTGGCAGACTCGAGGGCTTGGGCGGCGAGGCCGTCGAGCAGGTGGGCGGTGGCGGCGCCGTCGAGGTCGCCCAGGTGATCGGGCAGAGCGTCGGACACGGCACGGGTGAGGTCCGACGCGGTCCAGGCGGCCTTGCGGGACTGGACGTCGGCGAGCGCTGTCGTCAGAACGTCGACGCTGGACCAGGGCTGCGGGTCGGGTGCCTGGCCGGCGAGGGCGAGGACGTCGCGGGCGACGCGGCGCAGGCCGCCGTCGATCTCGGCGCGCAGGTCGCGGTCCCAGCGTTCGAGTCGGTCCTCCAGCTTCTCGCCTCGGTGGGACTTGGCTCGACGGGTCGCGAACGTGGCCTGGCGTTGGAGGCGGTCGAGTTCCAGTGCGTTGGGTTCGCGGTCGAAGCGGCCGGCGAAGGCCTCGGTCAGCTCGCGCGTGCGGCCGGTGATGGCACGTCGACGGGAGCTGAACAGCTCGGTCACTTCGGACGGGACCCCGACGATCTCGCGAGCCTTCCCGTCGGGCCGAGCGGCGAAGCGGATGCCGAGCGTGCGGGTGAGGTACTGCTCGGTGGTGCGTTCGGCGACGGCTGCGGCGGCGCCGCGTTGGGCGTAGAGGCTGCGGCCGTCCAGGGTCCGCCAGATCCCGTCGCTGCCTTGGACGCGGTTCAGGATCGCGTTGTGGATGTGCAGTTGGGGGTCGTGGTCGCGGGAGTCGTGTTGGAAGAACGACGCGACGACGAAGTCGTGCGCATCGACGAATCGGCCGGCGGCGCCGCCGTGGTGCCCCACGCGGGAGTACCCGGCGCGGGCCGCAAGGTAGTCCAGAGCAGCGCGGTTCCCCGCCCAAATCGCGGATTCGACGGCTTCGCGGTGCCGGCCCCACGCGGCGGCTTCCTCGTGGTTGCCCTCGCGTCGAGCGGCGACCTCCTGTGCCTCGAAGGCGGTGTGCAGGACGGTGATCGACTTCTGGACGCTGAAGGTGGCATCGAGGAACGCGACGTTGCGTCGCGCACGGCGCCCGGCGTCTAGGCGCAGTTCGACGCGTCGTTCGGCGGTCGCGTCCGGCTCGGCAGCGCAGGCGGCGGCGTACAGCTCGTCCTCGCCGGTGTACGCCCGGCCGCGGTGGCCGAGGGTGGCCGCGTTCGACCAGGCGGCGGGGTCGCGGAACCCGGGGTCGCGGGGGTCCACGAAGTGCGCGAACACCGCCGTCATGTCCTGGGCGTCGACGACTCCTTCGAGTCCGAGCGCGGTCGCGCCGGCGCCGTACCAGCGCCCCGGCGGTTCTCCGGCCGCGACGGCGCCGGAGTAGTAGTTCTCGCGCCCGGCGGCGACCGCATCGGTGAGGTAGGAGGCCGAGTGGCCCGATGAGATGGTCAGCACGGCGAGCCGCCGTCCCGCGCAGCGCCGACGGCGAGGCCGCCCCAATTGATCGTGATGCATGGGTGTGTAGTGGTTTTTGGTCCTGTGCAGGCGACGTCCGAAGGCCGAGACCGGTGGGGACGGGTCGCGCGGTGCGTCACGGCATGCCTCCTTCGTCGAGGTCGGCGCGAAGTTCCTTCAGCGCGGCGGCGGCGGTTCCTCGGCCGACGCCTGCGGCGTCGACGAGCTCGCTGACGGTCGGCAGGGAGCGGTGCCGGTCCAGGTGGGCGCGGGCGGTGGCGCGTGCCCGGTCGCCGGGTCCGCGCGAGACGTTGTTCGAGGGCTGCTCGTTCGGTGCGAGCGTGTTCGAGAGGTCGTGCGGTTGTACGACGGGCTGTACGGGCGTCGGCGGTCGTACGGGTCCGGCCGGCTGTTCGGTCGAGGTGTCTGGTGGCGTGGCCGCGAGGAGGTAGAGCAGGTGCGCGACGACGGCGGCCGCCATCGCGGGCCAGGCTCCGACGCCGAAGCGCACCGGGCCCGGCACGGAGTCGACTCCGCCAGCCAGCCAGGTGGCCTGCGCGATGCCGGAGAGCCCAGCGGCGAGGACGACGACGGCCCAGGCGTAGTGGCGCCCGTTGCGCTGCAGTCGCGTCGTGGTGGCGTAGGCGACGACCGCGAGGCCGTCGGTGATTGCCGGATAGAGCAGCGCGACCTCCGGCGGCACCTGGGCCGCTCGAGCTACGCCGTAGGCGCCGTGGGCAGTGGCGGCTGCGGCGGCGATGGCCACGGCGAGCCCCGCGGTCCACATCCAGCGGGCCGTCACGACAACCGCCCGGCGACCGTGCCGCTGCGCGGATCCGCGGCGGGCGGAGCGCCGTCGCGGTCGAGTGCCCACCACGCCGCGACGGCGGCGATGCGAGACTTCGGCGCAGCCGCGGCGACGGCGAGGACGGTGCCGGTGTGGTTCTCCAGCGAGCAGGTTCCGACGGCCGCGCGGATGCGTCGGGCGACGCCGGGTCGGCTCCGGTCGTGCCAATCGCCGACCTGCAGGGCCGAAGCCGAACGGCCGGTGTAGGCGACCGCCCAGGCGGTGCGCAGCCACAGCAGTTCTTCGACGGCGTCGGGGTGCCAGAGCCAGCACTCCGGCAGGCCGGTGGCTCCGTCGGGGTAGCGCAGGTACACCGCCTGCACCCATCCGGCGAGATCGGCGAGAACCGCGGCCGCCTTGCGAATCGCCTCGTCCCTCTCGGCGGACTCCGTCGGCGCCAGCCACGAGGTGGGTCTTGGCGGTGCTGCGGCTTCGGCGGCGGTCAGCCGCTCGGAGAGGTCGGCGAAATCGGCCGTAAGTTGCTCGAACGCGTCGGGCAGCTTCTCCAGCTCCGCCACACGCCGGTTCGTCGCCTCCACAAGCACTGCTAGTCCTGCCACGGCGGCGGCCTGGTCGTCGTCGGAGCGGGTTGAACGGGAGGTCACGTGAGCTCGCTTCCAAGGGCGTGGGATTCGACGGGGATCTGCTGCGAGCTCGGGCGGGTGTTCGCCTTGCGCGCCGCGGCGCGGACGTCGCGGCGGTTCCACGCCATCTCTACGGTCCCCAGCGCCGCCGGCATGCCGCGACGTTGCACGAGCACGTGGCCCGCGGGCAGCTGGGTGATGTTGGCGGGACTGAGCACCGGTACCCGGCGGGTGCTGGTGGAGGAGATGCGGCCCCGGGCGTCTCGAGTGACGACCTTCTCGAGTCGTTCTCCGGTGAGGACGGACCACGCGGTGAGGTCGTCGCGGTCGCGGGTGCCGCCGAAGATCAGGACGGTCGCGGCGTTGTTGAGAATGGCGGCCGCGCCGGTGTCGCCCCACCGCTGGCGCAGCTGCGCACGCGACTGGACGGCGATGTGGATGGTGACGTTGCGGCCACCCATGTCGGCGGTCCAGTTGTCCAACGGCACGGGACAGATGAGCGCCGCCTCGTCGAGCGCAAGCGTCAGGGGCGGGTCGAGCCGTCCGCCGGGCATCGTGCCCGCGATGCGGCGCGCTTCACGGGCGATGTGTCCGGTGAACGCGGCAACGAGCGGGGCGACCTTCGCGTCCTCCGCCCCGAGCAGGTAGACGGTGCCGCGGGTTTCGAGAAGCTCCTGGACGTCGAACCCGCCTCCGGTGGCGGCGACGGTCGCCGCGCCGTCGGAGAGCCAACGCAACGCCGGCATGACGGTCGAGCAGATCGACGACCGGGTGCGGTCGTTGGTGGTGAGGAACTGCAGGGCGTCGTCGACGACGCTGGCCTGTTCCGAGCGGCGCAGGAGGCGGGTGACGACGGCCGTCGCAGCGTCGGGATCGGCAAGCCAGGACTGCACGTCGCGCATCGACAGGTCGCCGAGCGCGGCGGCGTGCAGCATCGCCGTCAGGACCCGTTGGGCCTGGGCCGTCCAGAAATCTGCGTCGCCCCCGCCGGGGCCGGTGGTGGCGGACAGCAAGTCCTCGGCGCGGTACGAGGCGACGTTGACGTCGGCGCAGCCGGCGAGAGGGTTGAAGCAGGCGGTGGTCGGGTGACCCGCGAATCCGGCTGGGTTGAACACCCGGACCGGGCCGCGGGACCCTCGGCACGCGCCGGTGAGTTCGATGAGATCGGTCCGCGTCGAGGTGGCGATGACGGCGCCGGGCGCGTCGAGGATGCGACCGGCGAGTTCGCCGGTCTTGCCGGTGCGCGGGCCACCGATGCGCAGCGTCACGTCCTCGACGGCCGACCAGATGCGTTGCCCGCCGACGCGCGCCAGCGGCGTCGCGTACTCCGTCGTGGGCACGCGCATCCGTTGCCACCGTCCGAGCTCGCGGCTGCTCGGGCGGAGCACGTGGGCTCGTCGTCGCACCGAGCGTCGCGACGCGGCGGCGCGGATCGCCTTGGCGCCCGCGACGCCGTCGTTGCGCTCGCTGATTGCCTGCCATCGAGCGAGTTGTCCGGCGGATGCGTTGCCGCCCCGTCGGAGCAGTACAACGAGCATCGCCAAGGCGACGGCGGCTGCCGCGGCTGTCCACGTCCAGCCGACCCAGGAGGCCGACTGGACGTGGACGCGCAGCCACTCGAGGACGACCGCGGTGGGGTCGGGCGTGATGGGGTCGAGCGTCATCGGAGTGCTCCGACGTGGGCCGCCTTGGCCGAGCAGACCCAGTGGGCGGGGAAACCCTCCCTGTCGCGCAGATGAGTCCAGTCGCCGCAGTGACGGCACACCGCCTTCGCGGACTGCCAGCGGTAGTCGTCTCGCCACTGGTCGAGGTGGGCCTGCGCGGGGGTGCAGCACTCGGGGCAGGAGCACTCGGCGGACTGGGCGCCGTGACGGAGCGTCAGGACGCTGACGATCACGTAGCCCCACCCGCCGCAGCGGGGGCAGTTCTCATTGGGACGGCTCATCTGAGCGCTCCGTTCGCTTCGGTGGCTTGCAGAGGAGCGAGGACGGGACCGGCCTGCTGGTTCACGCGCTCGCACACGACGGCTACGGCTCGTTTGGCGACGCCGACGTCGAGTCCGGCGAACCGGGACGGGCGTGGGAGGTCGTCTTCCGAGATGGGGATGCGAATCCGGCCATCGACGAGCAACGCGGGGCGGCGCTCGTCCGCATGCCCGTCGGGCGTTCTCGCGCTGGACCACCGACGAAGGTCGTCGCTCTGCCCCAGGTCGCTGGGCCAGGACAGCGCGACCGCGACCTCGGCGATCAGCAGGCCGGGTTCGTCGCCGTGACGGCAGTTGACGCCGCGGATCGACGATCGGGTCCGCACGTAGCCGGGGCTCATCATCGGCCCGCTGGCAATGGTCCACACGGTGACGGCAAAGGTGACCGGGCTGAGCGGCTCCCAGTCGTCGACGAGCAGGTGTGCCCGCTGGCGGACGTAGGCACCGAAGCGGGAGATCCCGTCGGAGGCGTAGTCGCGGTCGTAGGCGTCGTCGACGGTGACGATGGGTCTCATCCGGCACCTCCGAACGGTCCGGCGGTCTCGGTGGTGCAGCCGTCGATGGCCTCGTCGGTCAGCGCTTCGATGGCCTTGGCGGGGACGATCACGCGGTCGCGGATGCGGACGGCGGGGAACTGACCGTCGCCGATGGCGCGGTAGAGCGTCGCGGTCGAGACGCCGAGCATCGCGGCGGCGTCGGAGATGCTGTAGAACGCGGGCCGGTCGACTGACGCGCGCGGTCGAACGGTGCCGGGACCGGTGGTCTCGGATTCTCGTTCCGGTCGGAGTGGCATCGATTGCCCCCAATCTGTCGCCGCGTCGGTCGCGTCGATGTGTTGGAGGTTCGCGAAATTGCACGGACGTGATCACCACGAAATCGGGACGTCTGGGGACGTCTCGGTTAGCGTGAGGCGTCCTTGATCGCTCGGAGGTGGCGGTGTCGCACGGCAATGCGCGCTTGCGCGACGCCCTGCTCTCCTGCGAACTGACGACGACCGACGTGGCCGCGAAGCTCGGCGTGGACCGCAAGACGGTGGAGCGTTGGGTGGGTTTGGGGCGGATTCCGTATCCGCAGAGTCGGCGGCAACTTTCGGTGCTTCTCGGCCGCAGCGAGGCCTACCTCTGGCCGGGCGCGCTGACCCCGGGACAGCAGTCGTCGGCGCTCGAGGCCGAGTTGGTGCGGGTCTACCCGCATCGCGCGAGCGTGCCGCTAGAGCTCTGGCAGCACCTGCTCGCCGACGCGACCGAACGCGTCGAGGTGCTCGTCTACTCCGGCATGTGGTTGCCCGACCAGAACCCGCGGTTGGCCGATCTGCTGACACGCAAGGCAAAGGCCGGCGTCGAGGTCCGGATTCTGCTCGGAGATCCCGACTCGCCCGAGGTCGCGCGACGGGGCGCCGAGGAGGGCATCGGCGAGGCGATGGCGGGGAAGGTCCGCAACGTGCTCGTCCACTACGCCTCGCTCGCCGAAGCGCCAAACGTCGAGGTCCGGCTGCACGCCACGACGCTCTACGCGTCCCTCTACCGGTTCGACGACCACCTGCTCGCGAACGCCCACGTCTTCGGGTTTCCGGCTGCGCACGCGCCCGTGCTGCACGTCCGGCGACTGCCGACGGGTTCGTTGTTCGAGACCTACGCCGAGAGCTTCGACAAGGTGTGGGCCACCGCCAGGTGCGCCTGGCCGGCCCTGGAAAGGATCTGACGGTGGGTCAACGCATCGACTACCTCGACGACCCCAACGCGCCGAAGGCCAACTCCATCGTGCCGTCGGTGAACGTCGCCGTCGTGGACGCCGAAGGCCGACTGCTGCTGATCCGTCGCAGCGACAACGGCAACTGGGCGTTGCCCGGTGGCGGCATCGACGTCGGCGAGTCCCTGTCCCAGGCGGCCGTTCGCGAGGTCGAGGAGGAGACCGGCATCGTCTGCGAGATCACCGGACTGGTCGGGATCTACACGAATCCCCACCACGTTCTGCACTACACCAGCAACGACGAGGTGCGGCAGGAGTTCTCCATCGTTCTGACGGCGGTTCCGGTGTCCGGCACGGCCACGCCGAGCTCGGAGTCCACCTCCGTCGAGTGGTCGCGCCCTGCCGATCTGACGGGTTATCGGATGCACCCGTCGATGCAGGCGAGGGTCGACCGATTCCTTGCTGGGCCAGGGGTGTGGCCGGAGATCAGCTAGCCGACCCGCTGTTGCGTGCGAGCAGTCCCTCGGTTCGGTCGACTGCCGATCGGATCAAGGGCTCCGCGGAATCGATGAAGCGCGTGACCGGATGTTGCGCTCCGTACCGAGAGCGGATTTCGCTCAGCCGTTGTCCAACGGGGAGGGACTGTCCGTCGGGTCCGGTTGTCATGTCGCAGAACGCCAGTGCGTCGAGCAAGACTCCGGACTCGAGCGGAAACTCGGCGCGTAGGTCGGAGTCGAGTCCGCGAACATCGGCCTCCAGCGTGGCGCAGGAGTGGTGCGCCACCAGCGCCACGACGCGATCGTCGACTTGGTGATCGCGCAGCCAGCGGGCTCCGTCGAGCGGATGGAAGCCGGTGGCGGCGAGTTCGGGGGCATAGCCGATGTCGTGCAGCCACGCCGCGCTGACGAGCAGCTCCGGGGGTAGGTCAAGACGTTCGGCGACGACCTCGGCCTTGGCGGCGACCGCGACCACGTGGGACCAGCGCCGAGGAAGGTCGGCTGCCAGTAGCCGTTCGGCTAGGTGTCGCGCGTTGTCGGGTGTCACCGAACCACCGTATGCCGGTAGGTCGAACCGCGCGGAACTCACCCTCGGATTCCCGCCTTGGCGACGATGGCCGCTCGTTCGGTGTCCCACACCAGCAACTCCAGCAGGAACTCGTTGCCTCCCTCGCCGTTGGCTTGCAGTTGCGCCGCGGTCTCGTCCGCAATTCGGTCGAGCTGGCGCAGGGCGCCATCCGGCGTTTGCGCGCGGGCGATGACACGGCCGTCGGCCTCGTCGATGCGAATTTCGTACATGACGGCAGCGTGCAGCCCCCGCTGGGAAGCGCCCAGCCGTTCGACCGGATCTGTGGACGGCGTCCGACCGTCCACAGATCCGCGAGCGTTCACCCCCGCGACCGGGCGGAGGTGCTACGGGGCGCCCGGTCGTAGGCGTCTCGTGTGGGCCAGAGGCGGAGGGCGAGACGCTCGACGTCCTGCCAGCCGGCGGTCCAGGAGGCGAGCGCTTCCTCGTCCAGGAACCGGACGACCAGGCGTCCGAGGTGGATCCGCACATGCGGCCGCCCGAAGGAGGCACCGAATCCGTGGATGCGGTTGACGGCCGGGGTGCCCGCCACTCGGAGGAGCACGCCCGGCACTGCCTCGGTCTCCGGGGCGGAAGGGTGGGGCGACGTGGCGGGGAAGTCGGCGGGGAGGTAGCCGGCTGCGGTGCGGCAGGCGGTGGCGAAGGCGCGGGCCGCCGCGAGGTCGTAGACGTGGACGAGGCAGGTGCCGACGGTGACGACGATCATCTCGGGGTGTCCCTGGTCGCCGCGGTTGCTGACGTGGGCGTCGGTGGTGAAGGTCTGGGTGCCGGTGACGTTGATGCTGATCTGGGTGACGTCGAAGGTGGCCACTGGAGCGATCCCGTCTGCCGTCCGGTGGGTGGCGGTCCCGGTGACCGCCTGCTGCCCCTTTCGGCAGAAGAGGCGGCAGCGGGCGCAATAGGTGGTGGCTGTCCAGCTGGAGCGCCCGCAGCGGAGCGAGGACGAACGAGCTGGACAGGCGCCGCCGCGCCCGCAGACTCAGCGGTCGAAAGGGGCGGGCGGTGGCCGAGACCAACGCATGGCTTGGGCAGACCGGTCTCCTCCTGCGGCCGTTCGTCCTACCGGGCAACCGGGCCGTCATGCCCATGGGTGGCGACAGAGGGTTGAGCTGGTGCAGAGGCGCCCCGCGGCTCGAGTTTCGTCGTAGCTTGTGCGGGTGACGACGGGTGGCAGGCCGGCAATTCCGGTGCACGTGGGCGTGGAACCGCCGGAGAAGTACGAGGCGCGGGCGGCGGATGTCGCGGAGTTCGAGCGGACCGGGCAGGACTACAACCGCGAGTACCTTCTTCGGCGTCCGCAGGTCTCCAGGGATGTCGCCGAGCTGGACCACCGTTCGCTGAACGTCGAGTGGCGATGGATCGGTCAGCAGTCGGACGACTGCGTTGCGGCTATCGAGCCCGGCCGGTTCGCGTCGGGCGGAGCGACGGAGTTCGACCGTTTGCGCCGAGGCGCCGTGTTGCGGGGCGAGCCGGTCCTGGTGGTCAAGACGCTGAACGACGATCCGGGGCCCCGAATCTTCGGCGGGGCCGTCGGCATGTGGCTCGCCGATTCGACGAACCTGGACGGTCGACCCGTTGGATCCGGTGGACGGCCGTCTCTGGCTCACGGCGCGGATCCGGCAGACCTCGATCTGGCCAAGAGAGTTCTGACTACCCGTCAACCGGACGGGCCCTGGTGGGCGCTCAGCCTGAGCGGTGAGACCTCGATCCGCGGCGACGGTTCCGGGAGCGAGCACCACCCGCCGGGCGGCACGCTACAGCCCCTGTTGGTGAGCAACCTCGGCGAATCGGTCATGGCTGTCTGGACCTCGCCCGACGGGGAGCTGCGGATCTACGTGCTGCCGTCCGGGCACGACTGGTCCAACACTCTTCGATGGCTGGTCGAGCAGGGCCTGCCGGCCCACGCACCGCGGGCGATGCGCGCGCTGCGGTCGAGTCACGCACCAGACGACCCCACGTTCCTCAGCCGTGCCGAGGGCGCCGCGCTCGACGGACTCCGCATCCTCGAGACGGAGTACGAGCTGCGCCGCCACGAGCTTTCGACTGCTTTGGCAACCGCGCGTTCGGCCGCGGAGGCAGTCAGGGACCCGATGCTTTTCGCCCAGGGGCATCCGCTGGCCGAGGCAGTCGGCCAGGTCTTTCGGAGTGCGGGTGCGACGGTCGTCGACCTGGACGACGAGTTCGGCGACAGCATCAGCGCAGACCTGCTGGTCGAAGTCCGCGGGGTGCGCGCTTTGGTCGAGGTCAAGTCCGCCAACGGCCCTGCGCCAGAGGCGCTCATGGACAAGCTGGTCAAGCACCTGCAGACCTGGCCCAAGCTGCGCCCGGGCATCGAGGTGAAACGGGGCGTTCTGGTGGTGAGCAACGATCTGCGGAAGCCCCCGGAGACTCGACCTCTGGAGCCCTTCCAGCGGCGGGAGTTCGTCGCGAGCAGCCAGCACGCCATCGTGAGCACCCGCCAACTACTGGCGTGGTGGCTCGCGGAGGACTGGGCCGCGGTCCGGGCGCTCGTCGTCGAACACTCGGTCGGCGGCGACGCCTCGCCTGTCGCGGACTCAAGCTCCCGGCCTCGAACTCCTCGCTGGCGACGCCTGCGCGGCGGTTGACGCCTCGCCGGGAGGCGGAGCTACCGGTCCGACCATCGGCGCACGGTCGCAGCGGCGTTGACGTACGAATCGCGCACCCGCGAGTGGGCTGGGGCTTCAGCGCTTTCCGGGTTTCCCGTTGGCCTGCTTCGGCTTCTCGGTGGACAGTTCGGCCGCATCGTCCTGTCCTGCGGGGGCGGAGAGGGCATCGTCTTCACCCTGCCGCTCCTCGGCGCCGGTGGGGTCAACCAGTTCGAGGACGTCGCCGACTGGCATGAGCGCATCGTTGACGGGACCCTCGTACAGAATCTCCTCCAGGTCCGCCTGCGCAGTGGCGGGCAGCGTCGCGGTGGCCGCTGGAGGGGTGATCCCGGCCAAAGCCTTGCGCAATTCCAGGCCGGTCATCCAGTCGGCCTCGGCGACAGCCCGCTCCGTGCCCGCGGCCCGCTGGGCGAGCACCTCCTCGACCCCGTCGGGCTCGGGCTCACGGTCGTCGACGAGCGGGGCAAGGTCGCACGGTTCGGGAGAGTCGCAGAACGGCAGGATCAGCGGACCTACGGTGGCTCGTGCGGGCCGGCCGTTCGCGTCGTCTCCGCCGGGCGGGCGCGGGGTTACACCGGTCAGATCGCCGACCATGCCCTGGGCGCCCCAGCCGGGGAATCCCTTGTACGTGGCGTCGTCGCGATTGGGCGGCTGCGGAAACTCTCCGTACGGTCCGCCGGTTGGGCCCATGCCAACGATGCCGTAGATGCGTTCCTGCTCGGTGTAGTAGCCGTTGTCCAGTCCGTCGGGCATGGGGTAGATCGCGTCCAGCACGGGGGTGAGGAGGGTCTGCTCGTAGGGGCCGGAGGCGGCGGCGGAGCCAGCCAGCGCAACGCCGCCGACGAGCATGGTGGCAGCGGTGAGGGTCGTCGCTGCGGCGCGAATGCGAATACGTCCGGACACGGTGAATCGAATCCCTTCGGGGGAGTGTCAGGAGCCGGTGCTCGACGGAGTGGTCGGCGGTCGGCGGCACCGCTCCCGGAGCTTGGTCCGGGGCTGTGTTCTTCGTTGATCGCTTAGAGCCGTTCGGCCCAGGATCGGTTCCACCGTTCGGCTGATATTTCGGAAATTTCAGGACAACGGCACCCGGCAGGCGTCGACGTCGCAGCGCGGAAACTGTCGGAGGTCGATGAGACCCTCGGGACCGTGCCGTTGACAGCCGTGTTCGACGACCGTCACGTCCTCGACGCCACGGCGCCCGATTTGGGCGGAGCGGTGGCCTGGACCGCTATCTACCGAGCGCGCCCGCGCGCACCGCTTCGCTGTCGTGGCTGCCGGGGCCAGATGCAGGCCAGACAGTCGGTTCTCAGCCAACGCTTCTTCCGCCACGACGCAGCGGTTCCCGATTGCCCGACGGCTGGCGAGACGCCGGCGCACCGCGAACTCAAGAACGAACTCGCCGCCGCGATTCGCGCAGCCGGCTGGACCGCCGAGCTGGAGGTCGCCGGCACCGGCTGGCGAGCCGACGTGCTCGCAGTGAGTCCCGACGGACATCGCCGCATCGCGTGGGAGGCGCAGCTCGCATCGACAACCGCGGACGGGCTGCGCGAACGAACCGCCACGATGCGCCGTGAGCTCGACGGGGTTTGCTGGGTCACCGAGAAGGACGTGCCCTGGGTCGGCGAGGTGCCAGGGATCCGACTGATGCGGAGTCCGGAGCGCACGGTGGTCGTCGACGGGATCGCGAAGTTCGAGCCCGCCTGGTGCCGCGACCGTGCCCACTGCGAGATCTGGGAGCAGCACGGGTGGTACGGCCGACCCGTCGAGCCGTGTCCGGGCCACGGGTCGTGGCGGATCCCGGATGGCTTCGAGCTCGTCGACTTCGTGGCCGCCGTCTGCTCGGACAGGCTCGTCGTACACAGGGCTGTCGCCGACCTCGTCAGAGTCGGCCCGCGGCATCGACCCGGCCGCACCATCTGGACTGCGCGGAAGTACATAACGGCCGAGGCCGAACAGGTGAGGACGACTGAGTCCCAGGAAAGACGCGAGGCGGCTCACGCGCGCCAGCGCGAGGAACACCACCAGAGAATCGAGGACCTGCTCATCCGCCAGACCGCGCTGACGCGGCCCGCCGTCGAGTTCGTGTACGGCAAGTTCGGCGTCTATCCGGAGTCGAGCGGCGGCCCGCCCGATCCAAGGTGGGCCATGGGCGTACCGGTCGTGGTCGACGGCGCGACCCGAGCGGTCGTCTGCCCAGTGGCCAACCGGATCGACTCCTCTATCGGGAAGAAGCTCGCCGCTGCGGTCGTGCTCGTAGCGAGCGAGCGAGAACGTGCCCGAGTGGCAGCGCAGTGCGTGCCGGGTCAGCAGGTGGTGGTGATCCCGATTGGCGACGTCGAGTTGGCGAACGTGCGAGAGGCCCGCAGGAAAGCGAGCGAGGGCGTCGCGATCCGTGATCTCGCTCGGCGAATGGTCTGGGGCAGATGACTGAACCGCCCCGGGATTTCCGGAGACCTGAGGTAACGGACACGGCTCACAAGGCCCCTTCGGACGAGTCGAGCAGTGACTAGGCCACGGCCACGGCTTTCCCAGGCGGTCCGCTTCCGCGATACAGCCGGACGATGCTGACGAACGACACGATGGCCCAGACGCCCTCGACCAGCAGGAACCCCATGTCCCGGTTGACGCCGGCGACCACCGCGAGGATCGCCGTGCCGACGCAGTTGGCGAGCAGGAACCAGATGCTGTCGCTCGGCAGGCCGTAGCGCTGGTTGGCGATGAAACCGGTCAGCACGATGATCGCCCCGACCATCTGAACAGCCTGTCCCACAGCGGTCTCCAACTCCTCGCGCCAACCGGCCGCGCGGCGGCCCAACGCAATGGGCCGCCGTGCCCGGACCACCGGTCTAGCAGCAGGCGGACTTGGCGGGGGCGACGGGGACCCCGTGCTCGCTGGAGGGGACGCAGCAGCCGCTGTCCTCGGACTTGGCCAGACTCGCGGCGTCGGCCTTGACCACGTAGACCTCCCACGGCTCGTTGCCGGGGCCGTGAACCCACACCTTGTCCTGCAGCGCGTAGCAGCAGGCGGTGTCGTTCTCCTCGATGGTCACGAGTCCGGACTCGCTGAGCCGGCTGCTCGCGGCCGCGACCTGCTCCTCGCTCTCGACCTCGACGCCGAGGTGGTCCATGACGGTCTCCTGTCCGGCCTCGCCCTCGAGCAGGACGAGCTTGAGCGGCGGCTCGGCGATGGCGAAGTTCGCGTAGCCGGGGCGACGCTTGGCCGGCTCGGCGCCGAAAAGCTTGCTGTAGAAGGCAATCGAGGCCTCGAGGTCGGAGACCCGAAGCGCGAGCTGAACTCTGGACATGACTTCTCCCGTCCGTTCCGTCGTCCGCCTGCAGGCGAACGGCGTCACCGAATGTTCACGTGGACCGAGGTTGCATCCTGCATCGACGGATGTCAATATCGACGTCAGACGAATTCGATGACTGTCGATGGAGGCCGCGGTGGAGTTCCTGGATCCGCAGTGCTGCACGCCGATGACCCGCGAGCCCCTGGACACCGAACAGGCGGTCCAGCTCTCCGCTGCGTTCAAGGCGCTCGGCGACCCGGTGCGCCTGCGCCTGTTCTCGCTCATCGCCTCGCACGCCGACGGCGAGGCGTGCGTGTGCGACCTGACCGGCGACTTCGACGTGTCGCAGCCGACGATCAGCCACCACCTGAAGGTGCTGCGCGATGCCGGCCTGCTCACCTCGGAGCGGCGCGCGAGCTGGGTCTACTACCGGGTCGTGCCCGACGCCCTGGCCACGCTGTGCACGCTGCTCGCAGCTCCCGCCGAGCCGACCGAGCTGCAGGGCGCGTCGTGCTGAGCCTGCCCCGTCGCGCACTCGCCGAGTTCGTGGGAACTGCGCTGCTCGTCGCCGTCGTGGTGGGCTCCGGAATCGCGGCGACCCAACTCTCGCCCAACGACGTCGGCCTGCAACTGCTGGAGAACTCCCTGGTGACGGCCCTCGGGCTCGGCGCGCTGATCCTCGCGTTCGGGCCGGTGTCCGGCGCGCACTTCAACCCGGTCGTCTCGACGGCGGACTGGTTGGTCGGACGTCGAGCCGGAACGGGCCTCGCAGGACGGGACGTCCCGGTGTACGCACTGGCCCAGACCCTCGGCGCCATCGGCGGCGCGATCCTCGCCGACGCCATGTTCGACGTGGACCTTGTGAACTTCTCCGGCAAGGACCGGTCCGACGCCAACCTGCTGCTGGGCGAGGTCGTCGCCACCGGCGGGCTGGTGTTCCTGATCTTCGCCCTCGTCCGCTCCGGACGTGCGGCGGTCGCCCCGGCCGCGGTCGGTGCCTACATCGGCGCCGCCTACTGGTTCACCTCCTCCACCTCCTTCGCCAACCCCGCCGTCACAGTGGGACGTGCGTTCACCGACACCTTCGCCGGGATCGAGCCCGCCTCGGTGCCGGGGTTCGTCGTCGCGCAGATCGTCGGCGGACTGCTCGGGTTGGGCCTTCTCGTCGCGCTGTACCCGGATCCGGCGCGCGGCGCCCAGAACGTCGTCGTCCCCCACCTGGACGACGCCACCGCAACCGATTCCGCTCTCGCCTCAGGGAGACCGCGATGAAACACAGCACCGAGGACCTCACCAACCCGGACGCCTACACGCTCCTCGAGCGCATCTCCGAGCGGCTGGCGGACCAGTTCGCCGGGATCTTCGCCCTGGAGACCGTCGAGCGCTACGTCTTCGAGTCCTACGCGACGCTGCGCCGTACCGCCAAGGTGCTGCACTACCTGCCGATCCTGGCCGAACACTTCGCCTCCGAACGACTGACCGCACTGGCCCAGTCCAAGGGAGCCATCGCCAAACCGCAGCCCGAGGTCCTGTTCGTCTGCGTCCAGAACGCCGGACGTTCCCAACTCGCAGCCGCTCTGCTCAACCTTCACGCCCAAGGCCGCGTGCACGTCCGCAGCGCCGGTTCGATGCCTGCCTCCGACATCAACCCGGTAGTGGTCGAGTCGCTCGCCGAACTCGGCATCGACGTCCTCGCCGGTGCACCGGCGTATCCCAAGCCGCTCACCGACGACGTCGTCAGAGCGGCCGACGTAGTCATCACGATGGGCTGCGGCGACGCCTGCCCCGTCTACCCGGGCAAGCGCTACCTGAACTGGGACCTCGCGGACCCCAAGGACCGGACCCTCGAGGAGGTCCGCGTCATCCGCGACGAGATCGACGCGCGCGTTCGCGAACTGCTCGCCGAGATCGCGCCCATACCCGCCAGCTAGTCCGAGGAGAACATCGTGTCCGAAAAGCCCAGCGTGCTCTTCGTCTGCGTGCACAACGCCGGCCGGTCCCAGATGGCCGCCGGCTGGCTGAACCACCTCGCCGGGGATCGCATCGAGGTCCGCTCCGCGGGCTCGGCGCCGAAGAACGAGATCAACCCCGTTGCCGTCGAGGCGATGCGCGAGGTCGGCATCGACATCACGACCGAAACCCCGAAAATCCTTACCACCGAGGCGGTTCAGGCCTCCGACGCCGTCAGCACCCTGGGCTGCGGCGACGCCTGCCCGATCTTCCCCGGCAAGCGCTACGAGGACTGGGCACTCGAAGACCCCGCAGGCAAGGGAATCGAGACCGTGCGACGCGTCCGCGACGAGATCCGCGACCGCATCCAGGTCCTCGTCTACGAGCTCCTCGCCGGAGCCAAGGCGTGACCGACCCCCGCAATGTCATCGTCGTCGGCTCCGGCCCGTCGGGCTACACCGCGGCCGTCTACGCCGCGCGCGCGGAACTCAAGCCGCTGGTGTTCGAGAGCTCCGTGACGCTTGGCGGCGCGCTCATGAACACCACCGAGGTCGAGAACTTCCCGGGCTTCGAGAACGGGATCATGGGCCCGGACCTGATGTTCGCCATGCGCGGGCAGGCAGCGCGCTTCGGCGCCGAGCTCGTCGGCGACGACGCCACCTCCCTGGACCTGACCGGCCCGATCAAGTAGGTCGTGGCCTCGGGCGTCACGCACGAGGCGCACACGGTCATCCTGGCCACCGGCTCCCGGTACAAGGAGCTGGGCCTGCCGAACGAAAAGCGCCTGTCCGGACACGGAGTGTCCTGGTGCGCCACCTGCGACGGCGCCTTCTTCCGCGAGCAGGAGATCGTCGTGGTCGGCGGCGGGGACTCGGCGATGGAGGAGGCCACCTTCCTCACCCGCTTCGCCAAGACCGTCCACGTCCTCGTGCGGCGCGACGTCATGCGCGCGAGCAAGATCATGCAGCAGCGCGCGCTGGACAACCCCAAGATCAACTTCATCTGGAACACCGAACCGATCGACGTGCTCGGCGAGGACAAGGTCTCCGGCGTCGTGCTGCGGGACACGGTCACCGGCGAGGAGTCCAAGCTCGACGCGACGGGCCTGTTCGTCGCGATCGGCCACGAGCCGCGCTCGGAACTGCTCGTCGGTCAGGTGGATCTGGACGAGAACGGGTACGTCATCGTGAAACACCCGTCGACCGAGACCAACCTCCCCGGCGTCTTCGCCTGCGGAGACCTCGTGGACCACCACTACCGGCAGGCCATCACCGCTGCCGGAACCGGTTGCGCCGCGGCGCTGGACGCCGAGCGTTATCTCGCCGCCACCCCGGCAGCCGGATCGCACGACCATTCGAGCTAACTTCCGCCAGCGTCCTGGCGCGCGACCAACGCATCTGCTTCAGCCGCCGGGAGCCACCCGAGGGCTCGTGGCATAACCCGTGGCATGAACTGCAGCTGACCGCTGCGGCCCCGGGCATGAACAGTCGAGGCCGCCGAGGCCATAGTCGACCACTGACCAGCACAGTCGATGCTGTCGACAGGCCTCCTAAAGCGGGTGTCGGCAGTTCGAATCTGCCCGGGGGCACTTCCAACGAGATTCCCGTCCGGTCGGCGAGGCGCGTCGGCTGTGCGCGAGACTCTTGCAATGACCGCGCAGACCAACCCGCTTCTGTCTACCGCCGCCCTGCCCGAGTTCGCGGCCATTCGGGCCGAGCACGTCCAGCCCGCCGTCGCCGAGTTGCTCATTGCTGCACGGGCTGCGTTGGCGCAGGCGACGAACCCGGAAACGCCCGCGGACTACGACGTACTCTCGCGCGTTCTCGACACTGCGACGGAGCGGCTCGGCGCCGCGTGGGGCGCGGTAGGACACCTGAACGCCGTGGCCGACGGCCCCGAGCTGCGCGAGGCCTACAACGCCGCGCTGCCGTCCATGACCGAGTTCTCCACGGCCCTGGGCGCCGACGAGGCCCTCTTCGACAAGTACCGGGCCGTCGTGGCCGCCCAGGGTGCAACGTTGAGCGCGCCGCGGGGGCAGGCCCTGAAGCACGCGATCCGCGACTTCGTGCTCTCCGGCGCGGAACTGCACGGGGAGGCCCGAGAGCGCTGGGGCGCCATCCAGGAGCGTCGTGCCGCGTTGCAGCAGCAGTTCGGCGAACACGTGCTCGACGCGACCGACGGCTGGAGCCACGTCGTTTCGGCCGAGGACTTGGCCGGGGTCCCGGCGGACGTGCTCGACGCCACGCGTCTGCCCGAGGGCGGCCACCGGCTGACGCTGCACCTCCCGGTCTACCTGCCCGTCATGCAGTACGCCGAGAACCGCGACCTGCGCGAGAGGCTCTACCGCGCCTACGTCACGCGCGCCAGCGACGCCGGCCGGCCCGAGTGGGACAACACCGCGGTCATCCGGGAGATCCTCGCGCTGCGCCAGGAGCAGGCGCGCCTACTCGGCTACGCCAGCTGGGCAGAGGTGTCGCTGGCGCGGAAAATGGCGGGCTCGCCCGCCGAGGTGCTGACCTTCCTACGCGACCTGGCCGCGCGAGCCCGCCCGTTCGCCGAGAAGGACCTCGCCGAGGTGCGGGAGTTCCGGGAGCTTGCGAGCGGAACGGGAAGCACGCATTTTGCCGACGGGGCTCCGGTGGAGAGCTGGGACCTTCCGTACTGGAGCGAGAAGCTCAAGGAAGCGCGCTACGCGTTCAGCGATCAGACCGTGAAGCAGTACTTCACCGCACCGCGGGTGCTCGTCGGGCTGTTCGGCATCGTCGAGCGCCTGTTCTCGGTGCGGATCGTCGAGGCGGATGCGCCGGTCTGGCACGACTCCGTCGGGTACTACGAGGTGCGCCGCGGCGAGGAGGTCGTCGCCGGCTTCTATCTCGATCTGTACGCGCGCCCCGGCAAGCGCCCCGGCGCGTGGATGAACGAGGTGCGAAGCCGCTGGCTCAAACCGAACGGCGAGCAGCAGCTTCCCGTGGCGCATCTGGTCTGCAACTTCGCACCGCCCGTCGGCGACGCCCCGGCGCTCCTGACCCACGACCACGTTCAAACCCTCTTCCACGAGTTCGGCCACGGCCTGAACCACATGCTGACCCTGATCGACGACCTGCCGGTCAGCGGCATCTCCGGGGTCGAGTGGGATGCCGTCGAGTTGCCCAGCCAGTTCATGGAGAACTTCTGCTGGGAATGGGAGGTGCTACAGGAGCTCAGCGGTCACGTCGAGCACGGCGAGCCGCTGCCACGCGACCTGTTCGACAAGATGACCGCCGCCAAGAACTTCCAGAGCGGCCTCATGACGCTGCGTCAGATCGAGTTCGCGCTGTTCGACATGCGCCTGCACGCCGAGCCCGGAGCGGAAGACGACGTCCAGCGCGTCCTCGACGAGGTCCGGGAGGAGGTCGCCGTGGTGAAGCCGCCTTCGTTCAACCGCTTCCAGCACAGCTTCAGCCACATCTTCGCCGGCGGCTACGCGGCGGGCTACTACAGCTACAAGTGGGCCGAACTGCTGAGCGCCGACGCGTGGAGCGCGTTCGAAGAGGAGGGCGTGTTCAACCCGGCAACCGGCCAACGCTTCCTGACCGAGGTGCTGGCCCGCGGCGGCTCGCGCGCCGCACTCGACAATTTCGTCGCTTTCCGCGGTCGCGAGCCGAAGATCGACGCGCTGCTGCGGCACCAGGGCATGGCCTGACCACGCTGCGTCTCAGATCTCCTCGGATGCCTTCTCGCGGACCCACCGGGTGATCGGCTGCGGAGTCGAGGTCGCCGCGCTCCCCCGCCGTTGCTCGCTCGAAGCGTCAGCCAGTCGGCCGAGGTGACCACCGTACGAACGAGGGGTTGGCGTCGTCGGGCTGGAAGCGTCGGCCCAAGCGGCCACGGGGACCTACGCCAACTGCACGGCACTGAACAAGAAGTACAAGCACGGCGTTGCCAAGAAGGGCGCCCGAGACCTGATCGGCGGAAAGTACGTGAAGGGCAAGTCGGTGACGACCTTCAAGGTCAGCTCGACCATCTACGCTGCCGCCATCAAGGCCAACAAGCGTCTGGACGGCGACAAGGACGGCGTGGCCTGCGAGAAGCGTTAATAACGCCCCCGGGCGGCCGCGGACTCGAACGGGGCCGCCTGAGTGCCGCAAGTGCTCCCAGCGGCTCCTGCGAGGGTGGGCGGCATGAAGCTCAAGCTCGACCTGCACGACATCTACAACCGCGGCGCGGACATCGACAAGGCCCTGCGGGCGATCATCGACGAGGCGGTTGAGAAGAAGGCGCCCCTGGTCGAGATCATTCCGGGCAAGGGCAGCGGACAGCTCAAGAAGCGGGTCCTGCGCTTCCTGGACCAGAAGGAGATCAAGGCGCTCTACCACCGGGTGGAGAAGGACTCCGACAACTTCGGCCGCGTCTTCGTCCACTTCCGCTGGAAGTGACGACCGGAATCCCTCTCGCAACCACACCGCCGCCATCGAGCTGCTGAGCACGGTCGCGCCCTAGGCTCGCTGCCATGTCCACGCTCCTGCGGGTCTCGTTGCGTCAGCTCGAGTACTTCGTGGCCGTGGTGGAGCTGCAGACCATGGGGGCGGCGGCCGCGCGCTGGCAGGTGTCGCCGTCGGCGATCTCGCTCGCGATCGGCGAGCTGGAGCGGTCTCTGCAGGTACAGCTGTTCCTCCGCCAGAAGGCCAAGCCGCTCCAGCTGACCGCCGCCGGGCGGCAGGTGCTGGCCGACGCCCGGCCGCTGCTGGCCAGAGCCGAGGAACTCCAGGCGAACGCCCGCGGGCTCGGACAGGCGCTGTCCGGAGAGCTCACCGTCGGCTGCTTCCCCACCCTGTCTCCCTACGTGATGCCGACGGCCCTGGACGCCGTCGCCATCGCGCACCCCGGCGTGCAGATCCGCTTCGTGGAGGGTTCGATCGCCCAGCTCCAGGCGTGGCTGCACGACGGCACCTGCGAACTCGCCGTCATGTACGACATCGGCCTGGAGCCGCATCTGGAGCGCACCGAGCTCTACCGGGTCCGCCCGCACGTGGAGCTGAGCACGCACCACCCGCTGGCCAAGCGCCGCCGCATCCGGCTGGCCGAGCTGGCCCGCGAGCCGATGATCATGCTCGACATGCCGCCGGGGCAGCACTACTTCGGCGGCCTGTTCGCCGACCGCGGCCTCGCCCCGCAGGTGGTCGGCAGCGCGATCAGCGTCGACGGCGTCCGCGCCCTGGTCGCCTCCGGACGCGGTTTCACGGTCCTGCTGCAGCGCCCGATTTTCCCGATCACCTACGCCGGTCACGAGATCGCCGTGCGGGAGATCGCCGACCGGCTCGAGCCCGTAGCCGTCCAGGTCGCCGCGGTGTCCTGGGCCCGGGCCACCCGTCGAGCACTCGCCTTCCGCGAACTGTGCCGCACGCATCTGCACGAACCCGCAGGGCGGACCGGCATCGCCGACGGCTAGACGAGAAAAACTTTCCATAGCCATCAGGAACCTGAACTTTACTGATCACCCCCCGACCGGCGACCCTGATGCCCTAAGCACCGTCTACGAAGGGCCCCTCGACATGGACGTGTACGGCACCCCGCTCAAGCCTTCCCTGCACGAGTGGGCCGACCTCATCGAGGGCATCGTCGAGACCGGCGACTCTCCGCACCTGAACGAGCCGATCTACAACATCAACCGCGAGGACACCCGCCCCTTCGACGCCATCATCATCGGCGGCGGCGCGGCCGGACGGTTCTGCGGAGCGTTTCTCAAGGCCCGCGGCGGTCGCCCGCTGATCGTGGACAAGTGGCCCTTCCTCGGCGGCTCCTGCCCGCACGAGGCCTGCGTGCCGCACCACGTCTTCTCCGACGCCGCCCGCGAGCTCGACCTGAGCCGGATCATGGCGGGCAAGCTCTGGTTCGACAAGGAGTGGAAGGACCGCAAGGTCTCCATGCTGGAGGTCCGGGACCTGTTCATCTCCGGCCGCGGGCTGGCGCACGCGCTGATGAACCTGCAGACCAAGGACCAGCTCGACGTCGAGTACGTGCTGAACGCGCCCGCCACGGTGATCGACAAGAACACCGTCGAGGTCGCCGGCGAGCGGTTCTCCGCACGCTGCCTGGTGCTGGCCACCGGCGCGCGCACCAAGCTCCCGGAGATCGAGGGCCTGGACCAGAAGGGCGTCTACGACTTCGCGACGATCATCTCCGAGCTGGACTACGAGCCCAGCAAGTGCGTGGTCATCGGCGGATCGAAGATCGCGATCGAGTACAGCTCCTTCTTCAACGCCGTGGGCATTCCCACCACGATCCTCACCCGCAGCGGGCTGATGAGCCCGAACAGCCTGCACCACGTCGACGACGACCTGCGCGAGTTCGTGATCGAGGGCATGAAGACCCGCGGCATCGAGATCATCGGCGACATCGAGCCCATCGAGGTGACCGGCGACGGCAAGATGGTCACCGGCGTGCGCTACCGCAACGCGGACGGCACGGAGTCCTTCGTCGAGGCCGACTTCGTCTTCCTCGCCACCGGCGAGCAGGCGCTGTCCCAGCCGTTCGTCGACGCCCTCGGCGTCGAGGTCAACGACAAGGGCAACATCCTCGTCGACTGGACCTGCGAGACCTCGGTCAAGGGCGTCTACGCCGTCGGCGACCTCATCGGCCCGCCGCTGGAGATGTTCAAGGCCCGCAAGACCGGCACGGTAGCGGCCCGCAACATCATGGGCGAGAAGTTCGAGTGGGACTACACCGACTTCGCCGACTTCCTGCACTCCACCTACGAGGTGGTGTGGATGGGCCTGTCGGAGAAGGAGGCGCGCGCGAAGTTCGAGAACGTCGTCGTCATCAAGATGCCCGTCGACGGCATCCCGCCGGAGGACTTCGCCCTGCCGGCCGGCGACGGCTCGATGTTCATCGCGATGGTGCGGCCGGAGTTGTCCGGATTCTTCAAGATCGTGTTCGACGCCGACTCCCGTCTGCTCGTCGGCGCGCACTACGTCGGGTACGGGGTGAAGAACGCCTTCCAGTACCTCGAGGTGCTCATGAAGAAGGGCATCACGATCGACGAACTCGGCCAGGTCAACGAACTGTTCCTCAACGACCTGATCCCGCAGCTGTGCCGCCTGCGCGCGGGCAACGACCTCCTGCGGGACCTGTAGCCAAGCGCCCCTGACGAGGCCTCAGATCGTGCGGTAGCCAAGTTCGCCGTCACGATCGGGGCAACTCGCCACGCGCGATCTTCCCGTGGAGTTAGCTTTTCGGGATGAAGCGTCGGCGCCAGCACACCAGCCCGCTACGGCGAAATCGGACCTTCCCGACAGTTCGGGCCTGGGCCGGCGCCGGAGCGCTCGCCGTCGCGCTCGGAACGGCGCTGCCGGCCGGAGCGGCCGAGACCCCTGCGCCCGCGGCGACGTCCCAGCCGCCCGCGCGGTCCGCGATCGGCGGGCCGCGCATGGCCGAGACCGGCGTGATCGCCGCTCCGGGCACCGCTGCGCTTCCGCCGATCGGCGCCGCCGCATGGGTCGTGGCCGACGCCGACACCGGCCAGATCCTCGCGGCCCGCGACCCGCACCGCTCCCTGCGTCCGGCCAGCACGCTGAAGACGCTGCTGGCGTTGACCATGGCGCCGCGGCTGGACAAGGACGCGATCTACACCGCGGACTGGGAGGACGCCAACCAGGAGGGCACCCGGGTGGGCCTGTGGCCCGGGCACACCTACCGCGTCGACGACCTCTGGTACTCCCTGATGCTGAAGTCGGGCAACGACGCCGCCACCGCGCTCGCCAAGGCCGGCGGCGGCACGCTGGAGCGGGGCCTGGAGATGATGCGCGCCGAGGCCCGTCGCCTCCAGGCCAACGACACCACCGTGGCCAATCCGAGCGGGCTGGACGCCGACGGGCAGTTCGCCTCCGCCTACGACCTCGCACTCTGGGGTCGCGCCGCGCTTTCGCGGGGGGACCTGCGCCACTACATGGGCAGCATCCGACACAACTTCCAGGCCCTGTCGGTGCCGGCGAACTCGCGCTTCGACAACGAGCGGCGCTACGTCCACACCGAGAACCGCCTCGTGCGGGCGAACTTCCCCGGCGCGATCGGGGTGAAGATGGGCTACACGACCAAGGCGCAGAACACGATGATCGCCGCGGCCGAACGCGACGGGCGCACGATCCTGGCGACCTTCATGTTCACCCCGGGCGGTCGGATCGCCACCGACTCCGCCGCGCTCGTCGAGTGGGGTTTCGCCAACGCGGACAGGGCGCAGCCGGTGGGCACGCTGGTCGAGCCGCTCGGCCCGGCCGTGGTGAACGAGTTCGACGGAGCGCTCGTCGCAGGCGTTTCGGCCCAGTACCGCGACTCCGTGCAGAGCGAGGCGAGCCTGTCGGGTTCCTCGCCCCTCGGGCGGCAGACGCTGGTGTGGACGGGCTCAGCCCTGGCGACCCTCGCCGCGGCGACGCTCGTCGTGGCCCTGAGCCGCCGCCGGCGCCCGGTAGTCGTCCGCGTCTGAAAGGCCCCGCTTGGGCGGGCCGATCGCCCCCACGTCGACCGATCTGCCGCGCTTGGTCCCCGTACAGTCGTAGGGACGTCCGCGGAAGGGAGCCGGCATGGCACGCCAGAGGCCGGCCGACGAGTTCGGGCTGTGGCTCCTCGAGCAGTCCCACCCGCTGCGCCGACGCGCCCGCCGCATCCAGTTCACGGCCTACGGGCTCGCAGCGTTCATCGCGGTCGGCACCGGCCTGGGGTCCATCGTGGCGGGCGTGGCCGTGTTCGACGCGGTCAAGAGCGAGGATCGCGAGGTCGTCGCGACCACGACGGCCGAGGCCCACGTACGTCCGCGCGATCTGCCGGGCGACAGGGTGCGCTGGGCCGCCCCGATCTCCTGGACCGACGGGGCAGGGACGGTCCACCGTGGCACCGTCGACGTCTCCTTCCAGGTGCCCGCCGGGGCGCGCATCCCGGCGGGTCTGGCAGCGGACGGAACCCTGCGCCAGGAACCCGTACCCCCGGCCGAGGCGGGCCTACGCGGACTGCTGACCGCCACTGCGGTCGCCGCGGTCGGCGCGCTGGTGTTCCGGGGCGTCCTGCCCGCCGGCAGACGTCGCGCCGAGGCAGCGCGGGTCGAGTCGTGGGAAGGCGCCTGGGCGGGCTGGAACCCGCGGCCGAGAAGCCAGGAGCACTGAGGTCGCCCGCGTCTAGTCGTCCTCGTCGTCCTCGTCGTTCGTGTCGTCCCTGTCGTCCCCATCGCGCTTGCCCTTGCCTTCGAGGTCGTCCGGACACCGCGCCCTTTCGACGTCGCCCTCCGGATCGGTGCAGTCGGGCAGTTCGCGTTCCAGTCGCTCGATCTCCACGCCCTCGTGGGCGGCCTTCATCGCCTCCCGCCAGATCGGACCGGGCAGCGCCCCACCGAAGAGGGTCTTGAAGTACTCCCCGCGGATCCGGACCTTCTTCAGCGCTCTGTTCTCGTCCGGGTAGCCGGCCCACACCGCGGCCGCCAACTGCCGGGTGTAGCCGGTGAACCACACGGCTTCGGCGTTGTCGGTGGTGCCGGTCTTGCCGGCTGCGGGACGCAGACCGAGGGACATCTTCGCGCCGGTGCGCTCGTCGTCCGGGCCGTCGATCACCCGCTCGAGCAGACCGGTCACCGTGGCCGCCTCCTGTTTCGTCAGCGCCTGCACGCACCGCCGCTCGGGAAGCGGAAGCGTGGCGCCCTCCCGGGTTGCGATCTCGACGATGGCGTGCGACGGGCAGTGCAGGCCGTCCGCGGCGAAGGTCGCGTAGGCCTCGGCCATCCGCAGCGGGGAGACCTCGTCCACCCCGAGGGCGAACGCCGGCACGCGCGAGAGCGGCCTGCCGTCGGCACGGCGCACGCCGAGGTCCTCGGCGACCTGCGGCGGGCGGCAGGTACCGATCCGCTCGGCCAACTGCACGAAGTAGGTGTTCACCGAGCGAGCCGTCGCCTCCCGCATGTCGATGGTGCCGAAGCCCTCGCCGTCGTAGTTGCCGACGTCGTAGGAGGGGAGCCTCCTGTTCGTTTCGCAGTGCCGAAAGCCGGAGAAGGTCGCCTCGCTGGGGGAGTTCAGGTCGAGGTCGGCCTCGATGCCCTTCTGCGCCGCCGCGGCCAGCACGAACGGCTTGAAGGTCGACCCCGCCTGAAAGCCCCGGCTGCCACCCTGGACCTGGTCGAGTGCGTAGTTCAGCGTGGTCCTACCCCGGCCCTCGCCCCAGTCGCGGTTCAGCGCGATCGCCCGGACCGCGCCCGTGCCGGGTTCGGTCGTTGCGATCGCGACGCCGATGTCGTGGGTGGGATCGATGTGCTCCGCCACGGCGTCCTCGGCGGCCTCCTGAATCCTCGGGTCCAGCGTCGTCCGCAGGGTGAGTCCGCCGGTCAGCAGTCGTTCGATGCGCGCGTTCCGATCCGGTCCCAGGCTCGGTGTGTCGGCCACCTCGGCGAGCACGTAGCTGCAGAAGAAGGGATGCGCGGCGTCGGCGCACCCGTTCTTCGGGTCGGTGACATCGAGTTCCAGCGGGCTGTTCTCGGCCGCCTGCGCCTGCTCGGCGGTCACCGTTCCGGCGTCGACCATGCGGTTCAGCACCACGGCCCGACGGTCCAGGGCCGCCTGCGGGTGCTCGATCGGGCTGTAGGCGTTGGGGGCGGCGACGACGCCGGCCAGAAGCGCCGCCTCGGCCAGATTCACCTGCGCGGCCGGCTTGCCGAAGTAATTACCGTGGGTATCGCGCAGAGAGGAGCGGTCATGTCATCCACAAAGTCCGTATGGACCGTTCTGATAGTGACTGGACTCATCGCTGGTGTCGTGGCCGGCGGGGCCGCGGTTCAGCAGTGGAGATCGGCCTCCGATGAACCCCATTTGGTGGGCCAGGACGCGCGCATCGTCGTGGACGGTGCGCGCGACCGCCCGGTGATGTTGGCCGGACCCACGGGCCAACTGCGCTACTACATCCCCGGCCGTTGCCTCGTAATCGACACCTCGGGCGGGCCGACACTCGCTCCATCCGGGATTGACTCCGCGGTGCCGCTCGGCACATCCAGTCAGAAGCCGCCAATCCAAGAGGCGCCCGTCGACGCGCGAGACGTTTCGTGGTTCTCGGCCGTATGGCCACACGGCACCAAGGTGATCAAGGACGGCGACCGGTTCGGAGTGCGCCTAGCCGACGGTTCCGCGTACTGGGTCGGAGACAAAGTCGAAGGCGCCGGCGGCGCTTGGGGAGAAGACGACGATGGCGTCCAACCAACCTTCGGCCTGTCCCCGAACTGCGTCGGCTTCGGCATGACTCAGCTGGTGCCCGACCCTTCGCTGCCACGGTAGGCCCACTTGCCCTGTGCACGGTCGCGTGCATGCAACGAACCGGCCAGGACCTCAAGCGCGGCACGACCCCGATCCCCTGTCTCCGCGCCCCACCACCCTTCGGGCAGCTCCCACGCGGCAAAGTCCAGCCGGTCGGAGTCCGACGCAGAATGAAAAAACTGGCACTATGTCAGATCCGTTACCCGCCTGGGTTTCCCGGCGCGCACACGGCCTCGATGACCACCCGATCCTCAGCCGACAATTCACCCGCTGAACGGCTGGACTGACACCCCGTCGAGCTGTGTATGCCCTCGCTGAACCAGAGGGATCGCCACCGGAACGGTGGCACTGGTCCTCGGCGGCTGCGCCCTCGGCACATGGCTCATGACACGCGAGCGACCCCGGGACCCGCACATCGTGAGCAACGGCGATGCCCAATTAGTTGTCGACCGAACCGAGGATCGCCATGTGGCGCTGACGGGAAACGGCGGTTGGCTGAGCTACTACCCCCCACAATGCCACGTAGCTAGAGACGATCATGCTGCCGGTAACGCGAGCCGCTGGAACGCCAGCGTGGGTGGCCCGGGATGTCGAATGCTGGCGGGCTCGTCTTTGGTCTTGACTCGATAGCCGTTGGGGCGGATCCGTTTAAGCGCGTGAAGACACGTGTGATGAAGACGCTGATGAATCGTCAGTTCCGCTATCTGGGAGAGGATCCGGGGTAGTTGTTTAGTCCAGGTCGGAGGGGGGAAAGCCCGCCGTCCCGATTGCGGTGCGGCGGATCAGGCGCAGGGTCTTGGAGTAGGAGATGCGGTCGGGGTCGAGGTCGGCGGCTGCGGAGGCCTTGGCGATGAGGGTGTTGATCGCGTGGTGGACGACCAGGTGGGCCCAGACCTCCCGGTAGACCAGCTCGGGGAGTCGAGATCGCCGGACTGCGGCGCGGCCGCACAGGTGGGTCTTGAGCTGGTCGTTTCCGGTCTCGTGTTCCCAGCGTGCGGCGTAGATCGTTGCGATCTGTTCGGCGCTTGCCTCGGCCGGCCGGATCGGTCAGCGTCGTGAGCAGGGCGATCAGTTCGCCCGTGCCGCCGCCCGGGCGGGCAGGTCCACCCCCGCCTCCACGGTCGGCTTGTCCGGCCGGTCGACCGCCCACGCTCTGGTGTCCCACCCCTCCCGAAGCCCCTTGCCCGGCTCCACCCCGGGGTTCGCCGCCCGCCACGCCGCCTCGTAGCCGGCCGCCTGCGCCCCGATCTGGGCGTGCCGCTTCGACAGCGCCGGCACGAAGGCCGCGAGCTCGACGATCTCCCCGTCCCGATCCAGCGAATACCCGTGCGCGGCCAACACCGCCCGGAACTGCTTGACGTTTTGCTGGGCGAGCGTGGAGGCCCCCCTCGACGCGGCCGGCGGCGATGTTCGCGGTCAGTGCCCGCACGATCCCGACGGGGTCGAGGGCTCCGTGCTCGTAGAACCGGGCGTCCTCGGTGGCGAGCACCGCATCGCGCAGCACCGGCGCCATCTGATCCAACGTCACGTTCACTCGTTCCTGGCGGAAGAAGCTCGCGAGCACGGACCCGTCGGCGGCCAGCACCGTGGAGCGCTGCGGCGGCGCCGCGGTGGAGTGTTCCGAGGGAATCCAGTCCGCCAGAGCCACCGCTCCGGACTCGGTTGCCGAGTGCAGCCCCGCGGCGATCGGGGCGATCAACGCGAGCGGCACCGCGCCTGGGCCACACTCGCCCCACCGGCCGAGGCCGCGCCCGGGTTCGTGCCGGACGTCCCGGTTTGCCCGGCTTCGGTTCGGCACTGGCGCGACAACGATCCGGTAATGCCCCGGTGTAGCGCCCTGCATGATCGCTTGGAAGGGCGCAACGTTGTCCGCGACGACTTTGCTGCCGGGCGCCGAAGGGCGCAACACAGGGGTGGACACACGAATGACCGCTTCGAACCGTTCGATCCGCCGCAACACCGCGGTGCTGCTCGCGACCGCCGCGCTGGCCCTTCCGCTCGCCGCCTGCGGCGGCAAGGCCGGTGCCGACACCGCCGGGCCCGCGCCCGCCCCGGACGCCACCTCCGCGCCCGTCGTGACGGACCCGTCGGCCTCCCCGGCGCCGAGCACGGCGCCGGTCGAGAACACCGCGCCCGGCATCGTCTCCAAGGGCCAGTACGTGCGTGCCGCGCACATCCAGCACTTCGCCTGGGCCGACCCGAAGCTCAAAGACCCGATCATCCAGATGATCAAGGACAAGAAGATCGACACCGTCCAGCTCGACATCAAGGACGAGGACGGCATCGTCGGCTACTCCTCGCAGGTGCCGCTGGCGGTCCAGGCCGGCGTGACCCGGCCCTACTACGACGCCAAGGCCGCGGTGGACGAGATCCACGCCCTCGGCGCCAAGGTGATCGGCCGCATCGTCGCCTTCCGGGACCCGCGCCTGGGCAAGTGGGCGCTGAGCCAGGGCAAGATGGACCTGCTCATCCAGAACACCTCCGGCGGCGCCTACAGCGCGGGCAACTACGGCCAGGGCGCGTTCACGAACTTCGCGAACTCCGAGATCGTCGAGTACAACGCCGCACTCGGCGAGGAGGCCGCGAAGTTCGGCTTCGACGGCATCATGTACGACTACGTCCGCAAGCCCGAGAACACGGGCCAGGTCTACAAGGGCATCGGCGAACGCACGCCCTCGCAGGCGATCGCGGACTTCGTCGAGGTCGCGTCCAAGCGCATCCGCCCGGCGGGCGCCAGCGTCGGTGCCGCGGTCTACGGCGTCGCGGCCTTCACCCCGAAGCTGATCGCGCAGGACATCCCCGCGATGGCCAAGAACCTCGACTTCATCTGCCCGATGATCTACCCGTCCCACTGGGGCAGTGGCGAGTACTCGGTGTCGAAGCCGAACGCGCAGCCGTACGACATCATCAAGCGGTCGCTCATGGACTTCAACCGCATGGCGCTGACCACGAACCCGAACGTGGCGATCGTTCCGTGGATTCAGGCCTTCACCTACACGGCGCCGGACTACACGCCGTACCACGTGAAGGAGCAGATCCGCGCGGCCAAGGACGTCGGCATCAACAGCTGGTACCTGTGGCACTCGGGGTCGAAGTACTCGATCATCGCCGCCCCGGGCCTCGAGGCGCGCGACGCCGCGGGCAACGTTCCCGGCACGACGGTCTACTCGATCAACCGCCCGGGCAACAACTCCGAGGGCACGACCGACAAGGCCAAGGCCACCCAGTACATCGAGGCCTTCCTCGCCTGGAGCGACGGCGGCCGCCAGGGCACGTTCCAGGACCCGTTGAACCCGAGTCCGACCGGGACCGCCAGCCCGTCGACCTCGACGACGGCGCCGTCTGCGGCGCCGTCCACGGCGCCGTCGGCCACCGCAACCCCGTAGCAGTCGCAGGAACGAAGGGGCCCGGACGGATGTCCGGGCCCCTTCGCGTTCGCAGGATCTGACGGGTATTCAGCCGACCGGTACGGTCCAGCGCACTCGGGTGCCACGGCCCTCGACGGCCGGCGAGGAGATGTCGCATTCGCCCCCGCGGTTCTGCGCCCGGGCGAGGAGATTGGCGGTGCCACTGCGCCGCGAGGGCTCGCCGAAACCGACGCCGTCGTCGGTGACCTGCACGACCAGACGCCGTGCTGCCAGGTCCACGCTGAGTTCGACCCAGGTGTGCGAGGCGGCGGCGTGCTTGGCCACGTTGGTCAGCGACTCCCGCAGCACCGCCTCGACGTCTTCGACGACCTCGTCGTCGACCATGGTGTCCAGCGGCCCGGAAAAGCGCAGCGAGGGAGTGGAGACGAAGAGCGGACCGACGTCGGCGAGCACCTGCAGGACCCGGTCGCGCAGGTCCGTCGAGGTGTCCCCGAGAGGCGTGCGCATTCGGTAGATGAGGCTGCGGATGCCGCCGATCGTGGTGTCGATCTCGGCGATGGAACGCTCGAGCCGCTCGGCGTAGGGGCCCTCTTCGGCGAAGCTCAGCAGGCTCTGCAGCGACATGCCTGCGACGAACAGTCGCTGAATGACGTCGTCGTGGAGGTCGCGGGCGATGCGGTCGCGTTCCTCGCGTACCGCCAGTTCCTCCTTCGCCGCGCGGGCGTCGGCGAACTCCAAGGCAATCGCCGCGTGGTTGGCGAAGGCGGTCGCCTGGTCGACGTCGATCTCGTCGAAGGTGGGGCCGCCGGCGTACCGGGTCATGACCAGGGTGCCGCGCACGCGGCCGGCGGCGATGAGCGGCACGACCATCGCCGGGCCCACGTTGTCCCCGGCGACGCTGCGCACGGCATCGCCGAGAGCGACCCTGCTCGCGTCCTCGACCAACAGCGGCTGACCGGTGTCCACCGCGACGCCGGAGAAGGTCGCCGCCACGGGAAATCGCCTGGTGGACCGCTCCACGCCGCCGCGGTCGGCCACCACCGCAAGGACGACCTCCGCAGCGGCCGGGTCGAGGAGCGCCACGTACGCCGAATCGGCTCCGGCCACCGCGCGGGCCTGCTCGGCGATGGCAGGCAACGGGTCCTTCGCCGCCGGGTCGAGCAGGTCGTGGGTGATCCGCAGACAGGCCTGGAGCCATTCCTCGCGCTTGCGTGCCTCGGCGGCGCGCCGCTCCTCGAGTTCGGCGATCACCCGGACGTTCTCCATGGCCACGGCGGTGCTGTCGGCCAACGCCTGCAGCATGCCGCGCTCGGCCGGAGTCGCCTCGCGCTCGGAGGCCCAGTACACCCCGATCGCTCCGACGGGGTCGGCCGTGCGGATCGGGGTCATCGCCAGGGAACGGACGAACGTGGGCCGGTAGGCATCGTGCGGGATGCGCGAGTCGAGGTAGATGTCCGGGATGATCACCTGCTGCGCGTTGAGCATCGCCCAGCCGCTGATGCAGGCCTCCATCGGGAACCGCAGCCCGCTCCACAGGGGCTCGATCGCGTCCTCGTCGACGTAGTAGCAGCGTCCGTTGTCCCGTAGGACGAAGGTGGCGCCGTCCGCGTCGGCGACCTGCCGGGCGGCGGTCCGCACGATGTGCACGATGTCGTCCAGCCCGCGCGCGGCGGCGAGGTCTCGCACTGCGCGAATCAGGCGCGGTTGACCCGTCGCGTCCTCGCCGGCGAAGACTGCCATCTCGGTGCTGGTCACCCGGCCACCGTCCCGTCACGTCGGATGCTCGCCCAGCCTATCGGCAGCCGCCGGCGTGCCCTGAGGACCGAAGGTCCCGGCCCCACCCACCGTTCCTCCCGGTGCCCGCCTCAGGCCGGAAACGCGCCGCCTCGACCCGCGCCGCCCGCGAAGCGCGTCGCCCCGGCCACGCTCTCGCCCGTCCGCAGGACCGCCAGTCCGCCCGCGGCCTCGGCGTCGAGGGCGGCGGGTTCGTCCCGTCCGTCCTGCCCGTAGGCGGAGGCGCGGTCGGCGAGCAGACAGGCCTGGGGGAACGCGGCGATCTGGTGCGCCAGCTCCATCGCGACGGTCAGCGCCTGGCCGGGCGCGACGACTCGGTCGACCAGGCCGATCCGCAGCGCCTCCTCGGCCGCCACGGGACGGCCGGTGAGGATCAGGTCCATCGCCCGCCCCTGCCCGATCAACCGCGGCAGTCGCACGGTGCCGCCGTCGATCAGCGGCACGCCCCACCGACGGCAGAACACCCCGAACGTGGCGTCCTCGGCGGCAACGCGCAGGTCGCACCAGATCGCCAGTTCCAGCCCGCCCGCGACGGCGTAGCCCTCGACTGCGGCGATGGTCGGCTTGGGCGGAAGGCCGCGGGTTGGGCCCATGGGTCCGGGTTCGCCTGGCCCGAGGCGGTCGAGAGCCGTCGGGTCGAGCCCGGCGGCGGAAAAGGCACGCAGGTCGTAGCCCGCGCAGAACGTGCCGCCGTGGCCGGTGAACACGATGGCCTTGACCGCATCGTCCGCACCGAGTCGGACGAAGGCCTCGCGCAGAGCCTGCGCGGTTGCGGGATCCACCGCATTGCGCACCTCCGGCCGAACGATCGCGACGATCGCCACCGGGGGATCGAGCACTACCTGCACCGTGTCCATGTCCCGATCCTCCCAGGGCCGGCCCTACGCGTCGATCGCGCTGGGGATCCAGTTGCCGTGGAAGCCGGCGGGGACCCGCGTCGGCAGGGCGACTGTGGCGACGGTGTCGAGGCTCTGGGCGTCGAGCAGTACCAGGTCGGTGCGGTCGGCGGGTAGGTCCGTCACGTAGCCGATCAGGACGCCGTCGTCCTCGGCCGCATCCGGCGAGGACGGTTCGAAGACGAACTCGGCGACGAGCTTGCCGGCGCCGAAGCCGCGGCGCGCGGTGGTGCCGTTCTCGAGGTCGTGCTTGAGCACGACGTCGGAGGTCTCGGCTCCGTCGGCCAGGCCCGCGGCGTAGGCGTACCGGTGTTTGCGGCCGACGAGCCGCTCGTCGACGCGCGGGAACTCCTGCGGCACGTCGTCGAGCTGCTCCTCCACGACCTTGTCCGCAGCGAGGTCGACCGTCCAGCGATACCGGACGGGGTCGGTCTCGAAGTCGCCGTGGCGCACGTCGGCGAAGAGCTTTTCGTAGCGGACGACCTCGAGCACGATCGTGTCGCCGTCGTCGTAGGCGTTCACGGGGTGGAAGACGTAGCAGGGGTTCACCTCGAACCACCGCACCTCCTCGGCCGACCCGCCACGACGCAGGACGCCGACGCGGGCGGGGTAGTCGGGGTCCCAGCGGTAGGGGTAGTCGTTGCCCGACCCGACCGAGGACGAGAGCCGCGCGGCGATCGGATTGGGGACCCTCACCCTGCCGATCACCGCGGACAGCGCCAGCCGCGCCGGTGCCTGCAACAGCCTGGGCATCGTCACCGCAGCGGCGGCACGGGGCTGGAAGGTGACGGGGAGGTCGTAGAACACGACGTGACGCTCCGTCAGAGACATGTCGTGCATCATCGGGCTGCCGGTGACCGGGATGTCGATGCACCGAAGCGCGCGCCCCTTCGCGTCGATCACCGAGTACCGGATGCTTTTGCCCCAACCGAAGAAGTACGACACGGCGTGCAGTTCGCCGGTCTCCGGGCAGCGCTTCGGATGGGCGGTGTACCCGCCGGGCAGGGTGCCGTCGAAGTCGAAGCAGCCGACGGTGTCGAGTTCTTCGTTCAGCTCCATGCACGCGACGGCGGACTCGACGATCGCGACCGTACGGCCGGCGTGCCCGATCACGTTGGTGTTGGCTCCGAGGTCGGTCAGCGGATAGCCCGACCTGCCCTTCGGCTTCCCCACCCAGCGGTTGCGGTACCACTCGGCCCGCCCGTCGCGCAGGCGCACGCCGTGCACCATGCCGTCCCCGAGGAACCAGTGGTGGGTTGCCGGATCGATCTCTTCGATCGGGTTGGGGCCGTTGCGCACGTAGCGGCCGTCGAGCCAGTCGGGGATCGCGCCGGTCGTCGGCAGGTCGGTCTCGGTGTACTCGCGGTGGATGGGTGCGAACCCTCCGCCGAGGAACTTGTTCGACATGGCGACCTCCGGAGCGACTCGGGCTGCGTCCATATCGACGTTATAACACCGATCCAAGGATCCGCTAGACTCCGGCCGTGACCGAAGTGGAGACCCGCACTCGACGCGAACGCCTGGTGGCCGCCGCGCTCGAGGCGCTCGACGAACTCGGCCCCGAGGCCATCACCACCCGCAGGCTGGCCGAACGCGCGGGCGTCACCACGATGGCGCTCTACAGCGAGTTCGGGTCGCTGGGCGGTCTCGTGCGCGAGGTCGTCGACGCCGGCTTCGCCGAACTCGCCGCCGCCTTCGCCGCCTTCGCCCCGACCGAGGATCCGGTCGCCGACCTCGCCGCGCTCGGCGGCATCTACCGGACGCGCGCCCTGACCCAGCCCCACCTCTATGCCGTGATGTTCGGCGCCGCTCCCCTCGGCGGCTATCGGCGCACCGGCGAAGAGTTGAACCAGGGCATCGAAACCTTCTACGTGTGCGTCCAAGGCGTCGAGCGCGCCACGGCGGCCGGACGCTTCGCCGAGGGCGACGCGTTTCGCCGCGCGGGCCAGATGTGGGCCGCCCTCCACGGCGCCGTGATGCTGGAGGTCGCCGGAATGCTCCAGATCGTCGGGGACCCGATGCCCGACGTGCTCAAGCCGATGCTGCACACGCTGTTCGTCGGTTTCGGATGCGACGTCGAGTCGGCAGGGCGGTCGCTTGAGCATCTGAGGTAGAGCGCCACCGCCCGCGTCCTCGTCGCCGTATCGGCTGCGCGGCCTGCCCGCCCGCGCCGTCGAGAGATCGGCACAGACCACGACCCGACGCAGGGCGCCACCTCGTGCGCCTCGCACCACTCTGGAGACGCACGCGCCATGTCCAACCTGCCCGTGGAATCGCGGCGCCGCCGCCCGCTCGTCAAGCCGACCTTTTCCGCTTCGCCGTGGGCCGTGCTGGCGGTGGTGTGCCTCGCGGTCTTCGTCATCAACGCCTCGACGATGATCGTGGCGATCGCGATGCCGCCGATCAGCCTGCAACTCGGCGCGTCCACCCACGATCTGCTGTGGATCGTCGACGCGTTCAACCTCACCTTCGCCGCGTTCGTCCTCGCCATGGGCAACATCGCCGACCGAGTCGGACGGCGGCGGTCCCTGCTGTTCGGGCTTGCCCTGTTCGCGACCGCGTCGCTGATCGGTTCGCAGGCCTCGAGCCCGGGCGAGCTCATCACCTGGCGTGCGATCGCCGGCTTCGGCGCCGCGGTCATCTATCCCGTCACGCTGTCCGTGGTCGTCAACGTCTTCACCGAACGCCGGTCCCGGTCCATCGCCATCGGCATCTGGACCGCGACGAGCGGCGCGGCGATCGGCACCGGATTTCCGGTGGGCGGCTACCTCGTCAAGCACTACTGGTGGGGCAGCAGCATCGCGTTCATGGGAGTGGTCGCCGCGGTCGGCCTACTGCTGGTCTTCATGCTCGTGCCGGACTCCCGCGACCCGCAGGTCCCGCCGCTTGACGTCGCCGGCCTGGTGCTCTCCACGCTCGGCTTCGGCATGCTCGTGTTCACCATCATCGAAGCCCCCGAACTCGGCTGGGGAAGCTGGCGCTGCCTGCTCGGATTTGCCAACGCCTTCTCCGTTCTCGTCGCGTTCGTGTGGTGGGAGCGGCGCTGCCCACATCCGATGCTCGACGTGAGCCTGTTCGCGAACCTGCGCTTCAGCGCCGCGAGCCTGGCGGTCACGACCGCCTTCTTCGCGGCGTTCGGCTTCGTGTTCGTGATCATGCAGTGTTTCCAGTTCGTCTACGGCTACGGCTCGTTCGAGGCCGGCACCAGGGTGCTCCCCGTCGCCGGGGCCACGGCGGTCGCCTCCGTCGTCGGCGTGCTCCTCGCTCTCAAGCTCGGCAACAAGCTCGTGGTCGCGACGGGGCTGCTGCTGTTCGCCGTCGACTTCGTGTGGATCAGCACGCTGTCCACGCAGACCGGCTACGCCGAGATCGCAGGCCAGATGGTGCTGTTCGGCACCGCGCTCGGCTTCAGCAGCGCGCCGGCCACGGAGGCGATCATGGGCGTGGTCCCGAAGGAGAAGGCCGGCGTGGGCTCGGCCGTCAACGACGCCACCCGCGAGCTTGGCGGGACGCTGGGGGTGGCGATCATCGGCTCGATCGCGCTGTCGATCTACCGCAACCGCATGGCCGAGAACGGCCTGGGCGCGGAGGCAACCGCCTCCGCGCAGGAGTCCATGGCGGGAGCCTTCCAGCTCGCGGCCGGCCTGGCCGCGGGAGGCGACTCCGCCGCAGCGGAACGGCTGATCGGGCTGACCCGCCTCGACTTCCTCGCCGGCGTCAGCGTCGGCTGCCTCGTCGCGGCCGGCGTGTGCCTGGTCGGGGCGTTGTTCGTCGCCGCGTTCCTCCCCGCCCACCCCGGGGCGGCGCCCACCGAGCGGGCAGAGACCGCCGTTCCCGAAGGCGTCCTGCTCGCCTCCCGCTGACGGCCCCGCGGTCGCCGGCGCCTGACCACCTCAGAAGACGGCGCGGTGCAGATCCACACCGTAGGCCTGCATTTTCCGATAGAGCGTCGAACGCGAGATGCCCAGCGCTGCTGCGGCGTCGACCTTGTTGCCGGCCGCGTCGTCGAGCGCGCGGACGATCGCGTCGAACTCGGCCTGCTCCATCGCCCCGAGCATGCGTCGTCCCGCCGCTCTCCGGACGTGCTGCGGCAGGTCGTCCGGACGCAGTTGGCCGGTCGGGCGATTGGCCCGCGCGGCCTCCAGCACACCGGCGAGCTCACGGACATTGCGGTACAGCGGCAGACGCATCAACAGTTGTGTGAGCTCTGGACCCGCGTGCGCGCCGAGCGCGACGGCCAGGTCGAGAACGTCTTCGCGACGACTGCGCAGCGGGGTGATGTCTACGCGCGTCCCGCCGACGCGCTCGAGAAGTGCCTCGGCGGAGCCCGCCAACGCCTCGGCGCCGGTCGTCACCGTGATCGCAACCAGCGGCACCTCCGCGAGCGCCGTCGACAGCGGATAGACCGCTGCGGACGCCAGCCTTTCCGCGTGCGCCAGCACGACCGCCGAGACCCCAGGCGGCACATCGCCGATCTCCCCGGCCGCGGCGTCGAGCACGAGCGCGTCGCTCACCCCACGCAGCGACAGCCAGGCCTGGGCCACTGCGAGCTTGCCGACTCCCGGCTCGCCGGTCAGCACCAGCGGGCGGCCCGGAAGGGTCGCGGTACGCACCTTCTGGCACACCCCGCGCCAGGCCGGGCTGCGGCCGACGAGCCCCGGCAGGTCCGTCGGCACGGGCGAGACAGCCCGCGATCCGGTCCGCGAATCGGTCCGGGGAGCCGAGTCCCGCTTCAGTTCGATGGTGACACCGACGATCTCGGCCCCGTCGCGCACCGGCGTACAGTGCGCAACGGTGCTTTCCTCCTCGTGCGTCAGGACCTGCACCAGCGGCCGGTCCGCATGCATGACGCGGGCCGCGAGGTCCCACAGCAACTCCTGGTTCAACTCGGGCAGCATTCGCGCTGCGGCCGGGTTGGTCAGGATCATGTCCTGGTTCAACGCCATGACGGGCCGAGAAGAGTTCCGTGCGGCCGAGGAGAAGTTCTGCAGTATCAAGCGCTCGGCGACGCTCGCGTCGAGGTAGAACCTTTCTTCGACCTGATGCGCGATCTCCAGGACGAGGGCCAACAGCAGGTCGGCGTTGTGCTCGTTGACACAGGTGAGGTCGACGATCCCCTCGATCTGACGGGTGATCGGATTGCGAATGGGCGCGCCGGCACAGGTCAGCGCGGACAGCTGCTCCACCCAGTGCTCGCTGGCGGTGATCTTCACCGGTTTGCCGAGCTCGACGGTGGTCCCCAACGCGTTGGTACCGGCGATCTCCTCGTCGAAACGGAACCCGTCGGCGGCGCCGACCGCGTCGAACTTGTCCGCGAGCACCGCCTGACCGACCCAACGGCCGACGCCGCGAGCTTCGCGGTCGGCCAGGAACAGGCCGGTCGGAGTGTCCACCAAACGTGCGGCGAAGCGTTCCATGACCGGGTTGGCGGCCCGGCGCAGCCGACTTTCGCGGTTGACCCGATCGGGCTCGTAGGGGAGTTCGAGCCGGTCCGGGTCCACTCCCGAGAGCCGGGACCGGCGCCAACTGGCGGCGATCTCCTCGCGCACACCCGCGGCGGGCACATGGCCCGTGGCCAGGAATCGCTCGCGGGATGCACGCAGCAGTCCCGGCCCGTCCAACGGCATCGTCGTCACAGGCACCGCCTCCCGGCCGCAGACGTCGTCGGCTGCGTCACACGCATCCCACCATGGAGCCCACCGGCGTTCACCACAAGGGCGTTACCGGACGAAGCGAATCGGCAGCGCCGCGTGGGCATAGTTGAAGATGTTGACCGTGCGCATCGTGGGCGGGACCTCGCCCGGTTCGATGCGGGAGTAGTTGTCGAGCAGGCTGTTGATCATGGTCGCAAGATTCAAACGCGCCAAAGCGGCACCAAGACAGAAGTGGATGCCCGCGCCGAAGGACAGGTTGCGGCCGGCGTCCTCGCGATCGATGTCGAAGGTGTGCGGATCCGGGAACCTGTCGGGGTCGCGGTTGGCGGCGACGAAGAAGATCGCGACCCATTCGTTCTCCTTGATCTGCTGCCCGCCGAGTTCGGTGTCCTGCCGCACCCAGCGGAACAGTCGGTGCACCGGGCCGTACATCCGCATGGTCTCGTCGACGAAGTCGTCCATCCGGCCGCGGTCCGCGCGCAGCACGGCCTGGGCCTTCTGGTCGTAGGCCAGGACGTGCAATAGGTGCCCGCCGAGGAAGGTCGAGGTCTCGTTGCCCGCGACGATCAGCGTGGTGATGAACTCGACGATCACCTTCGGCGAAAGGACCTCGCCGTCCTCCTCGGCGGTGACCAGAGCTGTGATGAAATCCGGCATGGATCCGTCGGCGGGGGTGGGATCCGCGCCGGCGGCCAACGCCTGCCGGCGTTCGTCGACCTTCGCGGTGATCACCTGGATCATCTCGATGTTGCGGTCGCGCCGTTCCTCGGGTGTGAGATCCGCGCTCTGCATGAAGGCGTGCGCCCAGTCGAGCATTTTCTTGTAGCCGACGTCGGGCAGACCGAGCAGTCGCACCATGGAGCGAGTGGGCAGTTCGCCGGTCAGATCGGCGCAGACGTCGATGTCTCCTTCGCCGAGTCGGTCGGCAACACCCACCATCTCGGCGGCAAGCCAGTCCTTCATGCCGGTGACGCGCCGGGCCGAGAACGCCTTGGTGGCGAGGGTCCGACGAATCTTGTGCACCGGCGGGTCGTCGCCCTGAAGGATGATGTTGGGCGCATCGGAGTCCTCCTGGCCCGGGTCGCGGCTGGAGTAGACCTGCCAGTTGCGCAGGACCTCCTCGACGAGTTCGTAGGAGAAAACGGCCCAGGCGGTCAACGGCGGGTCGATACCGGGCACCGTTCCGGGCGACCAGTCCACGTAGCCGGGCACGGGGCCGAGTGGGCGCAACGCGTCGTAGTAGGGAAACGGGTCGCGCATCCCTTCCGGGCGGGTGAAAACGTTGACGTCGACGTCGACGATGTGGGGGGACGTGGTCACGACGAACCTCTCCTCGGGCAGGAGCACCTAGCGGCTGGGACGACCGTACGAGCGCGTTCCGCTGTGCCGGTGTGGGGAAATTTGTACCCCCCCCCGGGCCCCGGCCGGGGTGCCAAAAAAGAAAACGAAGGCCCCGAGCGCCAACCCACCCACCCCATACGGGGGCCCCGGCGGGGCCCC
>JBQTIB010000009.1:0-10110 GCA_052389435.1 Sporichthyaceae bacterium | reverse complement strand
GCGTGGGGGGCGGAGCCCCCCACTGTTCACTTGTAGCGGTAGACGATGCGTCCACGAGTCAGGTCGTAGGGGGAGAGCTCCACCACGACCCGGTCGTCCGGCAGGATCCGGATGTAGTGCATCCGCATCTTGCCGCTGATGTGCGCCAAGACCTTGTGGCCGTTGTCGAGTTCCACCCGGAACATGGCGTTCGGGAGCGACTCGATTACGACGCCCTCGATCTCAATGGCGCCATCCTTCTTCGGCATAGCCTCCGCGTCTCTGTCGTGCGCATGGTTCAGTGCTTTACGCAGTTGATTGGGCGTCGGCACCCAGGACCAAAGCCGCCGGGCACGCCAACATCGAGCCGCCGGAGCGGCCGACCGCCGAGTCTACGACACGGCGTAGGCGGCCGGCGAATCCGGCGTGGCGTTCGCCCCGGTCACGACTGCGCGGAGGTCCGGTCCACGACGGTGACTCCGGCGGCCCGCAGACGCGACGCTCCCCCGTCCAGGGCCGTGAGGACCCAGGTGCCGGATTCGGTCACGGTGAAGGTGTGTTCGAAGTGGGCCGACGGCAGGCCGTCGGTGGTCGCGACCGTCCAGCCGTCGGCGAGCACCTTGGTGGCCTTGCCGCCGAGGTTGATCATCGGCTCCACGGCGAGCACGAGACCAGGGCGGATGCGGTCGAGCTTGGCCCGCACCGAGTAGTTCGGCACCTGCGGGGCCATGTGCATCTCGCTGCCGATGCCGTGGCCGACGTACTCCTCCACGATCCCGTAGGGGCCGGCCCCGGCGACGTGCTTTTCGATCGCGTCCCCGATGTCGTTGATTCGCCCGGTCAGGCTGGCCGCGGCCATGCCCGCCCACAGCGCGTCCTCGCACACCTGGAGCAGCGTCGCGACCCGCGGTTCGATCTCGCCGACGGCCACCGTGATCGCGGCGTCCCCGTGCCAGCCGTCCACGATCGCTCCGCAGTCGATCGACACGATGTCGCCGTCCTGGATGACACGCGCCCCAGGGACCCCGTGCACGACCTCGTCGTTCACCGAGGAGCAGATGGTGTGGGCGAAGTCTGGAACTCCCGGACCGCCGGGCACGCCCTGAAAGGACGGGATCCCTCCGTGCGAGCGGATGTTGTCTTCGGCGATGCGGTCGAGGTCGAGCGTGGTCATGCCGGGTCGCACGGAGGCTCGGAGCAGTTCGAGCGTCTGGCCGACGAGCAGTCCCGCCACCCGCATCTTCTCGATCTGCTCGGGGGTCTTGTACTCGATGCCTCGTTCGCGCTTGCGGAACATCGCGGTCCCCCCGTTCAGTCGTCGTGGCGGTGCAGTGCGGTGATCGCTCGTTCGGTCACGTCCTCGACCGGACCCGTGGCGTCGACGCCGACGAGGATGCCCGTGTCCGCGTAGTACCCCACGATCGGCGCCGTCTGTTCCGCGTACACCTCGAGCCGGTGGCGAATGGTGTCCTCGCGGTCGTCGTCGCGCTGGAACAGCGCTCCTCCGCAGCGATCGCACGCGCTCGGGTCCACGGTCGGGTCGAAGTCCAGGTGCCAGATCTGCCCGCACTGGCGGCACGTCCGGCGACCGGCGAGCCGGCGTACGACCTCGTCGTCGTCGACGACGAGTTCCATCACCATGTCGAGCTTGGTGCCGAGCCCGGCGAGCATCTCGTCGAGCACCTCGGCCTGGGCGACGTTGCGAGGGAACCCGTCGAGCAGGTAGCCGCCCGCGGCGTCGGGCTTGCCGATGCGGTCCTTGACCATGGCGATCGTGACCTCGTCGGGGACGAGGTCTCCCGCGTCCATGTACTTCTTGGCCTCCGCGCCGAGCGGGGTTCCCTGACTCACGTTGGCGCGGAAGATGTCGCCGGTGGAGATTTTGGGAATGCCGAGATGGGCGGCGACAAACTCTGCCTGCGTGCCTTTCCCGGCGCCAGGCGGCCCGACCAGGACGATGCGCACCCTAGAGCCCCACTAGCGAAGGAAACCCTCGTAGTTGCGTTGCTGCAACTGGCTCTGAATCTGCTTCACCGTGTCGAGGCCGACGCCGACCATGATCAGGATGCTCGCGCCGCCGAACGGGAAGGTGTTCTGGTTGATGCTGGCACTGCCCAGGACGCCGATGGCGACCATCGGAATCAGCGCGATCACACCGAGGTAGAGGGCACCGGCGGTGGTGATGCGGTTGAGCACGTAGTCCAGGTACTCCTCGGTCGGCCTGCCCGCCCGGATGCCTGGAATGAAGCCGCCGTACTTCTTCATGTTGTCGGCCAGCTCGCGCGGGTTGAACGTGATGGCCACGTAGAAGAAGGCGAAGAACACGATCAGCAGGAAGAACGAGAGCATGTAGAGCGGGTGGTCACCGGTGACGAAGTACTTCTGAACCCAGATGGACCACTGCGAGTTGCTGTTGCCGATCTGAGTGGCCAGGGCCGGCAGGTACAGCAGCGACGACGCGAAGATCACCGGGATGATGCCGGCCTGGTTGACCTTCAACGGGATGTAGGTGGACGTGCCGCCGTACATGCGCCGTCCGATCATCCGCTTGGCGTACTGCACCGGGATGCGGCGCTGCGCCTGTTCGACGAAGACCACGGCCGCGACCAGGACCAGACCGGCGCCGACGACGGCGATGAAGGTGACCCAGCCCTCGACGACCTTGATCTGCCAGAGGGCCTGCGGGAAGGTCGCGACGATCTGGCAGAAGATCAGCACCGACATGCCGTTGCCGACGCCGCGGTCGGTGATGAGTTCGCCCATCCACATGACCACGCCGGTGCCGGCGGTCATGACGGCAACCATCGTCAGGATGCCGAAGACGTTGACGTCCTCGTGGATCAAGGGGAGTTCGCAGCCCTGCAGCAGCCGACCGGGCTGGCGCGCGATGGCGATCAGGGCCGTGGACTGCAGGATCGCGAGCGCCACGGTGAGGTAGCGCGTGTACTGGGTCAGCTTGGCGGTGCCCGCCTGACCTTCCTTCTTCAGCGTCTCCAGCCGTGGGATGACCACGACGAGCAGCTGAATGATGATGCTGGCGGTGATGTACGGCATGATCCCGAGCGCGAACATCGCCAACTGGAGCAGCGCGCCGCCGGAGAACAGGTTGATCAGGCCGTAGATGCCGCCCTCGTCCAGCGCGGGCTCGAGGCACTGGTTGATCGCCTGCGTGTCCACGCCCGGGGTCGGAACCTGCGACCCGAGACGGAACAGGGCGATGATCATGATCGTGAACAGCAGCTTCTTGCGCAGGTCAGGCGTGCGGAATGCCTGCAAGAAGCCGGTGAACACAGTTCCTCCTGCGCAGCGGATGCGGGGTTGAGCCGCCGTCGCCGGCCCTCGTTCTTCGGACAATAACAGTTGGAGGCCCGCGAGGGGTCCCCCCGTTGGGCCGCGTCGGGGATGTGCTTTCGGCGCGGCCCGAGGCCTTCAATGCCGACGCCGAGCGGGAACTCCCGCTCGGCGCAGGCGAGGTGGTGCGGCGTTCGGGTTAGAGCTCGGTGGCGGTTCCGCCGGCGGCCTCGATCTTGGCCTTGGCGGAGTCGGAGAAGGCGTCGACGGTGACGTTGACGGCCACCGCGATCTCGCCGCTACCGAGGATTTTGACGGGCTGGCGCTTGCGCACCGCGCCCTTCGCCACCAGGTCCTCCACGGTCACGGCGCCACCAGAGGGGTAGAGCGCAGCGAGCTTGTCGAGGTTGACGATCTGGTACTCGACCCGGAAGGGGTTGGTGAAGCCGCGAAGCTTCGGAAGCCGCATGTGCAGCGGCATCTGACCGCCCTCGAAGCGGGCGGGGACCTGGTACCGGGCCTTCGTACCCTTGGTACCGCGACCGGCCGTCTTGCCCTTGGAGCCCTCGCCGCGACCAACGCGCATCTTGGACTTGTGGGCACCCGGAGCCGGGCGCAGGTGGTGAACCTTGAGCGTCATGTGCGTCTACCTCACTCGCCGACCGGCTCGACGACGACGAGGTGGCGCACGGCGCGAATCATGCCGAGGGTCACCGCGTCGTCCTCCCGGACGACCTCTTGGTGGATCTTGCGCAGGCCGAGCGACCGCAGCGTGTCACGGTGGTTCTGCTTGCCACCGATCCCCGAGCGGATCTGCGTGATCTTGAGCTGTGCCATCTCAGGCCCCTGTTCCGGCGGCGCCGCGGGCGCGGGCGCGCAGCATGGCCGGCGGGGCAACGTCCTCGAGCGGCAGACCGCGACGAGCGGCAACAGCCTCCGGACGCTCGAGCCGACGCAGCGCGTCCACCGTTGCGTGCACGATGTTGATCGAATTGTCCGAGCCCAGGGACTTGGACAGGATGTCGTGGATCCCGGCGCACTCGAGCACCGCGCGGACTGCACCGCCGGCGATAACGCCCGTACCGGGGCTGGCCGGTCGGAGCAGCACGACACCGGCCGCCTTCTCGCCCTGCACCGGGTGCGGGATGGTGCCCTGGATCCGCGGCACCTTGAAGAAGGACTTCTTGGCCTCTTCGACACCCTTGGCGATCGCCGCGGGCACCTCCTTGGCCTTGCCGTAGCCGACACCCACGGTGCCGTCGCCGTCGCCGACGACGACGAGCGCAGTAAAGCTGAAGCGCCGACCGCCCTTGACGACCTTGGCGACGCGGTTGATGTCCACGACGCGTTCGACGAACTGGCTCTTCTCGGGCGCGGGCCCGCGACGGTCGTCACGACGGTCGCGACGGCCGTCGCCGCTACCGCCCTGGCCGCCTCCGGCCCCGGGGCCGCCGCGGCGCTGAGGTCCAGGCATGGTCAGTTCCCTCTTTCGTCGGTGCGGGTCATCAGAAGTCCAGTCCCTGCTCGCGAGCACCGTCCGCCAGGGCGGCGCTGCGGCCGTGGTCGCGGTTGCCGCCGCGGTCGAACACGACCGCGGTGACGCCCGCCGCCTTGGCGCGGGTGGCGACGAGCTCGCCGACGGCCTTGGCCTTGGCGCTCTTGTCGCCGTCGCCGCTGCGCAGCGTCGGGTCCATGGTCGAGGCCGACGCCAGGGTCACGCCCGCGGTGTCGTCGACGACCTGGGCCACCATGTGCCGTGCCGACCGGGTGACGACCAGACGCGGCCGAGCGGTCGTGCCGGACACCCGCTTGCGCACCCGGATGTGGCGACGCTTGCGGGCGGTGCCCTTCTTGCTGATGCCCTTGCCGATCTTGACTGCAACAGCCATGGCTACTTACCAGCCTTTCCGACCTTGCGGCGGATAACTTCGCCGGCGTAGCGCACACCCTTGCCCTTGTACGGGTCGGGCTTACGGAGCTTGCGCAGGTTCGCGGCGACTTCGCCGACCTGCTGCTTGTCGATGCCCGAGACCGAGAACTTGGTCGGCGACTCGACGGCGAAGGTGATGCCCGCCGGCGCCTCGACCGGGACCGGGTGGCTGAAGCCGAGCGCGAACTCGAGGCCGGAGCCCTTCGCCGCGACGCGGTAGCCGACGCCCGCGATCTCCATCTTCTTCTCGTAGCCCGTCGTCACGCCGATCACCATGTTGTTGACCAGCGTGCGGGTAAGTCCGTGCAGCGAGCGAGCCTCGCGGCTGTCGTCCGGGCGGACGACGGTGAGCACGCCGTCGTCGCCCTTCTGGACGACGATGGGCGCGGCGACCTTGTGGCTCAGGGTCCCCTTGGGGCCCTTCACCGTGACGTCCGCTCCAGCAATCGTCACCTCGACCCCGGAGGGCACGGTGATGGGCAGTCTGCCGATACGCGACATGTCTTCCGTCCCTTACCAGACGTAGGCGAGAACTTCTCCGCCTACACCCTGCTTGGTGGCCTGACGATCGGTCAGCAGGCCGGCGGACGTGGAGATGATCGCGACGCCCAGCCCGCCGAGAACCTTCGGCATGGTGGTCGACTTGGCGTACACCCGCAGGCCGGGCTTGCTGATGCGCCGGATTCCGGCGATCGAGCGTTCCCGGCTGGGGCCGTACTTCAGTTCGAGGGTGAGCCGCTTTCCGGGCACTCCCTCGACCTCGTCCACGTTCCACGAGGCGATGTAGCCCTGGGCCTGCAGGATCTCGGCGATGTTCGCCTTGATCTTGCTGTAGGGCATCGCCACGGTGTCGTGGTAGGCGGTGTTCGCATTGCGCAGACGGGCCAGCATGTCCGCGATCGGGTCTGTCATCGTCATGGTCGCCCCCTCCTACCAGGAGCTCTTCGTGACACCGGGCAGTTCGCGGCGGTGGGCCATCTCGCCAAGGCACACTCGGCACAGCCCGAAATTGCGGTTGACGGCGTGCGGACGTCCGCACCGCCGGCATCGGGTATAGGCGCGCACCTGGAACTTCGGCTTGCGGTTCGCCTTCGCGATCAGAGACTTCTTCGCCATGTTGTCGTCGTCTCCTAACGGGTCTCGGCGAACGGGAAGCCGAGGTGACGCAGCAACGCGCGACCCTCCGCGTCGTTGATGGCCGTGGTCACGACGGTGATGTCCATACCGCGCACCCGGTCGATCCTGTCCTGGTCGATCTCGTGGAACATCGACTGTTCGTTGAGGCCGAAGGTGTAGTTGCCGCGACCGTCGAACTGCTTCGGCGATAGGCCGCGGAAGTCGCGGATTCGGGGCAGCGCGACCGACACGAGACGGTCGAGGAACTCCCACATGCGGTCCCCGCGCAGCGTGACGTGCGCGCCGATCGGCATGCCCTCGCGGAGCTTGAACTGCGCGATCGACTTGCGGGCCTTGGTGACCTGCGGCTTCTGGCCGGTGATGGCCTCGAGGTCGCGGATCGCGCCGTCGATGAGCTTGGCGTCCTTGGCGGCGTCGCCGACACCCATGTTCACGACGACCTTGACCAGCCCGGGAATCTGCATGACGTTCGCGTAGGCGAACTCGGTCCGCATCGCCGGAGCGATCTCGGCCCGGTAGCGCGCCTTCAGGCGCGGCGGGGCCTTGGTCTCGACAGTGGTCATCAGATGTCCTTACCGCTGCGTCGCGAGATGCGGACCTTGCGGCCCTCCTCGTCCTCGCGGTAACCGACGCGGGTGGCGCGGTTGTCCTCGGGGTCGACGAGCATCACGTTGCTGACGTGGATCGGGGCTTCCTGGGTGACGATGCCGCCGGACTGCGCGCCGCGCAGGCCGGCCGTCACCTTGGTGTGCTTCTTGATCCGGTTGACGCCTTCGACGAGGAGCTTGGAGGTCTCCGGGTAGGCCTTGATGACCTTGCCCCGCACTCCACGGTCCTTGCCCGAGATGATCTGGACGGTGTCGCCCTTTTTGATCTTCATGAGTCAGAGCACCTCCGGCGCGAGCGAGATGATGCGCATGAAGCGCTTGTCTCGCAGTTCACGGCCGACCGGACCAAAGATGCGGGTCCCGCGCGGGTCCCCACCGTCCTTGATGATCACGGCGGCGTTCTCGTCGAAGCGGATGTAGGACCCGTCGGCGCGGCGGCGCTCCTTGACGGTGCGCACGATGACGGCCTTGACGACCTCACCCTTCTTCACACCGCCGCCGGGGATCGCGTCCTTGACGGTGGCGACGATCACGTCGCCGATGCCCGCGTAACGGCGACCGGAGCCACCGAGAACACGGATGCAAAGGATTTCCTTCGCGCCCGTGTTGTCGGCGACTCGAAGTCGCGACTCCTGCTGAATCACTGTTGCTCCTGTATGTCGCGCCGGTTCTCTCGACGAGCCTGGCGGAACGTTGACCGGACGAAGTCCGGGCACCACCCGGACGAAGTCCGCGCGGAAGTTCTTGTCTTGCGTACGTGCACTTGTTCTTTCGGGGGTCGCCTGGGGCGGAGCCCCCGACTGCTACTTGGCGCGCTCGAGGATCTCGACGACGCGCCAGCGCTTGGTGGCGGAGAGGGGACGGACCTCCATCAGCAGAACGCGGTCGCCCACGTGCGCGTCGTTGGCCTCGTCGTGCGCCTTCAACTTGTTGGTCCGGCGGATGACCTTGCCGTAGAGCGGGTGCTTGACCCGGTCTTCGACGGCCACGACGACGGTCTTCTGCATCTTGTCGCTGACCACGAGGCCCTCACGGACCTTGCGGAAGCCACGCTGCGTGCTTTCGGTGCTCTCGGACATCAGTAGCTCGTTCCCTTACGCCACGTCGCCGGTGGCGACGATCCCGAGCTCGCGCTCTCGCATCGTGGTGTAGATGCGCGCGATCTCCTTCTTGAGCAGACGAAGCCGACCGTGGCTCTCCAGCTGGCCGGTGGCCGCCTGGAAGCGCAGGTTGAACAGCTCCTGCTTGGCCTCGCGCAGCTTTTCCATGAGCTCTTCGTCGTTCAGCTCGCGGAGCGCCTGTGCTGCCTTGTTCGCAGATTCGGTAGCCACTAGTTCGACCCTCCGTCTCGCACGACGAACCGGCACTTCATCGGAAGCTTGTGGATGGCTCGACGCATGGCCTCGCGCGCAATGGGCTCCGGTACGCCCGAGAGCTCGAACATGACGCGGCCCGGCTTGATGTTCGCAACCCACCACTCGGGCGAGCCCTTGCCGGAGCCCATGCGGGTTTCGGCGGGCTTCTTGGTGAGCGGGCGGTCCGGGTAGATGTTGATCCAGACCTTGCCGCCACGCTTGATGTGACGGGTCATCGCGATACGAGCGGACTCGATCTGACGGTTGGTCACGTAGGCGGGCTCGAGGGCCTGGATGCCGAACTCGCCAAAGGTCACCGCGTTGCCGCCCTTGGACGCGCCGTGGCGGTCCGGGTGGTGCTGCTTGCGGTGCTTGACGCGACGAGGGATCAGCATGGCTTAGCTCTCCCCTGCTGCGCCCTCGGGCGCGGTAGCGGCGGGCGCCTCGATCGCCGCGGGGGCGGCTTCGACGGCGGCGACGGGCTGTTCGGCCGGACGGTCGGTGCGGCGGGGACGCCGGTCGCGGTCGCCGCCGCGGTCCGGACGACCGCCGCGGCCGGCTGCGGCGGCGGCGGCCGCGGCGCGCTGCTGCGCCTCGCGCTCGCTGCGAGTGCCGGTGATGTCGCCCTTGTAGATCCAGACCTTCACGCCGATGCGGCCGAAGGTGGTGCGGGCCTCGAAGAACCCGTAGTCGATGTCCGCGCGGAGGGTGTGCAGCGGGACGCGACCCTCGCGGTAGAACTCCGAGCGCGACATCTCCGCGCCGCCGAGGCGACCCGAGCACTGCACGCGGATTCCCTTGGCGCCGGCCTTGGTGGCCGACTGCAGTGCCTTGCGCATGGCACGACGGAACGCGACGCGGCTGGCGAGCTGCTCGGCTACGCCCTGGGCGACGAGCTGGGCGTCGATCTCGGGGTTCTTGACCTCGAGGATGTTCAGCTGGACCTGCTTGTCGGTCAGCTTCTCCAGGCGGGTGCGGATGTTGTCCGCCTCCGCGCCGCGACGACCGATCACGATTCCCGGACGCGCGGTGTGGATGTCGACGCGAACCCGGTCACGGGTGCGCTCGATCTCGACCTTGGAGATGCCGGCCCGCTCCATGCCCTTGGTGAGCATGCGACGGATCGCGACGTCTTCGGCGATGTAGTCGCCGTAGAGCTTGTCCGCGTACCAGCGACTCCGGAACTCGGTGGTGATGCCGAGTCGGAACCCGTGCGGGTTGACCTTCTGTCCCACTAGCGGGTCCGTCCCTTCTGGTTGCCGGCCTTGCCGCCGGAGGCGGCTGCCGGACGCGACGTCACCACGACGGTGACGTGCGAGGTGCGCTTGCGAATGCGGTAGGCACGGCCCTGGGCGCGCGGCCGGAACCGGTTCATGGTCGGGCCCTCGTCGACGAACGCTTCGCTGATGTACAGCGTGCGCGGGTCCAGCGAGAAGTTGTTCTGCGCGTTCGCCACGGCGCTCGCGAGCACCTTGCCCACCGGCTCCGCTGCCGCCTGCGGCGCGAAGGCGAGAATCGCCTGCGCCTCGGCGGCGGGAAGGCCGCGGATCATGTCGACGACCCGACGGGTCTTCATCGGCGCGATACGCAGATACCGAGCGCGCGCGACGGCGCTGTCCGGTCTGGCTTCCATCGCTGGTCCCCTTGCTGCCGCGGGACGAAGTCTCGCGGCGTACTTGTCGTTTGTTTTTAGTCTGTGGTTCTTCGGTTCTTGTCTTTCGGGGGTCGTCGGGGGGGGGGACCCCCAAAACCCCGACCTTGGATGGGCGCGTGGCCATTCGGGGGTAACTAAACTGGCCCCGGAACGTCC
>JBQTIB010000008.1:0-1920 GCA_052389435.1 Sporichthyaceae bacterium | reverse complement strand
GTTACGCCGTAGCTCCATCGGCACCAGCTGATCGACCCTTCGCTCGGCGGCCCCCCCGGTCCGCCGCGCGAAGGCGTTTAACCGCGGCTCAGACCTGAGGGGCCACCGAGCCCGTGCGGTACGCCGCCGGGGTCGCGGCGCCCGTATCGCGCGCGATCGCGCGGACCAGACCTGAGAACCGCTTTCAGGGCTGAGTGAACTCGCTCAGAAACCCGGACGTTCTCATGCTCTTCTCATGATGTGGGGCCATATTGTGACGCGACGTCGAGCACACAGGCCGTAACCAGCGTCGCGGACTCGTGTGATCGGCGCCGGCGTCACCGCAATCCCTCCGGTTGGCCTCGCTGCGGCACGTGGCGAGTCTCCGGCGGTGACAGGGCGTGGGTCCCATCGGTTGGCAGACCGATCACGCCGAGTGCCGTTGGAGTACACCTCCCGAAGGCCCGCTCCCTCCGTCCCGGAAAGCCTCGTTCCGTCCCCCGGGTGCATCCAGCGCATACGTGCGTCCGAGAGTCGGAACTTCCGAGCAGGCACCGCCCCGTGCATTCGCGCGGGCGCTCGTGCCGTGGGAGCCGTCCCGTTGAATCCGACGCTGGATTCGAAGGAGTCGCTTCCCTTGAGAATTAATTCGCGCATCGTCAAGGTCGTCCCGATCGCCGCGTCCCTCGCTCTCGTTCTCGCCGCCTGTGGCAGCGACGGCGACAGTTCTCCGGTTGCCCAGCAACCCGACGCCGCGGCGCCTGCCGCTGCTCCCGCCGCCGAGGAGGCCGCTCCGGCCGCCGAGGCCCCCGCCGCCGAGGAGGAGGCCGCTCCGGCCGCCAAGGCCGCTCCCGCCGCCGACGCTCCGGCCGCCGCCGCTCCCGCGGCTGCGGACGCCCCGGCAGCCAAGGCCTCGAAGGCCGCCCCGGCCGCGAAGTCCGACAGCGCCGCTCCGGCCGCCAAGTCCTCGGCTGCCAAGCCCGCCAAGACCTCGGGCAAGAAGGCCGCCTCCGGCTCCTCGGAGGGTCTGACCCAGATCAAGCCGCTCGAATCCGCCGCGGAGGCGGCCAAGAACGAGAAGATCGCGGAGCAGAAGAACGGCGTCACCGACGTCGGCATCAGCAGGGACCAGATCAAGCTCGGGTCGATCAACATGCACGGCATGGCGCTCGGCAACGTGCTGACGGCGCCTCAGGTTCGTGGCAACCTCGCGACCGCCTCGGCGATCAACGACCGTGGTGGCATCCTCGGTCGTCGCATGAACATCGTGGACTGCGACGACGGTCCCGGCGAGGTGTCCCGCGCCAAGGCCTGCATCCAGCAGCTCGTCGGCCAGGACAAGGTCTTCTCCCTGATCACGGGCGTGGACTGGGCGACCGCCTCGATCCACGACGACCTCAAGCAGTACAAGCTCCCGTACGTCGGCGCCTGGGCCTACAGCCAGACGGAGTGGCAGGACCCGTACATGTTCCCGACGCACATGTCGATGATCCACGAGGCCATGTCGGGCGCCCACTGGGCGAAGAACGTCATCAAGCCCAAGACCTACGGCCTGGTCTGCCTGACCAGCCCGGAGATGCAGCTTGCGTGCTCCGAAGTCCAGAAGATCATGGACTCTTCGGGTGCGAAGCTGGTCAAGAAGGCCGACGTCTCCATCTCCGAGACCTCGATGTCCAGCCAGGTGCTGGCGATGCGTGCGGCCAACCCCGAACACATCATCCACTACGTCATCAACCCCTCGACGATGGCGAAGTTCATGGTCGAGGGCGCGCAGCAGAACTACTACCCGCCCAAGGGCATCTCGGGCAACCACCTCGCGGCCGAGGTCCTCGGTTCGCTGTTCGGCAAGCACCCGACCAACCGCTACTGGACCAACACCACCTACAAGCTGTGGGGTCCGGAGTTCATGGCGACCATGAACAAGTACGCGCGCGGCAACCG
>JBQTIB010000007.1:0-29919 GCA_052389435.1 Sporichthyaceae bacterium | reverse complement strand
TCCACCACGGCACCGCGACCGAGATCCGCGCCCAACGCGCCGCCACCCTGAACGCCGCCTACGCCGCGAACCCCGACCGGTTCCGTCACCGCCGCCCGACCCCACCCCGGCTGCCCACCGCGGCCTGTATCAACCACCCCACCCAAGAGCAACTAATAAAGACAAAATAAAACGACGCTGTCTCAAGCTGCTTGACATCTTCCGGAGCGCCACATGCCTTTCCGGTACGGGATTCGGTGGAGTTCCGCTTCAACGTGTGACTCGGGTCGGAGTCTCGACGGCCCGAGATCGTGACGAGCCAGGATCGAGGCGATTGTCGTGCCGGGTGACACGATCCGGCCGTGCCGCGACAGCGATTGATCCGCGACGGGTTGGCTCTGCCGAGCGAGGCGGTGCTGGTCCGGGCGCTGTTCGACGTCGGTCCGGATTCGCACGTGTTCGATCGAGGTGTCTTGATCGCCGATGCGACCTACAACTTCGAGATGTTCGGGTACTACGGCCTGTCGTTGTGGCTGGTTTCGGAGTCCTGGCCACTCGAACGGGTCCTGGCCGAGAAGTGTCGCAGGGCCGGATGGGTCGCGCTGTTCGAGGCAGGGGAGCTGCAACGCACCGGACTGGGCCTGGTGCCCAGCGGCAAGGATTTCGCTTCGATGCGGCGCTGGACCCTGTCTACGTTCGATTCTTCGTGAGCGTTCGCGTGACCGCGCCGACGGCCGAAGAACTTGTCGACCGCTTCCTGAGCGCGACGTACGCTTTGAGGACCAACGAGCTTCACGACCAAGGCCAAGACTGAGGGGAGGACGCAATGATCCAGATCGACATCGACGCCGACTTGAACATGGTCGACGACGACGATCGCAACCTTGCCCCTCTACCCCTAGGCACCTCGCGGCTCAAGGTCGGCGAGGTCGCCGTAGCCGGTCGGCCCGGGTTCTGGTCATGGGTCCTGATCGACGAGATCGCCGATGGCTCGGTGTTCTTTCGCCAGATCAGTTCACACGAAGCGGCGTCCCGCAGCGAACTCGCCGTTCGAGCACAAGCCTGACTGCGCCCGGCTCGCCATGCGCCGCGCCGCGCCCGATCCGGACCTCACACCGTTCGACGATGGCTTCGCGGAGCTTCGCCGAGACGGCGGGATCAGAGGACGCCTCCGCACCACCGTCGGCACCTTCTGGTCCCCGAGTCGTCCGCTCTCACGTCGATCGTGGGTCTGGTTCGACGTCGTCTGGTCGGATGGCACCCGCGAGAATCCGTTCGAGGACTACCCGCCCTGGACCTACGTCACGGAGGTGCTCGAAGGGCACTTCGACTGGGAGGGCACGACGCACGCCGGCGAGTACGAGGTTGTCTGGCTGGAGGGCGACGAACAGAGGCGCCAAGGGGAGAACTGGGGTACGTGAAGCGCGCCGAACGGGCATGTCGTGGAACTCCGTTTCAAGCCTGACGTCAGCCGGCACGCCCGCGGCGGACAGCGAAGGCGGCGGCTGAGTGGAGCGAGCACTGTGCCGGCTGACGTCGCGGTGCTCGACGCGCGCCCGGAGTAGCCTGAGCGCATGGTGACCCCAGCCCTGCAGTCGGCGATCGATGCGATGAGCCTGGATGAGCGGTTGGAACTCGTCGAGTACATCGAGAGCACCGTCGAGTCCTCGCCGATTGCCGTGACCGAGGCGCAGCGGGCGACGATCCAGTCGCGCGCAGCAGAGCTGGCGGCGGACCCTTCCATCGGGCTGACCAGAGACGAGCTCGACCCCCGGATCGGTGAGCGCTGGAAGTGACAGGCAGTCGCCTGATCTTCTATCCGGGCGTAGAGGGCGACCTGGCAGCGATTCTCGACTAGTACGGAAGCCGTGATCCGGCCCTGCCTGCAAGATTTCGTGCGCGTCTGGAAGAGCAGTTCGAGCGCCTGGAGTCCTTCCCCGAGTCCGGCGCCGTCCTGTTCGATTCCTACCGGCGCGTCGTACTCAAGCGATTTCCCTACCTGGGGAGCTCCGCTTCAACGCTCGGTTCCCGTCGCGCATCGGGCCTTGCCGCCGAGAGAGCCGGAGCTCGGGTTCGCGCCGTCGTTTGCCGCCGACGGCCGAGGGAGTCGCCCGGCTTGTTCGACTCCCTTGTACTCGTCCAGAGCGTCCAAGGGGATGTGCGCAATGCCGTCGACCATGATGTGCCGAAGGCGGCGATCGATGAGAGCTCTCGCGAGTTAGGGCTCGGGGATCCCACTGAGGCGCGCGGCCTCGACCAAGGTGACCGCACCGAGTTCGTGTGCCTTGCGGGCGAACGCATCAGGCATCTCGACCTCCCGTTCCGAACAGCCTGCGGCGCAGGTCTGACAGAACCGACTGGTCGGTTGCCGTGCGAGATGGCCTGACGTTGATCGGCGATTTCACCCGGCGGAGTTCCGCTTCAACGTTGCGATCCGGCGGCGCGGTGGCTCAGCGAGTGAGCGGCGGTCCGTCCACTCGGTGTACTCCGTAGCGCGCGCCGATCTCGGCCAGCACCGTCGGGTCCGGCGGGCCGGTCAACGAGGCGAAGTAGGCCTCCTGCTCCGCGAACATGCGCCCGAGGGTCGGGGAGTTGAAGACGCCGACGGTGCGGACCTCCTCCTCGCCGAGGTTGGCGAAGGCGTGCGGCACGCCGCGGGGGAGCCAGACCAGGGTCTCGGGTCCGGCCTCGTACCGATGCTCTCCGACCTCGACGGTCAGGACGCCGCCGACGACGTAGATGGCCTCGTCCTCGTGGGTGTGCACGTGGCGACCGGGCCCCGGTACGCCTGCCGGGATGCGGGCGTCCCCGAACCCGATGCCGGCGGTGTCGGTGCCGTCGGCGATGACGCGCCAGGGTCGCGGCCTGTCCCCGGGCGGGCCGACGAGGAACGGGATCCCGAGGGTCATGCGTCCTCCCCACGACGTGGCGGTACGGGGCTCGGCCCGACTCGGAGGCGCTGCGACCTCGAACGGCCGCCTGCCGAGGTCCCTCATCCTGCCCGCTTCGGCTGGTGGCCGGGAGATCCCGTGGTGTCGTACGTCGTCGACGTCGTGCGCAAGGGCGGACGCGGCTACAGTCCGCGGCGTGGCCGAGGTCTACGTGAGCACCGATGTCGAGGCGGATGGGCCGATTCCCGGCCGGTACTCGATGGTGAGCTTCGCCTCCGCCGCCTTCGACGCGGACGGGGTCCTGCTCGACACGTTCGACGCGAATCTCGCGACGCTCGAGGACGCCGAGACCGACCCCGACACCATGGCGTTCTGGGACCGGAACCCCGAGGCGTGGCAGGCGTGCCGCCGCGACCTGCGCGATCCGGCGGAGGCCCTCGTCGAGTACCGCGACTGGCTCGCGGCGCTGCCCGGGAAGCCTGTGTTCGTCGGGTATCCGGCGGCCTACGACTTCATGTTCGTCTACTGGTACCTGATCCGGTTCGCGGGCGACAGTCCGTTCTCGCACTCCGCGCTCGATCTGAAGTCGTTCGCGATGGCCGTGCTCGGCACGGAGTTCCGGGGCACCAGCAAGCGGACCATGCCGCGCGACTGGTTCGGCCCGGCCCCGCACACGCACGTCGCCCTCGACGATGCGATCGAACAGGGGCACCTGTGGTTCGCCATGCTGAAGGCGGCTCGTCAACAGCGATAGGAGAAGCGCAGGTGTCCTACGTCGTCGATTTCGCGAACGTCTCCACCGTCGGCCTCGAGTCCTCGCCGGTGGCCGAGGCCTTGGCCGGTCTGCGCGCCAACGAGGCGCGCTACTTCAAGAACAAGTACGACCACGTCTTCACCGTCGAGGCGGCGTCGAAGGCGAAGGCCGCCATCGCCTACGTGCACCGCATCCTGCAGGAGGAGCGAGACATCGTCTTCGCCGCCAAGCCGTTGGAGGCGACGACCTTCGAAGTCGAGGGCAGTCAATGGACCTACGTCTTCTACGAATCGGGCCTCTCCGTCAACGTGCTCTACTCGCTCGAGGCCGGCGGGAAGCGCGCCGTCGGGTTCAAGCTCTCCGAGGGGATGGAGATCCCCGCGGAGCTCGCCGAGAAGTTCAAGTTCGCCCGCCAGAAGTCGAAGCTGGCGGGCGAGATCCGCGGCTCGTACTTCCTGATCAAACGCGAGTACTGACTCCGCGCTTGGTGGGACGGGCGCCGCGGCGCGCCTGGCACGCCGGGGCCTTGAGCGTCCGGGAGTGCTTCGGGGCCTCCTCCTTGCGGGAGTCGGCTGCGCGCTTCTTCTTCGACGAGGCCTTCGCGGTGTGCTGCTTCGGCAGCATCGCGTCGACCAGTCCCTGCGCGAGCGGCTCCCAGCGCGCGTAGGCGTTGGGGTAGGCGCTGCGCTGGACCTTCTGGGCCGCCACGGTCAGCGGGCGGGTCTTCCACCGCGGCACCCGCTGCAGTTCCGAGAGGAACTTCGAGGTCGAGTACTGCGGATCGACGACCTGCGACTCGGAGCCCCAGCCCATGGACGGGCGCTGCTGGAACAACCCGAGGGAGTCGCGGTCGCCGTAGTTCAGGTTGCGCAGGCTCGACTCCTGCATCGCGGTGGCGACCGCGATCACCGCGGCGCGCTTCGGCAGCTTCTTCTTGTGGACGACGGCGATGATCGTCTTGGCGTTGCGCACCTGATTGTTCGTCAGGTTCGCCTTCCGGCCGACGGCCTTCGCCTTCGCGGTGACCTTGACGACGGCTGGCTTGCTCGGGGCCGCCTCCACCGCCCGCGCCTCGTTCGGCGCGGCCACGGCCGCGAACGTCACGACGCCAACCGCGACGGCGACGGCAATCGCCGTCGGCTTGATGGAGACCTTCATGGCAACGTCCTCCGGTCATCGACGCTGCGGCGGACACCCCCGTTGGGCTCCTGCGGCGTGTTACCAATGTGGCTGGAGTGACGTATGTGACGAAACGGCCTTTTGTCCGATTCGGCATGGGCCGAACGGATGAATCGACTCCGCCCTGCTCGATGGGCGACCGTCGTCTTGCCTCCGAACAAACGCGCGCTATAGCGCGCACCTATTCGGACGTTGGCGCCAAATGTTGGGTCCCGCCCCTGCCTCGGCGAGCATTGTCGCCACCGCGTTGCGCTGAACGTCGAGCAGCCCCTCCAACACGGCCCGCTCGCCGGCCACGAGCGCGTCCGGGGCGATCACGCCTGCTCCGGGCGAACGCCGAGGAGGGCGTCCTCCGTCGGCGGCGCAGCCGACTCTAGCGTCGCGACGTTGCGGCCGATCTGGGCCAGCCGCGTCAGAAACGCGCGCTCGTCGAGCTTCTTGCGGCGCATCCAGCTCGTCACCTCGGTGTTGCACTTGCTGGCGTTGCACGATCCGCAGGCGGGCACGACGTTCTCGAGGGTGTACCGGCCACCGCGGGAGATGGCGAGCAGGCAGTCCTTCTGCAGCGCCGTCCCGCTGGAACCGCAGTACGCGCAGCCGCCCCAGGCCGCCTTCAGTGCCGCCCACTGGGCCGGCGTCAGGTCGTGCTCGACCTTGGCCATGCGCCGGCGTCGGCGGCGGGCGTAGGTCGCGGTGCGGGTGCGGGAGGGCACGTCGCCGACGATACGGCGACTGCGTTGGCGAATCGGCAGGCCGCGCCGGGGGAGCGACGGCGGCATCGACGGTGCCGTGCCTGCGCGTGGAGGCATGGGGTGAGCGCAGCGGACTCCGACGAGACCCGCGCAACGGGAGGCCCGATTCGCCGGACCCCCGCCACTACGCTCGCGGAGTGGGCAACCCAGACGTGGCGTGGAGCGCCGCCGACGCGTGGGCCTTCGCGGTCGTTGGCAGCGACGGCAGGTGCACCCTGGCCGAGCTGGTGAGTGTGGCCAACCGTGCCTTCCCCTTCGTCCTCGTCGGCTCCGAGCTCGAGACCGTGCTCTCCAAGCTCGTCGGTTCGGGCCTGCTGCGCATCTACGAGGACTGGACGCTGGAGATCACCGACGAGGCGGCGGCCTTGATCGAGGACCTCGCCCGCGCCACCGCGGAGTACGGCGGGGCCGTCGCGGAGCGCCTGAAGTGCGTGGACCCGACCTTCGCGAAGGTGAAGCTGCCCCAGGGCGTGCTCGATCGCGCCCTCGCCGAGGACTCGGCGTGAGCGAGGAGGTCGTGACCATCCACACCGACGGCGGGTGCACCCCCAACCCGGGCCCCGGCGGGTGGGGCGCGGTGCTGCGCTACGGCGAACACGTTCGCGAGATGTGCGGCGGCGAACCCGGCACGACCACGAACAACCGCATGGAGCTGATGGCGCCGATCATGGCGTTGGAGGCACTGAAGCGACCCTCGACCGTGCACCTCTACACCGACAGCACCTACGTGCGGAACGGCATCACCTCCTGGATCCGCGCGTGGGAGCGCAACGGGTGGACGACCTCGGCGAAGCAGCCGGTGAAGAACGTCGACCTCTGGCAGCGGCTGAAGGCCGCGTGCGATCGGCACGAGGTGGTCTGGCACTGGGTGAAGGGCCACGACGGCGTCGCCGACAACGAACTCGCCGACCGGCTCGCGACCCGTGGCATGGCGGAGGCGATGGCGTCCGCGCCCGCCGCCGCGGGCCAGGCATGATGACCGTCGTGAACTCCGCCTTCGGGGACAACCGCACCGGTGCCGTCTCGCGCGCGCCGCAGATCGCCGTCGTCGGGCCGAGCCGCGCCGACGAGCGCGAGCAGCAGATCGCCTGCGGCGTGGGGCGCCTGCTCGCCATGGCCGGCGCCGTCATCGTCACCGGCGGGCTCGGCGGCGTCATGGAGGCAGCGTGCGAGGGCGCCTCGCTGGTGGAGGGCAGCGTCAGGCTCGGACTGCTGCCGGGCACGGACCGCTCGGCAGCGAACCCCTTCGTGACGGTCCCGGTCGCGACGGGCCTCGGCGAGGGCCGCAACCTCCTCGTCGTGCAGACCGCCGACGTCGTCGTCGCGATCGGCTGCAGTCCCGGCACCCTCAGCGAGATCGCGCTGGCCGCCCGGCAGGGCAAGCCCGTGGTGCTGCTCGCGAGCTACGACCCCGACCTGGTCCCCGGTTGCACGGGGGCGAAAACGCCGAAGGAAGCCGCCGACCTCGCCATCCACCTGCTGGCGAATCCGCTCCTGCGCCTGTAGCGATGAGTTCCTAGACCGCTGCCGGTCTACGCTTCCGAGCACTCACATTCGGGAGGTTTCGTGACGCAGCTGCTTCGGGTGCAGAACTTCGGGGTTTCCCGCGACGGGTACGGCGCGGGCGAGGGGCAGTGCCTCGAACGGCCGTTCGGCAGCGCCAACCCGATGCAGCTGTTCTCCTGGGCGGGCGCCACGGCGAGCTGGCCCAACCGCACCGACCCGGGCGGCAGCCGCGGCATCGACGACTACTTCACCCGCGACTTCACCCACAACATCGGCGCCGAGATCATGGGCGCCAACAAGTTCAGCCCCCACCGCGGTCCCTGGGACAGCCTCGACTGGGAGGGCTGGTGGGGCGAGGAGCCGCCGTTCCACACCCCGGTCTTCGTCCTGACCCACCACCTGCGCCCGACGCTGGTGAAGGGGGAGACCACCTTCCACTTCGTCGACGCCGAACCGGCGACCGTGCTCGAGCGGGCCAAGGAGGCGGCGAACGGCAAGGACGTGCGGCTCGGCGGCGGAGCCATGACTGTCCGTCAGTTTCTCGAGGCGGACCTCGTCGACACCCTGCACGTCGCGGTGGCCCCGGTGGACTTCGGCGGCGGTACGCGGCTGTGGGACTCCCCGGACGACCTGCTCGACCGCTTCCACTGCGACGTGGTGCCCAGCCCGAGCGGCGTCGTGCACCACGTGTTCTGGCGGCGGTAGAGCTCACCGCTGCCAGGGATCGTCCTCGTTGGATCCGCGCAGTGCGCGAACGCTCGCCCGGTCGGAGAGACGTTCGCGAAGGTGTACCGGGTGCAGTCGGCGCGCGCCGCGGCCGAGTCCCGAGGCCGTTCGGCCGGTGGGCGCGAGCAGGTCGCGCGGGCTGCCGTGGCGCACGGTCTGGCCCACCCACCGGCGGAAGGTGGCGACGGCGCCGGAGATCCCGCGCGGGCCGGCCAGAATGCCCACGAGCAGGCCGAAACCGCCGAGCAGCAACGGCTGGACGGAGAATCCGTACTGGGTGGCGGCCATGGGAAGGGCCATGAACGCCATCCCGACCGCGACGACCCCGATGATCGATCCAAATCCGGCGAGCACCGGAACGGCGAGGTAGACCAGCGCCATCAGCGTGCCGAACTGGCCGGGTCCCGGCGGAGATCCGAGCTGCGGTGCCCACAGCGCGCCGCCGATGCCCGCGAACGCGCCGCCGAGCGCGTAGGCGCCGATCTTGTACCGCCACGGGTTGACGCCGACCGCCGCGGCGGACTCGCGGTCGTTGCCGACCATGATCATCGCTCGGCCGAAGCGGGAGGTCTTGAAGACGTGCAGCGCGTACATCAGTACGAGCGTGATCGCGAGCAGGAAGTAGTAGAACCGTACGTCGGAGGCGAGCGAGGCCCCGAAGAAGCGTGGCCGTTCCACGGTCGGTGCCTGCAGCCCTCCGGTCAGCGTGCCGTAGGTGAACAGGGTGTTCTCGATCGTGAACTGCACGGTCAGGGTCAGGACCAGGATGTAGATCGGAGACAGGCGCGAGGCGACCATGGCCACCGCGATCGAGATGGCAACCACGACCGCCACGGCGAAGGCCACGGCCACGGGGAAGGGCCAGCCGAGCCCGCCGGTGTTGTCGCGGTAGGCCCAGCCCGCCAGGTACAGGGCCGTGCCGGTGAGCCCCGCCTGCATGAGCGTGGTTTCGCGGGCCCAGCCGACGACGACCATAGTGCCCATGCCGACGATGCCGGTCAGCAGGGACATGCTCAGGATGAACGGCCACGCTCCACCGATGACCAGCGGCCACGCGACTGCGACCAGCAGCACCAGGCCCACCGCGGGGTCGATCCGATGCAGCGAGGGGTGGACGAGTTCGCGCGGGGTGTCCGCGCGTTCCCGGGGCGGGACCCGAAGTTCGGCGCCACGGGGGACGGTGGTGGTGGCCATCGGCGATCCAAAGAAACTGGCGAGTCGGTTTGTAAGCTCTCAGCTACCCCGACGGCGAGCGGCACAATCTGCTCACCGCGAGCCTGAACGATTTCGCAGCAAGGGGGCGAGGTGCCCAGGATCGGGCCGCAGCGCCGCGCGGCACGGCGTGAACAGTTTCTGATCGCCGCCCGCGAGATCGCCCGTGAACGCGGCTATCGAGGCATCACGGTCGACGAGGTCTGCACCGGCGCGGGCCTGTCCAAAGGCGCGTTCTACGTGCACTTCGACTCCAAGCAGGCTCTGCTCGCTGCCATCCTCGAGGCCGAAATGGCCGAGGTGGAACTGCTGCTGACGGGGCTGGCCGAGGCCGAGACCACCTATCCGGAGCGGATCCGGGAGTTCCTCCGCGCGATGGTGGTGCGCGGCAGCGACCCGGCGGAGGCATCGCTGCGCGCCGAGTTGTGGTCGCAGATCGCCGCAGACCCCGAGTTGCGAGCTCGCATGGCCGAAGCGGTGGCCTACCGGCGGCAGCGGGTCGCGGCCTTCGCCTGGATGGCGGGGCACGAGGGGCAGATGACGCCCATCCCGGCCAACGCCTTCGGCTCGATTCTGGTGGCCCTCGTCGACGGCCTGCTGCTGCACTCCTCCCTCGACCCGGACGGCTTCCGCTGGGAGAACATCCGCCGGGCGGTGGACGTCGTTCTCGACGGCCTCGCGCTCGAGCCGCCGGCCGGCTGAACGCCTTCACAGGTTCCGGCGGACCGTCGAGCGGGTACCTGCTCGACCATGCAGGAACCTGCCGTACGCAACGTCGCCGTCCTCCCCGTGCTCGCCTCGGTCGCCGGTCTCGCCATCGTGCTGAGCACCCTCGTCGGCCAGGGCGCCTCCGCGACGGACTGTGGTCCGGGCCGGCACTCGATGGCCGGCATGGACCACGGCTCGTCCAGCGGCGGCTCCGACATGGCCGGCATGGACCACGGCCAACACCTGGCCATGGGCGGAAGTTCCGGTTGCATGGACGGCCCCGCCATGACGCCGGCCGCCGAGAGCGCGCCGACCGTGGACCGCGACAGCATGCCGGGCATGGACCACGACAGCATGCCGGGCATGGACCACGACAGCATGGACCACGGAAAGGCGACCGAGAAGGCCAAGAAGCCGGCGCAGTCCAGGAAGGCCACGGCGACCTCGGGGGAGGCCAAGGCCCGCTGACGGGGGCCGGGGTGCTAGCCGGCCGAACTCGTGGCCGGCGCCATTGCAGGCCGAGGGATCAGGTCGAACTCGTCGGCGTGGAGTTCCCTGACGGCCTTGCGGTACTGGGTCATGTACCCGGGCCAGTTGGCGACGTTGCGACCGTTGGGGTCCTGGTACCAGGAGTCGCACCCGGCGGTCCACGCCGTGCCGGCGAACAGCGACTGCAGCGCCGCGTCCGAGGAGGCTTCGACGTCGGCCCGCACCTCGAGTGCAGCAGATCCGGTGGAGCGCAGCAGTTCGAGGGCTTGGCGCACGTACTTCACCTGCTGCTCGAGGTACCAGACGATCGAGCCGCCAGAGGTGTTGGTGTTGGGGCCGTAGAGCACGAACATCGACGGGAAGCCCGGCACGGTCATGCCCAGGTGCGCGTGCGCGCCGTCGGCCCAAACCTGACGCAGGCTCAGGCCGTCGCGACCGAAGAGCTCCATGGGGAACATGAAGTCGTTCGAGGCGAACCCCGTGCCCCAGATCAGACAGTCGATCTCGTGCAACGTCCCGTCCGAGGTCCGGATGCCGGCCGGTTCGACGCCCGTGATGGCGTCGGTCACCAGTTCGACGTTGGGGCGGGTGAGGGCCGGTAGGAAGTGCGAGGTGAAGACGATCCGCTTGCAGCCGAAGCGGTAGTCCGGTGTGGCTTTGGCGATCAGGTCCTTGCTTCCGTGCCGCATCTGCAGGCGCATGAACGCCTTCGAGCGCGCCTCCATCGGCGGGCCCATCAACTTGGGGTGGCGGATGCAGAACGTCAGCAGTTCGCAGTAGTAGAACCAGAACGCCCGGCGCGCGTCCTGCACGCCCGGAACCCTCTGCACGCCGTTGCGGATGGCTGCGGGGTAGGGGCGGTTGCGTCGCGGCAGGATCCAGTTCGCGCTGCGCTGGAACACGCTCAGTCGCGCGGCCTGCCGGGCGACGGTGGGCACGAACTGCACGGCACTCGGGCCGTTGCCGATCACCGCGACGCGTTTGCCGGTGAGGTCGTAGTCGTGGTCCCAGCGGGCCGAGTGGAAGACGTGCCCGCCGAAGGTGTCGAGGCCGGGCAGGGGCAGGGTCTTGGGCTGGTTCAGCTGTCCGGTCGCCACGATCAGCACGTCGCCCTGCCAGGTGCGCCCGTCCGCGGCGCTCACCGTCCACTGCGCGGTCCGCGCGTCCCACTCGGCGGCCTGCACCCGAGTGCCGAGGGTGACCAGGTGCGCGACGTCCTGCCGGACGGCCTCGCTCTGCAGGTATTCGAGGATGTCGGGCTGCTCGGCGCAGAGGTGCTTCCAGTTCGATCGCTTCGCCCAGGAGAAGGAGTAGAACGGACTCGGGACGTCGCAGGCGGCCCCCGGGTAGGAGTTGAGCAGCCAGGTGCCGCCGATGGCGTCCGCGGCGTCGAGGATCTCGACGTCGGAGAAACCGGCCCTGCGCAGCTCCACCGCGGCTGCGATGCCACCGAACCCCGCGCCGACGATCAGTACCCGTGGTCCGCGCGCAGTCACCGTGGTGGATCCTTCCTCAGCCGTGCAGTTGCGCCAATACTGCCTCGGCACGCTGCGCGAGGCGCGCGCAGGATCCCTGCGGGTCGTCCTCGTAGGCGAGCAGGCCCTGCCAGAACAGCCCGTCGAAAACGGCGTACGCCGTGGCCGGGTCCGGCGCGGGGCTCCCCGCCAGCTCCGCGTGCCGGCTCACGACGCGCCAGATCATGGCCTGCAGGCTCGCGTCGATCTCGACGACGTCGTCGTGGAAGTCCGAAGAGAACAGCGACTGATTGCGCAGGTCGTACCAGAGCCGGTGCATCGGCGCGTCCTCGCGCAGGCTCGCGGCCATCGCGGCTCCGAAGGCCGCGGCGAGCGCCGGGGCGTCGGCGGCGGCGGCGACGATCGAGTCGTACCGGGTGACGCACTCGGCCTTCACCTGGCGCACGGAGTGCGCGATGAGGTCGACCTTGTCTCGGAAGTAGTAGTGCAGGACGCCGTGCGAGAACTCGGTACGGTCGGCAATCTCCCGCAGGCTGGTGCGCGCGTACCCCAACTCGGACAGCGTGCTGCGTGCCGCGGCGGCGAGTTCGTCGCGGCGGTCGGCGAACTTGTCCCGACCGCGCCCAACGACCCGATGTTCCGCCGAGGCCTCGACGACAGAGGTAGCCACGGCCATATCAAACCAGGTAATCGTGACAGCCGGCCAAAAACTCCTTTGACGATTGTCCAGAAAAAGTCTTGACGTCTGTCCAGTGAGGGGTCTTGGCTTGGGGCCAGCCGACCCCAGAGGATGGGGTGGATACGCCGTCAACGTCGCCGGGAGGCTTCCCCATGTCCACCGATCCGTTCTCGCTCGCCGGTCGCACCGCCCTCGTCACCGGTGGCGCTCGCGGCCTCGGAGCCGGCATGGCCCAGGCGCTTGCGCGTCACGGTGCCGCCGTCGTCATCGCCGACATCCGCGCCGACCTCGGCAAGGCCACGGTGGACGAGCTGCGCTCCTCCGATGCCACCGCGGAGTTCGTCGACCTCGACGTCACCAGCGACGCGGCCTGGGAGTCGGCGATCTCCCAGGCCATCTCCGCGGTCGGCGGCCTCGACATCCTGATCAACAACGCGGGCATCGAGATCACCGGCCTGATGGTGAACATCGACGCCGACGACCTGCGCCGCATGTTCGACGTCAACGTCGTCGGCACCGCGCTCGGCATCAAGCACGCCTTCCGCGCGATGGGCCCGGGCGGCGCGGCCGGCCGGGGTGGTTCGATCATCAACGTCGCCTCGGTTGCCGCCACGATCGCATTCCCCTCGATCGGCGGGTACTCCGCCTCGAAGTCCGCAGTCGACCGCCTCACCAAGGTCTCGGCGATGGAGGCGGGCAAGCTCGGCCTCGGCGTCCGCGTCAACACCATCTATCCGGGCCTGGTGCCGACCGAGATGGGTGTCGGCCTCGCCAACGACATCGTGGCACTCGGGCTCGCGCCCGACTTCGAGACCGCCGTCGCGGGTGTCATCGAGCAGACCCCGCTCGGCCGCCTCGGCGAGATCGCGGACATGGCCGACGCGGTCGTGTTCCTGGCCTCGGACGCGTCCCGCTTCGTCACCGGCATCGGCCTTCCGGTCGACGGTGGCATGGGTATATGACGCAGCGTCACAGCTAGGTGGATCCAACTCTTGGCCGTCGGGCCACGAGGCGATGCCGCACGCCCAGATTCCTTCAACCAGCGAGGTGTGTCATGAGCAAGCCAGTGGTCGTCTACGGCGCGTCCGGATACACCGGTCGGCTGATCTGCGAGTACCTGCGGGAGTTGAACCTGCCGTTCGTCGCGGCCGGCCGGGACAAGGGTCGCCTGCAGGCCGGGCTCGACACCGTCCCCGGGCTCGAGACCGCCGAGTACGAGATCGCCGAAACCGCGCACAGCGTCGCCGAACTCACCAAGCTGCTCGCCGGCGCCAAGGTCCTGTGCAACACCGTCGGGCCGTTCATGGAGTACGGGCCCGCGGCCGTCGAGGCCTGCTACAACGCCGGCGTCCACTACCTCGACACCACCGGCGAGCAGGACTGGCTGATCTGGTGCAAGCAGGAGTGGGGCGCGAAGTTCGTGGCCAAGGGCCTGCTGCTCTCTCCGGGCGTCGCGCAGATGTACACCGTCGGGGAGGTGGCCGCGAACTACGTCCTGGAGACCCCGGGCATCGACAACCTGGACATGGCCGTGTTCTGGAAGGGCACCCCCACGGTTGCCTCGACTGCGACCATCGTGGCGAACGCGATCCTGTCCAAGGCCTTCTTCCTGGAGGAGAACAGGCTCGTCGAGTGGCCGATGGACACCGGCATCGCGGAGCTCGTCGTGCCCGGCCAGCACGAACTCGGCCTGGCGCTGCCGTGGGGCGGCACCTCGAGCCCGATCTGGTTCCAGGACGACCCGCGGGTCTCCAGCGTCAAGGTGCTCGGCGGCGTGATCAACCGCCCGCTCATGCTCGGCGTCCCGCAGATCATCGCCGCGTTGATTCCCGTCGTCGAAGGCAAGACGCTGGAGGAGAAGCGGGCGATCCTCGCCGAGCAGTCCAAGGGCATCCGCAGCGAGTACCCGCCGCGGGAGAACCCGCGGATCAACATTTCGATCGACTCCGTGCACGGCACCGGACCGCTGGCCCGTTCGCGCTGCGTGATCTACGGCAACTGCAACTACAAGCAGACCGGTCTGCTGCAGGCCTGGTGCGCCCTGCAACTCGCGTTCGGCGAGACGAAGAAGGTCGGCTTCGGCTCGGCCTGCCAGGCCTTCGGCCACCGCGAGCTCTTCGGCGTCCTGCGGTCCTTCGGCCTCGTCTCCGAGCCGCAGATCACCGTCGGCAAGTAGCCGGGGCGCGATCGCTGAAAAGGATGACATCCTCTTCAGCGATCGCGCCCTGCTACGGCGCCTGTTCGGACTGCTTTCTATACATGCGGGCGATGGCCTCGGACTTCTCGTTGGCGTTGAGGTCGCCGCACGCCTGGTCCTGGGCGGCGGCCATGCCCTTGCCCGCGTCGCCCTCCTTCGCGTACGGCACCAGGGCCGTCGCGCAGCGTTCGATCTTGGACTCGTCGAGGCTCTCGTCGTCTCCGCCACAGCCGGCGAGGAAGGTCGCAACGGCGGCCGCGCACAGCACGCGGGCGATCACTGACCGCGGATCCGGTCGGCGAGCTCCTTGCGCAGGCCCGAGGTCAGGTTGTCGTCGATGTTTCTGCACTCCGGCGGGTTCGCGCCGGCGATCGCGTCGTCGACGGACCTTCCCTTCTCCACCGCGTCGGCTGCGGTGTCCCGGGCGTTCTCGACGGCCTTGGCCAGGGCGTCCCGGCAGGCACGCACCTCCTTGCCGAACGCGTCGATCTTGTCGGCGGCACCGCAGCCGCCGAGCAACAGGAGCGCCGCCGCCGACGTGGCCAGAACTGTTCTCATGCCCACCATCCTGACAGCCGGCCGCAGGTCCTAGCCGAGCGACTTTCCGAAGCAGTGGCACCCGGGGTGCTCGGCGTAGAAGCCGTAGGGCGCGATCGGCTCCCAGCCCGGACTGCTGCGGTAGAGCCCGAGGGCTTCGCCCTGCAGCGAACCGGTCTGCAGCCACAGGCGGGAGGCCCCGGCCGCTCGGGCGGAGTCCTCCAGCGCGGCCAGCAGGACCCGGGATACGCCGCGACGTCGGTACTCGGGCAGCACGAACATGCGCTTCACCTCGGCCAGTCCGGGTTCGAGCACGCGCCACGCGCCGCAGCCGACCGGCGTCGAGCCGTCGTAGGCGAGCAGGAACCGGCCGTGGGGTGGGTCGAACTCGCCCGGGGCCACCGGAGTTTCGTCCGGAGCGCCGTAGCGGTCGACGTAGAACTCCTGGATCTGGGCCACGAGCGCGGTCGACACGGGATGGTCGAAGGGGAGCGGCTCGACCCGTAGCGAGGGTCCCGGTGCAAGCATGAGGTCACATTTCGATGTCGTGCCCGCGGGTGTCAACGAAGCGGCGGGCCGGCGCGTCTGTACAACGTAGGCAGACCACGGTGGGTCTGCGAAATGGGGGAGTGGCAATGAAGATCAGCAAGTCCCGCGCGGCGTTCGCAGCGGCGATGCTCGTGGGCGTGTCCGTGCTCGCCGGCTGCGGTGGCAAGGACGAGGTGGAGTCCAACGACGCTCCGCCGCCCGCGGCGCCCGTCGTCACGCCCACCGTCTCGCCGGAGCCCGCGACCCCGGCGCCGAGCGCCTCGCCGAGCGGCAGCCCGTCGGCCGCCGCCGCCGACGTCGAGTTCCTCGCCGCCGCCGACTGGCCCGCCGGTTCCCGGTACGGCACCTGGAAGCCGCAGGGCGAGCAGGAGGGTCTGCCGGACCCGGAGTACTTCTGCATCACCGGCGAACTGCCCGCGGACGACACCGAGTACCAGACCTACTCCTCCGACCGCGAGGCCGAGGCGCGGCAGTTCGTCGTGGAAACCGAGTCGCAGGACGAGGCGAAGGCGCTCGTCGCCAAGCTCGGGACCGCGCTCGACGGCTGCGTGGAGCGGTACAGGAAGGCCTTCCCGATCGACGAGGCCAGCGGCGAGCAGTACGCCGACCTCGACCTCGGCGACGGCGTCAAGCGGGCGGGCTTCTTCTTCGCCCCGAAGGACTCCGAGTACACGATGCAGCTCATGGCGGTCGGCCGCGTCGGCGCCACCGTGACCGTCGTCGTGCTCGGTCAGGGCGGCAAGGCCGACGAGGCTCCGAAGGACGCGTTCGAAGCCACGGTCGCCAAGGCCATGGAGAAGATCGGGGCCTAGTCATCGGCAACCAGCGGCGAGTCGTCGTCGGGGCAGCGATCGTTCGCGATGGGCGGATGCTCGCTGCCCGGCGACGGCTTCCGTCCGTCCTGGCCGGGGGCTGGGAGTTTCCCGGCGGGAAGGTCGAGCCGGGGGAGTCCGACCGCGAGGCGCTGATCCGCGAGTGCCACGAGGAACTGGGCGTGCGGATCGCCTGCGGGGAACAGGTTCCGGGCGAGTGGCCGATCGGCGAGGACATGGTGCTGCGGGTGCACCTCGCCCACCTCGTGGAGGGTGAACCCGAGCCGCGCGAGGACCACGACCTGTTGCGCTGGCTCGCCCCGGCGCAACTCTTCGACGTCGAGTGGCTGCCCGCGGACGTCGCCGCGGTGCGTGCCGTCGCGGGCCTGCTCTAGAACGAAGAGCGGCCACCGCCCCCTCAGGCGATGGCCGCTCTCGTTTCGGGTGGAACTACATCTTCTTGGCGCCCTCGACGATCGCCTCGCGGATGCGGAAGTAGGTCCCGCATCGGCAGATGTTGCGAATGCCGTCGAGGTCGGAGTCGCTGACCTTGCGACCCTGCTTCTTGAGGTCCTTCACCAGCGCCACCGCGGCCATGATCTGACCGGGCTGGCAGTACCCGCACTGGGCGACGTCGCGTTCGAGCCACGCCTCCTGCATCGGGTGCAGGTCGCCCGGAACTGTGTCCGCGAGACCTTCGATCGTGGTGATCTCGTCGGTGGGCTTGATGTCGCCCACCTTGACGGCGCACGGGTTGAACGCCTTGCCGTTGATGTGCGAGGTGCAGGCCCGACAGACCTGAATGCCGCAGCCGTACTTGGGCCCGGTGACGCCGATGACGTCGCGGAGGACCCAGAGCAGGCGGACGTCGTCTTCGATGTCGACGGCGACCTTCTTGCCGTTGAGGATGAAGCTGTGCTTCGACACGAGTTGGCTCCTTCTCTCAGCGGGCGTTGCGCAGGCCGTTGACGGGGCTCTGCGGAATCGGCGGGGTCTTGGACTTGGGCTTGAAGCCGAGAGGCTTGCGGAAGTTGATCGGGAACTCGGTGGGCATCTTGCCGACGGCTCGCGCGTACGCGCACGCCGCCGCCGCCTCGCTCACACCGCAGCCCAGTTCGCCGGCGCCGCCGGGGCCGTTGTCCGTCTGCAGGACGATGATGTTCATCTCGGGCGGGCTGTTCCACTGCCGCGTGTAGCGGTAGTCGTCCCACGAGCCTTCGAGGGTCAGACCGTCCTTGATGTGGTTGCTCGCGGTCAGCGCCTGGGCGATGCCGTCCATGGCGCCGCCCATCATCTGGGCCTGCACGCCGCGTGGGTTGATGGCCATGCCGGTGTCGACGACCATCGTGACCTTGGTGATCCGCGGTCCGGTGAAGGCATCGCGCACCTTGCGGTTGACCGTCGCCGGGCGGGTGTCGATCTCCATGAGGCAGGCGACGTAGGCCTTGTACTCCTCGTGGATGGCGAAGCCCTGGGCGGTGCCCCGGGCCATCTTGCGGCCCCAGTTGCCTTCCTTGGCGCACTTCTCGATCACGTCGCGCATGCGGTCGTGGCGATTGAAGTGCAGCCGGAACTCCACCGGGTCGACGTCGAGCTTCTTCGCCATCTGATCGACCATCAGTTCGCGGGCGGTCGCCGTGTCCGGCGAGTACACGTTGCGAACCGCGGAGGTCGGGAAGGTGTCGAAGTCGTAGACCTCGTTGAGCAGGTGGTTGACCAAGCCGAAGTTGTAAGGCATGCCCGTTTCGAGCGTGTAGAGGGTCTGGGCGAGGGTCAGGTTGCCGAACGGCTTGGCCTCGCCCAGCATGTTCGAGGCGATCTCGCCGAAGCCGTGGGTGAAGTCGGTGGCCACTGCGGTGTGCCGGACTTCCCACCCCGCGATGGCGCCGTCGACCTCTGACATGCGAATCCGCACCTTGGACATGGCGTGCATGCGGCCGTGCCGGTTGTCGTCGGTGCGGTGCCACATGAGGCGCACCGGCTTGCCGAACAGCTTCGAGGCCTCGACGGCCTCGGCGGGGGCGTCGTGGAAGAGGTGACGGCCGAACGAGCCGCCGCCCTCGGTGACGTTGACGACGACCTTCTCGAGGGGGAGCCCGAGCTTCTGGGCCGTCTGCTGCTGGAAGACGATTGGGCACTTGAGGCTGGACCACACCTCCGCGCGGTCGTCGCGGACGTCCGCGACGGCGCAGTTGGTCTCCAGGGGCGAGCCGCTGCGGAAGTTGAACGTGAAGACGTGCTCGATGGACTCGGTGCCCGGCAGGGCCGGCTGCATGGGCAGTTCGCCCTTGTCGATTTCCTTGCCGATCGAATCGTTGTCCATGTCGTCGACGGTGCCGGGGCCCCAGTCGACCTTCAGCGCGCGAACGGCGTCGACGCACTGTCCGAAGGTCTTGCCGCGGACCGCAACGCCGGTGGAGATGACGCCGACGTCGGTGATGCCCGGCATCTTCTTGACCGCGGCCATGTTCCGTACCGAGTTGACCGTGCCGTTGTAGGTCGGCGGGCGGCAGACCATCGTCGGGAGGGCGTTGTCGACCTTGAGGTCCATCGCGTACATCTTGGCGCCGATGATCGCCGCGAGGGCGTCGGTGCGCACCGTCGGCTTGCCGATGATCGAGAAGTTCTCCCGCGCCTTGAGCTTGACGGGCACTTCCTGCGGAGTCGGGGACGCCGCGATGGGGCTGAGCGCGCCGTAGTCCAGCGTGCGCCCGTCGGGCGCCCGGACGACGCCGTCGACGGTGGTCAGCATGGACTCGTCAAGGCCCCAGGAGCGCGCGGCGGCTGCGACGAGCTGGCCACGAGCGGCCGCCGAGGCGGCGCGCAGCGGGTCGTAGAGCGAGCGAACGCTGTTGGACCCGCCGGTGAGCTGGTTGTAGATCAGCTCGGGGCGGGCTTTGGCCATGGTGACCTTGACCTTGGACAGCGGCAGGTCGAGCTCCTCGGCGATGATCATCGCCACTGCCGTGGTGAGGCCCTGACCGACCTCGGCGCGGGGCATGTCGAACAGCGCCCGTCCGCTCGAGTCGACCTCGATCGTCAGCAGGTTGTTCGTCGGGCGACAGCTGTCGGACAGGATGTCCGACTGGTCGTAGGAGTCGTAGATTTGCGGCGAACACGGAATCGGCGTTCCGAGCGAACCGGAGCCGGCGGTGCCGAGCGGGCCCAGCGAGCCGAAGCCCGCAGAGGGCGTAGTGGCCGCGTTCGCGGTCTCGGGGTTGAAGACGTCGACGCCCATGCGGGCGGCGACGACCAGGGTGGGCGCTGCAAGCACCCACCCGACGATCGTGCGACGGGAGGGGCCATCGGTCGGCGGCACGTCGGTGCCGGTGCCGTGGGACGGCTTGGGGCGACTCATTCGGAATCCTCGTTCCACCGGGCGAGTGGGAGCGCGACGAACAACCCGTTGTTACGGGTCGGGTTCGTCGCTGTTTGTCGAGTGTGTGCCGGGGTTCACACTTCTACAAGCGTCCAAACGGCGCCCAACTACCGGTCGGTAGTGTCACTTGCGACTCCGGAGGGCCCCGTGTCCTAGGGGATGCGAGGGGCTGCACGAGGGTGACCCTGGTTGACCGAAATCTCAGGAAAACTTCAGAGTCCCCATCCGGGGGTGGATTGGCCCCGGGCGGCGGTAGTTGTCAGATTTCCAGGGCGGCGGTCATCGCCGAGGCGATCTGGAGCCCGAGTTCTTCCGGAGTGGCCGGGCCGTCGGGGCGGTACCACTTGTAGCACCAGTTCGCGGCGCCGAGGCAGGCGTTGACGTAGACCTTCGGGGCGACACCGGGCAGCAGCGAGGGGTGTGCGCGCAGGTGTTCGCCGAGGGCCTCGGAGAACAGGTCTTCGACGGCTCGCCGCCGGGTGAGCAACTGCTCGGCCAGTGCCGCCGGAAGTTCGTGCTCCTCCTCGAAGCACACCGTCAACAGCCGCGCGTTGCGGCAGGTGTAGGCGACGCGGGCCGCGATCAGGTCCCGGATGCCGGCGAGCGGGGTGGGTGCCGCGGCCAGGGTCGAGCGCGCCTCGAGCAGGCTCTCGTCCAGGACCTCCGTGTACAGCAGGACGAGGATCTCCTCCTTGCTGCGGAAGTAGTGGTAGAGCGTCGGCTTCGACAGTCCGGCGGCCGCGGCGATCTCGTTCATCGACGTCGCGCGGAAACCGCGGCGGCCGAAGATGTCCGCCGCGATTCCCACGACGCGCGCCCGTTGGGCGTCGGCGCGGCTCTGGGGTGGCGATGTGGCGGCCTCGGGCATGACGCGAACCTCCGGGTGAGGGTTGACGGCCGGGTCGGGGTGCAGCCTAGTATTCGACCGTCCGGTCGGTCGAGAAGTAGGGACGTACACGATGACCTGGGAACTCGGCGCCGAGCACCTCGCCTTCCGCGACTCCTGCCGCGCCTTCACCGATCGGGAAGTCCGTCCGTTCGTCGACGACGCCGAGGCGAAGTGCGAGTTTCCCGCCGCGCTGTGGCCCAAGCTCGGCGCCGCCGGCCTGCTCGGGCTGACCACGCCGGAGGAGTTCGGCGGCAGCGAGGGCGACAGCATCGCGGTGGCGATCGTGTCCGAGGAACTGGCCCGGGCCAGCGGCGGCATCGCCGTGACGGCCCTGGTCAGCGCCTACATGGCCGGCCCGCACCTGTCCCGCTACGGCACTCCCGCGCAGCGCGAGCGCTGGTGCGCGGCGCTGGCCTCCGGCGAGGCCGTGTCGGCCATCGCCGTCACCGAACCCGGCATGGGCTCGGACGTGGCGGGCATGGCCAGCACCGCCCGGCGCACCGCGGACGGCTGGGTGCTCAACGGCCGCAAGATGTTCATCACCAACGCCGGGTTCGCCGACGTGCTCGTCGTCGCGGCCCGCACCGCGCCGATCGGCGACGGTCCCCGGCACGCCGGCATCACCATGTTCGTCGTTCCCGCCGGCACCCCGGGCCTGTCGTTCGGCCGCCCGCTGGTGAAGATGGGCTGGCACTCCTCCGACACCCGCGAGGTGCTGCTCGACGACCTGCACGTCGGCGCCGACGCGGTGCTCGGCGTCGAGGGGCGGGCCTTCCAGCAGATCATGGAGGGCTTCCAACTCGAGCGGATCGTGCTCGCCGCGATGGGCCTCGGCCATGCGGCCGAGTGCCTGGACCTGGCCAAGGCCTACACCCGGGACCGGCAGGCCTTCGGGGCACCGCTGACGAGCCTGCAGACGATCCGGCACAAGCTAGCCACGATGGAAATCGAGCTCGAGGCCGCCCGGCTGCTCACCTACCAGTCCGCCGCCCGGCTCGACGCCGGTCACCCGGACGCGCTCAAGACCGTCGCGCAGGCCAAGTACCTCGCCGCCATCGCCGCGAACCGGATCGTCGACGACGCGGTGCAGCTGTTCGGCGGCGCCGGGTTCGTCGAGGAGTCCGCAGTCGCCCGGCACTACCGCGACGCGCGCATCCTGCGCATCGGCGGCGGCACCGACGAGATCCAGCTCGAGATCCTGACCAAGGCCATGGCCCCGTGACGGTGGCGCCTCCCGACCCTTCGGCGGTCGCCGAGGCGATCGAGCGGGCGCAGCGGGGCAACGACGCCGCACGGTGGCCGAACAAGATGCCGGTCCGGGAACGGATCGCACTGCTGTTCGACCCCGACACGTTCGTCGAGGACGGGCTGCTCGCCACGGCGGGGGACCTCGACCTGCCGGCCGACGGCGTCGTCACCGGCGTCGGCCGGATCGAGGGCCGCCGCGTCGCCGTCGTCGCCTCGGACTTCACCGTCAAGGCCGGCTCCTGGGGCGTGCTCACCTGCGAGAAGCAGGTACGGCTGCTCGAGCGCGCGGACCGCGACCTGCTGCCGGTGGTCTACCTCGTCGACGCCGCCGGCGGCCGGCTCACCGACCAGATGGGCTTCTTTCCCGGCCGCCGCGGTGCCTCGGCGATCTTCAACCTGCAGGTTCGCCTGTCCGGCCGGGTGCCGCAGGTGTGCGTGCTGCTCGGTCCGTCCGCTGCGGGCGGGGCCTACATGCCCGCCTTCTGCGACTGGGTCGGCATGGTCGCCGGCAACTCCTCGATGTACCTCGCAAGCCCGCGCATCGCCGAAAAGGTGACCGGCGAAATCACCACGCTGGAGGAGATGGGCGGCGCGCTCATGCACGCCTCGGTCTCCGGCTGCGCCGACGAGGTCTTCGACACCGACTGGGAGGCCATCGCCGCCGCCCGGCTGCTGCTGTCCTATCTGCCCGACGACTTCCGGACCGCGCCGGCGCACCGGGAATCGACCGAACCCGAGCGCAGCGATCTCGGCGATCTGATCCCCACCGATCCCAACGCCTCCTACGACGTGCGCGACGTGATCGAGGCGATCGTCGACGGCGCATCGTTCTTCGAGGTCAAGGCCCGCTGGGCCCAGGAGATGGTCGTCGGCTTCGCGCGCCTCGACGGCCGGACGATCGGCGTGGTCGCGAACCAGCCGAGCGTCCGCAGCGGCGCAATCTTCGTGGACTCCGCGGACAAGGCGGCCCGGTTCGTCTCGATGTGCGACGCCTACAACATTCCCCTGGTGTTCCTGCACGACGTGCCCGGGTTCATGGTCGGCGTCGAGGTCGAGCGCGCCGGGATCATCCGGCACGGCGCGAAGATGGTGGCCGCCATGGCCAGTGCCGAGGTGCCGAAGTTCAGCGTCGTGCTGCGCAAGGCCTACGCCGCCGGGTTCTACGCCATGTGCGCGCCGGGCTTCGAGCCGCGAGCGACCCTGGCCCTGCCCACGGCCACGATCGGCCCGATGTCGGCCGAGGCCTCGGTCAACGCCGTCTACGCCAACAAGATCGCCGACATCGCCGACCCGCAGGAACGGGCCGCGTTCGTGGCCGCCCGCATCGTCGAGCAGCAGGCCGACATCAACCTGCTCCGCATGGGGTCGATGCTCATGGTCGACGCGGTGGTCGAACCGGAGCGGCTGCGCACCGAGTTGATCGCCCGGCTGGCCGACGCGGACGGGTGGTCCCGCCAACCCGGTCGCCGCCACCACCTCATCAGCCCCGTCTGACCCGCAATCAGTTCCTAGAAGTCCCAGGAGGACGACGATGTCCGACGGCGACAGCCTCAACGCACTGCTGGCCGCACCGGTGATGGCGCTGCCTCCGCGGTGGACGGTGCCCGCCCGCGTCGAGCAACTCGGTGCGCTGCGCGAGCTCGCGACCTCCGACGAGTACTGGGAGTGGGTCGCCACCCAGCAGCGCTGGATCACTCCGTACACCTCGGTGCGCTCGGGGGACATCACCGGCTTTCGCTACTTCGACGGCGGGACGATCAACGTCGCCGACAACTGCGTGGACCGCTGGGCCGAGGATCCGGCGACCGCCAACCGTATCGCGATCGCCTGGGAGGGCGAACCCGGGGACACCCGCGACGTCACCTACTCCCAGCTCGCCGTCGAGGTGTCCGCGCTCGCGGCGGGCCTGGCGAAGCTCGGCGTCGGCAAGGGCGACGTCGTCGGGATCTACATGCCCAACCTCGTCGAGGCCTTCACCGCGATCCACGCCTGCAATCGGCTCGGCGCGATCTACACGGTGCTGTTCTCCGGCTTCGGCGCCGAAGCGGTCGCCTCGCGCCTGGCGACGGCGCGGGCGAGCGTCGTCGTCGTCGCCGACTCCATCTACCGGCGCACCAAGCCCGTGCCGCTGCTCGAGACGCTGCGCACCGCGCTGGAGCGCGTGCCGACCGTGCGCGCGACCGTCGTGGTCGATCGCACCGGCGACGCCGTCCCGTTGCGCGCGGGCGAGCACGCCTACGCCGACGTCCTCGCGAGCGGCGCTCAGGGAGTGGCCGCGCTGCCGCTGGACCCCAACGACCCCTCGTTCCTGATCTTCACCTCCGGCACCGAGTCCAAGCCCAAGGGCGTCGTGCACAGCGTCGGCGGGTTCCTGCTCGGCACCTGGGCCAACGCGCACTGGCAGGTGGGCTACGAGGAAGGGGACGTGTACTTCGTCGCCGCCGACGTCGGTTGGCTGACCTTCCCGATCCAGGCCGCCGTCGGCGGACTGGCGTGCGGGATGACCATCGCCTGCTACGAGGGCGCGCTGGACACCCCGAGCACCGCGCGGTTCTACGAGATCTGCGAGCGGCACCGGGTCACCAAGGTCCTCGCGGCGCCGACCCTGTGGCGGATGCTGCGCAAGTTCGGCGACGACCTCGCCGCCGAACACCCGTTGGGCCTCAAGCTCATCACGATGCAGGGCGAACCCCTGGACGCCGACACCTTCGAGTGGACCACCACCACCTTCGACGCACCCGTGGTCAACGCCTACGGGCAGACCGAAACCGGGTCCACCTGGGCCTACCCGATCTACGGCGTCGAGGGCATCAAGCCCGGCTCGCTCGGCACCGCCGTGCCCGGGCACGAGTTCGAGATCCTCGACGACGACGGCAATCCCGTCGGCCCCGGCACGAAGGGCAACCTGGTGCTGCTCAACCCGTTCCCGACGCTGTGCCGCACGGTGTGGGACGACCCGGAGCGGTACACCGAGGCCTACTTCTCCCGCTTCCCCGGCAAGTACGCCACCAACGACGAGGCGGTCCTGGACGCGGACGGGCACCTGTGGGTGCTCGGCCGGGTCGACGACGTCATCAACGTCGCGGCGCACCGCATGTCCACGATGGAGATCGAGGCCGTGGTCACCGCGCACCCGAGCGTGGTCGAGGCCGCCGTCGTCGGCGTCCCGGACCCCACCAAGGGCACCGTGCCCGTAGCGTTCGTGACGCTTCATCAGAACCTCGACCCGGGAGCGGCACGCGAACAGATCGCCGCCTACGTGGCAGCCGAAATGGGCGGGTACGCCCGCCCGGCCCAGGTCTACGTGACGCCCGTGATGCCCAAGACGCGTACCGGCAAAACGATGCGCCGGCTGCTGCGCGACCTCGTGGTGCACGGCAAACCGCAGGGGGACACCTCCGCGATGGAGGACCCCACCGCCATCGACGTCGTGTCGAACGTGATCGAAAGCGCGCGGACCCCATGACCCACGGACTGTGGTTCGAGGAGTTGACGGTCGGGCTCGTCGTCGAGCACCCCATTCGGCGCACGGTCACCGAAACCGACAACGTCCTGTTCACCACGATGACGATGAACCCGGCGGCGGTGCACCTCGACCACGACTACGCCGCGAACACCGAGTTCGGGCGCCCGCTGGTGAATTCGATGTTCACCGTCGCCCTCGTCGTCGGGCTGTCGGTGCACGAGTTGACCTTCAACACGATCGTCGCGCAACTCGCGCTGACCGAGGTCGTCTTCCCGGCGCCGGTCTTCGTCGGCGACACCCTGGGAGTGCGCAGCGAGGTCGTCGAGGCCCGGGAGTCGAAGTCTCGTTCCGACGCGGGGATCGTCGTGTTCGAGCACCACGCCACCAACCAGCGCGGCGAACTCGTCTGCCGTGCCCGGCGCACCGGCCTGATGCACCGCAGGCCCGCGTGAGCGGGCGCTGGCGCAGTCTGCTGTTCGTGCCCGGGGGACGCACCGAACTGCTCGCCAAGGTGGAGCGCTGCCGCCCCGACGCGGTGGCCCTGGACCTGGAAGACGCGGTGGCGCCGGAGGAGAAGGTCACCGCCCGCAAGCTCGCGCTGGCCGGGCTGGCCGGACACCGCCCCGGCGCGGGCACGGTGCTGATCCGGGTCAACCCGCCCGGATCGCCCTGGCACGAGGCCGACGTCGCGGCCGTCGCCGAGGCGATGGAGGCGAACCTGCTCGACGGCCTGGTGCTGCCCAAGTACGAGTACCCCGAGCAACTCGACGACCTGCGAGCCGCGCTGCCGAGCACGGCCCGCATCGTCGTCGGAGTGGAAACCGCGCTCGGCGTGGCCGACGCACGGGTGTTGCTGGCGGGGGAGACCGTCGCCCCGGACGCGGTGTACTTCGGTGCCGAGGACTTCGTCGCCGACATGGGCGGGCGGCGCACCGTCGGCGGTGCCGAGGTCGCCTACGCCCGCTCCCGCGTGGTGCTGGCCGCCCGCCTCGGCGGGGTGGCCGCGCTGGACCAGGCCGTGCTCGCCATCCGGGACGCCGACGCGTTCGGGGTGGACGCCGCCGCCGGCCGAGATCTCGGCTACGTCGGAAAGATCTGCCTTCATCCCACTCAGGTCGAGGTGGCCCACGAGGTGTTCACGCCCAGCGAAGCCGAAGTGGCGCACGCCCGCGCCGTCGTACAGGCCGTCGCCGCCGGCGTCGGGGTCCTGGACGGGGCGATGGTCGACGGCGCGCATCTGCGTGCCGCCCGGGCCGTGCTCGTCGGCGCCGGGGAGAGCGAGTGAGTCCCGGGTCGGTGCGCCTGAGCGGGCCCGCGCCGCGGCCGATCGGTTCGGTGCTGGTCGCCAACCGCGGGGAGATCGCCGTTCGGATCCTGCGAGCCGCGCGCGAGGCCGGGATCCGGTCGGTCGCGGTGCACGTCGAGTCCGACGCCGGGGCGCTGCACGTGCGCACCGCCGACGGGGCGAAGCGGATCGAGGCCTACCTCGACGGCCCCGCAATCGTTGCCGCGGCCCTCGAGGCCGGCGCCGAGGCGATCCACCCCGGGTACGGCTTCCTCGCCGAGAACGTCGAGTTCGCCGCCGCGGTCCTGGCCGCCGGGCTGGTCTGGATCGGTCCGCCTCCCGAGGTCATCGCGACCCTCGGGGACAAGGTCGCCGCCCGTCGCCTCGCCCGCACGGTGGGGGTGCCGCTGGCCGCGGGCACCGAGGAGGTCGTGTCTGGACTCGACGAGGTCGAGGACTTCGCCGCCGCGCACGGCTTCCCGCTGCTGATCAAGGCTGCGCACGGCGGCGGCGGACGCGGCATGAAGATCGTCCACGACGCCGCGCAGATCGGGGAGGCCTACGACTCGGCCACCCGGGAGGCGAAGGCCGCGTTCGGCCGCGGCGAGTGCTACGTCGAGAGGTTCCTCGACGCCGCCCGGCACGTCGAGGCGCAGGTGCTCGCCGACGCGGAGGGGCACGTCGTCGTCGTCGGAACCCGCGACTGCTCCGTGCAGCGTCGCAACCAGAAGTTGATCGAGGAGGCGCCCGCCCCGTTCCTGTCCCCGGAGGTGCGACGGGCGATTCACACCTCGGCGGCCGATCTGTGTCGCGCCGCCGGATACGTCGGCGCGGGCACCGTGGAGTACCTGCTCGCCGCCGACGGCACGCTGAGCTTCCTCGAGGTCAACACCCGCCTACAGGTCGAGCACCCGGTGACCGAGCAGACCTCCGGCGTCGACCTCGTCGCCGAACAGTTCCGCATCGCGGGCGGCGCAGTCCTGCTCGCCGAGGACGACCCGCCCGCCGTCGGCCACTCGATCGAGTTTCGGCTCGTGGCCGAGGACGCGGGCCGCGACTTCACCCCGACCACCGGGCTGCTGAGCGAACTTGTCTGGCCCACGGGACCGGGAATCCGCGTGGACGCCGGAGTCGAGGCGGGCGAGGAGATCGACGGTCGGTTCGACTCGATGTTCGCCAAGCTGATCGTGAGCGGGCCGGACCGGCCGACGACGCTGCGCCGAGCGCTGGCCGCGCTGGCCGACCTGCGCATCGGCGGCGTCCCCACGCCCGTGCCGCTCTACCGCCTGGTGCTCGACGATCCGGAGTTCGCCGACGCGTTCGCAGTCCACAACCGCTGGCTCGCGGGGCGCTTCGACGTTCCGGCGTGGGCCGACGCCGAGGAGTGCGACGGCGGCGAACTGTTCGTCCGCATCGGCAGGCGCCTGGTGGCCGTGCCGGTCCCGGGGCTCGACACCCTCGGCGAGCGAGCCGTCGCGATCCGCGCCGAGTCCGCGGAACTGCGGGCACAGGCCGGAGCCGCGGCCGTGGCCGGACCCGCGGTGCTCGCGCCGATGCAGGGCACGATCGTCGCGGTGGCCGTCGCGGACGGCGACGTCGTCGAGGCCGGTGCACTGCTCGCGGTGCTCGAGGCCATGAAGATGGAGAACCCGATTCGCGCGCACCGCGACGGGGTCGTGGTCGGCCTGACGGTCGCGGTGGGCGACACGGTGGCGCACCGCACGGTGCTGTGCAGGCTGGTCGAGGCCTAGCGCGGAGCGCGCCCGGCTCCGTCGGCGCCCAGGGCCACGACGGTGGCGACCTCGGCTCTGCTAGCCGGACTCCAGGGCGGCGCGGGCGCGGGCGGCGGCGGTGTTCGCCAGTTCGACGACGTCGGCGAGCTTGGGCCCGGCTCCGTCGGAGGCGCCGACCACGAAGATTTCGACGGTGTCCACGTACGCGCCCACCAGATAGCCGGTGAGTTCCCTGGTCTGCCCGTCCTTGGTCGCCGAGACCGTGAACTTCACCCCGAAGGCCCCGTCGGCCTTGGGCACCTTCACCGCGGCGGGGCCGGACTGGCCACCGGTGGAGGCTCCGTCGACCTCTACGAGGCGGAACAGGCCCTCCCCGTAGCAGACGGCACCGCTGGTGCCCGTGGACGCCGCGACCTTCTTCTTCAGGTCCGCTGCCTTCGCGACGACGCTCGCGGTGGACTCCACGATCGCGGTGCCCTTCGTCCACGTCAGGCCCGGGTTGCGGGAGAGGTACTGCGGTCCCGGAATCCGCAGGCACTGGTAGAGCGCGACTTCGCCGAAGTTCTCCGACCCGTCGAAGGCCAGGTTCTCTCCCGTGTAGCCCGGCAGATCGCCGGCGAGGAGCAGACCGGACTTCGCCAGCGCCTCCGCCCGGGCCGCCGAAACGCCCGAGGGCTTGGGCGCCGCCGAGGCCGAGGCCCTAGCCCCGCCGCCGGGTGAGCCGCCGGTGCTCGCCTCGCCCGTCGAGGTGGCGGTACTTCCCGCGCCGCCGCCCCTGTTCGGAGCCGCCGAACTCGGGCCCGGGCTTGCCGCCGCCGGGTCCGGTGCGACGGCGTCGGACTTCTCGCCGCCGCCGCCGCAGCCTGCGAGCAGGCCGACGGAAAGAACCAACGCTGCGCTCCGGGACGGCTTCACACGGTGCACGGTAGTGCGCTCCGCGCGGCGATTGCGCCACATTGCCGGTCGTTGCCGACGGATTTGACGTGGCGGAACGGGTACGTTGGCGCAACGTGCCAAGTCCTGCGGAGTTCGTCCGTGCGATGGGACGCCTAGGTACCGGCAGGGGTGCGCCATGGGCGCCGGACAGATCGTCGAATGCCAGTTCTGCCTCCAGCGGATGGGCGACGCGGAGGGCTGGATGGTCTGGCCCCGCCCCAACGGCGGAGCCTTGGAGTTCCTGTGCCCGTCCTGCCGGGAACGGCCGGAGGCCCCGTGCGTCTGCGGTCACCCGCTCGGCACCCACGACGCGGTGTCGACGCGCCACTGCGCCGCCACGGCCGCGGCCGGGCTCGAGCGCACGTGCGCGTGCCCGTCGGATCGGGTCGAACGGGCCCGCAGCTACGACTGGCGCTGAGCCGAAAACGGAAGTGGCCATCGCCCTCGGGCGATGGCCACCGTGCCGAACGGACCTAGTTGGTCTTCTTCTTGCTCAGACCGGTGATCTTGAACAGCGGGTCGTACTTGCGGTCCACCA
>JBQTIB010000006.1:0-2037 GCA_052389435.1 Sporichthyaceae bacterium | reverse complement strand
ACCTGCGAAGTGCCTTTCGGGTCGGTTTTCTGATGACGTCGCAATCACCAGAATCCCCGACCGGACAGGCACTTTCGCGCTTCAAGACCCGCCGGCACGCCGACGATCGTGAAACGGCGAGGTTAGCGCCTCGACGGACGGGTGAAGCCGATCGGCGCAGTGCGCACGGTGAACCGAACGCCCCCGCCCCGAGCCGAGAGCCGAGAGCCCGACCGCGCACGGCGGGCAGGACTCGGCCCCACCGGAGGACGCGATGGCGGGGTCGCTCAGAAGGGCGGTTCGTCCGGGTAGACCGGTGGGTCGGTGTAGGCGATCTCCACTGCCGGTGGGGGGTGTGGTCCGGTGGGGTGCAGGACGACCGAGGCCTGCCAGGGGATGCCCTCGTGGTCGCGGTCCGCGTCGGGGTCGGGGTGTTCGTTGTGGTCGACGGCCCAGAAGTCGGGCTTGGGTGCGGGAAGCCTGCCGATCACCGGGGGGACGTGGACGATGTAATGGCGTCCGAGTGCGGTGCACCACCGGTAGGCGTGATTGGACCAGGTGTGCAGGGTCCAGCCGCCCTTGGTCTTGAGGCCGTGGTCGCGTCCGCAGGCGGGGTTGAGGTTGACGCCGATGGTGCGCCCATCCTTGGCCCAATCCCGGCGGTGGTCCATCTCGCAGCGGCGTGCGGGGCGTCCGCAGGCCACGCCGACGCAGCGGTGTCGGTCGAGTTCGACGGCGCGGCGGAGGCGGTTGCCGGGCATGCGCTTGTCGCTGTCGTCGGGCAGGAGCTGCGGGTTGCGCATCTTGTCGGCGAGTTCGCGCAGGACGGGGTGCCAGGTGCGGAACTGGGCCGGGTCGACCAGTTCGATCCCGTCCAGCGGACCGATCACGAGATCCCTGAGGAGCGAAGCGGGGACGAGGACGTCGACGATTCCGCGGTGGCGGACGGTGCGGCACCGCCACCCTCTGGGTCGGAGCCGGATCAACCCGGACCCGATCGAGCGGCCCTCGTCGTCGGTGAGGACGTAGCGCCACTGGGCCGCAGACATCGTCGCCATCAGGTCCAGGGCGTAGTCCGGATTCACGGGCGTCCACCCGGCGAGCTCGGCCGGGGCGCGGTCCAGGCCCAGCAGCGTGGTCATGCGGATCCGCAGCTGCACGCCCGCCTGTGGCGACTCGGCCGGGCCGGCCGCCGCCGGCCGCGGTCCGGGCGAGGCCGTGTCGGAAGCGGGAGCTCCGGCCGGGGGCGCTCCGGCCGGGGGAGCGTGCGCCGCAGCGGCGTGCGGTTCGGGATAGGTCGGGCGGGTGGCGGCCAGGGCGGCGAAGATCTCGGTGTCGGACAGGCCCTCGTAGGTGCCGTCCAGTAGGCCGCAGAACAGGTCGGCGCGCAGGTGGTCGATCGGCCGCGGGTCTCCGTCCCGCTTGGCCGCTCGGGCGAGTTCGTTCAGTCGCCCGCACACGGCCGCAGCCTGGTGGGGCTCGAGGTTCTCCCCGGCCACGTTCGCGGTGCCGTCGGGGTTGGCCCGGCCGACGACGCGCCTGCGGCGCACGGCTTCCTTGAACCGGCGTTCGGCCCAGGTGGGGTCCAACGCCATCGCGATCGTGCCGATCTCCTTGATCAGCAGATGGATCGGCAACTGCTCCTCGGCGTCCAACACCGCCCGCGGCAGAAGCTCGGCCACGACCGCGTGGGCGTGCCCGTCCGAGAGTTCGGCCGTCCAGTCCACGAACGCCGCCGCCCGCTCCTCGTCCAGGCCGCCGGCCTTCATGGCAGCGTGCAGTTCGGGCAGCCGCCTCATCGCGTCCCACGCCGAGTTCAACAGCCTGCCCGCGGCCGTGGCCGAGAGGCCGAGCCCGGCGCGAACCTCGTCGACCGCGTGCTCGTGCGGAAGCTCGAGCCGCTCGACGGTATGCGCGCTGCCCGGACGGCGTACCGCCACCTCGACCGCCCAGGCGTAGCGCACCGAGGCCGCGACGTTCCTCAACCGCTGCGCGGCGCGCAGCATCTCGACCGTGTCGTACCCGCACGTCGAACCCGGCTCCACCCCGATCACCAGG
>JBQTIB010000005.1:0-3000 GCA_052389435.1 Sporichthyaceae bacterium | reverse complement strand
GCGTCGGCCACTGGCCGGCGCCGTCCCAGGTTACTTCTCGGTTGGTGGGGGCGGATCTCCCGCGCGTCCCGCATCACAGCCGAGCTAGATCACATCGTCCCTAGAACGGGCACGTCGCCGGTTCGCGCGGTTCGGACTGGATGTTCTTCGCCCACTTCGGACCGACCTCGGAGTGGTCCGGGGTGCGCCCGTACTCCTGGGTCCACGGGGCGATCAGGTTGTCCTTGCGGCCGGGGCCCGGCAGGGCGCGACGTCCCTTCAGGTAGGCCTTGACGCCCAGGATCGACAGCTTGCGCAGCACCGGGTTCGGCGGGTCGAACGACACGACGTCGAGCAGGTCGTCGCTGCACAGCGTGCGCAGGAAGTGCGAGCCGATCGGCCGGAGCGGCCCGGGGGTGAACCGATCGGTGAACACCTTCTCCATGGCCACCGACACCTCGTGCGCGGCTTCGCTGCGCTTGTAGGTGCGGCGTTCCTTCTCGTAGAACCACTCGCGGAACTCGTCCTGCTCCTCGGGGATCGGCACGCCCCACTCGCGGCCGACCTCGCGCCAGAACAGGAAGATCGCGCGCTGTTCCTTGGCGGTGAGCGCGTTCTCGACACCGATCAACTGCGGCAGGCGCACGGGCTCGAAGCACAGCGAGGCGATCGTGTACCGGTAGTCGTCGTCGATGATGTCGAAGGTCTTGTGAATGGCCGAGAGCCGGTCGATGGTGCGCTGGCCGGAGGCCGCGCAGGGGCCGTCGCGGTAGATCAGCCCGAAGAACAGCAGGCTGTCGTCGTTGCGCTTCTTCAGGTCCGAGGTGGTGTCGCCGTATCCGTTGCGGTAGATGATCGGCCCGATCGTGTCCACCGCGACCTGGCGGTAGTAGGCCACGCTGAACAGCGCCTGGTGGAAGAAGGCGTCGGAGAAGACGCGGCCGAGGACGAGTTGGGTGATCCGGTGGTAGTCGACCTCGGGATCGAGCCGCTCGATCTCCTTGAGCACGGAACGGCGCTCGCGCACCTCCTCGGTGACACGGGTGACGGCGGCTGCGGCGCGTCGGCCTGCCTGGGCGACAGCTGGCATGGGGACCTCCTGCGGGGACTCGCTCCATAGTGTGCCGAACGGGGGATCGCGCGCCTCTGTCGATGTGAGGAGATGGGTCTGCCGATCGGCCCATCGGGCCTCAGCGCCGCGTCGGGCCCTGCAGGTGTGCCCATCTGGACACCGCCTCGGCACGGTTCGCCGCCCCGAGCTTGCGCAGGATCGCCTGCACGTGAGTCTTGACGGTGCCTTCGGTGATGGACAGCCGTCGAGCGATGCGGGCGTTGGTGTCGCCGCGGGCCATCCACTGGAGCACCTCGATCTCGCGACGGGTCAGGCCGCCGTCGCCGGCCGGTTCGGGCGGGAGAATTCGCTGGGCACTGCCGTCGGGCCAGGCCAGGGAGGGGCGGACGCCGCCGATCCGGCCGAGGTCGTCCCGCAGCGCGGACAGCCGATCGAGCACGGCGGTCCTCGCCAGGGCATAGCCGAGCCCCTCGCCGAACAGGGCGAGGATCGCGCGGTCGGTCTCGCCGAGTTCGCGGCCCTGGTAGTAGCAGTCGGCGTGTAGGAATCCGACGACCGATCCGTGGGCCACGATCGGCGCCGCGACGTAGCCGCGGGACAGCGAGGTGTCGGCGATGGGTCGGTTGACCGCGACGGTGGGCAGGTCCTCGATGCTGGCGACGAGCACCGAGCGGCCGGTGCGGACCACCTCGGCCTCGACGAGGCCGTCGCCGAGAATCTGCGGGTTCGAGCGGGAGGCCTGCAGGATCTCCTCGGCCCAGCGAACGTCCCGGCCGACGTAGACGCTCTCGGCGATCCAGAGGTCGTTTTCCACCCGCGAGACGATCGCGCGGTCGAAGCCGAGTTCGCAGATGGCCACGACGGCCGCATCGACGAGCTCTGCGGAGGATCCGACGTCGCGCAGCAGCGCGAGGGTCTCGCGCACGCGTTCGAAGGTGCGCTCGCGCTCGAGCCACTGTTCGTCGCGCAGGGCGTCGGACAGCTTCCGCAGTTCGCCGAGCAGTCCGAGCAGGGCCTGGGCCTGCGCGAGCCGTTCGGGGTCGGCCAGGCAGTCGGTCAGCCGGTCGCGCGTCGCGTCCCAGGCCGACAGCAGCAACGCCTGCGCTCGCGGGCTGTCCAGGGGACCCGGCGGAGGGCTCGCGCCGACTCCCGCGGCACGCACCTGCTCGAGCAGGTCGCGGACCGAGGCACTGTTGCGCTCGGGCAACGGTCGACCGACTCCACCCCCGGATGCGGATGCGGACGGTGATCCAGCGGCCACGGAACGCGTCTGCTCCTTCATTTTGGGGCCAATCTCCGCCTATCGACAGAGAGAAGACCACCTACAGAGGGATGAAATCACTCACATTGTCATGCATTGTGACCTGAGACACCGTGCCTCTTCCGCCGGCTCCCGAGGTCCTGCGGTGGTGTCGCCCTTTCCGTCGAAGGAGTTTGTCCCTATGAAGTCCCCCTCTGCACGGCGCGCGATGAAGGCGATTCCCCTGATCGCCTCGGTCGCGCTGATCGTGTCCGCCTGCGGCAGCAGCGACGACGACCAGGCCACCGCCGCACAGCAGCCGGAGCAGGCCGCAGCAGCGGCCGCCCCCTCCGCCGCCGATGCAGCCGCACCGGAAACCGCGGACGAGGCACCCGCGGCCGTCGAGAAGTCGGCCACCAAGACCGCCACCGCGAAGGTCGCAGCCCCCAAGGCGAGCACGACGGGCGCGAAGGCCACGGCTCCCAAGGCCGAGACGGCCAAGTCGGCCAAGGCACCGGCCGCGAAGAAGTCGACCGCCGCCAAGCCCGCCGCGGCCGGCGGCGGCTCGGCCGCGGTCAGCGACGTCAAGGATCTGGAGTCGGCCGAGCAGAAGGCCGAGAACCAGCGGATCTACGACGCCAAGGGCGGCGCGACGGACGTGGGCGTGAGCAAGGACGCGATCAAGCTCGGGTCGATCAACATGCACGGC
>JBQTIB010000004.1:0-74177 GCA_052389435.1 Sporichthyaceae bacterium | reverse complement strand
CCCTTCCGGGTTGAGATGTTCGGGGCCGTCGCAAGTCCCAATCTCCCAGCCGGTAAGGGCATCTCGGCGTTACGGCACGCTCAACAGCCCAACAGCGCCCGGCTCGTCGGTGGATCCGGGCTTAGCGCCCGGACCGCGCCGCTTCGGCTCGGCGACGTCCGAGGTTGCGGAGCGTCCCGGAGGCTCGGCGTCGGAGGCAACGCAGGGTCCGGCCCGCGGAGGATGTCGCGTGCGGTGTCGCCGCCGGTCACCCGGCGTTCGCCTCGCGGCCGGCAGTCCCTGCTGCACTGGGGCGGCGCACCCCGGCGAGGACTGGAGCCTTGGGATGATCGGCTCGAAGGTCGGCTTCCCGGCGGACCCGGAGTCGGCAGCCGCCGTCGCCGACGGGCGGCGCCTGGTCGACCTCTACGAACGGCTCGGCTCCGCCGGCTCCGCCCGGGTGTTCGCAGCCGACCTAGGGCGTGTCTCCTTATTCGAGTAGCCAGATGGTGATGGCTCGCAGGACGACGCCACCGCGGTAGGTGAGTGCGAGCTTGTCGTAGCGGGTGGCCAATCCTCGCCACTGCTTGAAAACGTTGAAGCTGCGCTCGACGGTGTTGCGCTGCTTGTAGTCCTCGGCGTCGAATGCCGGTGGACGTCCGCCCGTGCTGCCGCGACGTTTTCTGTTGCCCTTCTGATCGTCCGGTTCGGCGATCACCGCCTTGATCCCGCGACTGCGCAGCAGTTCGCGGTTCGCGCGGGAGGAGTAGGCCTTGTCTCCGCGAACGCGGTCCGGGCGGGTGCGCGGTCGTCCGCGTCCGATCCGGGGGACCTTCAGGTGCTCCAGCAGGATGGGCAACATCGGGCAGTCGGCGCTCTGACCTGGGCCGACGAGGACGACCAGGGGCCGGCAGCGGCCGTCGGCGATGTGGTGGATCTTCGTACTCAGCCCGCCGCGGGAGCGCCCGATTCCATGATCATCTGGCTCTATCCGCAAATTCTTGTAACTCGATGGAGCCCCCTGTGTCGCGTGGGAGGTTCGTGCCGTGCTGGTGGGCGCGGTTGATCGTGGAGTCCACCGACACCGACCAGTCCAGGTCGCCGGCGGCGTCGGCCTCCGTGAGCAGCTGGAGGTGGAGGCGGTCCCAGGTCCCGTCCTCGCTCCAACGCCGGTGGCGTTTCCAGGCCGTCTTCCACGGCCCGAAGCACTCGGGCAGATCGCGCCAGGGAATCCCAGCCCGGTAACGGAAAACGATCCCCTCGAACACCTGTCGGTGGTCTCGGAACGGACGCCCACGCTGCCCGTCCGAGGACGGCATCAACGGCGCGATCCGCGCCCACTGGTCATCGCTGAGCACCGCGGTACGAGTCATGGCTCAAGCCTCGCCGAGCGACCCCGAACCAATTGGGAGACACGCCCTAGCCGCCGCCGCCGATCTGGCCAACGACGGCCTCGAGGCGATCGAGCCGTGGCCGGGCGCGGAACAGGCCCAGTTCCACGCCTACGCGCGCGAGCCCAACCGGAGCCGTTTTCGGCGGATGCTCGACTTCGCCGCGCCCGGCACCTCGGTGTTCGAAATCGGCTGCGGTCCGGGGTTCACCGCCGCGGTCCTGGCACGGCACGCCGAGATTGCGCGCTATCGCGGCGTCGACCTCAACGCGAAGAAGATCGCCGCCTTCCAGGCCGCGCTCGCCTGCCGAGCCTTCGATCCGGCGGTCTTCGGCGCCGTCGAGGGCGATCTCTACGCCCTCACCCCCGGGGACCTCGCGGACGCCGACCTCGTCCTGTGCTGCGAAGTCCTCGAGCACCTGCCGGATCCCGACAAGGCGTTGACCCACATCGCCGAGACCATGCCCGCACCCGCAGATCTGCTGTTCACCGTCCCGCTCTACGGACGGCTCGAAGCCGTCTGGGGCCACCGCAGCGTCTTCGACCTCGCGCGGCTGGACGACATGTGCGAAGCAGCCGGTCTGACGGTGCATCACGTCGAACCGTTGGCCAACACCTGGACGCTCGTGGCGGCCTCGCGCGGCCGGCACACCAGTGCCCGGGTCGCCGCGGCACGGGACCGCACCCCCGCGTCGGCGCCACGCCACCTCGGGCGCTACGACTTCGTCGAGGTCGAGCCGGCGGAGTTCGAACCGTTCCTCAACGCCAGTGCGTCCTCGCGCGTGCAGACGGAGGAGGCCACCTCCGGCGCCCGGTGCGTCGCGACGGCTTCGGACGCGCCCGCGGACTCCCGCACGGCCGGGCTCGGCTTCGACGTTCCCGGACTGCTGGCGCTGCGCTTCGTCGTCGGCGCGATCGCCGTGGAGGGCCTCGAACGCTTCGAGATCGACGCCTACGCGGGGGCCGACGTCCTCGGGCGATGGTCGTGGAGCCCGACCAAGCGGTGGCGCGACGGCGGCCCGGCCCAGCGTCTGTCCCTGCGGGCGAACGAGGCCAGTGCGCTCCTCGACGTGCTGATTCCGCTCCGGCCGGGTCGGGTGGACCACGTCGACTTCAAGGCCGTCGTCCGCGAGGGCGGGCGGGTCGAGTTCAAGCTGCGGGCCGCGTACCTGCCCGGCGAGCGTCCTGCCACGACCGCGTCGCGCCTCGGCGGGTCCCCGTAGCACGGAGGAAACCGAAGGCGTCTACGGTGACTGCGATCGAGCCCGCACGATCCCGCCTTCCCCGCCTCCGGAGGTGCCCGTGAGCCCGACCCTTCTCGCGGCCGTCGTCGACAATCCCGTGATCGACCAGCAGTGGTATGCAGGCGAACTCTCCTCGTTGCACGGCCGGCTCGCCGCGAGGTTCCCCCAGGTCCCGGGCGACGTGATCGCCACCGCCCTGGAGCTGGCAACCGAGCGGATCGCCGTCTCGGCGCGGGTTCCCAACTACCTGCCCGTCCTCCTCGAGCGCGATGCCCGCGCCCAGATCGCCACCTACCTCGCCGGGGAAGCGTCGGGCCTCTGAGGGCACCGCCGGATAGGTTCGGGGGCGTGCTCGCCGCCGAACCGTTCTTCGCCGCCGGGGGACGGATCGCCCGGGGCCTCGTCGAACTGTCCGACGACCTCGCGGCGCTGGAACGCCCCGGATTCTGGGCCGTGCTGGTCGAGTTCGAGGGCAGGGTTCGCTGCGCCAGGTTCGCCGACGTCCGCTCCGCCCCGCTGCCCTCCGCTCCGCCGTGGACCGGCCCGAGGCCGACGGAGTGGAGGAGTTCGCTGGACCGCGCGGCCTACCTGCGCGCCGTGGAGACGATTCGCGGCCACATCGGCGCCGGGACGGTCTACCAGGCCAACCTCTGCCGGGTGCTGCGCGCGCCCCTGCCCGACCCCGGGACCGCCGACGTGCTCGCGCTCGCAGCCGCCCTGGCCCGCGGCAACCCCGCCCCGCACGCCGCGGTGCTGCGCCTGCCGTCGGAGGGGGTCCACGTCGCGGGCGCCTCTCCCGAGCTGTACCTGCGCCGCTCGGGGGATCTCGTCGAGTCCGGCCCGATCAAGGGCACGGCTGCTCCCGGACAGGCGCCGGGGGAGAAGGACCGAGCCGAGAACGTGATGATCGTCGACCTCGTGCGCAACGACCTCGGCCGAGTCTGCGACGTCGGCTCGGTGACCGTCCCGGAACTGTGCGCCCTCCAGGAGCACCCCGGGCTCGTCCACCTCGTCTCCACGGTGCGGGGCAGGCTCGCGCCGTGGGTCGGCTGGGCCGAGCTGATCGCCGCGACGTTCCCGCCCGGGTCCGTCACGGGCGCGCCGAAGCTCGCGGCGCTGGAGGTCATCGCAGGCCTCGAGTCGGTGCCGCGCGGGCCGTACTGCGGCGCGCTCGGCTGGGTCGACTCCGCGCGCGGAAGCGCCGAACTCGCCGTCGGCATCCGAACCTTCTGGTTCGACGGAGGCGATCTGTGCTTCGGCACCGGCGCCGGCATCACCTGGGGCTCGGATCCCGAGACCGAGTGGGCGGAGACCGAACTCAAGGCGGCGCGGCTCCTGCGGGTCGCCGGCGGCGCCGTGGACCGGCCCAGCGGCGCCGGCGCGGGTGCGGCGGTCCGCCGCGGCGAGGCTCGTGGCCCGAACAGAACAGCGGAGGCACTGCGATGAACGTGTGGCTGGATGGATCCCTGGTGCCGGCCGAGCATGCCGCGGTCCACGCCACCGACCACGGGATCACGGTCGGGGACGGCGTCTTCGAAACGGTCAAGGTGGAGAACGGCATCCCGTTCGCGATCACCCGGCACCTGCACCGGCTCGCGGCGTCCGCGAGCGCACTGGACCTGCCGGTGCCCGCGACCGTCCGGGAGGCCGTCGCAGCCGTGTGCGCGGAGGTCGCGGACCATCCGACCGCGCGGCTGCGCATCACCGTCACCGGCGGCCCAGGTCCGGCCGGATACCGCCGCGGGCCGCGCCCCACCCTGCTGGTCGTCGCGACCCCGTACGAGGCCTCCAGCGCCCCGGAAAGCCTTGCCGGTGTCCCGTGGCGCCGGAACGAGTTCGGCGCCCTCACCGGCGTCAAGACGACCTCCTACGCCGAGAACGTGCGGATGCTCGCCGCGGCGCAGCGGGCCGGGGCGGGGGAGGCGTTGGTCCTGAACACCGGCGGCTTCGTCTGCGAAGGCACCGGCAGCAACCTCTGGGCCGTCCTCGACGGCGTCCCGGTCACGCCCCCGCTGTCCTCCGGATGCCTGGCCGGGGTCACCCGGGCGCTGGTGCTCGCCTGGTGCCCGGAGGCCGTCGAGCGCGCCCTGACGCCCGAGGACCTCTCCCGGGCCCAGGAGGTCTTCCTGACCTCCACCACGCGGGACGTGCAGGCCGTGGCGGCGATCGACGGCGTCCGTCCGGGAGGTGCGGACGCGGCCGTGCCGGGGCCGGTCACGGCGCGCATCGCGACGACGTTCGCGGCCCTCGCCGCCGAGGACCCGGACCCGGCCTAGGTGCCGTCGTCGGGTGTCGAGCCGCCAGAATGTAGGGACGAAACGGGCAAAGCCGGCACGGGGCGGGGAGCAGTCGTGCTCCAATCTCCGGACGGCAACGGGCCCCGGGAGGACGGCACATGGCAGGCACGAGCCGAGCACGCATGCGCACCGCGGCGTTGGCCGCTCTGGCGTTGGGCGTAGGCGCCGTCCCGGCCCTCGGGTTCGCCGCTCCGGCCCGGGCCGTTGCCGCGGCGAAGTGCCAGTACAACTTCGAGAACAGGACCCCCGGCGGGCGGCTGGCCAAACTGCCGCCGCGGGAGGCCAAGCGCGCGCCGTACTTCGCGACGGTCGTGACCAACCGGGGCACGATCCAGATCGCGCTGAACGGCAGGGCCGCGCCGTGCACGGTGAACTCGTTCCTGAGCCTGGCGGTGCAGCGGTACTACGACGGCACGCCGTGCCACCGCCTGCTGAACTCCTCGAACGGGAACCGAACGGCCGCCGTCCTGCAGTGCGGGGACCCGACGGGCACCGGCACCGGCCAGCCCGGCTACCGCTTCGACGACGAGAACCTCAAGGGCGCGACCTACCCCAAGGGCACCGTCGCGATGGCCAACGCCGGCCCTGGCACGAACGGCAGCCAGTTCTTCATGGTGTTCAAGGACTCGGACTTCCCGCCCACCTACACCCCGTTCGGCACCGTCACCGCCGGGGTCGAGGTCCTGGAGAAGATCGCCGCCAACGGCCAGTTCATCGGCCCCACCGGCTCCCCGGACGCCCCGCTGCTGCCCGTCGAGATCGAGAGCGTGACGGTGTCGAAAACCACGCCTCGGTCCTGAGCCGCCCGCCCGGCACACCGGCCCGGCACGACGCGGAACCGACGGCACCGCGCAGCGCCGTCGGCGATCGCGGGACCGGTCCCGGTGCTGGAGGACTCTGCTCGCCAACGCGCTGGAGGCGGAGACGACGAAGGCGACGCGGGTCCGCCTCGGCAGACCTGCGTCGCCTTCGTGGCGACGTGCTCGCTACTCCGCGATGAGCTGGGTCAGCGCGGTGTCGATGTCCAGGTGGAGCGACTCGTCGCCGGCCGGGACCGTGGCGTAGGTGCGCTCGAGGAACGTCGAGAGCTCGGGAGCCGGGGCCTCCAGAAGGGCCTCGCCCTCCGGGGAGCTCAGAGAGATGTAGACAACCTGCTCGCCAGCTTCGCTGGACGGCCAGACCCGCACGTCGCCGAGACCCGCGTCGTCCTTCAGGCCCGCCGCGAGGAGATCGCGAGCGAACACCCACTCCACCGTGTCACCGGCGGCGTGGAAGGTGGCATGGATGGCATAGGGATCCGAAACGTCGTAGCGCAGCGCGGCCGGGACCGGCAGGGCGGCGTCTCCAGCGACAAGGAGTCGCAGACGCAGCTCGCAGGTGACCGAGGGCTCTGCCTTCATCGGCGTGCCGTACCTCTCTCGATGGTGCTCGGCGGTTTGCCCGGCCTCCGCTGGACGTTGCACTTCGGCAGTGCGTCCGGGAGTCAAACCTTGCCGTGCTGGGCTCTTCAGGCTGTACAACGTCCGTCGGAAGCTCAGGTCACTGTGTAGCGGCAGGAATCTTTGGCACGCAAGGCGCGAGGGGCTTCGCAAACCGCAGGTCACGGCGCTCGATCAAGGCCGGAAAGTCAATCTTTTCGGTGACCCCCCAGGGGTGTCCAACGACCGATTTGTCCCCCTTGTCCAGCCGAAACCGGGACGTCACAAGCCCGTATCGATTCCGACGCGGCTCCGCGCGAGGAAATTCGCGAACCTCACCGGTCCGACGTATTCGGACACTGCGCCCACCCGAAGTGGATCTTGGCCCAGCGATATTTGAACTCGGCTTGGCGAGCGGCAGTCGTCTGCATGGTCATGTCGGTCCGAGCGGAATCCGAGCGGTCGAGGCCGACGAAGCCTCGAAACCTGTCCCCAGCCACGCCACGACGGAAACCAGTGAGGGTCCGTTCGAGGGATCCGGTAAGGTTCCCAACCGCGTCCCGGGCGATTAGCTCAGCGGGAGAGCGCCCCGCTCACACCGGGGAGGTCACTGGTTCGAACCCAGTATCGCCCACGAGATTCAAGGAGAGGTCTGCCCGCGGAAAGCGCGGGCCGGGTCATCTCGTCACCACATTGCGACGCTCCGCGTCGCGGTGGGGGCTCCGCCCCCACAACCCCCGCCTTCGGCTCGCTGGCGCTCGCCGGCGGCATGTTGGAGAGGGCTCTTCGTGTCGGACATCAAGTTGGTCGTTGACGGCGAATCGCGGTCGGTGGCATCCGGGTCGACCGCCGCCGAGCTCTACGCCGAGAACCGGGCCGTGATCGCGGCCCGCGTCGGCGACACGGCGCGTGATTTGGCTCACGTCCTGGCCGACGGCGACGAGGTCGAGGCGATCCGCAACGACTCCGCGGAGGGCCTCGCGATCCTGCGCCACTCCTGCGCGCACGTCATGGCGCAGGCGGTGCAGGAACTCTTCCCCGACGCCAAGCTCGGCATCGGCCCGCCGATCGACAACGGCTTCTACTACGACTTCGACGTCTCCAAGCCCTTCACCCCCGAGGACCTCGGGCGCATCGAGAAGCGCATGCAGGAGATCGTGAAGGAGCGTCAGACCTTCTCCCGTCGCGAGACCTCCGACGACGACGCCCGCGCCGAACTGGCGAACGAGCCGTACAAGCTCGAGCTCATCGGCCTCAAGGGCGCCGACGGCATGGCGGACGCGGAAGGCGCCGGCGTCGAGGTCGGCGCCGGAGCGCTGACCATCTACGACAACCACCGCAAGGACGGGTCGCTGGCCTGGAAGGACCTGTGCCGCGGCCCGCACGTGCCGACCACCGGCCACATCCCCGCGTTCAAGCTCCAGCGTTCCGCCGCCGCGTACTGGCGCGGGAGTGAGAAGAATCCGCAGCTGCAGCGCCTCTACGGCACCGCGTGGGACACCCGCGACGCGCTGAAGGCCTACCAAACCCGCCTCGAGGAGGCGGCCAAGCGCGACCACCGCAAGCTCGGCGTCGAGCTGGACCTGTTCTCCTTCCCGGACGAGATCGGCTCGGGCCTGGCGGTCTTCCACCCCAAGGGCGGCACCATCCGCCGCGTCCTGGAGGACTACTCGCGCAAGCGGCACGAGGAGTCCGGCTACGAGTTCGTGAACACCCCGCACATCACCAAGGGCGGCCTGTTCGAGCTGTCCGGGCACCTGGACTGGTACCGCGAGGGCATGTTCCCGCCCATGGAGCTCGAGGGCGCGGACTACTACCTCAAGCCGATGAACTGCCCGTTCCACAACCTGATCTTCCGCAGCCGCGGGCGCTCCTACCGCGAGCTGCCGCTGCGCCTGTTCGAGTTCGGCACCGTCTACCGGTACGAGAAGTCCGGCGTCGTGCACGGCCTCACCCGCGTCCGCGGCCTCACCCAGGACGACGCGCACATCTACTGCACCCGCGAGCAGATGCGCGACGAGCTCACCACCACCCTGCGCTTCGTCCTGGACCTGCTCCGGGACTACGGGCTCAACGACTTCTACCTCGAGCTCTCCACCAAGGACCCGGTGAAGTTCGTCGGGTCCGACTCCGACTGGGAAGAGGCCACCGAGACCCTGCGGGTCGTCGCCGAGTCCGAGGGCCTCGAGCTCGTCATGGACCCGGGCGGCGCCGCGTTCTACGGCCCGAAGATCTCGGTGCAGGCCCGCGACGCCATCGGCCGCACCTGGCAGATGTCGACCATCCAGCTCGACTTCAACCTGCCCGAACGCTTCGAACTCGAGTTCCAGTCCGCCGACGGCTCCCGCCAGCGCCCGGTGATGATCCACCGTGCCCTGTTCGGGTCCATCGAGCGTTTCTTCGGCGTGCTCGTCGAGCACTACGCCGGCGCCTTCCCGCCCTGGCTCGCGCCGGTGCAGGTCGTCGGCATCCCGATCGGCGACGCGCACGTCGAGCACCTGCGGGCCGTCGCGGCCGAGCTGCGCCGGTTCGGGATCCGCGTCGAGGTCGACGAGGCCGACGACCGGATGCAGAAGAAGATCCGCAACGCGCAGAAGCAGAAGATCCCGTTCATGCTCCTCGCGGGCGACGAAGACGTCGAAGCCGGCGCGGTGTCCTTCCGGTACCGCAACGGCGAGCAGAAGAACACCGTCCCGGTGGCCGAAGCCGTCGCGGAGATCGTCGCCGCCGTCCGGGACCGGATCCAGGTGTGAGCTCCTCCCACCTCGTTAGGACGGTGCGGGCGTGAGCGACCTGGAAGAGCAGGACGGCGTCGGGATCGACGACGGGTTCGAGCGGCTCTGGACCCCGCACCGCATGGCCTACATCAAGGGTGAGAACCGCGCCGAGGGCGCCGAGCCCGACGGCTGCCCGTTCTGCCGCATCCCGGCCATGGACGACGAGGCGGGCCTGGTGCTCCGCCGCGGCGCCGCCGCCTACGCGGTGCTGAACCTTTACCCGTACAACCCCGGCCACCTGCTGCTCGTCCCCTACCGGCACGTCGCCGGGTACGACGAGCTCACCGAGGCCGAAACTCGCGAGCTCGGCGAACTGACCCAGCAGGCCCTCCGGGCGCTGAAGGCGTCCTCCGGCGCCCACGGCTTCAACGTCGGCATGAACCTCGGCACCGTGGCCGGCGCCGGCATTGCCGCGCACCTGCACCAGCACGTCGTCCCGCGCTGGGGCGGCGACACCAACTTCATGCCCGTCGTCGGCCACACCAAGGTCCTGCCCCAGCTCCTGGGCCAGACCTGGGAGACGATCCGAGCCGCCTGGCCCGCCTAACCGCACTGCGGCTTCACGCGCTGGAGCGCTGCTCCACTCGTCGTGCGCGCCGGATTGCGGCGCGTGAAGCGGCATTGCGACGAGTGAAGCGGCCCGCCCGGTGCGGTGGGTCCGGAGTTCGGGTGACGTACGCGACGGTGCGGCGGCGCGGGGCGTCGGTTAGCTTCGACGGGCCGATATCGGCGAAGGAGGCGGTGTGCAGGACTGGGCTCTCAGTCCGCTCGACATCTCCTTCCTGTCGATCGAGACGGCCAAGACGCCGATGACCATGGGCGCGCTCATGGTCCTCGAACCCCAGGCGGATCGCGAGCGGGAAGACGTCGTCGAACTGCTGCGCGCGCGGGCCGCCGAACTGCCGCGGCTGCGTCGCAGGCTCTCCGCCAACCTCGTCCCGTTCGGCGGAGCCAGTTGGGTGCCCGACCCGGACTTCGACGTCAAGCGGCACGTGATCGCGCACCGCTCGCACGGCTCCGGCGCGCGCGGCGAACTGAACGCGTGGGTCGCCCGGCTGCTGACCGAGCCGCTGGATCGGGCCAAGCCGCTGTGGGAGTTCCACGTCCTGTCCGGCCTCGCCGACGACCTCACGGCGATCCTCGTGAAGGTCCACCACTCCTTCCTCGACGGGCTGGGCACCGTCGCGCTGGCGTTCGCGCTGGCGGACGGGGGAGCCGCGATCCGCCTGCCCGGGCCGGACGGCATGCGGGGCCAGAAGTTCGGCACGGCCCGCAGCCTCGCGCGCCGCATCCACGGCCCGCTGTCCTGGAACGACCCCCGCGCCATGGTCAAGTCCCTCGCCCACGGTGCCGGGACCGCGGCGGGCATCGCGTCCGGCGTCGTGCGCAACGGACACCAGGGACTGCCGTTCGACCGCGAGGTCAGCGGGCTGCGGGAATTCGCCTCCGCGTCGGTCCCGCTCGCCGATCTACGCCTGCTGCGGCGTCAACTCGCGAGCTTGCGAGCGAGCAACAACACGCCTCACGGTGGGAACGGCGGCACCGCCAACGACGTGCTCGTCGCGCTCATGGCTGGCGCGATGCGGCACTGGCTGCTCGACAACGGGCTCGACGCCGATCGCGTCGTGCGCTCGATGGTCCCGGTCGCCACCGACAAGCCCCAGTTCTCCGGCGGCGCTGGGAACAACTTCTCCGCCTTCCTGCTGGACCTGCCCCTCGGCGAGCCCGACCCGGTGCGCCGGGTCGCCGCGGTGTGCGACGCGATGACTCGCAACCGGGCGCTCGGCCCCGAGGGGGGCCCCGGCGCCGTGCAGCACCTGACGAATCTGATGCACCCGGCCGTCGTGAGGGTCGGGGGACCGATCCTGGCCAGCCAGGCGCACCGCCTGTTCGACGTGCTGATCAGCACGATCCCGATCCCGCGCCCGGTCTACCTCGGCGGGCTGAAGATGACCGAGGCCTACCCCGTCGCGCCGCTCGCGCAGGGCCAACCACTGCAGATCGCGCTGTCCACCTACGGCGGCCGCGGCTTCGTCGGCATCAGCGCCGACCCCGTCGCGGTCCCGGACCCGGCGGGCCTGGCGGCGGCCGGCCCGGCCGAACTGGAGCGCCTCAAGGCCGCGGCGGCCGGATCCGACGCTGCGCTCGTCTGAGGACGCCGCCGAGAGCGGCGGGAGGCTTCCACTGCTCGTAGCCTTCGGCGCCGAGGCACTCGAAAGTCGCGATCCCGCGCTCCGCGAGGTATGCCGCCGCGTGAGGGGTCAGGGGAGACGCGGCCACCTCGGTGCGGTCGAGCCCTGCGAAGACGGCAACTGTAGGCGCGTCGGTGTAGACCCGAACGCCGAGAACCGCGATCCCGTCGGTGAACCGATAGTCGTCACCCTCGTAGTACCAGGCGTAGTACCCGTCTGCGTCGGGCTCGCTCGCGTCGAGGAAATGGGTCACGTCCACATGCATGCGAACATCCTGCCGGTCAGCAACGCCGCTGGAGCCACCGTCGAGAATGTCGAGCCTCGCTTCAACTCGGCGCCTTGGAACTGCGGAAGTCCACCTGCCACGGCCCCGGCGTCTATGGAAACGGCTGCACCCTCGTGCCCAGGGCGTCGATCAGGAACACCGCCCAGCGTGAGTAGTACAGCGGGCCGGCGGGGATGCGCCGTCGGCTACTTCCGCTTCAGCGCCGCCTTGACGTGCGGGTCGAGGAACGGGGCCATCGTGCGCATGTAGGTCGCGGTGACGTGGCTGGAGTCGGAGTAGACCAGCGCGCCGCCGATCACCGGCGCACAGCGTTCGTCGCAGAGCACCGGGGTCAGGTCCGCGACCCGCACCGAGCGGGACTTCAACGCGGCCGCGGCTTCGGCGAGCGGGTCGGCCTGGACCCACGCCGCACGGTCTCCGCCGCAGGCGGCAAGGTTTCCGAGGTGGCGCGAGACGCAGTCCGGCACGTTCGGAACGGTGGCGGCCGCGAGCGGCGTGCTGCGCAGGACGAGCACCGGCAGCTTCGCGGCCACCCACTGCCGTAGGTAGTCGCGGTACCCGGCGACGGCCTCGGAGTAGCCCGCGCCGCCGTGGGCGCGGGAGGCGGCGTAGCCCTCCGGCGTGAGCGCCTTGTCCGAGGCGATCACCAGGTCGAAGGGACGGGTCAGGGTCTGCTCCATGGCGCGCCGGCCCCAGGAGGAACACGCCTCCCGCAGGGCGGGGGTGCTCATCGTGTTGCCGTGGGCGGTCGCCTCGCAGTTGGTGGCGAGGAAGGTCGTGACCCGCCAGCCGTTGCGGTCGGCAAGGTCGGCCAGCGCCGGAGTCCACTGCAGCGCGACGGAGTTGCCCACCAGCGCGATGTTCTTCGTCGCGTTCGCCGGCCCGAAGGTGCACTCCCGAACGGTGGTCCAGGGCGAGTCGACCTTGCAGTTCCAGTCCGAGGGCAGGTCTCGGCGGGCGATCGCCGGGTCCGGAACGATCGACGCGGTCGGTGCGGGCGGGCAGGCGGACTTCGGCGTGCGGACGGCGGCGCCGAAGCAGGCGCCCGGATCGTTGCGGACGGCCGTCAGCTGCGCGGCGGCGACGGCCTCCCGCGCGCGGGCCTCCTTGACCTGGAAGCCGACCAGGCCGAGGAGCAGGACGCTCGCGGCGAGGCCCACCGCGATCGGCCGCCACGACGGCGCGGTCGGGCGCCAGCGGCGGGCGGGGTCCTCCACGAACCGCTTGCTGAGCCACGCGAGGACGATCGTCGCGGCCAGGATCAGGGGAGTGTCGGACAGCTTCAGATTCCGGCCGGCGACCATCGGAACCATGACCAGCAACGGCCAGTGCCACAGGTAGATCGAGTACGACAGATCGCCGATCGCCTGAATCGGGCGCAGCGCCATCGCCCGACCGAGTAGCGAGCTGGTCGGAGTGCACGCGGCGATCACCAGCACGGTGCCGAGCACCGGCAGCAGCGCGTAGAAGCCCGGCCACGGAGTGGATCCGGAGTAGGCGAGCGCGGCGATCGCGATCGTCGCGAGCCCGAGGCAGGCGACCCACGGGTTGCGCAGCATCCAGGTGCTCGAGGGACGGTGCAGCAGCAGCGCGGCGAGCAGTGCCCCCGCGCCCAGTTCCCAGATCCGGGTGCCGGTGTGGAAGAAGGCGACGTCGGCCTGCGGACCCCGGCTGCCCTGCACGGCGAAGACGAACGAGGCCGCGACGAGCACGGCGAGCGTGCCGAGGGCGATCGCGGCGAAGCTGCGCCGCCGGCGGGCCGCGACCAGCGCGCAGCCCATCAGCACGAGCGGCCAGAACAGGTAGAACTGCTCCTCCACCGCGAGGGACCAGAAGTGCTGCACGGGGCTCGGGTAGTCGAACTGCGCCAGGTAGTCGATCTGACGCTGCGCCAGCCACCAGTTCTGGACGTTCAACACCGACGCCGCGACGGCGGCCGCGTTGCCCGACCAGCGCCCCGTCGGGCCGACGAACCGGGAGACGAGCAACACGACGAGCAGCACCGTCAACGCCGCCGGAAGCAGACGGCGGACGCGCTTGGCCCAGAACGAGGCCAGGTCCCTGGCCGTCGTGGGTCGCAGCGCGAGCAGTTGGGAGGTGATCAGGAAGCCGGAGATGACGAAGAAGACGTCGACGCCGACGTAGCCGCCCGGCAGCGAGGCGGGCCACAGGTGGTAGACGACCACCAGCGAGACCGCGAGCGCGCGCAGGGCCTGGATGTCGGGCCGGTGCCGATCGGAGTGCGTCGCGACCGGAGCGGGCCCACCCCGGCGCTGGCCGGGGATCAGGCCGGTGCGTGCGCCGGTACCGCGTTGCAGCGTCGTGTCCACGTTTCGACCCATCTCCCGCCAATGACGTCGAAATGGATCATGCGCAGCGGAGCACACGACTCGCGTCGTCGTACCGCCGGACGGGTGATCCCCCACACGTAGGAGGCCGGGCCCGCTTCCCCACGGGCCCGACCTCCAGCTCGACGCCGGCTGCTAGTGCTCGCCGCCCTCGGCCTGCACCTTGGCCGCGATGTGGCTGGGCATCGGCTCGTGCCGCACGTAGTGGCGGCTGAACACGCCCGTGCCGTGGGACAGGGACCGCAACTCCACCGCGTAGCGGATCATCTCGAGCGCGGGGACCTCGGCCTTGATCAGCGTGCGGCCGCTCTCGCCGACCGGTTCGCTGCCGAGGACCCGGCCGCGCCGGGTGGACAGATCGCCCATGATCGCGCCGACCCAGTCGTCGGCGACGATCACGCCGATCTCGTCGACCGGTTCGAGCAGCGAACACGCGCCCTTCTCCGCGGCGTCTTTGAGGGCCAGCGCGCCTGCCGTCTGAAAGGCCATGTCGGAGGAGTCGACGCTGTGCGCCTTGCCGTCGTAGAGCGTGACGCGGATGTCCTGCATCGCGTACCCGGCGACGACGCCGCGCTCCATCTGAGCCCGGACGCCTTTTTCCACCGACGGGATGAACTGTCGTGGGACCGCGCCGCCGACGACCTTGTCGACGAACTCGAACCCCGAGCCAGACGGCAGCGGTTCGACTTCGATTTCGCAGACCGCGAACTGTCCGTGGCCGCCGGACTGCTTCACGTGCCGCCCACGCCCGGAGGCCTTGCCGGAGAAGGTCTCCCGCAGCGCCACCTTCACCGGAACCGAGTCCACCGCGACGCCGTACCGGTTCGTCAGACGGTCCATCAGAACGTCGAGGTGGGCTTCGCCCATGCACCACAGCACGAGTTGGTGGGTGTCGACGTTGTGCTCCAGGCGCAACGTCGGGTCCTCGGCCAGCAGCCGGTTCAGGCCCTGGGACAGCTTGTCCTCGTCCGCCTTGGAATGGGCCACCACCGCCACGGGGAGAAGCGGCTCCGGCATCGACCACGGGTGCATGAGCAGCGGGTTGTCCCTGTCCGAGAGCGTGTCGCCGGTCTCGGCCTTGGTCAGCTTCGCGACCGCGACGACGTCGCCGGCGATCGCCCGCTCCAGCGTCCGCTGCGTCTTGCCCAGCGGGCTGGTCAGCGCGCCGACCTTCTCGTCGACGTCGTGGTCGGCGTGCCCGCGATCGGCGAGGAAGTGACCGGAGACGTGCACCGTCGCATCCGAGGTGAGCGTGCCGGAGAAGATCCGCACCAGCGAGATCTTGCCGACGTAGGCGTCCGAGGTGGTCTTGACGACCTCGGCCACCAGGGGGCCGTTCGGGTCGCAGGTCAGGTCCGGGCGCGGGTTGTCCGACAGGTCGAACACCGGCGGGATGCGGTGCTCGAGCGGGGAGGGGAAGCCCTCGGTGACGATCTCGAGCAGTTCGGTCATGCCGACGGCCGTCACGGGGTTCACCGGCAGCACCGGATAGAAGGAGCCGCGGGCCACCGCGGTCTCGAGGTCGTCGATGAACACCTTCAGGTCGATGTCCTCGCCGCCGAGGTAGCGCTCCATGAGCGTCTCGTCCTCGGACTCGGCGATGATGCCCTCGATGAACGCGTTGCGCGCGTCCTCGATCTCCACGAGCAGGTTCTCGTCTGCGGGCGTCGCGGTGCGGGTGTTCCCGGAGTAGGCGTACACCTGCTGGGACAGCAGGCCGACGAGGCCGGTCTGGACGCCGTCGGCGCTCATCACGGGGAGGTAGGCCGGCATCACGCCGTTGCCGAACTCGGCCTGGCAGGTTTCCAGGATCTGGTCGTAGTTGGCCCGCTCCTGGTTGTCGAGCTTGGTGACCACGACCGCGCGGGGCATGCCGACCGCGGCGCACTCCTCCCACAGCAGTCGGGTGGTCCCGTCGATGCCGTCGGCGGCGGAGATCACGAACAGGGCGGCGTCCGCGGCGCGCAGACCGGCGCGCAGGTCGCCGACGTAGTCGGCGTAGCCGGGAGTGTCCAGGAGGTTCACCTTCACGTCGCCGACCATCACGGGGGCCAGCGAGAGGTTGACCGAGCGCTGCTGACGGGCCTCTGCCTCGTCGAAGTCGCTGATCGTGGAGCCGTCCTGGATGCGGCCCGCGCGAGTGATCGTGCCGGTGGCCAGCAGGATCGCCTCCACCAGAGTCGTCTTTCCGGAACCGGTATGGCCGACCAGCGCGACGTTGCGGATCTTCGCGGACAGTTCGGCCTCCGGTGCTCTGCCGGCGACTGCGGACTGGGACTTGTCGGCCATGTAGCTCCACCTCCTTGTGGGCTGGGAGCCGTCGCATCGCGAGGGGGACGTCGGTGCGAAAGGGCTCCTTGGATGTCGACTTGCCAGCGCGTGGCGTGACTCACACCACGCCTAAGCAGAAGACACCCGATGCGGGGGTCGCGGCAAGGGTGCGGGGGTTATCAATCGGTCCGCCGTACGATTTGATCGACCGCGACGCTGCCACTCGCGCGCTCCGGACGCGGCGCTCGCGGGCTCGCGCTCACACGAAAGGGTGTCGTGCTCAACAAGTACGCGCGCGCGTTCTTCAACCGCGTGTTCACCCCGGTAGCCCGGGCGCTGGTACGCGCCGGGGTGAGTCCGGACGTCGTGACGATCGTCGGCACGCTCGGCGTGATGGCGGGCGCACTCGTGCTGTTCCCCCGCGGCGAGTTCTTCTGGGGAACGATGGTCATCACCGCGTTCGTGTTCTCCGACATCGTCGACGGCACCATGGCGCGCATGACGGGTCGCTCGTCGGTCTGGGGGGCCTACCTCGACTCCACGCTCGACCGGTTCGGCGACGCCGCGGTGTTCGCGGGCCTGGCCATGTGGTTCGCCGGCGGCGGCGAGAACGATCTGATGGCCGCCCTGTGCCTCTACAACCTCTCCGCCGGGTCGATCGTCTCCTACGCCCGCGCCCGTGCCGAAAGCCTCGGGATGCAGGCCGCGGGCGGGATCGCCGAACGCTCGGACCGACTGGTGCTGATTCTCGTCGCGGCCGGCTTCGACGGCATCGGTGTGCCCGGGGTCCTGCGCGTCGCGTTGATCGTCCTGGCCGTGGCGTCCACCATCACAGTGGTGCAGCGAATTCTGATGGTCCGGCAGCAGGCGCTGGTCAAGGACGCCGCGACGGCCGCGGGATCGGTGGAGACATGACTCTGGCCTCCACCGCACGGCCGCCCGCGCCTCGCCCACGGACCTCCCTGGCCGAGCGGGCCGTCGCGCCCGCCTACCTTCTCGGCTGGCGCGTGGTGCGCCGGCTGCCGGAGCCGGTCGCGGACCGTGCCTTCGCGTTCATCGCCGATCGCATCTGGGCCCGGCGGGGTCGCGGCGTCGTCCAACTCGAGCGCAACCTTGCCCGAGTCCTCGGGACCGAGGCCACCGACCCGCGGGTCCGCGAGCTGTCCAGGGCCGGGATGCGGTCCTACCTGCGGTACTGGTCGGAAAGCTTCCGGCTGCCGTCGTGGACGCCGGAGCAGGTGGCGGCCCGGGTCGCGCCCGAGGGCATCCACCACCTGCAGGAGCAGCTCGACGTCGGCGTCGGCGTCGTCCTCGCGCTGCCGCACTGCGGAAACTGGGATCTCGCCGGCGCGTGGATGACCGGTGCCGGGTACCCGTTCACGACCGTGGCCGAAAAGCTCAAGCCCGCCGCGCTCTTCGAGGCGTTCGTCGACTATCGCGTCGGGCTGGGCATGGAGGTCCTGGCGCTGGAGAAGAACAGCGGCTCGACCGTGCTCGCGACGCTCGCCGCCCGCCTGCGCGACGGAAAGATCGTCTGCCTGGTCGCCGATCGGGATCTGACCGAGGCCGGTGTCGAGGTCGACTTCTTCGGCGCCAAGGCCAAGATGCCCGCCGGGCCCGCGGCGCTGTCCGTCGGCACCGGGGCGGCCCTGGTCCCGACCACGCTGTCCTTCGACGGCAAGAAGATGCGCCTGCGCATGCACCCCCGTATCGAGCAGCCGACCTCCGGCACCCGCAGCGAGCGCATCGCCGCGATGACCCAGCAGCTGGCCGACGTCTTCGGGCGGGAGATCGCGGCCCATCCGCAGGACTGGCACATGCTCCAGCGGATCTGGCCCGACGACGCCCGGCTGCGACACGTCGGCAGCCTGGGCCGGACGCCGGCCGAGTCGTGAGCCACGGCGCCGAGCCGGGCACCGGCGAGGAGTCGGAGCGCGCGACGGGCACCCTCGACGGCGTGGAGCGAGCACTGGGCGAGGGGCCGGAGGCTGCGCAGCGGGCTGCCGACGGCCGCGCGCTGCGCGTCGGCCTGGTCTGTCCGTACTCCTGGGACGTGCCCGGGGGAGTGCAGGCGCACATCGCCGACCTCGCCGAGGCACTGATGGACCGGGGGCATTTCGTGTCCGTGCTGGCCCCGGTCGATTCCGAAGCCGTGGGCGAGGTTCCCGACTGGGTGGTCCCGGCCGGGCGTGCGGTGCCGGTGCCGTTCAACGGATCCGTGGCCCGGGTGGCGTTCGGTCCGGTGAGCCGCGCGCGGGTGCGCCGCTGGGTGGCCGACGGCGAGTTCGACGTTCTGCACGTTCACGAACCGACGGCCCCGAGCCTGTCCCTGCTCGCCTGCTGGGGCGCGAGCGGGCCGATCGTCGGGACGTTCCACACCTCCAACGAACGGTCCCGGGCGATGGCCGCCGCCCACGGCTTTCTCCAGCCGTTCCTGGAACGGATCACGGCGCGGATCGCCGTGTCCGAGCCCGCCCGGCGCACCCTGGTGGAACACCTCGGCGGGGACGCGATCCTCATTCCCAACGGTGTCGCCGTCGCCCGGTTCGCTTCCGCCGAACCGCTGGACGGCTGGCCCGGCGAGGGCGGGGCGATCGGCTTTCTCGGCCGTTTCGACGAGCCGCGCAAGGGTTTCGCGGTGCTGCTCGCGGCGCTGGAGAAGCTGGTGACCTCGCATCCGCGGCTGCGTCTGCTCGTCGGCGGTCCGGGCGAGGCGGAGCCGGCCCTGGCGGGGCTGTCGCCGGCCGCGCGAGAGCGCGTCACGATGCTCGGGATGCTCGACGAGGTCGACAAGGCCCGGCTGCTGCGTTCGGTGGACGTCTACGTCGCGCCGAACACCGGCGGGGAGAGCTTCGGCATCATCCTGACCGAGGCCATGGCCGCCGGTACCCCCGTCGTCGCCGCGGATCTCGACGCCTTCCGGCGCGTGCTGGAGGACGGGGAGTGCGGGACGCTCGTCGCGGTCGGGGACTCCGACGCCCTCGCGGCCGGCATTGCCGCGCTGCTCGACGACCCGGAGCGCCGCGCCAAGCAGGCTGCGGCGGCGTCGGCCTCGGTGGGCCGCTACGACTGGGCGACCGTCGTGCGCGACGTGCTGGCCGTCTACGAGACGGTCACCGCCGGCGAGGGCCGCAGCCGGCCGGATGCCGCCGGCGAGGGCCGCAGCCGGCCAGATGCCGCCGGCGAGGGCCGCAGCCGGCCGGATGCCGCCGTGGTCGTCGCCGAACCGACTTCTCGCTTCGCTCGCCTCGTCGCCCTCGCCGACCGGCAGAGCTCCGGAACCTGAGGTGTTGCTGCACGAACTCGTCTGGCTGGTGCTGGCCGCGGCACTGGTCGGGTTCTACCTGAGCTGGACGGCGGGGCGGCTGGACCGGCTGCACAATCGGATCGAGTCGGCTCGCTCCGCGCTGGACGCGCAGTTGGTGCGGCGCTCGGCGGTGGCGATGGAACTGGCGACGTGCGGGCTGCTGGACCCGGCCGCCGCGCTGCTCATCGCGGACGCGGCCCACGAGGCCCGCGAGGCCGCGGATCCGGAGCGGGAACAGGCCGAGTCCGACCTCTCCCGCGCGCTGCGCGCCGCGCTCGATCAGCAGGGGCAGGCGCAGGAGTTGCGAGCGGACCGCGCCGGGGAGGCACTGCTCGTCGAACTCGACGCCTCGGCCCACCGCGTGGTCATGGCGCGTCGCTTCCACAACGACGCCGTCCGCGCCACGCGCGCCGTCCGCAGAAAGCGACACGTCCGCTACCTGCGCCTGGCCGGTCACGCCCCCGAACCGGTGACCTTCGAATGCGACGACGTCCCGCCCGACTGCCTCGCCCGCACGCTGTGACCGCCAACTCCGGCACGTTCCCGGCCGCTCGTCGATGAGCGGGCTGCGTCGTCCATCCGCGGAGTGCAGTTTTGCCCGCGCTCGGGACCCGGGAAGGTGCCTTTCGCGAATGCCCGACCCGTTTCGGTCCCCGCCGAGCCAGGTCGGGGGAGGTGGCGCTCGTTACCCCCTGGCGGGAGGCTTGCGGGGGTCCTGCCCGCGTCCGGCTACCTAGAATGGGGCCGTATCCCCGCCGGCTTTCTGAAGGACCCATCTTGAGCGGCACCGAGCAGACCCCCGTCCACGGCACCTCGCGCGTCAAGCGCGGGATGGCCGAGCAGCTCAAGGGCGGTGTGATCATGGACGTCGTCACGGCCGAGCAGGCGAAGATCGCCGAGGACGCGGGCGCGGTCGCCGTCATGGCCCTCGAGCGCGTCCCCGCGGACATCCGCGCGCAGGGTGGCGTCTCCCGCATGTCGGACCCGGACATGATCGAGGGCATCAAGGCCGCCGTGTCGATTCCGGTGATGGCCAAGGCCCGCATCGGGCACTTCGTCGAGGCGCAGATCCTGCAGTCCCTCGGCGTGGACTACATCGACGAGTCCGAGGTCCTCACCCCGGCGGACTACGCCCACCACATCGACAAGACCCGCTTCACCGTGCCCTTCGTGTGCGGCGCGACGAACCTCGGCGAGGCCCTGCGGCGCATCAACGAGGGCGCGACGATGATCCGCTCCAAGGGCGAGGCCGGCACCGGCGACGTCTCCAACGCCGTCACGCACATGCGCACCATCCGCGGCGAGATCCGCCGGTTGACCTCGCTGTCCGAGGACGAGCTCTACGTCGCGGCCAAGGAGATGGCGGCCTCCTACGACCTGGTCGTCGAGGTGGCCCAGGCCGGGCGCCTGCCCGTCGTGCTGTTCACCGCGGGCGGCATCGCGACCCCGGCCGACGCGGCGATGATGATGCAGCTCGGCGCGGACGGGGTGTTCGTCGGCTCGGGCATCTTCAAGTCCGGCAATCCGGCGCAGCGCGCCGAGGCGATCGTGAAGGCCACCACCTTCTACGACGACCCGGACGTCCTCGCGAAGGTCTCCCGGGGCCTCGGCGAGGCCATGGTCGGCATCAACGTCGCCGACATCCCCGTCCCGCACCGCCTGGCCGAGCGCGGCTGGTGACCAGCCCTACCCCGGGGGCGAGTCGGTTATACTACCGGGGTGAGTAAGCGCTTGCAGGTCGTCGTCGACGACGCCGAACTCGAACGTTTCGGCGCCGTCGCCGAACGCGAGGGGCTGACGCTGTCCGAGTGGGTGCGCCAAACCCTGCGGGCCGCGGAGCGGTCGCGCTCGACCGGGGACGTCGAGCGCAAGCTCGCCGCGATTCAACGTGCCGTCGCCTACAACGGCGGTCCCGAGGTCGACATCGAGCAGATGCTCGAGGAGATCGACGCCGCGCGTCGGGCCGACTGGCTGCCCGACCTGCCGTGATCTTCCTGGACTCGAACATCCCGATGTACCTCGTCGGCGACGACGACGCCCGCAGGGCCCACGTGGCAGCGGTGGTGCGCCGCCTGGTCGGCAACGGCGACCGGATGGTCACCGACGTGGAGGTCTACCAGGAGATCCTGCACCGCTACCTCGCGATCCGGCGCCAGTCCAGCATCACCATCGCCTTCGACACCCTCGACGCTCTGGCCGAGGCGGTCCTGCCGATCGAGCGGCCACATCTGGACGCGGCGAGGGACCTGGCCAACGCCCACCCCACACTGTCCGCGCGCGACGCCCTGCACCTCGCGGTCATGCGGCAGGCGGGCATCGAGCGGATCCTCAGCTTCGACCGCGGCTTCGACGCGGTCGCCGGCATCGAACGCATCACGGCGTGAGCGGCACGACCGACCGCCGGCCCACGATCGGAGTGCTGGCACTGCAGGGCGACGTGCGGGAGCACGTGGCCCTGCTCGAATCCGCCGGGGCACGGGCCGTCCCGGTGCGCCGCAGCAGCGAACTGGCCGCCGTCGACGGGCTGGTGCTCCCGGGTGGGGAGTCCACGACGATCGTCAAACTCGCTGCCGCCTTCGACCTGCTCGAACCGCTGCGCCGGGCGGTGAAGCGGGGCCTGCCCGTCTACGGTTCCTGCGCGGGGATGATCCTGCTGGCCGATCGGATCGTCGACGGCATCGAGGGTCAGGAGACGATCGGCGGGCTCGACGTCGTCGTACGGCGCAACGCCTTCGGGCGTCAGGTCGACTCCTTCGAGACCGACCTGAGCTTCGCCGCCGACCCCGACCCCCTGCGCGCCGTGTTCATCCGCGCGCCGGACGTCCAGTCCGTCGGCCGGGACGTCGAGGTGCTCGCATCGGTGCGGGAGCGCATCGTCGCGGTGCGGCAGGGGCCGCTGCTCGCGACCAGCTTCCATCCCGAGCTCACCGGCGACGACCGGGTCCACCGCTATTTCGTGGCACTGGTGCGCGGCATCTGACGCTGCGTCGGTCCCACCGCGCCGGCCCGAGTGTCCGAGGAAACGCGGTCCCGGTGCCACCTCTGTCCGGACGCCCCGGCTGCGCCGACCCGTGCGGGTCGGGGTGTCCGAGGAAGTGTGGTGCGGGCACCACGTCGGTTGGGAGGCCCCGGGCGGGCGGGCCGCGCCGACGTCCGCCACCGGGCGCATCGGGCCCGCTCGTTAGAATTCGCGGGCGGGGGCACCCGGTTCCTCCGCGCCAATCGAGACCGCAGGAGCGCAGCGTCATGTCTGGCCACTCAAAATGGGCGACGACCAAGCACAAGAAGGCCGTCATCGACGCCAAGCGCGGCAAGATGTTCGCGAAGCTGATCAAGAACATCGAGGTCGCGGCGCGCACCGGCGGCGGCGACCCGGCGGGCAACCCGACGCTGTTCGACGCCATTCAGAAGGCGAAGAAGTCCTCGGTCCCCAACGACAACATCACCAACGCCGTCAAGCGCGGCTCCGGCGCCGAGACCGGCGGCGCCGACTGGCAGACGATCATGTACGAGGGCTACGGCCCCAACGGCGTCGCCGTCCTGATCGAGTGCCTGACCGACAACCGCAACCGCGCGGCCTCCGAGGTCCGCGTCGCGGTCACCCGCAACCACGGCACGATGGCCGACCCGGGCTCGGTTTCCTTCATGTTCAACCGCAAGGGCGTCGTGATCGTCCCGGCCGCGGGCCTGAACGAGGACGACGTCCTCATGGCCGTCCTCGAAGCCGGCGCGGAGGAGGTCAACAACCTCGGCGAGGCCTTCGAGGTCATCAGCGAGCCCCGGGACATGGTCGCGGTCCGCACCGCCCTGCAGGACGCGGGCATCGACTACGAGTCCGCCGACGCGAGCTTCGTCCCGAGCGTCAACGTCGAGATCGACGAGGACACCGCCCGCAAGGTCTTCAAGCTCATCGACGCCCTAGAGGACCTCGACGACGTCCAGAACGTCTACGCCAACTTCGACGTCTCCGACGAGATCATGGCCCTCATCGACGCCTAGACCCCGCGGCTTCACTCGTCGCCGTGCCACTTCACTCGCGCCGGGACGCGATCCTCGACGGGTGAGGCGCTACGCCGACGAGTGAAGCGGGCGGGGCGGGGAGGCGGCAGGGCGGCGGCGGGGCGGCGGGCGCGAGCGGGAGACGTGGTCTTTCGGATGGTTTGACCCTGTTGGGGTCTGATGCGTGTGGTGCGTTTGGGACGTGTGCGTCTAGCGTCGTGATCACTGTTTTCGCATCGTCCATGGGGGGACACCATGCGTGCTCGGCTTCTCGTGCCTGGAGTACTGACGGCGGTTGGCCTGCTCGGCGGGTGCTCCGCGCCCGGCGATCTGTTCGCGGGCGCGGGGCCGGCACAGCCCGTCGCCGCCTCCGACGACAGCCCGGCCGAGCCGGGGCGGGTGAGCCTGGCCCAGGCCGGTTCGGCGCCGATCTCGGCCACCTCGCTGCGGGTGCGGGTGGACGCCTACGCCGACGACCTGTGCACCGGTCTCGAGCGTTTCGGTGCCAGCTACCAGCAGGCGCGGGCCGAGCGTCGCGAAGGGCTCTACGGCACGCCGCACAAGGCCAAGAAGGCGATGCTCGCCTACGTCGACGACGTCGACGCCGCCCTGGACAAGACTTTGGCCGCCACCGCCGCGTGGGGCGTGCCGGACGTCTCCAACGGCGAGCGCCTCGCGAAGAAGGTGCGTGCGGCACTGGAGGACGCCCAGCAGACCAACTACCGCTACCGCCCGCAGATCGCCGCGCTTCGCAGCACCGACCGCAACTTCACCGGGCTCGCCCGCACGCTGCTCGTGGAATCCGAGGCCGAACTGTCCGCGGCCCTGCTCAAGCTCGACTGGTTCGACGCAGGAAGCGACTTCCGCGAGGCCTTCAACTCCTCCGGGACCTGCAAGGCCCTCTAGGGCCTCGCGCCGCACCTCCGGATCCACCCCGGCCGCGGCCCCGGAACGGCAAACCCGCAGAGACGGGGTGTCGCGCGCCGAAACTGTCGGTCGCGACGCATAGCCTGGTCCGAACACTTGTTCGGACTTGGAGGCGCCACAGTGCGGGTGCTCGGGGTGGACCCCGGCCTGACCCGGTGCGGGATCGGCGTCGTCGAGGGCACGCCGGGCCGGCCGGCGTCGCTGATCGCCGTCACCGTCGTGCGCACCGACCCGGGCCTGGACCTCGCGCTGCGCCTGCTGGCGGTCGAGCGGGACATCGAGGCGCTGATCGCCGAGTACCGCCCCGACGCCGTTGCGGTCGAGCGGGTGTTCAGCCAGCACAACGTCCGCACGGTCATGGGCACCGCCCAGGCGAGCGCGGTCGCCATCGTGTGTGCCGCCCGCGTCGGCATCCCCGTCGCGCTGCACACCCCCAGCGAGGTGAAGGCCGCCGTCACCGGCAACGGACGGGCGGACAAGGCCCAGGTGGGCGCCATGGTCACCCGGATCCTGCGCCTGTCCGAGATGCCCAAGCCCGCCGACGCCGCCGACGCGCTCGCGCTCGCCATCTGCCACGTGTGGCGCGGCGCCCAGAACAACCGCCTAGCGGCCGCGGTCGCGGCCCAACGCCCGGGGGGCAACCGATGATCTCGTTCGTGTCCGGCCGTGTCGCCGAGGTCGGCCTCGACGCCGTGGTGATCGAGGTGGGCGGAATCGGCCTGAGCCTGAAGTGCACGCCGGCGACCCTGGCGGGACTGCGCCTGGGCGAGAAGGCCACCATGCCCAGCGCCCTCGTCGTGCGCGAGGACTCGCTGACCCTCTACGGGTTCGCCGACGCCGACGAGCGAGCGGTGTTCGACATCCTGGTCGGCATCACCGGCATCGGCCCGCGCACCGCGCAGGCGGTCCTCGCGGTCCTCGAGCCCGATCGCCTGCGCGCAGCCGTCGCCGTCGACGACCTCGCCACGCTGTGCAAGGTTCCGGGCATCGGCAAGAAGGGCGCCGAGCGCATGGTCCTGGAGCTGCGGGACCGGATCGGACCGCCGCGCGGCGGGTTGAGCCTCGTTCCCGCCCAGCCCGCCTCCGCCGAGGACGAGCGCCGCGCCCAGGTCCACGGCGCCCTGGTCAACCTCGGGTGGTCCGCCCGCGACGCCGAGACCGCGTGGGAGGCGGTCGCCGCCCAGACCGGAGAGGAGGCCGAGGTGCCCGAACTTCTACGTCTGGCCCTGCGCACCCTCGGGAAGTCCACGTGATCCCCGCCCAGGACGGCCCGGAAAGCCTGGTGGCGGCCACCGCGGCGCTCGAGGAGCACGAGATCGAGGCTGCGCTGCGCCCGAAGCACCTGGGCGAGTTCATCGGCCAGCACCGGGTGCGGGAGCAGCTCGCCCTGGTCCTCGACGCAGCCCGGCTGCGCCAACGTCCGCCGGACCACATCCTGCTGTCCGGTCCGCCGGGGCTGGGCAAGACGACGCTCGCGATGATCGTCGCCGCGGAACTGCAGGCCCCGCTGCGCATCACCAGCGGCCCGGCCATCACCCACGCCGGGGACCTGGCGGCTCTGCTGTCCTCGCTGCAGGAGGGCGAGGTCCTCTTCCTCGACGAGATCCACCGCATGGCCCGCCCCGCCGAAGAGATGCTGTACATGGCGATGGAGGACTTTCGGGTCGACGTCATCGTCGGCAAGGGCGCCGGCGCCACCGCGATTCCGCTGGAGATCCCGCCCTTCACCCTGGTCGGGGCCACCACCAGGGCAGGGCTGCTGCCCGGCCCGCTGCGGGACCGCTTCGGCTTCACCGCGCACATGGACTTCTACGCGGCCACCGAACTCGAGCAGGTCCTGACCCGTTCGGCGGGCCTGCTGGGCGTGCGGCTCCTCGGGGGCGCCGGGCACGAGATCGCCGGCAGATCGCGCGGCACGCCCCGTATCGCCAACCGCCTGCTGCGCCGGGTGCGGGACTACGCGCAGGTGCGCGCGGACGGCGTCGTCACCGCACCGATCGCGAACGCCGCCCTGAGCCTCTACGAGGTCGACCCGATCGGCCTGGACCGGCTCGACCGCGCCGTGTTGGACGCCCTGATCCGCAAGTTCGGCGGCGGTCCGGTGGGTCTGTCCACCCTTGCGGTGGCCGTCGGCGAAGAGACCGAGACCGTCGAAGAGGTCGCCGAACCGTTCCTGGTCCGGGCCGGTCTGCTCGCTCGGACGCCCCGCGGACGGGTGGCCACCGCGGCCGCCTGGATGCACCTCGGGCTGGCCCCCCCGATGGGGGCTGGGGGCTACCCGCAGGGCGGATTGTTCGACACGCCCGAGTGCGCGGAATCCCGCGCGCTCCCGGACGCGTAGACTCCGCAATTTGTGGACCCGAACCTTGTGCTCTTTGGCGTGCTTGTCGCCGCCATCTACCTGCTGATCATCGCTCCGGCGCGCAATCGCAAGCGCCGTGCGGACGACATCAAGGCGAATTTGAAGCCTGGTGCCGAGGTGATGACGACCGCCGGCATGTTCGGTGTCGTGACCGAGGCGACCGATACCGATTTTCACATTGAGATCTCGCCCGGCGTGGTCGTGCGCTTCGCCATCGGTGCAGTCGGCAAGATCACTGTGCCGAAGGACGGCGACAAGGAAGCCACCGGCGGTGCTCGCGACGAGGTCGCGGACGGTCCGCAGGACGGCGACGGACCGTCGAGCAAGAAGCTGTAGAGCCAGCACCGACCGCGTGCCCCACGGCACGGGGGCACAACGCGGTACCAGGAAGGCGAGAAGGTGGCCAAGAGCAAGGGCAAGAGCAAGAAGCAGCGACGACCGGGCGGCGGCCTCCCGCCTGGGCGGATGTTGCTGCTGCTGTTCGCGGTGATCCTCGCCGGCGGTGCCGCCATGGCCGGGACCGGAGCCACCACGCCCAAACTGGCCATCGACCTCGACGGCGGTACGTCGGTCACGCTGACGGCCAAGCCGCTGCCCGAGGAAGAAGGCGGCGTCGGCGGCAAGCTCACCTCGGAGAACATGAAGCAGGCGGTGGCGATCATCCGCCAGCGCGTCAACGGCTTCGGCGTCTCCGAGGCCGAGGTCACGACCCTCGGCTCGGACAACATCGTCGTGTCCGTCCCGGGCAACAACAGCGGCGACGTCGCGGCCCAGGTCGGCCAGACGGCGCTGCTGCGCTTCCGCCCCGTGATCCAGGCGGCCGGCCCGGCTCCGACGACCGGCGACGCGGCCGAACCCGGCCAGATTCCCGGCCTCGAAGGCCTCGGCGGGACCGAGGAGCCAGCCGACGGCGCCAAGGACCAGGAACGTCCCGTCACTGCGGCCCTGGCCGCCGACCCGAGCCCGGCTCCGTCGGCGAGCGGCTCGGCCTCGCCGAAGCCGTCCGCGTCCGCCAAGCCCTCCGCGAGTGCGTCCGCCAAGCCCGACGCCGACGAGCCGGCGGCCGCCAACCCGCTGTCCAAGGTGCCCAAGGAGACGCTCCAGGCGTTCTTCGCCCTCGACTGCACCAAGCCGGACCAGAGCCGGATCGGCGACACCAAGCCGGCCTCCGCCTACGTGACCGCGTGCGACCGCGACAACACCGGCAAGTTCCTCCTCGGCCCCAGCGCCGTACAGGGCACGCAGGTCACCGACGCCGAGGCGGGTCTGCCCGGCGGAACGGCGAGCGTCGGCGCCTGGCAGGTCAACCTCAGCTTCAACGGCGACGGCACCAAGGACTTCGCGGCGATCACCAAGGCGCTCGCGGGGCAGCCGATCCCGTACAACCAGCTCGCGATCACCCTCGACGGCGTCGTGCAGTCCGCGCCGACCGTCAACGAGGAGATCCCGTCCGGGAGCGCGCAGATCACCGGCGGGTTCGACCAGGAAGAGGCCTCCGACCTCGCCAACGTCCTGAAGTACGGCGCGCTGCCGCTGGCCTTCACCCAGAGCAAGGTCGAGACCGTGTCGGCCACCCTGGGCGACGACCAACTCTCGGCGGGCCTTGTCGCGGGTGCCCTCGGCGTGATCCTGGTCCTGTTCTACGGCGTTGCCTTCTACCGCGGTCTGGGCCTTGCGGCACTGACCGGCCTCGTCGTCGCGGCTGCGTTGTCCTACATGTCCGTCTGCCTGCTCGGCGAGGCGATCGGCTACCGGCTCTCCATCGCCGGCGTGGCGGGCCTGATCGTCGCCATCGGCATCACCGCGGACTCCTTCGTCGTGTTCTTCGAACGCATGCGAGACGAGATCCGCGACGGACGAACGCCCCGGGCGGCGGTGGAGTACGGCTGGAAACGGGCCTGGCGGACCATCATCACGGCGAACTTCGTGTCGCTGCTCGCGGCCGGCGTCCTGTACTACTTCTCGGTTGCCGACGTGAAGGGCTTCGCCTTCACCCTGGGCGTGGCCACGATCATCGACGTGATGGTGATCGGCATGTTCACCAAGCCCACCGTGACCCTGATCATGCGGATCCCGTACTTCGCCCGCGGTGGAAAGTGGTCCGGTGTGAGTGCCGAAAACCTGGGGGTCCGCCGAGGCGTCCTTCCTCAGCCGTCCCAGATCAAGGAGGCGTGACCCGTGTCCCGGATTGCCGATCTCGGCCACGCGCTGCAGACGGGGAAGAAGTCCATCCCCTTCGTTCGCCTGCGCCGCCGCCTCTACGCCTTCAGCCTCATCCTGATCATCGTCTCCGCCGCCGGCGTGGCGACGCGGGGACTCGACCTCGGTGTCGAGTTCGAGGGCGGCGCCGTCTTCGAGGCCCGCGGCGGCGGAATCTCGGTGCCGGAGGTGCGCAAGGTTCTCGAGGGTGCGGGAGTCGAAGGTCCCACGGTGCAGAAGGTGGGCACCGACGGCGTCCGCGCCGAGACCGAAGAACTCACCCCGGCGAAGGCCAACGAGATCCGGCAGGCGATGGCCAAGGAACTCGGCATCCCGGCCGAGGAGATCACCACCCAGGTCGTCGGACCGAGTTGGGGTGGCGACGTCACCAACAAGGCCGTCCAGAGTTTGATCATCTTCCTGGTCCTGCTCGCGTTCTACCTCGTGATCGTCTTCGAGTGGCGCCTGGCCGTGGGCGCGATGGTTGCGCTGCTGCACGACGTCGTGGCCACGATCGGCATCTACGCGATCGTCGGATTCCAAGTCACGCCCGCGACCGTGATCGGCCTGCTCACGATTTTGGGCTATTCGATCTACGACACGGTCGTGGTCTTCGACAAGGTCCGCGAGAACACCGCCAACCTGCGCTCGAGTAGCCGCCAGACCTACGCCGACGCGTGCAACCTCGCGGTCAACCAGACCCTGGTCCGGTCCATCAACACCAGCGTCATCGGTCTGCTGCCCGTCGCCGCGCTGCTGTTCGTGGGTGCGGGTCTGCTCGGGGCCGGTGTGCTCAAGGACCTCGCGCTCGTGCTGTTCATCGGCATGGCCGTCGGCTCCTACTCCTCGATGTGTCTGGCGGTTCCCGTGGTGGTGACCCTCAGCGAGCGCGACCCGGAGACGCAGGCGCACAACAAGCGCGTGGCGGCTCGCCAGACCTCCGAGGCCCGCAAGAGCGAGGACTCGGCTGCCGCGGACGACGGGCAGGTCGAGTTCGCCAAGGCGAGCGCGGCCCGTGCCGAGGCGCCGCGTGCGGCGTCGCCGGGGGAGCGGGTGCAGCCGAAGAAGGGCGGTTCCCGCGAAGACCGCCAGCGCAAGGGGCCCCAGATCTAGGTGACGGCGAACTGGCGCGATCTGGTTCGGGACGTCCCGGACTTCCCGAGTCCGGGGATCCTGTTCCGGGACATCGCACCGGTGCTCGGCGACGGAGCGGCCTTCGCCGCGCTGTGCGCCGAGCTCGCCGAGGTCTGCCGGGACCTGACGGTGGACGCGGTGGTCGCGGTCGAGGCCCGAGGGTTCATCCTCGGGGCCCCGGTGGCCCTGGCGCTGGGGGTCGGCTTCGTCCCGGTGCGCAAGCCCGGCAAGCTGCCCTTCGCGACCCGCTCCGTCGCCTACGCCCTCGAATACGGCGAAGCGGTCCTGCACATGCACCTCGACGCGCTCTCGCCCGGCCAGCGGGTTCTGCTCCTCGACGACGTCCTGGCCACCGGCGGCACCCTCGCCGCCGCGGCGGAGCTGGTCCGCGCGGCCGGCGCCGAGCCCGTCGCCGCGGCCGTCCTGCTGGAGATCGCCGGGCTGCCGGGCCGGGCGAACCTCGAGCCGCTTCCGGTCCGTGCGCTGCTTTCCTCCTAGCGCATTCGGGGGCCGGCTACCATGACGGTCATGCGCGCCGACGCCGGCTTGACCCGATGACCGACCAGGTCGTCGAGGGTACGGCTGCGCCCGAGCCCACCGGCCAAGGCGCCGCCCGCCGTGTCCGCGCCCGGCTCGCCCGGATGGCCGGGCAGCGGCCCAGCACCGTCAACCCGGTGCTCGAACAACTCAACCGCGCCGTGCGTCAGACCCACCCGAAGGCGGATCTGCGCCTGATCGAGCGGGCCTACGAGACCGCCGAGGAGTGCCACCGCGGGCAGAAGCGGCGCAGCGGCGAGCCCTACATCACCCACCCGCTCGCCGTCGCGACCATCCTGGCCGACCTCGGCATGGAGCCGCCGACGCTGTGCGCGGCCCTGCTGCACGACACGGTCGAGGACACCGACTACACGATCGAGTCGATCACGGCGGACTTCGGCGCGGAGATCGCCGGTCTCGTCGACGGCGTCACCAAGCTGGACAAGGTCCACTACGGCGACGCGGCGCAGGCCGAGACCGTCCGCAAGATGGTCATCGCGATGGCCCGCGACATCCGGGTCCTGGTCATCAAGCTCGCCGACCGCCTCCACAACATGCGCACCCTGCGGTACATGCCCCCGGCCAAGCAGGACCGCATCTCCCGCGAGACCCTCGAGATCTACGCCCCGCTCGCGCACCGCCTCGGCATGAACACCATCAAGTGGGAGCTCGAGGACCTCTCCTTCGCGACGCTGTATCCGAAGATGTACGACGAGATCGTGCGCCTGGTCGCCGATCGCGCGCCCTCGCGCGACGAGTACATCTCCAAGGTCGTCGAGGACGTCGGGGCGGACCTGCGAGCCGCGCGCATCAAGGCCGCGGTCACCGGGCGTCCCAAGCACTACTACTCGATCTACCAGAAGATGATCGTCCGCGGCCACGAGATCGCCGACATCTACGACCTCGTCGGTATCCGCGTCCTGGTCGAGTCCACCCGGGACTGCTACGCCACCCTCGGCGTCGTCCACCAGCACTGGAACCCGGTGCCGGGCCGGTTCAAGGACTACATCGCCAAGCCGAAGTTCAACCTGTACCAGTCGCTGCACACCACCGTGATCGGGCCCGAGGGCAAGCCGGTGGAGATCCAGATCCGCACCAACTCCATGCACCGTCGCGCCGAGTACGGCGTCGCCGCGCACTGGAAGTACAAGGCCGAGGTCAACGGCTCCGGCGGCCCACCCGTGCCCGGCCCGACGCTCGCGGGCGAAAAGGGCGTCTCCGACGACATGCCGTGGCTGCGCCAACTCCTGGACTGGCAGCAGGAGACGGCCGACCCGGCGGAGTTCCTCGAGTCGCTGCGCTTCGACCTCGCCGGTGCCGAGGTCTACGTCTTCACCCCCGGCGGCGACGTCATCGGCCTGCCCGACAAGTCCACCCCCGTCGACCTCGCCTACGCGGTGCACACCGAGGTCGGGCACCGTTGCATCGGCGCCCGGGTCAACGGCCGCCTCGTGCCGCTGGAGTCCACGCTCAACAACGGCGACGCCGTCGAGATCCTCACCGCCAAGGGCGGGGGACCGGGCTCCGGACCGAGCCGGGACTGGCTGGAGTTCGTCGCCAGCCCCCGGGCGCGGAACAAGATCAAGCAGTTCTTCTCCAAGGAGCGCCGCGAGGAGGCCGTCGAGCGGGGCAAGGAGGAAATCGCCCGCGCGATGCGCAAGCAGGGCCTGCCGATCCAGCGCCTGCTGACCTCGGAGTCGCTCACGACGATCGCGCACGAGATGCGCCTGCCGGACATCACCGCGCTCTACGCCGCGGTCGGCGAACGGCACGCGTCCGCGCAGAACGTCATCTCGCGGCTGCTGGCCTCGCTCGGCGGCACGGACTCCACCACCGAGGACGTCGCCGAGACCGTCACCCCGACCCGCACGAGCCGCTTCCAGCCGCACGGCGACCCGGGCGTCACGGTCAAGGGCGTCGACGACGTCTGGGTCAAACTCGCCCGCTGCTGCACCCCGGTGCCCGGGGACAAGATCCTCGGCTTCGTCACCCGCGGCAACGGCGTCTCGGTACACCGCAAGGACTGCACGAACGCCGGGTCGCTGACCGGGCAGAAGGAACGCGTCCTCGACGTCGAGTGGGCGCCGACGAAGTCTTCGGTGTTCCTGGTCGCGATCCAGGTCGAGGCGCTCGACCGTTCGGGCCTGCTAGCCGACGTGACGCGGGTTCTCTCCGACCAGCACGTGAACATCCTGTCCGCGACGGTCGCCACGATGCGCGACCGCACCGCGATCAGCCGTTTCACCTTCGAGATGGCCGACCCCAAGCACCTCGTCCACGTGCTCAAGCACGTCCGCAACGTGCCCGGGGTCTTCGACGCCTACCGCACCACCGGCGCGGGCCCCGAGGCGAACCTCAAGCCCCGCGCCAAACGCTGAGCGCTCCGCCGAAAACAGGCACTTCCTGCACGCGCTGGGCGGGCTAGGAGAGCTCTGCGAGGGTTTTCTCCGCCTCGACCAGCCACTCGCGACGGGCCTCCGCGGCCTCCTTGTGGGTGGCGGCGGCCTTCGCGTCGCCGGCGGCACTGGCCTTGGCCGCCTTGGTCTCGAACGACTCGATCAGCGCGCGCAACTTCTCGACGGTCTCCTGCGCCCGGGCGATCGCGGCCGGGTTGGTACGCGACGGCTGCGGTGCCTGAACGGCCGCCGGGCGACGGTCCCGGTCTGGGCGCGGCCCGCGGGGGCCTGCACCGCCGCCCGCCTCGCGACGCGGGGGAGCAGGCGCGGCGTTCTTGCGGGCGGTGAAGAAGGCGTCCTGGGCGGCGCGGAAGCGCTCCCACAGTTCGTCGTCGATCTCCTTGCCCGCGCGCCCTGCGCCCTTCCACTCCGTCATGAGGTCCCGGAAGCGCGCCGCGGTGGCGGCCCACTGCGTCGAGTCGGCCAGCGCCTCGGCCTGTTCGACGAGCGACTGCTTCGTGGACTTCACCCCGTCGCGCTCGGCGGTGAGCGTTGCGTAGTGCGCCTTGCGGCGCTTGGTGAAGGTCGAACGGGCGGAGGAGAAGCGCTTCCACAGCACGTCGTCGGACTTGCGGTCCAGACGGGCGCAGGCCTTCCACTCCTCGAGGAGTTCGGTCAGCCGCTGGCCGCCGACCCGCCACTGCTCGCCGCCCGCCAGTTCTTCGGCCTCCGCGACGATCCGGTCCTTGATCGCCCGTGCTGCGGCGGTCGCCTCGGCCCGCGCGGCGCGCGCCGCCGCGGCCTTCTCGGCGAGCAGTGCCTCGACGGCGTCCAGGTGCGGCTTCAGCGTCTCGGGCACGGTCCCGCCCGCGGCGGCGACGGTCTTGATGCGGTCGAGTTCGGCGTTCGCGGCCTTGAACGGAAGTTCGTCGGCCGCAATGCGCCCGGCCAGCGTGCCCAACTCGCCCGCGGCTGCGTCGAAACGGGCCCGCAGGACCTCGGCGGTGTCCGCCGGCGTGGGGATCTCGGCGGGCGCGTCCTGCTCGGGAGCGGGCGCGTCGGACGGTGCCGCCTCGGACGGTGCCGCCTCGGACGGTGCCGCGTCGGCGGGCGCAGCCGGCGCCACCTCCGTCGGGGGCACGTCCGGCGGGGTCGGGTCCTCGGCGAGAGTCACCGGTTCGACTGCCGCCGGTTCGACTGCCGCCGGTTCGACCGCTACCGGTTCGGCGGGTACCGCCTCGCCGACCGTCGCCTGTTCGGCGACCGCCTGCTCGGCCGCGGCCTCGATCGGCAGCGGCTCGGCGGCTTCGGGTTCGATCGATGCCGCCGGCACGAGGGTCGACTGCTCTTCCACGCCGGGTTCGGTCCCGGTTTCCTGGTTCACGCGCTTCTCCGGCAACCCGTGTGACGGGGTCGTTTCTACGGCTTGGCGGTGCTGGTTGACGAGGGGGTAGTGCTCGGCGACTCGGTGCTCGTCGGCTTCGCGCTTGCGCTCGGCTTCGCCGTGCTGGTCGAGTCGTCGTCGCCCCCCTCGACCGTGATCTTGTTGATCGTGGTCTTGGTCTTCGGGACGTCGTCCGCTCCGCTCTGCGGGTTGGCGGAGCGGCCGCCCTCGGCGATCTTCGCGATCACGTCCACCCCGGAGAGGATCTTGCCGAACGGGGTGTAGCTGGGCGAGAAGTCCGAGTCCTTGAACATCATGAAGAACTGGCTGCCGTTGGTGTTCGGGCCGGCGTTCGCCATCGCGATCACGCCCTTGGCGTACTTGGCGCCGGACAGGTTCTCGTCCGCGTACTTGTACCCGGGGCCGCCGGTGCCGGTCCCCGTCGGGTCGCCGCACTGGAGCACGGCGTTGGTGACGCCGGCCTGGGACTCGTCGAGCAGGCGGTGGCACGGGGTGTCGTCGAAGTACTTCTTCTTCGCCAGGAACACGAAGGAGTTCACCGTGCACGGCGCCGCGGAGCGGTCCAGTTCGAGTTCCAACGGCTTCTTGTTCAGGGTCATCGCAACCTTGACGGTGCCCTTGGCGTCTGCGATCTCCGGCGGCCGGCCGACGTCGGCGGCCTTCGTGCCGTTCGCGTTCTCCAGGTACAGGCAGCGGATCTTGCCGGCGGGCACCCCGCTCTGGTCTGCCGACGGCTGCGCGCTGGGCGTGGCGCTGGGCGCCGGGTCCTGCGAGGCGGTGTCCGAGTCGTCGTCCCCGGTCAGGGCCGCCACACCGGCGAACACGCCACCGGCGACCAACGCGACCGCGAGCCCACCCGCGAGGACCTGGATCCGGCGCTTGCGCGATTCGGCCTGCGCCTTGGCTCTCGCCTCGGCTGCCTTCGCCTTGCGGCGTTCGGCGCTGGTCTCTTTGCCCTGCCCTGCCACGCGTTCTCCCTCGCATCAATCCCCGGGCGCCAATCGTCGACAGTTGGCCCGGCGCGGCGGCGTACTGCCGCAGGCTCACCTTACCGATGTGACCTGGACCAACTTCGCGCGCAATTGCTGCGCGCAGATAACGGTTCCGACGCTCGTCGCGTGCGATCGGGGACTGGGTGGCGGCTCGATAGGCTCCCTGGGTGTTCGTCGCCGGTTTTCCCGCTGCCGCTTTCGGCACCAACTGCTACGTCCTGGCCACCGCGCCGGGAGAGCAGTGCGTGGTCGTCGACCCGGGAATCGACGTGGTCGAGCAGCTCGATCAGACGTTGCGCGAGCACAACCTGCAGCCGGTCGCCGTCGTGCTGACGCACGGGCACATCGACCACATCGCCTCGGTCACCCCGGTGTGCGGGGCGCGCGGCATCGCGGCCTGGATCCACCCGGGAGACCGCGAACTGCTCGTCGACCCGTCCAAGGGCTTCGGTCCGGGCAGCATGGCCATGTTCGGCGGGAAGCTGGACTGGACCGAGCCCGACGACGTCAGGCTGCTCGAGGACAACGCCGTCGTCGAGCTCGCCGGGCTGCGGTTCACCGTCGACCACGCCCCCGGGCACACCCCCGGTTCGGTGATGTTCCGCCTCGACATCCCCGTCGACGAGCCGCAGCAGCTGCTGATCTCCGGCGACGTGCTGTTCCAGGGGTCGATCGGGCGCACCGACCTCCCCGGCGGCAGCTACGAACAGATGCTGAACAGCCTGGCCACCAAGGTCCTCCCGCTGCCCGACAACACCTACGTGTTGCCCGGCCACGGCGGGGAGACGACCATCGGGGCCGAGCGCGCCACCAATCCCTACCTCGCCGAGGCCGCACCGCTCGCCGGGCCGCACCGCGGTCTGTAGAAGGAGTATTCGAACGTGATTCGCACGCACACCGCCGCTCAACTGCGCGCCGCCGACGCCGGGACGAACGTCGTCCTGGCGGGTTGGATCGCGCACCGACGCGACCACGGCGGGGTGGCCTTCCTCGACCTGCGCGACGCCTCCGGCCTCGTGCAGGTCGTCGTGCGGGACGAGGCGGTCGCCCACGGCCTGCGCAACGAGTACTGCCTGAAGGTGACCGGCCACGTCGAGAAGCGCCCCGACGGCAACGCGAACCCGAACCTGGCCAGCGGCGAGATCGAGGTCGTCGCGACCGAGGTGATCGTGCTGTCCGAGGCCGCGCCGCTGCCGTTCCCGATCGACGACCACGGCGCCGGCACGGTCAGCGAAGAGGCGCGGCTGAAGTACCGGTACCTGGACCTGCGCCGGGCGAAGATGGCCGAGAACCTGCGCCTGCGCTCCAAGGTCACCCACCTGATCCGCGAGGAGATGGCCGCGGCCGACTTCCTCGACGTCGAGACGCCCTACCTGACCCGGTCCACCCCCGAGGGCGCCCGGGACTTCCTCGTGCCGGTGCGCCTGCAGCCGGGCTCCTGGTATGCGCTGCCGCAGTCTCCGCAGCTGTTCAAGCAGCTGCTGATGGTCGCGGGCCTGGAGCGGTACTACCAGATCGCGCGCTGCTTCCGGGACGAGGACTTCCGGGCGGACCGCCAGCCCGAGTTCACCCAGCTCGACGTCGAGATGTCCTTCTGCACGCAGGACGACGTGATCGAGCTGATGGAGAAGGTGCTGCGCCGGGTGTGGTCGGAGGTGGCCGGGCACGAGATTCCGCATCCGATTCCGCGGATGACCTGGCACGAGGCCGAGACCCGGTTCGGTTCGGACAAGCCGGATCTGCGGTTCGGTCAGGAACTCGTCGACCTCACCTCGTTCTTTGCCGCGACGGAGTTCCGCGTCTTCCAAGCCCCCTACGTCGGTGCCGTCGTCATGCCCGGTGGCGCGTCGCAGACCCGCCGCGAGCTCGACGGCTGGCAGGACTGGGCCAAGGCCCGCGGCGCCAAGGGCCTCGCGTACGTGACGGTGGGTCAGGACGGGACGCTGGCGGGCGTCGCGAAGAACCTGTCCGACGCCGAACGCGCGGGCCTGGCCGCTGCGGCCGGCGCCCAGCCGGGGGACTGCATCTTCCTCGGCGCCGGCGAACGCGGGGCGACCCTCTCCCTGCTCGGTGCCGCGCGCCTGGAGATCGGCAAGCGCTGCAACCTGATCCCCGAGGGGCGCTGGGAGTTCCTCTGGGTCGTGGACGCGCCGATGTTCGAGAAGAACAGCCACGGCGGCTGGACCGCGGTGCACCACCCCTTCACCTCCCCGACCCCGGAGTTCGTCGACACCTTCGACTCCGAGCCGGAGAGCGCGCTCTCGGACGCCTACGACATCGTGCTGAACGGCACCGAGATCGGCGGCGGGTCGATCCGTATCCACCGCAGCGACCTGCAGGCCCGCGTGTTCGACGCGATCGGGCTGACGAAGGAACAGGCGGCCGACCAGTTCGGCTTCCTGCTCGAGGCCTTCGCCTACGGCCCGCCCCCGCACGGCGGCATCGCCCTGGGCCTGGACCGGGTCTGCGCGCTGCTGACCGGATCGGAGTCGATCCGCGACGTCATCGCGTTCCCGAAGACGGCCTCGGGCGGGGACCCGCTCACCGGCGCTCCGACCCCGATCACCCCCGCGCAGCGCAAGGAAGCCGGCATCGACTCGCCCCCGCCGGCCTGACTGTCCGTCAGGAAGCGGCGGGGCCTTGGCGCGGGTGCGCCATGACCCGCAGATCCAACCCGTCGATGCCCACGAAGTCGCGGCCGTTGCACGTGTAGAGCGGCAGTCCGTAGGCGATCGCGGTGGCGGCGATCATCGTGTCGAAGGCTCGCGCCGTGGACTTGCGACCGGCGCGATGCAACGACGCCGCAACCGACCCGTAGGCCAGAGCACACGCGGCGTCGAACGCCAAGGGCTGATGAACCCGTTCGGCCACCTGCACATGCGCCTGGCGGCGAGCCCGTTCGACTGGATCGTCGGTTACCAGGGGCCCGACGGACAGTTCGGCCAGCGTCACTGCGCTCACCAGGGGACGGGCTGGAAGTTCGGCCGGGTCGAGCGAGGCGAACAGTATGACGGCGTTGGTGTCGAGGATGCCGGGTCGCGGGTCGGGTTCGGTCGAGGTCATATCGACTGATCGATTACGGCGTCGATGTCGGCGCGAAAGCGGTCGGGATCGATCGGCGGTAGCCCGCGGTAGATCTCCAACAAGGCTTCGCGGGACAGGGGGCGCTTCGGCAGCGGGCGCAACTCCGCCACGGGTTCGCCATCGCGGGTGATCGTGATCCGCTCGCCGGCCAGGACGCGCTCGATGACGACCCCGCCCTGGTTGCGCAGTTCGCGCACCGTCGCTTCGCCCATCGTGCAAATGTATCACCGGTGATACACAGCCGTCCGAGATCTGGGTACGGTTAGCGAGAGTTGTTCGGAAACGTTCGGGCTTGCGGACGCGATACGCCTACGTGCTCGCAACGACGCGACGACTGGGCCTGCTACTCGCGGCGGCCCTGATCGCTCCCAGTCCGGTGGCCTGGGCCGCGCTCGACGTCGGCGGAGAGTCCGGATTCCTCGACACCGAGTTCGGTTCGCTGGGCGTGGCCGCAGTGTCGTTCGCCGCGCCGGCCTCCGCCGCCGCGGCGCTGGCGCTGCCGGACGGGCGGGTCCTGCTGGCCGGCGTCGTCGACGACCCGGACGACGGCGCCACGCTCGCCCTGACCCGGCTGCGCCCGGACGGCTCGGTGGACGCCACCTTCGGCAGCACCGGGCGGGTGGTGGCCGATCTGGTTCGGGGCCGTGCGGGCTCGCCCTTCGGTCCGACCACGGGCCGCGCGGCCCTGGCCCGGGACCGGACCGGGCGCATCCTCGTGGCCGTCTCGGTGGAGAGTTCCACCGCCGGGCACGGCATCGCCGTCGCCCGGTTCGGTAGGGACGGCGCGTTCGACGCGGGCTTTGGCGACGGTGGGCGCACCGTCCTGGAGTTTCCCGCCCCCGCGGGCCGCGGGGTGGCGATCCCGTACGCGGCGCCGAACGCGCTGACCGTCGACGACGCGGGGCGCATTCTGGTGGCCGGCGTCCTCGAGCGCTTCGGCTACTCCCGCCAAGGGTTGGCCCTCGCTCGGCTCGAACGCGACGGTCGGCGGGACCTCTCCTTCGGCGAGCGAGGCCTGGTGACCGGCCCGACGGCCGCCCGGGCGATCGCCGTGGACCGGCGGGGGCGGATCGTCGTGGCCGGCCGCGGGCTGATCCGACTGCTCGCCGACGGCCGGCCGGACCCGGCCTTCGCCCCGACGCGGCGCGACCTGGAGGCCCACGCGGTGCGGATCCGTCTCGACGGCTCCATCGAGGCGGCCACCGCCTACGGGCTCACGGTGTTCGACGCGGCGGGCCGGCGCCGCTCCGGCGCGCCGATTCGTGCGGATGCCTACGACGCCCGGTTCGCCGGCGGGGCCATCGACCCGACCGGCGGTGCCTACGTCGTCTACGGGTTCCGCACCTCCGACCCCCGCGTGAGGCGTCCGCTCGGCGCGGGCCTGGACCGCCGCTTCGGCGCCGGTGGGTCCCTGGACCTGCCCGAGGGCTTCACCGCCTCAGGTTTGGCGGTGGAGCCTGCGGGTTCTCTGCTGGTGGCCGGAGCCGTCGACGGCGCGTTCGCGGTGTCCCGCGTCCTCGGCGTAGCCGACACGGCGACGCGGATCGTGGACTGCCGGCGGCGCTGCGTCTTCGACCGCCCGGGCCTGGCGCTGTGGCGCGTCCCGGCGGGGGTGCGTCAGTGCGGGCCATCGTGCTCGGGGCAGCGGGCGGCGCGGCGGACCCGGTGCGCGTCGCGGGCGGCCGGGGGGCACGCGCGGCGGCCGAGTTCGCGGTGCGCCCCGGGACCCTCCTGGTGATCGTCGTCGGCGGGCGCGGGTACGACGGCGTGGCGGATGCCGGCGCGGCCCGCGGGGGCTACGGCGGTGGCGGGGCAGGCGCCGCTGGACGGGCCGCCGGCGGCGGGGGCGGCGGCGCGTCCAGTCTCGCCGGTGGACTGGCACGATCCACGCTGTTGCTGATCGCGGGCGGGGGCGGCGGCGCCGGGTTCCTCGCCTCCGGAGGGGAGGGCGGAACGCTCGCTGCAGAACCCGTGGACGTGGCCGGACCGCTGACCGACGCCGGAGTGCCACTCGTGGCGGTCGCGACCGGAGGACCGAACACGCCGGGCGAGCCCGGCCGCGGCGCGTCGGCCGGCTACGGGCCGGAACTGCGCACCCGCGGCGGCGGGGGCGGCGGCGGGGGATACCGGGGCGGGGATCTGTCCGGTGGCCGCTACGCCGAACTGCCCTCGGTGTGGCCGGTGCTGCCCGCAGCCGGCCTGATCGTTCCCGGTGGGGCCGGTGGCGGCGGGAGCAGTTGGGCCCACCCCGCCGGCGCCGCGGTCGAACTCGCGCCGGGGGTCAACGACGGCGACGGCTCGGTCGTCCTGGAGTGGGGAGCCTCGTGATCGCCCGTCTCGCCGCGGTCGTTCTCGTTGCGGCGATCGCCGCACTCGTCCCCGCGCTCCCGGTCGCGGCGACGACGTCGCCGGTCACGGCCGCGAGCCTGCGCTGTGAGGAGCAACGTCGAGGTGGCTTCTGCGAGGCGAACCGCCCGGGCCGCTACCAGTGGCGGGTCCCCGCCGGGGTGCACCGAGTCACCGTCGATCTCTACGGCGCGCAGGGCGGCGGTGACCTGGGTGGAGGCGGTGGAATCGTCCGCGCAGTACTGCGGGTGACCCCCGGTCAGATTCTGTGGTTCACCGTGGGCGGTCGCGGCTGCGACGTCGACGACTGCCCGGGGATCAACGCCGGGTACAACGGCGGCGGGCCGGCCGGGTCGGCCTACGAGCCGGGCGGCGGCGGGGCCGGCGGCGGCGGAGCGAGCGACGTCCGCGTCGGCACCGGCGCCCTGGCGGATCGAGTCCTGGTCGCGGGCGGCGGTGGCGGTGCCGGCGGTGCGACCGGGTCCACGCGCCTGAACCTGCTGGGCTTCACCCCGTTCCTCGACCTCCCCGACGCGACCGTCTCCGCGGGTGGGCGCGGCGGCGGGCTCGGCGGCGAGGCCACGACCGGACGCCCGGTGCCGATCGGCGGACCACACGGCACGGCGAGCGCCGGCGGCGGGAGCTACCTCGCACCCGCGGCGCAGGGCCCGGTGGCGCCGGCCGCCGATCCCCGGGCGGGTGGCCCGGGCCGCGGCGGGGCGGGCGACGCCGACTTCTTCGGCACTACCGGCGGCGGCGGGGGTGGCGGCGGCTGGTTCGGCGGCGCCGGCGGTGGGCGCCCGCTCTACCTCGGGCCGTCCGGAGGCGGGGGCGGCGGCAGCGCCTACGTGCACCCCGACGCCCGGGCCCTGGCCGTCCCGGTCGGCGACCACCGAGGCGACGGGCGTATCAGGTTCGCCTGGCGGGTCGACTGACCTGCCGGTGGGTCACCTTCGCCCAGTCGCAGTTGTGGACCAGGACGCCTGTACCCACGGACTCGCCCTTGGCGCCTGTAGCGCCCGGGGGGATGACGTATTAGGTGTGAACTACGTGGCGGTGGAGGTCGTAGTCCGCTTTCGGGACCGGCGATTTCGAACCGCGGGTGCTTTCGGGGGCGATACGAGCGTGCGCTGCGTCCCGTGCTCCGTGCGATGAGGTCGGGTCGTAGGTCGTCCACGACCTCGGCTGCGGGTCGTAGGCGCAGGTCGACGCGGCACTCGGGTGCAGGGACTCGGCGATCGAGGTGGCGTGAGCCGGGGCGGCCCCTGGGAGGAGCAGGGCTAAGGCGAGCGCGAGCAACGCGGGCAGGACCGGGAATGCCCGACCGACTCGCGCCAACCACGGCAGCCGACGTCCCGTGTCCGGGCTCGGATGGACCCAGTTCGGGGCCGGCGGCACGCAGCGCCCGTTCGACGTCGACCGGACCGCCACGGCGGGGAGGTCGCCGCCGCGGTGGCGTACATCGCTCGTCGGCGCTTCGGGCATGGGCCACGGTAGCGCCGTGGGCGGTCTGCGAGCAGCCGCCCGGGTCGAGGTTCCAGGCGCTCGGGACCGAGGCGTCTGGGCCGGGGTGCTCAGGCGCCGAGGACGGTGAAGCCGAGCGACCGGGCGATCTGCGCCTGGCGGAGGTCGAAGGTCAGGAAGGTCAGGGCGGTGCCCAGCCGCCGGGCCGCCGCGAGGTGCAGGGAGTCGAGGGAGCGGGCGCCGCTGGACTCGGCGAGGGTCGCCGCCAGCGCGCAGGTCTGCGCGTCCAGTTCGATCACCGCGAACGAGCCGAGGTCCTGCGCAAACGCCGCCCGGGCGGTGACGGCCTGGCCGGCGCTCAGCAGGCGGGCCAGATTGCGTCGGACTTCGACGACGGTGTGGCGGGCGGTGACCAGGTGCGGGTCGGAGCCGAGCAGGGTCGTCGCGAGTTCGGAGTCGGGTTCCTCCACGTACCGCTTGAGCAGTGCGCTGGAGTCCACGTACCTGGTCACTCGTCGCGAGCCTGCGCCAGGGCGTCGAGCACTCGCCCGGTTCCGGCGATGGGTCGGAACGGCGCGAGCCCGGACCCGACGGCCGGGGTCACCCACCCTGCTTCGACCGCCGCCTCGAGATCGACTCTGCCGGGCGGCGGGCCGAGAACGGCGATCGGCCTGCCGCGATCGGTGACGGTGATGACCTCCCCGCCCGCGGCCTTCTGAAGGTAGGCGGACAGCTTCGCCTTCAGTTCGCGCACACCGACGTCCGTGTAGTCGCGTTAGCACATGCGGTGACTACGTCGTGGTGCGCTCGACCCAGGAACTCGGGGCGCTCCAACCGGCCTTGGTGTGGAACCAGACCCGCACCCGCCAGCGCTTGCGGTGCGTCAGCTCCTTGAAGGTGTAGCTGCCGGTGGTCGCGGACAGGTCCTTCCACCGCTCGCGCTTCTCCTTGTCCCAACTCGAGGTGCTCGGGTGGTACTCGCCGAGTTCGAGGCGGACCTTGTCCACGCCGCTGCTCGTGGAGGGCTTGGTCCAGGTCGCCTTCAGCGCCCCGGAACCGGCCGTCGCGAGCTTCACGCCGGTGGGCTTGGCCGTGGTCTTGGGGGCGCCGGAGCGACAGGCGTTGCCGGTGGCGGGCAGCACCGTCTTCTTCGGCAGGGCCTCGATGCGGGTCGGGCTCCCGGGCAGTTTGAGCGCCTCGGGCCAGGTCTGGCGGCGGCCGTCGAGCCCGCAGGCGTAGAGCCTGCCGTTCGCGGCGCCGACGGTGGAGGTCGAGAACTCCCGGCCGGCCGACGGCCCGTAGATGCCGGGGAACTTCAACCCGAAGGTCACGTAGTGGATGTGGCAGTTTGCGGGGTTGGCGATGCCGGTGTTGCCGACCGTGCCCAACCGGGTGTCGGGGGAGACGCGCTGGCCCTCCTTGACCGAGATCGTCGACAGATGGGCGTAGCGGGAGATCACCCCGCCGCCGTGGTCGATCCACACCCACTTGCCGAAGGTGGTCGAGTCGTACTTCTGGCCGCACGCGCGGCCCTTCGCGTCTCCCATGTGCACGATGCCGGCGCCCATGGCGTACACCCCGGCGGTCTTGTTGTAGACGTTGGTGTCGTCGCGGTCCTTGGACAGCACGGCGATGCCGTAGAAGTGGTGGTGCTTGCTGCAGCCCGGGTTGCTCTTCGTGCAGTCCACGACCCCGGGCGTGCGCAGCGGCCACCACACCGGGTCGGAGAACGGGTGGGCGGTGTCGACGCTCGCCGCCGCGAAGGCGGTGCCCTCCGCGCCCGGAAGCGAGACCGCGAGGGCGACGGCGGCGACGGCGGAGGTGGCGCGGAGCCTGCGGATCGTCACACTCTCTCCATCGGTTGGCCGGGGCGGGACATTGAGCCGCGCGCCCGGCGCCCCGGTGGTGTCCCCGGCGGCGGCGTGGCGACGTAGGGTCGCGAACGTGGAACCGGACTCGCTCTTCGACGCCGCCGCGGGCCGGGTTTCGCCGTTGGCCGTGCGGATGCGGCCGCGCACCCTGGAGGAGGTCGTCGGACAGGAGCACCTGCTCGAGCCGGGTTCGCCGTTGCGGCGTCTGGTGCAGGCCGATCCGGGGAGCAGCGCCGCGGCACCGGCGTCGGTTCTGCTGTGGGGGCCGCCCGGCACCGGCAAGACGACGCTCGCACGGATCATCGCCTCGGCGACCGGGCGGCGATTCGTCGAACTGTCCGCGGTGAGCGCCGGAGTCAAGGACGTTCGGGACGTCCTGAACGGCGCGAAGAACGACCTGAGCGGCAAACAGACCGTGCTGTTTCTCGACGAGGTGCACCGCTTCTCCAAGGCACAGCAGGATTCGCTGCTGCACGCCGTCGAAGACCGGATCGTCACCCTCGTCGCCGCGACGACGGAGAACCCCTCGTTTGCGGTGATCTCGCCGCTGCTGTCCCGCTCGCTGCTGCTCACCCTGCAGTCGCTGACGGAACGTCACATCGAGGACCTGCTGGAACGGGCGCTCGTCGAGGACCGCGGGCTGGCGAAGGCCGCGACCCTGGCCCCCGACGCCCGCGACCACCTGGTGCGGGTGGCCGGGGGAGACGCGCGGCGGGCGTTGACGGCCCTGGAGGCCTCGGCCGGCGCGGCGTTGGACCTCGGGCGGACCGAGATCGACCTGGCCCTGGTGGAGCGGGCGGTGTCCAAGGCCGCAGCCCGCTACGACCGAGACGGGGACCAGCACTACGACGTGATCTCCGCGTTCATCAAGAGCGTCCGCGGCTCCGACCCCGACGCGGCCCTGCACTACCTGGCGCGCATGATCGAGGCAGGCGAGGACCCGCGCTTCCTGGCCCGGCGCCTGATGATCCTGGCGAGTGAGGACATCGGCCTGGCCGATTCCACCGCGCTGCCGCTCGCCGTGGCCGCCGCGCAGGGCGTCGCGCTGATCGGCATGCCCGAAGGCAGGCTGCTGCTCGCGCACGCGACGATCGCCCTGGCCCTGGCGCCGAAGTCCAATGCGGTCATCGCGGCGATCGACGCCGCGTCAGCCGACCTCGCGGCCGGACGGATCGGCTCGGTGCCGCCGCACCTGCGCGACGGGCACTACCCGGGGGCCAAGGCGCACGGCCACGGCGTCGGGTACCGGTACGCGCACTCCTTCCCGCACGGGGTCGCCGAGCAGCAGTACCCGCCGGACGAGGTCGTCGGCCGGGACTACTACACCCCGACGGCCAACGGCGCCGAACGCGACCTCGCCGAGCGCCTGGCCCGCCTGCGTCGCGTGGTCCGCGGCCGTTAGCGCCCCCGCGCGCCCGATCCGCTGCTCGGCACCGATCGGGGCGCGGAGCGAATTCGGACAAGGCCAACACCGGCGGGCCCGGGCGGTCGGTACCGAGCGGCGCTCGCTACCGGCGACGGGCGTAGGCGAGGAAGGTGCGGTACGGGTAGGTCACCGCGCCGCCACCGACGTCGTCCACCGTGCGGGCCACCGCCTCGAGCAGCAGCTCCCGTTGGATCGGCGGCAGCACGGCGTGGTCGGAGTGGGTGTCGAGCAGTTCGGCGAACTCGGCCGCGGCGTAGTTCTGGGTCCAGTCCCAGTGGGCGTAGGACCACGGGCCGAAGCCCGGCGCCGGTGGGACGTCGTCGCCGGCCACCTGCGCCGGATGGCCCAACACCACCGGGCGCAGTTCCGGGGCGAGATAGCGGTACACCGCCTCCATCGCATTCCACACCGGCCCGACGAGCACGTTCGGCCGGTTCCACCACAGGCACAGGTGCCCGCCCTCGCACAGCGCGTCCGCGGCGACCCGGGCGCCGCGGTCGTGGTCGACCCAGTGCCAGGACTGGGCGGCGACCACGAGGTCGAACGTGGCGGGCGGGACGTCGCAGTCTTCGAAGGCCGCGACCTGGACCTGGACCGTCGGGGCGCGCCGGCACAGCACCTCGGCCATCGCCGCGTCCGGTTCGACGGCCAGTACCGACGCGCCGCGCCGGGCCAAGGCCAGGCTCGCGCGGCCGGTGCCGGCGCCGACGTCGAGGACCCTGCGGCCGGAGGCGAGGTTCAGAACGGTGTCGAAGAGCGTGTCCGGGTAGCCGGGGCGACGCAGGTCGTAGAGCTCGGCGATCGCTCCGAAGCTCCGCGACCGCCGCGCCCACCGTTCGTCCATGGCACCGTTCTACCGCCCCGCGGGCGTCCCGCAGCACGCCCGACCGGGATCTGGTGCAGGGCTCACGCCCACGGAGACGCCTGAGGTCCGGGCGGCGGGGAAGTGGCCCCGCACCCGGGGTCGATAGGCTCTCGGGGTCCGAAACAGGCTGGTAAGGGGTGTGCGCGGTGTCCCCAGGTGAGTGGGCTGGTCTCGCCGTGGCGTTCGGCTGGGTGCTCCTCGTGCTCTTCCTCGGCCTCGCGCTCGTCCGCCTCGCCCAGGTGCTCAAGGAACTCACCCGCGTCGTGGGGGAGGTGGGAGACGCCACGCTCCCGGTGTTGAACGAGGTCACCACCTCCGTCGCGACCACGAACCTGGCGCTGGACAAGGTCGAGGACATCACCGGCAACGTCTCCACGATCACCCGCAACTTCAGCGTGCTCAGCCAGATCGCGGCGGTCTCGCTCGGCGGGCCGATGGTCAAGGTCGCCTCCTTCTCCTACGGCGTGCGCCGGGCCATGGGCGGCAAGAAGCAGAAGGAAATGCGCAAGCGGGTCAAGGACCAGATGCGCGCCGAGTCCCGCAAGGGCAAGGCCGAGCGGCGCAAGGCCAGCGTCGCGGCGCGCAAGGCCGCGCGGAAGGCCTCGAAGCGGCGATGAAGCGGCTGTTCTGGACGGGCCTCGGCGTCGCGGTGGGCGTGATGGCCACGCGCAAGATCTCCGAGGCGGCGCACGCGCTGACTCCCGCCGGCGCCAGCGAACGCCTGGCCGGGAGCATCGCAATCCTCGGCGAGGCGGTCCGCGAATTCGGGCAGGACATGCGCGACGCCATGTGGGACCGCGAGGAGGAGCTCTACGAGGCCCTCGGTCTCAACGACGTGCCGGAGAGGGACCCGGACGTCGCCAAGCATCGCTAGTGGCGTCGCCAAGCATCGCTAGTGGCACAGTCGGAAGCGTGAGGACTCGGATGCGAAAGACGACGGCGTTGGCTATCTAGCCGATCGGCGCCCCCGGTCGGCCATCTCCAACCGCTCGCACGACCCTCTCGACGCTAGGACGCTTCATGGACTCCGCCGACATCCGCAACCGATTCCTGCAGTTCTTCGCCCGCTACGAACACACCGTCGTCCCGTCGGCCTCGCTCATCGCCGACGACCCGACCCTCCTGCTCGTCCCGGCCGGGATGGTGCCGTTCAAGCCGTACTTCCTCGGCGAGCAGACCCCGCCGTGGCCGCGGGCCGCCAGCGTGCAGAAGTGCGTCCGGACCCCGGACATCGAGGAGGTCGGCAAGACCACCCGCCACGCCACCTTCTTCCAGATGGCGGGCAACTTCTCCTTCGGGGACTACTTCAAGTCCCGCGCCATCCCGCTGGCCTGGGAGCTGCTGACCGGCTCGGTCGCCGACGGCGGATACGGCTTCGACGCCGAGCGCCTGTGGTGCACCGTCTACGACGACGACGACGAGGCCATCGCGATCTGGCACGAGTCCGCGGGCGTTCCGCTCGAGCGGATCCAGCGCCGCGGCCTCGCGGACAACTACTGGCACATGGGCGTCCCCGGCCCCGGCGGCCCGTGCTCGGAGATCTACTTCGACCGCGGCCCGGAGTTCGGCCGGGAGGGCGGGCCCGTCGCCGACGAGGACCGCTACCTCGAGGTCTGGAACCTCGTGTTCATGCAGTCCGAGCTCTCGGCGGTCCGCACCAAGGTCGACTTCGACATCCTCGGCGACCTGCCCGCGAAGAACATCGACACCGGCATGGGCCTGGAGCGCATGGCCGCGATCCTGCAGGGCGTCGACAACATCTACGAGATCGACACGACCCGGCAGATCCTCGATCGCGCCACCGAACTGTGCGGGGTGAAGTACGGGGCCGATGCCCGCAAGGACGTCTCGCTGCGCGTGGTCGCGGACCACTCGCGCACCGCCGCGATGCTCATCAACGACGGCGTGATCCCCGGCAACGAGGGCCGCGGGTACGTGCTGCGCCGCATCATGCGCCGCGTCGTGCGAAACATGCGTCTGCTCGGTGCGCCCGGGGACACGATGCACGCGCTGATCGAGGTCGCGATCGACGCGATGGCCCCGCAGTACCCCGAACTGCGCACCGAGGCGAACCGCATCCACGCGATCGCCGACGGCGAGGAGGCCGCCTTCGGCCGCACCCTGCGCGCCGGGACGACGATTCTGGACAACGCCGTCGCCTCGACGAAGGCGGCCGGCTCCTCGGTCCTGTCCGGCGAGCAGGCCTTCGCGCTGCACGACACCTACGGCTTCCCGATCGACCTGACCCTGGAGATGGCCGCCGAGCAGGGCATCGAGGTCGACCGCGAGGGCTTCAAGGCCCTGATGACCGAGCAGATCCAGCGGGCCAAGGCCGACGCCAAGGCCAAGAAGACCGGGCACGTCGACGTGACCGTCTACCGCGACGCGCTCGCGGCCGCCGGTGCTCCGGTGGAGTTCCTCGGCTACGACGAGGTCTGCGTCGACGCGAAGGTCGTCGGCCTGGTGGCGGGCGGGGTGTCCGCGCCCGTGGCGAACGCGGGGGACCAGGTCGAGTTCGTCCTGAACCGCACCCCGTTCTACGCCGAGGGCGGTGGCCAACTCGCCGACCACGGCAGGATCTACGGCCGCTCCGGCGGCGTCGCGACGGTGGCCGACGTGCAGTCCCCGCTGCCCGGTCTGATCGTGCACCGCGCGACCGTGACGGAGGGTCACTTCACCGCCGGGGAAGAGGTTCGCGCCGAGATCGACGTCGCGCGCCGCGCCGCCATCGCCCGCTCGCACTCCGCGACGCACCTGGTCCACCGCGGCCTGCGCGACGCACTCGGGGAGTCCGCGGCGCAGGCCGGTTCGGAGAACAACGCCGGGCGGTTCCGGTTCGACTTCTCCTCCCCGAACGCCGTCCCGGGTTCGGTGCTGGCCGACGTCGAAGCGCGCGTCAACGAGGTCCTCATCGAGGACCACCCGGTGATCGCGGAGGTCATGAGCCAGGAGCAGGCCAAGCGCACCGGCGCCATCGCCATGTTCGGCGAGAAGTACGGCGACACCGTCCGCGTGGTCACGATCGGCGACTACTCCCGCGAACTCTGCGGTGGCACGCACGTCGGCCGCTCCGGACAGATCGGCCTGATCAAGCTCCTCGGCGAGTCCTCGATCGGCGCCGGAGTGCGCCGTGTCGAGGCCCTCGTCGGCGTCGACGCCTACCAGTTCATGGCCCGCGAGCACGTTCTGGTCTCCCAGCTCGCGGACACCCTGAAGGCCCGTCCGGAGGAGCTGCCCGAGCGCATCGGGGCGGTGCTGGCGAAGCTGAAGGACGTCGAGAAGGAGCTCGCGGGTCTGCGAGCCGGCGCCGTGCTGGCGGCCGCGGGCGATCTCGCGGCGAACGCCGTCGATCTGGGCGGCATCGCCTGGGTCGGTACGCAACTGCCCGACGAGACCAAGGCCGACGACCTGCGCACCCTCGTGCTCGACGTCCGTGGCCGCTTCCCGGCCGACCGCCCGGCCGTGGTCGCAGCCCTGGCCTCCGCCAACGGCCGGCCGGCAGTGGTGGTCGCGACCAACGACCCGGCACGGGCCCGCGGCTTGAAGGCCGGCGCGCTGGTCAAGCTGGCAGCCGGCGTCCTCGGCGGTGGCGGCGGCGGCAAGGACGACGTCGCCCAGGGCGGCGGCACCGACCCGACCAAGATCGAGGCCGCCCTGAACGCCCTCGCCGACGCCGTCCGCTCCGCCTAGTCGAGGGTCGGTGCAGCGTCAAGAACCATTGGCGCACGTCATCCTCAACGGTTGTTGGAACGGGCGATTTGTCCCAGTTTGTGGAGCCATCTCGGATGACGTGCGCAATGGCTCTTGACCTCCGCCCGGACATGCGCTCGGCGCCTCGCGCGGCGGGGGTGCGGTCGTGACGCCCGGGGTTCGGCTCGGCGTGGACCTCGGGAGCGTGCGGATCGGGGTTGCCGCCAGCGATCGCTCCGGGATGCTCGCGGTGCCCGTGGAGACGGTCCCGCGCGGGCGGGGCGACCTCGACCGACTCGCGGCGATCGCGGCCGAGTACGAGGCGGTTGCGGTGCTGGTCGGGCTGCCGCGCTCGATGTCGGGCAAGGAGGGGCCGGCAGCGAGCGCGGTCCGCGAATGGGTCGTCGGCCTGGCCGTCCGGCTGGCCCCGGTCCCCGTCCGCCTCGTCGACGAACGCCTCTCGACGGTCTCCGCGGCGAGCAACCTGCGCGCCTCCGGAGTCTCGAGCAGGAAGGGCCGCGGCGTCGTCGACCAGGCCGCGGCCGTCGTGTTCCTGCAGACGGCGCTGGACACCGAGCGCTCCGCTGGAGCCCCGCCGGGCGAACCCGTCCTCGTTCCGTAGTGCGGCCGCGCCGGAAGGAAGGTCGTCCTCCCGAGCGATCCGATTCGCGTCACGGCAGCGATCGCCGAAAGGGATGACATCCCATTCGGCGCCAACGGGCGATCGCGGAAGGGATGACATCCCTTTCAGCGCGGTCGACCGACGGCGACCGGCGACGGCGACCTGCGACGGCGACCGGCGAGTCGTCGCGGGCTGACACGCCGCCTGGGGACCGGGCTCGGGGCGGGTCGGCGGTTAGGGTCGGTGCGTGTCTGCCACCGCCCCCTCGACCCGTCGGCGTCGCCGTAGCGCGGTCTTCCTCGTCGTCGCCGTCATGGCCCTGATCCTGTTCGCCGTTGGGTCGACTCTCGGCTTCGGCCGCGTGGTCGACCGGCTGACCGAGGCCAAGGGCGACTACAGCGGTCCGCCGGGCGCCGAGCGGGTCGTGAAGATCGAGCCCGGCACGAGCCTGCGGGCCATGGGCACGCAGCTGAAGGACGCCGGCGTCGTCAAGAGCCAGGGCGCGTTCGTCGGCGCCGCGGAGAAGAATCCGAAGGCGAGCACCATCGGCCCCGGCAGCTACCGCCTCGCGGAGCGATTGCCCGCCGCCGACGCGGTGTCCCGCCTGCTCGACCCGAAGTTCCGCGTCCTCGCCCGCGTCGCCATTCCCGAGGGCTTCACCGTCGCCGAGACGCTCGCGAAACTGGCCGCGGAGACCCACCTTCCGCTCGAGGCCTACCGCAATACCCTGGCCAAGCCGAGCGAGTACGGCCTGCCCGATTTCGACGGCAATCCGCCCGAGCACCGGGCCGAGGGCTTCCTGTTCCCGGCCACCTACGAGGTCGAGACCGACGACACCGCCGCCGAGGTCCTCGCCCAGTTCACCAAGCGCTTCGAGCGTGCCAAAGCCGCGACGGGCCTCGGCACCAAGACCGCACCCCGGAACCTGACGCCGTTTCAGGTGTTGACGGTCGCGAGCCTGATCGAGGCCGAGGCGAAGCTCGCCGTCGACATGCCCAAGGTCGCCCGGGTCATCTACAACCGGCTCGAGCGGAACATGAAACTGCAGTTCGACTCGACGGTCCACTTCGCCAACGGCGGCGCCAAGAGCATCACCACGACGGCCAACGAGCGGAACCTCGACTCCCCGTACAACACCTACCGCTACCCGGGGCTGCCGAGCGGCCCGATCTGCTCGCCTGGCGAGGCCGCCATCGCCGCCGCGCTCAACCCGGCCGTCGGGGACTGGATCTACTTCGTCTCGGTGAACCCCGACACCGGCGAAACCCGCTACGGCGTCAACGCCGCCGAGCACGACGCCAACGTCAAGGTCTTCCAACAGTGGCTTCGCGACAACCCCGGCCGATGAGCCAGGCGCAACCGTGTTGGATCCGACGTCTGGCGTCCGGCGGGCGCCGCAGCATCGGATGCAGCGGGTACGTCCGAGGCCTGGCCTCCGGTGGGCGCCGCAAGCTCGGATGCAGCGGGTACCTCCGAGGCCTGGCGGCCGGTGGGCGCCGCAACGTCGGACGCGGCGAGGGTTTCCGGGGTGGGCGGTGAACCGGCGCGCGGCGGTGCTCGGCTCGCCGATCGCCCACTCGCTCTCGCCGGTGTTGCACGCCGCCGCCTACCGGGAGATAGGCCTGGACTGGACCTACGGGGCGCACCGGGTCGAGGAGGACGGACTCGCCGAGTTCGTCGCAGACCTCGGGCCGGCCTGGGCAGGGCTCTCGTTGACGATGCCGCTGAAGCGCGTTGCGCTCGACGTCTGCGACCACCTCTCGGAGACCGCGCGCATCGTGGGCGGAGCGAACACCCTCGTCTTCGCGGCCGACGGCACGGTGCAGGGCGAGAACACCGACGTTCCCGGGCTCGTCAACGCGCTGGCCGAGGCCGGGGTGGGCCGAGTCGGCGCGGCGTCGGTAATCGGCGGCGGCGCCACCGCGGCCTCGGCGATCGCCGCGCTCGCGCAGCTCTGCAACGGTCCCGTCGAGGCCTTCGTTCGATCGCTCGACCGCGCCGCACCGCTCCTGCCCGTCGCCGCCGCGTTCGAGGTCGACCTGCGGCTTCGGTCGTGGGCCGAGATCCCCGCCGGCCTGCACGCCCCGCTCGTGCTCGCCACGACGCCCGGCGGCGCCACCGACGCGATCGCCGCGGACGTGCCCTCCGGGCCCGGCGTGCTCTTCGACGTCGCCTACCACCCGTGGCCGACGGCCCTGGCGCAGGCGTGGGAGAAGGCCGGCGGGCAGGTCGTGTCCGGCCTTGAACTGTTGGTGCATCAGGCGGTCCTGCAGGTCGAGTTGATGACCGGCATGCCCGTGCCGCGAGCCGACGTCGTCGCGGCGATGCGCAACGCCGGACTCGCGGCCCTCGCGGCCCGCTAGCGCCGGCGGCTCGAACGACTCGCCCGCTCGCGGCTTTCGTTCGGCTGCGCGGAGCCCGGGGGAGCCCGGCGCCGAGGGTGTCGACGCCATCGGGCATTCTGACGAGGTGAGCAACGCACTGTCCTTCGCGACCAGTCCCCGCACCATCGGCGCCGGCATCGCCCTCGGCCGGGTCGTTCTCGGCGCCGCCGCGATCGCGAAGCCGGCGCTGCCGGCCAAGCCGTGGATCGGCGCCGGACCCGCAGCCGAGCCGGGCGTGCAGGTCTTCGCCCGCGCCCTCGGCGGCCGGGACATCGCCCTCGGCGTCCTGGCGCTGGCAAGCGGCGGCAGGACCAGGCGGCTGGCCGTCGGACTCGGGGCCATGGCCGACGCCGTCGACATGAGCGCCACGCTGCTGCACTGGAAGGACCTCCCGCCGCGCGACCGGTGGGGCATCCTCGCGGTCACCGCCGGTGCCGCAGGGCTCGGCACGTGGGCGGCGCTCCGCTAGCTCCGGGCTCGACCTCGCGTCGGCATGCGGCACCGGGGCGCGGCGGTCGGCATCCGGCACAGCGGCACAGCGGCGCGGCGGTCGGCATCCGGCACAGCGGCGCGGCCGCCGGCAGCAGCCCGCTCAGGGCCTCGGCGGCTCACCCCTCGTTCCGCCCCGGGCAGATGTCCCCGGCGCCACGTCGGCGGTGGCACGGCGCCGCGACCACCGCCGGCGGTACCGGCCGGTGCCGTGCGAACAGCGGCCCGTCGACGATCCCAGGGGCGAGCAGCCGCAGGCCGTCTGCGTGAGGTCGACGCCGTACGCGCCGGGAGGCCGGGCAGCGCGAGCCACGAGGGTCGCACCCGGCCCGAGTGCGAACGGCCCGCCGACCGAACCGCCCCCGCCCCCGCCACGAAGGCAAGGCGCAGCCGGAGAGCCGGGAGCAGCCGTCGGCCCGAACCCGCCGGGACCGTTGCGGGTCGGGCGCAGGTCGACGACTCCGAACGCGGCGAGTACGGCGACGAAGCGTTGCGCCATGCTTCGAGGGTTCCCGGGCAGTGCCCCGGCGCCCCGGGATCCGACGGTGAAGGTTTCGCGGCGGGCGTGGCCGCCGTCGGAAATACTGAGCCCCGCCCAACGGGGGTACAACAGCGAGGTGGACACGGTGAGCGAGGGCGCGCAACGCGACGTCGACGCCGTCCTGCGTCGCATCCCGGTCCCAGGCACCTACTCCGCCAACCTGTTCCGCATCACCGGCCTGGCCGGCGACGCCGGCGCCACGGCGGTGCGGCGCCGACGCGAGGAACTCGGCATGGCGGCGAGGCTCGGCACCGTGCTCCCGAGCCCGTGGGCAGACCTCGCGCCCGCCCCCGCCCCCGACGCCGGCGCCGTCAAGGACGCGTTCGAGGCGTTGACGGCACCGCTGGTGCGCCTCGTCCACGAGGCCTTCTGGCTCGACGGCACCGGCGGCGCGCACGACGAGGCCGTTGCCGCGCACTGCCGCGCGCTGGACGGCGGATCGGACGAGGACTGGGCCGCGGCGCTGGCGCACTGGTTTCGCACGTGCGAGTCCACGGAGTTCTGGGAGCGGCTCGAGCGCCGCGTCGAGGACCTCGACGACCCCCGGGTGCAGCAGGCACACCTCCAGGCCCTGCGCACCTCGATCCCGCGCCGGGTTCTCGCCCCGAACGCGCAGGCGGCCGCCGCGGCCGCGGCCGTGGGCGACGCCCCCGAGGTGCAACGGCACCTCGAACTGCTCGCGGCATCGCCGTTCGATCGTCGGGTCGTCGCCGCGGCGCTGCGCGAGGCCAGCGCATCGGCCGTCGAACGCGTTCACGACCTGTGCTCGGCCGTCCTGCGGGCAGCGGCGGAGGAACCGGAGCAGGTCGTCGTCCTCGCACGACGCCTGCTCGACGCGGCGCCCGCGGGGCTGGCCGTCCCCACGGCCGTCCTGCCCGCCGACGACCCGCTGCCGGGTGCGCTGCACGACGAGGTCGCCACGACGGTGGTGCGCGCCGCCGTCGCGCACGTCAACGCCGGGGGCGCCGGCGCCGCGGCGGTTCCCCTGCTCGACGAGGCGCTCGCCATCGCGCGCGACCACACCACCGTCGCCCTGCTCGAGCGAACGATCGACGACCTCGCCGAGGCGGAGGTGCGGACGGTGATCAAGCCGTGGCTCGACGCGGGCGATCCGAACGGCGCGGTCGAGGTACTGCAGCAGTGGGCGCAGCGCACCGAGGACGCCGAGCTGCGCCACCGCCTCAAGACCATGGCCGCCAACCCCCGCGCCGTCCGCGCCGAGCTGTCCGAGGTGCCGTCGCGCACCCAGTTCCTCGGTTGCGGGGTGCGTCCCTTCGGCCGACGCGCCGAGGCCGACGAGACCTGGGTGGAGACCCGTTGCGTGACCGTGTTCTGGATTCCCGTCCACTCCCTGGCCGCCTACCTGTCCGACGACGAGTACGTCTACGCCAAGGTGCCGTTCTCCCCGGCGGTGCGCAGGGCCCGAGTGGTCCTTCCGGCCGTGATCGTGCTGGCCGTCGTGCTCCTCGCGCTCGGCATCTGGATCGATCTCGCGCTGGGGGCCGCCGTCGCCGTCGCCCTCGGAGCGGCTGCGTACTCGCGGCGACAGGCCATCGGAAGGTATCTGGACGAACGGACCGATCCGTTGGGAACTGACGCAGTCTCAGGTGAGGTTCGGTATGGCTGACATCGACAACGACGCGGCCCTGGCGGACGCCCTCACCAACGTGTGGCGTACCGGCCGCAAACTGGCGGCGGCCGAGGCCGACGGGGCCGCCCGGCAGGCGGCCCGCCACCTGCGCGCGGCGCGCGACGCCTTCGCCGAGGCGGGGCTGTCCTTCCAGGACCACGACGGCAGCGTCTTCGATCCCGGCATGGCGCTGGAGGTCGTCGCGTACGAACCGCGGGCGGAGGTTGCCTCCGAGGTGGTCCTGGAGACGATTCGGCCCTGCGTCTACTCCGGTGAACGGCGCATCCAGATCGGGCAGGTCGTCGTGGCCCGGCCCGAAACCCGCAAGGACAGGAAGGCGCGCTCGTGACGAGGGAAACCATCGACGTCGGCATCGACCTCGGCACGACGAACAGCGCGCTCGCGCTGGCCACCGACTCCGACGCGACGGTCGTGCGCAACACCTGGCAGCGCGAGTTCACGCCCTCGGCGGTCTACGTCTCCGAATCGGGCAACGTCTACGTCGGCGAGGAGGCGCGCGGCCGCCTCGAGCGCGACCCCGACAACGCCTGTGGCGAGTTCAAGCTGCAGATGGGCACCCCCGGCGAGCACAAGACCTTCCAGGCCTCCGGTCGGCGGATGACTCCGGAGGACCTGTCCGCGGAGGTTCTCAAGTCCCTGCGCGCCGACCTGCAGCGCAGCACGGGCGAGGAGGCCGCGGCCGCAGTGATCACCGTTCCGGCCGCGTTCTCCCTCGACCAGTGCGACGCCACCCGCCGCGCCGCTGCCCTCGCCGGGTTCGCCTACGCACCCCTGGTGCAGGAGCCGACCGCCGCCGCCTGGGCCTACTCCGGCACCGCGGAGGACCGCAAGGCCTTCTGGCTGGTCTACGACTTCGGCGGCGGCACCTTCGACGCCGCCGTGATCAACGTGCGCGACGGCGAGTTCGGCGTGGTCAACCACGCCGGCGACAACTTCCTCGGCGGCAAGCTCATCGACTGGGCCCTGGTCGAGGAACTTCTCGCGCCGGCGGTGGCCAAGGAGCACGGGCTCGAGGACCTGACCCGTGGCAATCGGCGCTGGGCCGCCAACATCGCCAAGCTCAAGCACGCCGCGGAGTCGGCGAAGATCGCGCTGTCGGCCAACGAGTTCACCGAGGTCCGCGCGGAACTGCTCGACGGCGACGGTCGCCCGTTCGAGTTCGTCCGCGAGATCACCCGCGCCGACCTCGCCCGCTTCACCGACCCGCTCTACACCCGCTCGGTCAACCTCTGCCGCCGCGCGCTCGCCGAGAAGGGTCTCGGCGCGGGAGACGTCGAACGCGTGATCCTGGTCGGGGGAGCGACGCTCTCGCCGGGCCTGCGCGAGCGGCTCGCCGACCCCGCCGAGGGCCTGGGCATTGCGCTGGACAACTCCATGGACGCCATCACCGTCGTCGCCCGCGGCGCGGCCGTGTTCGCCGGCACCCAACGCATGCCGAAGCGGGCCGGCGCCGCCAAGAGCCTCGACGCGATCGCGCTGGACCTCGAGCACAAGTCGGTCGGCTCCGACGACGAACCGCTCGTCGGCGGCCGTGCCACCGGTCAGATGCCGGGCTCGGACTGGTCCGGTTGCACGATCGAGTTCACCAACGACGCCTCGCGTCCGCCGTGGCGTTCGGGCCGGATCGACCTGGCCGCCGACGGCGCGTTCGTCACCCGACTCAGGGCGCAGACCAAGACGAGCAACTCCTTCCGCATCGAACTGCGCGACCCGCGGGGAGGTCTGCTGCCCGTCGAGCCCGAACGCCTGACCTACCGTCACACCCCCTTGGTGGGCGGGGCCGCGGTGCTCACGCACTCCGTGGGCGTCGGGCTGGCGGACAAGTCGGTGCGGTGGCTGTTGGAGAAGGGGACGGAGCTTCCCGCCCGCCGCCGCATCGTGCTCACGACCACCGTCGCGGTCCGCAGCGGTTCGGTCGACGGTCTGATCCGCGTTCCGCTGGTCGAGGGGGAGCGTCCCCGCGCCGACCGCAACACGCTGATCGGACGGTTGGAGGTGCACCCGCGTCAGGTGTTCCGCGACGTCCCGGCCGGCAGCGAGGTCGAGGTCTCGGTGGAGATCGACGCCTCGCGCACCGTGCGGGCGGAGGCCTACGTTCCCCTGCTGGACAGCGATTTCGAGATCGCCGTCGACCTCGGCCGCAACGAGATCCCGCCGCCGGCCGCGCTGCGCGAACATCTCTCGGCGGTCTCGGACCGAGCGCACGAGGTGCGTCGCGCCGTCGCCGATCTTCCCGTCCCGGAGGCCACCCGCACCCTGGACCGGTTGCACGCGGAGGCGGTCCTGGAGGAGGCGGGACGGTTGCTGCGCGCCGCCGAGGTCGATCCGGTCGCCGGCGCCAACTGCCATGCCCGTCTGCTCGACGCCGAGACGCTGCTCGACGACGTCGAGGACGCCCTGCAACTCCCGGCGCTGATGGAACGGGTCCGAAAGCTCCGCGAGGTCGTCGCCCGCAAGGTCGAGGCCGGCGGCAACGATGCGGACAAGGCCGACCTCGCCGCCGCGGACGCCGTCGCCGCCGCGGCGCTGGCCAACCGCGACCGCGCGGTGCTGCGCCGCCAGGCCGACGTGCTGATGGAACTCGGCGCGCGACTGCTGCGCCGCAGCGGAAAGATGGAGGCCCTGGTCTTCGAGGACCTGCGCCGCGTCCTGGCCAAGTCGAAGAACGAGGAGGTCCAGCGCCTCATCGCCCGGGGCCGCACCGCGATCAGCCACAAGGACCCCTCCGACCTGGCCCACGTGAACGCGGAACTGAGAAAGCGCCTCCCCAAGGGCGCGCGCCCAGGCGCCGCCGCCGCGGCCGCCTTCAGCACGGTCGACGAGGGCTGACGCCGACCTCCCCGCACCCAGGACACGTGCAACTTCTCGGCCGATAGCGCAGTAGCGCACGCCTCCAAGTCGGTTCCCCGTGTTCTGCCGCGCTACCGGTTTGTTTCCTGCACGCAGGGCCGCTGACGAAGCGTCAGAAGTAGACCGGCCTGCGGTCGTCGACGGGTGGGGTTGGCGACGGTGTGGGGTGCTTGTCCTCGGGCGGAGTGGGCGTGTCGGCGACGCCGAACAGGACGCTGGTCGGCTTGGCGTGGGCGGGGAGGAAGCGCAGCGCCGCGATCGCGCCGAGCAGGCACACGAAGCCCGAGACCAGGGCACCTGCACGGAAGCCGTCCATGAACGCCAGGCGCACCGCCGTTGCGAGAGGGCCGGCCTCCTCGCCCGAGGCGGCGGCGATCTGCAGCGCACCGATCACCGACTCGGAGGCCTGTTCCCGCAGCGGAGCCGGGACGCCGCGGTCGGCGAGGCGGTCGGCGACGTTCGGGGCGTAGACCGAGGCCATGACGGACCCGACGATCGCCACGCCGAGGGTGCCGCCGACCTCGCGGGTGGTGTCGTTGACCGCCGAACCGGCGCCGACCTTCGCCTCGGGGAGCGCGCCCATGATGGCCTCGGTGGCCGGGCCGCTGACGAAGGCGAGTCCAGCGGCCATCAGACACATCGAGGTGACGATGACGCCCCAGTAGGGGCTGTCGGCGTCGGCGGTGGCGGCCAGCCCGAACCCGGCGGCCATCAGCCACAGTCCCACCACGACGACCTTGGTCGTGCCGACCCATCGCATCAGCAGAATCGCCACCGGCGACATCAGCGCGGTGACGATCGCGAACGGCAGCGTGCGCAGGCCGGCCTGGAACGGACTCCAGGACTGCACGGCCTGGAAGTACTGGGTGACCATGAAGATGAACCCGAACAGGCCGAAGAAGGCCAGGGAGATCGCGGCCGCTGCGGCGGAGAAGCGGGCGTTGGCGAAGAGCTTCACGTCCAGCAGCGGCTCGGGACGGGTGGCCTCCCACAGCACGAAGGCGCCGATCAGGACGGCCGCGGCGGTGAGGTCGGCCAGGGTGGTGGGGGAGAGCCAGCCGCGGTGCGGCGCCTCGATGATCGCCCACACCAGCATGCCGATCGCGGCGACCGAACCGATCACGCCGGGAACGTCGAGGCGTCCGGGCCGTGGGTCGCGCGACTCGGGGACCACGACGACGTTGAGCGCCATGGCGAGCGCGGCCAGGGGAATGTTGATCAGAAACACCGAGCCCCACGCGAAGTGCTCGAGGAGCAGACCGCCGATCACCGGGCCGAGGGCCACCGCGACGCCCGTCGTGCCCGCCCAGATCCCGACGGCCATGGCGCGCTCGCGCACGTCGACGAACGTGGTGGTGATGATCGCGAGCGTGGCCGGGTAGATCATCGCCGCGGCGATGCCCATGGCGCCCCGGGAGGCGATCAGCGCGCCGATCGTCGGGGCGAAGGCCGCGATCAGACCGGTGACCGCGAACAGCGCGAGGCCCCACTGCAGCACCCGGCGGCGGCCGAGGCGATCGGCGAGGTAGCCGAACATCAGCAGGAGTCCGGCGAACACCAGGGTGTAGGCGTCGACCACCCACTGCAGTTGACTCGTCGAGGCGTCGAGTTCCGTGCTGAGCGTGGGCAGCGCGACGTTCACGATCGTCACGTCCATCAGCGCGATCAGCACGCTCAGGCAGACGACGGCGAGGATCGCCCAGCGGCGCGGATGCCCCTCCCGGGCACCGCTGTCCCGAACTCCGACGTGCATCTCGCGCCTCCTATGGACCACTGGTCCAGAAGAGTGGCACACTGGTCTACATGAGGCAACCCGTCGTTGCGCTACCCGCCCCCGCGCGTGCCGCGAGGCAGGATGGCCGGGTGGCCACCCGAACCCCGAGCCTGGACGTCGAAACGGCACTGCTGAACGCCGCCGACGCGATGCTGCGCCGGGAGGGACTCGGCGGCCTGTCCGCCCGGGTGGTCGCGGCCGAGGCCGGCGTGGCCCGCATGGGGATCTACAACCGGTTCGGCGGCATGGACGGACTCGTCGACGCCCTGCTCATCCGCGGCTGGGACGACCTCGCCGAGGCCACCGCGGTGCGCGGCGACCTGGACCCGGTCACGCGCCTGGTCGCCAGCGGCCGCGCCTACCGCCGCTGGGCGCTGGCCAACCGCGAGTACTACGAGGCGATGTTTCTGACGGCCCGTTCGTTCGCGTCCGAGCAGGTCCTGGAACACGCCATGACGACCTTCAACGTCCTGGTCGGCCACGTCGAATTCGCAATGGCCGCCGGCGCGTTCGCGCCGGGCGACGCCTTCGACACCGCGCAGATGCTGCTCAACGCCACCCACGGCGCCATCTCGCTCGAGGTGCGCGGCGTCGCGGTCGTAGAGAACCCCGAAGCCACCTACGAGCGCATGCTCCACATGCTCGTCCGTGGCCTCGCACCCCCACCCCTTCACCCCCCACCCCCCACCCCCGAAACTGGACCGCAACTGCGCCGATAGTGCAGTTCGGGTACGCGAGGGAGCCGTTTGGCGAGCCTGAACTGCACTATCGGGAGTGTTCGGGTACTGGCTGTTTCCACGCGGCTCAGGCTGGACGCCACTTGCGGTTTTGCAGGACCTTCGCGACCTGGGCGACCAGCTGTTGGGGGCGTTGGTAGAGCATCGCGGCGGTCACCTTGATCACGTGCCAGTTCGCGGCCTGGTACCTGGCGTCGCGTTCGATGTCGGCCTCCCACTGCCTGGGGTCGAGCTGGTGGTGGCGTCCCTCGTACTCCAGGGCGAGTTCCACCCAGTAGCCGATGTCGGGCTCGGCGATCCAACGCCCGTCCTCGTCGGCGATCGGCTCGTTCACCAGATCGGGCGGGAAGCCGGCTCGGGTGAGCAGCAGCCGCAGGTGGCTTTCCGGAGCCGAGGCAGCGCGCGGATCGAGGTAGGCGAAGGCCTCCCGGGCCAGGCGGATGCCTCGACGTTTGGAGCCGGCGTTGATCGCGGTGCGGATGTCGTCGGTCGATCCGCTCAACCTGGACAGCGCATCGCCGACCGCCACCAGATTGGGCAGGTCCAGCCGGCCGGCCAGGTCGACGAAGGTTCGGCCGGGCGAGGTCACGGGGAAGCCCTGGACCCAGTTCGGTGCCGGCAGCTCCAGGACCCGGTGGGCGGAGATGCCGGCGATCCTCGGTTCGATCTCGGAGATCAGGCTCACGTGAATCTGGGTGTCTCGCGGCGCGGGCACTGCGTAGAGCTCGGCGGCCGTGTTGTGGCTGAAGACGCTGCGGTCGGGCACGAGCAGACGGGCCGCTCGGCAGCGGGCGCCGATGTCCATCGGCCGGTCGATCGGCAGCAGGACTCCGCGCGCGAAGGGGGTGTAGGCGATGCTGTCGAGGTGACGGCGGCTCAGACCCGCGTCGAGAGCGAGCTTTCGACGAAAGGGTCCGTCCGGCGGGAGAGGCGAGTGATCAGGCATGGCGTGACCGTCGTCGGCGGGAACCCGCACGCCAAGGGTCAACTCGAAATCTGTGGACAACTCGCCCACCCGCGGGGTGTGGACAACTTTCGGTGCCCCACTCGCGGCGTGTACCGGAACACTCCCGATAGCGCAGTTGAGGTACGCGCTGGAGCCGTTTGGCGTACCCCAACTGCACTATCGGCGGATTTGCCGAAATGACGCTACGTCACTCGAATGGCCGTACCGAGGTTCACCCGTCGGTGAGGTCGTAGTTGCCCGTCAGCCAGTGGGCCCAGGTCACGTTCCAGTCCTGGTAGCGGTTCCAGATCGTGGTGAAGGGGCGGGGGGAGCCGGTGGTGACTACGGCGTCGCCGATCATGGTGTTGTTGTAGAGCCACTTCATGTCGTCCAGGTTCATGCCGACGCACCCGTGGCTGGTGTTCGCGTCCCCGATGCCGGTGTTCCAGGTGGCGTCGTGGATGAACTCCCCGGAGTTCGTCAGGCGCATCGCGTAGTCCGATTCCAGGGTGTACTCCTCGGGGGCGTCGATCTCCTCGTTGGTCCAGGTCTTGTCGGTGACCTTGTCCATGATCACCTTGGTGCCGTTGCGCGTCTCCCAGCCCGCCTTGCCGGTGGAGACGGGGAAGGTCTTGAGCTTCTTGCCGTCCCGCGTCACCGTCATCTCGCGCTTCTTCACGTCGACCTCGATCACCTGGCGGCGGCCGACCTCGAAGCCCGAGGTGGTGTCCGCGACGCCCCACAGGCCGTTGCCCGCGTAGACGCCGTCGAGGTTCGAGTTGAGCGTCACCTTCGTGCCGGCGGGCCAGAAGGACTTCGGGCGGTAGTCCACCGTGCGGGCGTCGATCCAGTACCAGGCGCCCTCGACGTGCGGCGAAGTCTGCACGTCCAACGCCGCAGTGACGGTGCGTCGGTTCGCGACCGGCCGGTTGAAGGTGACCACGAGCGGATAGGCGACGCCGACGGTCGAGCCCGCGGCCGGCGCGGCCATCGAGGCCCGTAGGTGCTGGGAGGTCGGCAGGGTCTTGGTCTGGAACGCGGACGCGGCCGAGGCGAGCAGGCCGTCCGCGCCGAGGGCGGCGGCGGCGACCGAGTAGGACCGTCCAGGCACCAGGCTCGAGGAGGAGGTCCACGAGGTGCGCTCGGCGTTGAACTCGCCCGCGAGGTACTTCCCGCTCGAGTCGACCAGATCCACGGTGCGCAGCGTCCCGCGGTCCGCGGCGACCGTCACCCTGCCGTCGAGGGCGACGTTGGCGGCGCCGTCGGACGGGCTGATCCGCACGGCGGCGGGTTCCGCGATCGGCGCGGCGGGGAGGTCTGCGGGCGGGGCGGCGGCCTGGGCCCCCGCGCAACCGGCGAGCAGCATCGCCGCCGCGCACACGGCGGTCGTCCTTCGAAGCATCACTGGTCCGAGAGGTCGTAGTTGCCGGTGAGCCAGCGGTCCCAGGAGACGTTCCAGTCCTGGACGCGGTTCCACAGATCGGTGTGCAGGGCCGGGGATCCGGTCACCACCACCGCGTCGCCGACGATCGAGTTGTCGAAGAGCCAGGCCATGTCGCCCGGGTTCAGGCCCATGCAGCCGTGGGAGGCGTTGCCCTCGCCGATGCGCCTGTTCCACGAGGCGTCGTGGACGAACTCGCCCGAGTTCGTCACGCGCATCGCGTACTCGGAGTACTCGGTGTACTCCTCGGGGGCGTCGATCTCCTCGTTGGTCCAGGTCTTGCCGCGGACCATCTCCATGATCATCTTGGTGCCGTTGCGCGTCTCCCAGCCGGGCTTGCCCGTGGAGACGGGGAAACTGTTGATCACCTTGCCGTCGCGCACGACGGTCATCCGGTGGGTCGTCACGTCGACGTTCAGCACCTGCGAGCGGCCGACGGTGAACGAGGAGGTCCAGACCCCCGACCCGTAGCGGCCCTTCCCGGCGTCGATGCTGCGCAGGTCCGCGTGCAGCGACACCTGGGTGCCGGCGGGCCAGAGGTTCTTCGGGCGCCAGTCCACGGTGGCGGCGTCGATCCAGTACCAGCCGCCCTCGACGCGCGGGAAGGTCTCGACCCGCAGCGCCTTGGTGACCTCGGCGCGGTTGAGCACCGATCGACTGAACTCGACGATCAAGGGGTGCGCGACGCCGGCGGTCGCTCCGTCCGCGGGACTGACCTTGCGAATGCTGACGCGCTGGTCGTCGGGGATCGTCCGCGTGGCGAACTGGGCCGCCTCGGTTGCGACGAGCCCAGCGGGATCGGCGGCGGCGGCCTGGACCGTGTAGGCCGTCGCGGTGCGCATGGGGTAGGTGGAGGTCCAGGAGGACCGGTCCATCGAATAGTCCCCGCCGATGTAGTTGCCCGAGGCGTCGACGACGTCGACGCTGCGCAGCAGGCCGCCGGAACTCGTCACGGTGACGCGGGCGTCCGGGGCGACGTCCCCGCTGCCCGCGGCGGGGGTGATCGCGATCCGGGCCTGCGAGGTCGGCCGGTCGCCGTCGGGGTTGGGCAGGGCGGGAGTCGACTGACCGCACGCCGCGAGCACCAGCAGCACCGCTGCGGCCGTCGCGAAGCGTCGGCCAAGGCGCCCGGCGTGTCGACCGGTCATTTGTCCCTCCGTCCCCGTGACTTTTGCTATGCGCTCCTACTCAGAAGTATGGGGACGGAGCGTCGGGTCCGGGTATCGAACGGACCATCAGGTCGTTATCACACAGGTGTCTCTCAGCGCGGAGGATCGAGAAGTCCCCTATGCGTATTTGGCCCGCCCCCCGCCTGGAGTGACGCGGGCCACCCGGGGGCTCCCGGGCAGCCTTCGGACAGGCTCCGACGTGGGAGAATGTCGCCATGTTGCGTTGGCTGACCGCCGGTGAGTCCCACGGCCCCGCGTTGGTGGCGACCCTGGAGGGTCTGCCCGCCGGGGTTCGCACGTCCACCAAGGAGATCGCGGGGGAGCTCGCCCGCCGCCGCCTCGGCCACGGCCGCGGCGCCCGGATGAAGTTCGAGCAGGACGAGGTCACGATCGTGGGCGGCGTCCGGCACGGGGAAACCCAGGGCGGCCCGGTCGCGATCGTGATCGGCAACAGCGAATGGCCGAAGTGGGACAAGGTGATGTCCGCCGACCCCATCGACGCCGCCGAACTTGCCGGAGTCGCACGCAACGCCCCGCTCACCCGGCCGCGGCCCGGGCATGCGGATCTGGCCGGCATCCAGAAGTACGGCTTCGACGACGCCCGTCCCGTGCTCGAGCGGGCCAGTGCCCGCGAGACCGCCGCCCGCGTGGCGCTCGGCGCGGTCGCCAAGGCCTTCCTCGCGCAGAGCGTGGGCGCCGTCGTACTCAGCCACGTCGTCCGCATCGGCACCGCCGCCGCGCCGTACGGCGCGATCCCGGGGCCCGACGACGGCGAGCGGGTCGACGCGGACCCGGTCCGCTGCTTCGACCCGGACGCCGCGGCGGCCATGGTGGCCGAGGTCGACGCCGCCAAGGACGCCGGCGACACCCTCGGCGGGGTCGTGGAGGTCGTCGTGCACGGCCTGCCGCCGGGCCTGGGCAGTCACGTGCACTGGGACCGACGCCTCGACGCCCGCCTCGCCGGTGCGCTCATGGGCATCCAGGCGATCAAGGGCGTCGAGGTCGGCGACGGCTTCGGTCTGGCGGAGGTACGCGGCTCGGCCGCCCACGACGAGATCGAAGCCCACGCCGACGGTCCCCGGCGCCGCTCCGGCCGCTCCGGCGGCACCGAGGGTGGCATGAGCACCGGCGAGGCCCTCCGGGTGCGCGCCGCGATGAAGCCGATCTCCACCGTCCCGCGCGCCCTCGAGACCCTGGACGTCGCGACGCTGCAGCCGGCCAAGGCCATCGCCCAGCGCTCCGACGCGTGCGCCGTGCCCGCCGCCGCGGTGGTAGCCGAGGCCATGGTCGCGCTCGTGTTGGCCGACGCCGTGCTGGAGAAGTTCGGCGGCGACTCGATCGCCGAAACCGCGCGCAACGTCGCCGCCTACCGCGCCGAACTGCAGGCTCGGGGACTGAGCGGCGCATGAGCGAGACCGCCGGCCCCGCGAGCCCGCACGACGTGGGCGCCGATCGGCCGCGCGAGGTACGCCCCCGCGCGGTCCTGGTCGGTGCGCCGGGCGCGGGCAAGAGCACGATCGGCCGGGTGATCGCGGCCCGCCTCGGCCTGGCCTTCCGCGACACCGACGCGGACATCGTCGAACTCGCGGGCAAACCCGTGGCGCAGATCTTCGTCGACGACGGCGAGGCCGCCTTCCGCGCGCTGGAGATCCAGGCGGTCGCGACGGCCCTGCACGAGTGCGACGGCATCCTGTCCCTCGGCGGCGGGGCCATCCTCGCCGAGGCGACCCGCAAGGCGTTGGCCGACCACCACGTGATCTACCTCGACGTCACGCTGTCCACCGCCGCCCGCCGGGTCGGCCTGAACCGGGACCGGCCCCTGCTGATCGGCAACCCCCGGGCAACGCTGAAGGCACTCCTCGACGAGCGCCGCCCCCTCTACCTCGAGGTGGCGAGCGTGGTCATCGGAGCCGACGGTCAGATCCCCGAGGTCGTCGGAAAGGTGCTCTCGGCCGTCCGGGAACGCCAGCGCCACCGTCCCTCTCCCGCCGACCTCGCAGGAGGGCATCCATGAGCTTGAAGGACGAACCGGATCGCATCCACGTCGGCGGCGCAAGCCCCTACGACGTGCTGGTCGGGTACGGACTGGCCGGGGAACTCCCCGCCCTGCTCGGTCCCGACGTCGCGTCGGTCGCGGTCGTCTGTCCCGAGCCGTTGCGGTTCCTCGGCGGGGCGATCGGCGAACACCTGGCCAAGGCCGGCTATCGGGTCCTGTCGCTGGAGATCCCCGACGGGGAGGCCGCCAAGACCGCGACGGTCGCCGCGACGTGCTGGTGGCAGTTGGGCAAGGCCGCCTTCACCCGCAGCGACGCGATCGTCAGCGTCGGCGGCGGAGCCACCACCGATCTCGCCGGCTTCGTCGCCGCCACCTGGCTGCGCGGGGTCAAGGTCGTGCACGTCCCGACGACGCTGCTCGCGATGGTCGACGCCGCCGTCGGCGGCAAGACCGGCATCAACACCGACGAGGGCAAGAACCTCGTCGGTTCCTTCCACGAGCCCGCCGGCGTGCTGTGCGACCTCGCGGTGCTGCGCACCCTGCCCGCCGCGGAGTGGGTCAGCGGCCTCGCCGAGGTGATCAAGGCCGGCTTCATCGCCGACCCCGAGATCCTCGAACGTGTCGCCGCCGCGCCCGCCGACGCCGCCTCTCCCGAGGGCCGGCACACCCGCGAGCTGATCACCCGGTCCATCCAGGTCAAGGCGAACGTCGTCTCGGTGGACCTGAAGGAGACCGGCGAGGGCGGCGGCATCGGCCGGGAGATGCTCAACTACGGCCACACGCTGGGCCACGCGATCGAGCGCAACGAGCAGTACAAGTGGCGGCACGGTCCGGCGGTCGCCGTCGGCATGACCTTCGTCGCCGAGCTCGCGCAGCTGCAGGGCCGCATCGACAGGGACCTGGTCGCCCGTCACCGCGAGCTGCTCGAAGCCGTCGGCCTGCCGACGGGGTACCGGCCCGACCAGTGGACCGAGCTGCGGTCGGCGATGAGCATCGACAAGAAGTCCCGCGGCGCGAGCCTGCGCCTGGTCGTGCTCGACGACGTCGCGGTCCCGGTCATCGTCAGGGACCCCGAGGCCGAACACCTGGAAGAGGCCTACCGGCGGGTGTCGGTGTGACCGGCCGAGCCAATGCGGCGGGCGGGGAACGGGTGGGGAACCCGAGCGAAACCGTCGAGGTGTGGGTCCTGAACGGGCCGAACCTCGGGCGTCTCGGCTCGCGGGAGCCGGACGTCTACGGCGCCACGACCTTCGCGGGGTTGATCGCCGCCTGCCAGGACACCGGCAAGGGGCTCGGCTTCGACGTCAAGGTCCGGCAGACCGACGACGAGGCCGAACTGGTGGGCTGGCTGCACGCGGCCGCGGACGCGCGCATTCCGGTGGTACTGAACCCCGCGGCGTTCACGCACTACTCCTACGCCGTGCGCGACGCCTGCGCCCAACTGCGGGCGCCGCTGATCGAGGTCCACATCTCCAACCCGGCAGCGCGCGAGGAGTTCCGCCACAACTCGGTGATCGCGGCCGTCGCCACCGGCACGATCGCCGGGTTCGGAATCGACTCCTATCGGCTGGCTCTTCGAGCCCTGGCAGCATTCTGACGTTGCCTCAGGTGGTGGTGCCGCCGATCTCCACGATCCGGCTGGTGCCGCCCGCCGAACCGACCGGGCCGGGGTACACGACGATCGTGTATCGCCCGGGCGGCAGGGTGAGCTGGAAGGAGTAGGGGGACAGCCCACAGCAGGCCGCGGTGGTCGCCTCGCCGCCGCGAACCATCTGCCCGCGATCGAGGACCTCCCAGCGGATGCGGCCGTTGTCCGAAATCGCCGCCCCGGACACCGCGAAGGACTGCGGTGCCAGCGTGGCGCCCTCGGACGGTCCGTCGATCTGCACCGGCGCCAGCGTCGCCGCCGGGTCTCCGGGCAGGACGGGGCGGGCGAAGGTCTCGCCGCTGCGCCACAGTCCCTGCTTGGCCAGGGCCGTGCGGTCCTTCTCGGAGTTGGCGCTCAGCACGACGGCCGCGATCGTCGGGTCGTTGGCCCGCAGCGTCCAGACCACCTGCTGCATCGCGGCCCGCGCCTCGGCGGCCGAGGCCCGTGCCTTCAGCGCCGCCGAGTTCAGGTACACCACCGCGGTCCCGGCGGGGTACTGGTCCCCGGCGCCGCCGGGGGAGGCGAAGACGTCGCCGGAGCTTCCCGCGGGCCACGGGGAGCGGAAGTCCGGATCCGCGGGCCGACGGTTGAGCAGCGCGCGCAGGGCTCCGGTGGCGCGCCCGTTCTTGTCGTAGATCTGCGCGACCTCGCGGGAGAGCCGGGCCGATCCGTCGGGTGCGGCGCTGAGCCAGTACAGAAGCCCGGGGAACCGGCCGAGGCTCGGCGCCTTGTCCACGAAGCCGGCCGGATCGGAGGTCTCGAAGTCCTCCGCGGCGGTGAACCGCTCCTTCTCCGCGCTGGTGACCGCGATGGACGGCAGCCCGGCAGGCGGGACCACGACCGGCTGCGCCTGCCCGGCCAGCGCCGTCTGCGGCGCCGTCCCCGGCGAGGAGGTGTCGTCGAGGTTGGCGCCGACGACCGTTCCGAGCGCCACCGAGGCCGCGACCGCCGCGGCGGTCAGCCCGGCGGGGGCGAAACGCCGCCGGCGGGGGAGCAGCGGCAGGACCACGGGGGCCGACTCGGCCGCGGCCGCCGCAGCCGGGCGCGGCGCGGTGGAGGCGGCTACGGCCACCGCCGCGACGACGTCGTCGGCCAGCGACGGGGGCGGCAGCTCCCAGGTCAACGGGTCGGCGAGGAGCGCGCGCAGGTCGTCGAGCTCGGCCGAGGGCGGCAGGTCGCCGCCTTCGCCGGCGAGATACGCCAGCACCTGTTCGTCGTCGAAGGAGTTCACGATGAGACCTCTCGCAGGTAGCCCAGCGTCCCCGCGAGGCGTTTGTGCGCGCGGCTGGAGCGGGACTTCACGGTGCCGATCGGGATCTCCATGTGCTTGGCGATCTCGGCGTGGGTGAACCCCTCGAGGTGCTGCAACCGGACCACCTCCCGTTCCTCGATCGGCAGGGCGTCGACGGCTTCGCGGACCGTCCACGCCTCGTAGGCGTTGTCGAACCCGCCGAGCTGGGAGCGCCAGGATTCGGCGCGGCTCCACTCGACGGGATTGTCGGGGTCGTCCAACGAACTCGCGCGGTCCGGCTCGCGGCGGTGCACGTCGATCGCCGCGCGGCGGGCGATCGTCGCGAGCCACGGCGCCAGGTCGCGCTCGGCGTCGTAGGAGTGGGCCGCCCGCCAGGCCTGCACGAAGGTCTGCTGGGTGGCTTCCTCGGCCAGTTGCCGGTCCCCGAGCACGCGCAGCGTCACCGCGAAGACCAACCGGCCGTACCGCTCGTAGACCGCGCGAACGGCGCTCGGGTCCCCCGCCCGAAACGCCTCCAGAGTCGCACGCTCCACGCGACGACGGTATGCGTGAAATGCCCTGCTGTCCAAGGAACTGACGCCCCGAAGAACTTTGCCAAGCGATGGAGAACCGAATGGCGTTGAGCGTCCGTATTGCCCCTTGTCGACCGATTCGTCGGGCTCGACGAGCAGGACCGAAGTCCGGGGCACGGCCCGGGCTTCGGCGACCGCCCGGGGACACGGGCGGCCCACCAAAGGAGCACCAGCCAATGAAGCTCGTTTCTCGCGTGGCGGCCACCGCCACCGCAGTTCTGTCGATCTCCGTTCTCTCCATGCCGCTCGCCGGTGCGGCCGAAGCCGCCTCGTCCCAGCGTGGCGACAACGCCAAGATCAGGGTCTGCATCAACGGCGACCGGGGTGCGGCGGTTCGCGTCGCCGGGCAGTTCAAGCGCATCGACGACGGAGACTGCGAGACCTTCCGCGGGCTGGACCGGGGTCGCACCTACCGGGTCACCGCGTTCGAGCCTCGTCGTTGCGACATCCGCAACGAGGTCAAGTTCGTCCGGGCCAACCGGGACACGCGCACCGTTTCGTTCAACGTCCGCTGCTTCGGTCGCGGCGGCAACAACGGCAACGGTTTTGGCAACGGCAACAACAACGGCGGTCGCGACGGCAACTTCGGTGGTCGCGACGGCATGCGGGATGGCCAGGACCGCCCGCGGGGCTTCGTCGCCTCGTAGCGATTTCTTGTCGGTGGGCGGCGGTTGGTGCACGACACCAGTCCTCGAAGTTGCCGCCGCCCACCGAAGCGATGAACGACACGGGATGATCGGACCTCCGACGCCCCGAGGACAGGCGGGCGACGGAGGGGAGTCCGCGTGCCAACCACAGGAGGAGGAGACGGTGCGCGCTAGGTCGACCAGGTTCGCCGCCGCCGTGCTCGTCGTCGGCGTCGCGACGCTCGCGCCGACGTCCGCGGCGGCCGTTCCAGAGGCGCCCGCAGGCTTCGACCAGGACCCCTTCTCCATCGCCGGAGACGGCTCGTCCGTCCGCGGCTCGGTCGACTGGTCCCGAGGTGGGGACCCGCGCGAGATCCGCGGGCGAATCTCCGGCCGCGTGCGCTCCTCCGGCGGTGACTGCGCCCGCGTGGAGATCGCCTGGCTGAACTCGGCCAACAGCACCATCCGCACTGCGGGCGCCCGAGCCTGCGGCGGGAACTCCGAAAGCTTCGGCGCGTCCTACGCCTCTTCCGCCCTCGCCTGCGTCCGCGTCCGCCTCCTCGTCGCCGGCGAGCAGGCCGGTCCCAGCAGGCTGCTCTGCGCCGGCGGCACCTGATCGCCTGCGACCGACCCCCGCGGGCACAGGCACGGTGCCCGCGGGGGTCTTCACCCGTCCGTTACACCCGAGGCGTACGTTGACCTCGTCCGCACGTCGACGACCGCATAGCAAGGAGTCGAGATGACCGAGCCCGAGAAGCACACCGAGGGATGTAGTTGCAACCCGTGTGGCTGCGGCGACACCTGCAAGTGCGGCGCCTGACGCACTCGACAGCCCCGGAGGCCCCGTTCGCGACTCGATCGCGGACGGGGCCTCTGCGTTCCGAGCAGCGGTTCCTTGGCTCAGACTTGGTTGTCACTGTCCGCTATGTACTGATTACCTTGTGTCAGTGATCACCTTGGTGATGACAACTCCGTGGTGGGAGACAGCTCCAAATGCTCGACCCGCCCCAAGGCGTTGCGAGGACTGCCGGCAGCAGTCGTCGGAATCCTGGGGGCGGTGCGTCCGTGGATACCTGACAACTCAGACGCAATCGGAAAGGCCCCGCCGTCCCCGAACACGGCGGGGCCTTTCGCTTTCCCTCCACGGATTTGCGCGGCGGATTTCGCGTTGCACCGGCTCCGACGGGGATGCACGGACGTACCCTGAGGCGGTGCCCGACGTTCACGCAGCACGCAGGGACGGGGTGCGCGCGCACTGCGCCGCCGCGGATCTCGAAGCCGCCCTGATCACCGATCCGATCAACGTCCGATATCTCACCGGGTTCACCGGTTCCAACGCCGCTCTGCTGCTCGTCGGCAACCGCAGCGTGCTCGCCACCGACGGCCGCTACGAGGTGCAGGCGGCTCGGCAGTCTCCGGACGTCGAGGTCCTGCTCGACCGCGCGTGCGCCGCCGCTCTGGCCGAGCGCGCGGAGAAACTCGGAGTGCGCCGCCTCGGCTTCGAGTCCCACCACGTGACCGTGGACCTGCGGGACGTCGTGGTGGAACAGTGCCCGGGCTCGGGGCTGGTGTCGCTGGCCCAGGTGGTCGAAAAGCTGCGGATGAGCAAGGACGCCGACGAGATCGAGGCGCTGCGCCGCGCCGCCGAGATCGCCGACGCGGCGCTTGCCGAGGTCCTCGAGGGGCTCGTGCTCGGGCGCACCGAGCGGCACGTCGCCCGCGAACTCGAGCGCCGCATGCTCGACAAGGGGGCCGAGGCCGCGGCCTTCGAGACCATCGTGGCCTCGGGGGACAACTCGGCGATCCCCCACCACCGGCCGACGGACCGTCGCATCGCCCAGGGCGACTTCCTCAAGATCGATTTCGGGGCGCGGGTCGACGGCTACCACTCCGACATGACCCGCACCTTCGTCGTCGCCGCGAATCCGCAGGACTGGCAACTCGAGGTCTACGACCTCGTGTTCGCCGCCCAGCGCGCCGGCCGCGAGGCGCTGGCGCCGGGCGCGGACGTGCGGGAGGTCGACGCCGCGGCGCGGGCGGTGATCGCCGCCGCCGGGTACGCCGACCAGTTCGGCCACGGCCTCGGGCACGGCGTCGGGCTGCGCATCCACGAGGCTCCGCTGCTCGGACCGACGGGAACCGGAGAGCTGGTGGAATCCGGCGCGGTGACCGTCGAGCCCGGCGTGTACCTGCCCGGTCTGGGCGGCGTCCGGATCGAGGACACCCTCGTGGTGCGTGCCGACGGGCCCGAACTGCTGACGGTCAGTACGAAGGAACTGCTCGTTCTCGACTGAGCGGGTCGGCCACCGCCGCGACCCACGGCAGAAAGCCGTCCAGAAAGCGTTCGGCGGCGGGCATGAAGTAGCTGCCGTAGTGCCACAGGGGGTCCAGCGCGCTCACCACCAGCGTGCCCTTCGTGGACGCGCGGTCCACGTAGAGCAGTACCTCGCCGCCGGGCAGGGTCACCAGGGGTTGGGCTCCCGGAGGCGGATCGAGCACGCCGTGGTGGTGCCACGTGCAGTCCTTCAGCGACAGGCGCTGGAAGAACGGATGGTCCGGCACCGGCGTCTCCAGCACGAGTCGCGCGGCGGGATCGGGGTCCAGCCACCACCAGAAGTTCGTCGGCCGGTGCTCCCAGGCCACGTTCGGCAGGAACTCCGGCACGGGTTCCCCGCCGGAGAAGGCGACCACGAGGCCGCCGGCGTCCAGCAGGCCGAGAACGGCGGACTCGGCACGCGCGAGCATCCCGCGGTGCAGGCGCTCCGGCACGATCAGCCCGTCGAGCCTCGAGAGGTCGGCGTCGCACAGGTCCGGCAGGTAGCGCAGTCCGCCGGTCAGGTGGCGGGCGTACTTCGGGGTGGTCAGGGCGCGGTGGTGCGCCGCTCCTCCGCCGAACACGGCCGCCAGCCCGCCGCCGCGCGGCGGTCGGACCGGCGCGGCCTCGGCGAGGATCCAGTCCACGAGCCGATCTCCGAGGTAGCCGGCCAGGTCGGCGGTGGCGTGCACCAGGATCGTCCCGGCGGTGCTGCTCCGGTCCAGATAGGTCGCCGGTCGGTCGTGGTGCAGCCAGGTCAGCACCTGCGCGCCGTCGGGGACGGGGTGGTGGCCACGGGCGAAGAAACCGGCCACGCCCCTGCGCCAGGTCAGGTCCTCGGGGCTCAGCCCGGCGAAAAGCGGGTGGTCGGCGATCCGCTCCACGCGGTAGGTCGAACGCCGCCGGTCCGGCACCGGCACGAAGAGTCCGGCCCCGGGCAGCCACTCCCGGTACAGGTG
>JBQTIB010000003.1:0-9186 GCA_052389435.1 Sporichthyaceae bacterium | reverse complement strand
GGGGGGCCGTGGCCCCCGGGGCTTTCCTCCCACCCCCCCCCCCCGCTTCCTTGTGGGGGGGGGGGGGGGGGGGGGGGGCGGGGGCCCCGCCCCCCCCCCCCCCCCGCCGCCGAGGGAGCGTGGCAGCGGCCACCGATAGGCGCACGCAAGCCCCCCTCAGCCCGGTGGGTGCGTTGTCCCCGACGTCCCCACCGTCGACTTTCTCGGTCCCCCTCGACCGGGCCCTCCTGCGAAGGCAGTTCGACCATAACCGGGCCGGGTTACCGGCACGTGACGCCGCGGTGAGCAGGCGGGTATCTCGCGTGTCGTCCCTGTCGGCGCCGGCTCATAGACTCGAATCGAGATGAGCGACCGGTCCGAACCCACCCCTGCCCGCACGGCGACGGCGCCGGGCGAGATCGCCCGGCGAGTGTTGGCCGCCAAGACCGCCGGCGTGGGGGCATCCGCGCAGGTCGCAGCCGAATCCGGTCCCGCGCGGGCGGAGGTCGAGGCCCTGCTCGACGGGCTGAATCCGGCCCAGCGTGCCGCCGTCGAACACTCCGGCGGCCCGCTGCTGATCGTCGCCGGCGCAGGGTCGGGCAAAACCCGGGTGCTGACGCGGCGTATCGCGTATCTCATTCGGGCTCGCGGGGTGCGCCCGTCCCAGATCCTGGCGATCACCTTCACCAACAAGGCCGCGGGGGAAATGAAGGAGAGGGTGGCGGCGGCCGTCGGCTCCGCCGCCCCGCACTGGGTGTCCACCTTCCACTCCGCCTGCCTGCGCATCCTGCGCCACGACGCGAAGCGGCTCGGGTTCACCTCGGCCTTCTCGATCTACGACGACTCCGACTCGCGGCGGCTGATGAGTTCGATCTGCAAGGAGATGTCGCTCGACCCCAAGCGCTTCAACCCGCGGACGATCAACAACGCGATCAGCGGCGCGAAGAACGAACTTCTCGACCACGAGAGCTACGCGGCCCGGGCCGAAGGGCCCATCCTCACCGTCTACGCCGAGTGCTACACCGAGTACCAGCGGCGGCTGCGCGTCGCGAACGCGCTCGACTTCGACGACATCATCATGACCACGGTCAATCTGCTCCAGGCCTTTCCCGACGTCGCCGAGCACTACCGGCGCCGGTTCCGGCACGTGCTCGTCGACGAGTACCAGGACACCAACCACGCGCAGTACGTGCTCGTGCGCGAACTCGTGGGCGTGGCGGGCGAGATCGAGGGGCTCGAGCCGGGCGAACTGTGCGTGGTGGGCGACGCGGACCAGTCCATCTACGCCTTCCGCGGCGCCACCATCCGCAACATCGCCGAGTTCGAGGCCGACTATCCCGACGCCAAGGTCGTCATGCTCGAACAGAACTACCGGTCGAGCCAGACGATCCTGTCCGCCGCGAACGCCGTCATCGCCCGCAACCCGGACCGCAAGCCGAAGAACCTCTGGACCGATCGGGGAGCCGGGGAGCGCATCGTCGGCTGGGTCGCGGCGGACGAGCACGAAGAGGCCACGTTCGTCGGCAACGAGATCGATCGCCTGCACGACGCGGGGCTGGCCGCCCCGCGGGACATTGCGATCTTCTACCGGACCAATGCGGCCTCCCGCGTGTTCGAGGAGATCTTCATCGGCATGGGCATGCCCTACCGCCTGGTCGGCGGAACCCGCTTCTACGACCGCGCCGAGATCCGCGATGCGCTGGCCTACCTCAAGGTGCTCGCCAACCCCGACGACGAGGTCTCGCTGCGCCGAATCCTGAACGTGCCCAAGCGCGGCATCGGGGACCGGGCGGAGGCGTGTGTGGACGCGCTGGCCTCGCGCGAGCGGATCTCCTTCGGCGCCGCCTTGAAACGGCCGGAGGACGCCTACGGCATCGCGACCCGATCGCTGAATTCGATCCGGGCGTTCAACGAGACGATGGACGGTTTGCGCACCCTGGTGGAGGCGCAGACCCCGCCCTCGACGGTGCTGCGCGCGATCCTGGAGCAGACCGGCTATCTGCGCGAACTCGAGACCTCGGCGGACGAGAAGGCCGAGGGCCGAGTCGAGAACCTCGAGCAGCTCATCACCGTCGCCAGCGAGTACGAGGAGGTTGCCCCCGAAGGCCAGGTGGCCGGTTTCCTCGAGCGCGTCGCGATGGTCGCGGACTCCGACCAACTCCCCGACGCGGCGTCGGAGGACGGCGAGCCGGTCGACGACGGCGGCCGGGTGACGCTGATGACCCTGCACACCGCCAAGGGCCTGGAATTCCCCGTGGTGTTCCTGACCGGATGCGAGGACGGGGTCTTCCCGCACATGCGCGCACTCGGGGACCCGGTCGAGTTGGCGGAGGAACGACGCATCGCCTACGTGGGTCTGACGCGGGCTCAGGATCGGCTCTACCTGACGCGCGCCGAGGTCCGCCGCAACTGGGGAAGCCCGCAGTGGTTCCCGCAGTCGCGCTTCGTCGACGACATCCCGACCGAGCTGATCGACTGGCAGCGCACCGCGGGGCGCAGCCCGCTCGCCGCATTGGCCGCGGGATCCTCCGCGCCGGCGCCGCGGCCGACGGGCAGCACGCGCGCCGCTGCGGCGATCGTGCAACTCGCGGTGGGGGATCGGGTCACCCACGACACGTTCGGGCTCGGCACCGTGGTCGCCACCGCGGGAGCGGCGGACAAGGCCGAGGCGACGATCGACTTCGGGGACGGAGCGCCGAAGCGTCTGCTCCTGCGCTACGCCCCCGTCGAGAAGCTCTAGATCCCGAGGAAGGTCTGCAGGATCGTGATCGGCGAGCCGCCGGACTCGAAAAGAATCCGGTTCGGGATCGCGATGATCGGCCCGAGCAGGGCCAGGGTGCCGGAAACGAGAGCGCCGAGAAGGCTTCCAAGCATGGGAGCGTCCTTACGTGAGCCGCGTCTGCAGGCGCAGACAGGCAGGTGATCCCCCCGCGGATCAGCGCAGTTCGACAGTTCGCAGGGGCGCCCGTGGTGGGTTCAGACGCTGCCCCGGTGGGGCGAATTGTTGATCTTGCGCATGCGCACATTACTCGATCGTGGAACCGGCGCCAAGCTCTGTTGATCTTGTTCACCTCCCCGTGGGGGATCGGCCGCTAGGGGAGCGCCGGTGACGGCCGCCGCCGTCGTCGGGTCGCCGTCGACCGCGGCGGCGAGGAGGCCCGGGAGTCGATCCAGCAGCAGCGGGATGCTCAGCACGGAGGCGAACTGGAAGGCCCGATAGAGCTCGTCGTCGTCGTCGAGGAAGATCGCCCGGCCCTCCTGGGCCACGGGCAGGTTCGTGTACAGCCGGTCGTTCTCGATGTCCCTTCGCTGCGCGTCCTGTTCGACGAACCACACCAGGACGTCGGCGTCGAGCAGATCGATCCGTTCCCGGGACAGGTTGCCGAAGAACGAGGTCCCGACGATCTCCTGCAGGCCCTCCGGGAACTGCAGGCCCAGGTCGCCGATCACCTGGGACCGCGGATCCTGGGAGCTGTAGACCCCGTAGCCCTGGTAGGGGGTGGCCAGCACCGCCTCCTTCCCGGCGAACAGCGGATACTGCGTCCGCAGGCTCGCGAAGCGGGCGTCGATGTCGGCCACGATGCGGTCCGCCTCGGCGGGCTTGCCGATGGCCTGCCCCACGCGGCGGGTCAGGTCGCGCCAGTTCAGTTCGTAGTCGACGGGTCCGATCTGGGCGATCGTCGGCGCGAGGCGGGAGAGCCTGTCGTAGTCCTGCTTCGTCATGCCCGAGGCGATGCCGAGGATGAGATCGGGGCGCTGCGCGGCCACGGCCTCGAAGTCGATGCCGTCGTTGGCGGTGAGCACGGTCGGCGTCGGGGCCGCGCCGAGTGCGTCCTTCGCCCAGTCGAAGATCGCGCCCGGGCGCCCGCCGAACCACTCGGTGGTGGCCACCGGCACGACTCCCATCGCCAGCAGGGCGTCCTGCTCGACGAGGCCCACGACCGCGACGCGCCGGGGAGCGGCCTTCACCTCCGTCGTGCCGTACCGGTGCGGGACGACGGCGGGGAACGCCGGGGCGCCGGAGGCGGTGGCGGCGGGCGGGGGCGGCGCCGCCGGGCCCGGTCCACCGGCGCCGCTGCCGGCGCAGGCGGTGACCGCGGCGAGCAGGACCACAGTCGAACCGGAGGCGAGTAGGCGACGAAGGTGCGACATGGCGAACCACTCCCCACATTAGGGGAGGCTATCCTGACTAAATCCCACGAAATCCGAGGATCCGTCGCGATGCGACCGACCGCCTAGGCTCGCCCCCCATGCCCGAGCAGACAGCCACCACGACCGACGAGCATCCGCTGCGGCGGCTGTGGCGCTACGCCCACCGCTACCGGGGGCGGCTCGTGTGGGCGGTGAGCGCGACCACCGTGCAGAAGGTCGCCGACGTCGTGCCGGAGTTGCTCATCGGCGCGGCAGTCGACGTCATGGTCCGCGGTGGGGACTCTTTCGCGGCCGAGGTGTTCGGCGTGGCCGACCGCTTCGACCAGCTGGTAATCCTCGCGCTGCTCAACGTCCTGGTGTGGGTCACCGAGTCGACGCTGGACTATCTCTCGTCCTTGGCCTGGCGCAACCTCGCGCAGTCCATCGAGCACGACCTGCGGACCGACGCCTACGCCCACGTGCAGAACCTCGAGGTCGCCTTCTTCGAGGACACGACCAGCGGCGGCCTGCTCTCGGTGCTGAACGACGACATCAACCAACTCGAGCGGTTCCTCGACGAGGGTGCCTCCACGCTCATCGACACCTTCTGGAACGTCGTCCTCGTCGGCGCGGTCTTCGCGCTCACCTCGCTCAAACTGACCGCGTTGGCCTTCGCGCCGATCCCCGTCATCGTCGTGGGATCCCTGATGTTCCAGCGCCGGCTGGCACCGAAGTACGCGCAGGTGCGAGAGAAGGTCGGAGACCTTTCCTCGACCATCGTGGCCAACCTCGGCGGCATCACCACGATCAAGGCGTTCACCGCCGAGGCCCGCGAGGCGGCGCGGGTCCGCGCGGTTTCCGAGGAGTATCGGCTCGCGAACGCCCAGGCGATCGCCTACTCCTCGGCGTTCATTCCGCTGATCCGGATGGTGATCCTCGCGGGTTTCACCTGCACCCTGCTGATCGGCGGAAAGCTCGTCGTGGACGGGGAAATCGAGGTCGGCATCTACTCCGTCCTCGTCTACATGACGCAGCGTCTGCTCTGGCCGTTGACCGCACTGGGCCACACCCTCGACTCCTACCAGCGAGGCATGGCCTCGACCCGTCGCATTCTCGACCTGCTCGACGTGGCGCCCACGATGGCCCCCGGTGCAACCGCGCTGCCGACCCCGGTCCGCGGCGAGGTCGTTCTCAAGGGCGTCCGCTTCGGCTACGGCGACGGCCCCGACGTGCTGCACGGCGTCGATCTGGTCGTGCCTGCCGGACAGACCCACGCAGTCGTCGGCGCGACCGGGTCGGGCAAGTCGACGCTGATCCGCCTGCTGCTGCGCTTCGCGGACCCGCGGTCAGGTGCCGTCGAGGTCGACGGCCTCGACGTGCGGGGCCTGTCCTATGCCTCGCTGCGCGGTGCCATCGGCTACGTCGGCCAGGACGTGTTCCTCTTTCGCGGGTCCGTGCGGGAGAACATCGCCTACGGGCGGCCCGATGCAACGCAGGCGCAGATCGAGGCCGCGGCCCGGCTGGCCGAGGCGCACGACTTCGTCGCAGAGATGCCCGCCGGCTACGAGACGATCGTGGGGGAGCGCGGGCAGAAGCTCTCCGGCGGTCAGCGCCAGCGCCTGTCGATCGCCCGCGCCGTCCTGCGCGATCCCGCGATCCTCGTGCTCGACGAAGCCACCTCCGCGGTCGACAACGAGACCGAAGCCGCGATTCAGCGATCACTGGCACACGTCGCGGTGGGGCGAACCGCCGTGGTCATCGCGCACAGGCTCTCGACCGTGCGCAACGCCGACCGGATCTGGGTGCTCGAGCGCGGCCGGATCGTCGAGTCCGGCACGCACGACGACCTCCTCGGCGCGGCCGGACTGTACGCGGCGCTGTGGCGGGTCCAGACCGGAGAGGCGTCCCCGGCGCCCTGAGCGGAGGCCTTCTCCGGGCCGTCAGAACTCCGGTCGGACCTCGCGTGCCCGCAGGTGACGGCCGATCGGAATGACCATCGGCGTGCCGGAGACCGGGTCGTCGATCACCCGGCAGGGCAGTCCGAAGACGTCGGCCACCGACTCCTCGGTGACGACCTCGGCCGGGGAGCCCTGCTTGACGATCCGGCCCTGCTTCATGGCGATCAGACGGTGGGAGTACCGGGCGGCCTGGTTCAGATCGTGCAGGACGAGAACGATCGTGCGCCGCTCCCGCCGGTTGAGGTCGGCGAGTAGGTCGAGCACGTCGACCTGGTGGGCGAGATCGAGGTAGGTCGTCGGTTCGTCGAGCAGCATCAGGTCCGTGCCCTGGGCCAGGGCCATGGCGATCCACGCGCGCTGGCGCTGTCCGCCGGAGAGCTCGTCGACGGATCGGTCGGCGAGTTCCAGCGTGCCCGTCGCCGTCAACGCGGAGGTCACGACTGCCTCGTCGGTTTCGCTCCACTGGCGAAACCACTTCTGGTGCGGGTAGCGCCCGCGCGCGACGAGGTCGGCGACCGTGATGCCGTCCGGCGCGATCGGGGCCTGGGGCAGGATCCCGAGACGTTCGGCGACCGTACGGGTGGCCATTCTGTGGATGGACTCCCCGTCGAGCAGGACGGTGCCCGCCTTCGGCTTCAGCAGCCGCGCGAGCCCGCGCAGCAGGGTGGACTTGCCGCAGGCGTTGGCGCCGACGATGCAGGTCACCTGGCCGGTGGGGATGCTCACCGAAAGATCTCGGGAGACTTCCCGGCGTTCGTAGGCCAGCGTGAGCCCGGAGGCGGCGAGCCGGGGGGCCTCTGCCGCGGACGTCGGTTCGTGCGCCACGTTCACCGTCAGCCTCCCGATCCGACGCGGTTGGCCCGCGCCAGCAGATAGAGCAGGTAGGGGGCGCCGATCAGTCCGGTGACCACGCCCACCGGCAGTTCCGTCGGAGCAAGGGCGCGCCGGCCGACGAGGTCGGCGATCAGGACGAGCACCGATCCGACCAGGGCGGCGGGGACGATGGTCAGCGGTGCGTTCACCAGCCGGCGCGCGATGGGCGCCGCGACCAGGGCGACGAAGGCGACGGGTCCCGCCGCCGCCGTGCCGACGGCGACCAGCGCGACGGCCACCAGGATCAGCAGCAGCCGACTGCGTTCCACGCTCACCCCCAGCCCGCGGGCGGAGTCGTCGCCGAGTTGCAGGATCCGAAGGGTGCGGGTCAGCACGATCGCCGCGGGCAGCAGCACCACGAGCGCGACGCCCACGGGGCGCACGTGCTCCCAGCCTCGGCCGTTCAGGCTGCCCGCGAGCCAGACGTAGGCGCGCGAGGCCTCGTACAGCTCGGCGCGGGTGAGCAGGTACTGCACCAAGGACACCAGGACGTAGGAGACGCCAATGCCGACCAGGACGAGGCGGTAGGGCGAGAGCCCGTCGCGGTAGGCCAGGAAGTAGACGACCATCGCGGAGGCCAACGCACCGAAGAACGCGTTGATCGACACCAGGGGGCCGTCCCGGTGCAGCACGACGATCGTGAAGACCGCCGCCGCCGAGGCCCCGAACGCGATGCCGATGAAATCCGGGCTGGCCAGCGGATTGCGGGCCAGGCTCTGGAAAATTGCCCCGGAGACGCCGAACGCGGCGCCGACGAGGACGGCAGTCAGGGCCCGCGGCAGGCGCAGGTCGACGACGATGAAGCGCTGGCTGCGGTCCCCACCGCCGAACAGCGTGCGGACGACGTCGGCCAGTGGGATGGAGTAGTCGCCCACGCCGATCGAGATGCAGAAGGCGACGAAGCCGACCGCGGCCAGGACGGCGCCGACGAGCAGGCCGCGGACGCGGCCCGTCGTGCGGGAGCGCGCGACGGCTCGGGACTGCGTCGTTGTCACAGCGTCGCCACCGTGCGCCGCCGGACCAGCCAGATGAAAACCGGGGCGCCGAGCAGGGCGGTGACGATGCCGACCTGCACCTCGCCGGGCCGGGCGACGACGCGGCCGACGACGTCCGCGGACAGCAGCAGGATCGGAGCCAGGACCGCCGAGTAGGGGAGGATCCAGCGGTAGTCCGGTCCGGTGATCGCGCGGGCGATGTGCGGGACGGTCAGACCGATGAAGCCGATCGGCCCCGCGGCGGCGGTGGCCGCTCCGGCGAGCAGGATCGAGGCCACGAACACGTACCCGCGGGTGAAGCCCACCCGTTGGCCCAGGGAGCGGGCCACGTCGTCGCCGAGTGCGAGCGCGTTCAGCAACCGTCCGCAGGCCAGTGCGAGCAGGGCACCGACGGCGACGAAGGGTGCGACCTGAGCGACGGTGTCGCTGTCGCGCCCCGCGAGTGCTCCGACGACCCAGAAGCGGTACTGGTCGAGCGTCGCGACGTCGAGTAGCAGGATCGCGGTGGTCGCGGACGCCAGAAACGCCGTCAGGGCGGCGCCGGCGAGGGCGAGCTTCACCGGTGTCGCGCCCTCGCGTCCGGCCGAGCCCAGCACGTACACGGCCACGGCGGCCACCCCGGCCCCGACGATGGCGAACCAGACGTAGCCGTAGAGCGTGGCGACGCCGAAGGTGTGGATGCCGACCACCACCGCCATCGCCGCCCCGGCCTCGATGCCGAGAATCCCGGGATCGGCGAGCGGGTTGCGGGTCAGGCCCTGCATGATCGCGCCGGCCAGCCCGAGAGACAGGCCCACGAGGATGCCCATCAGCGTGCGCGGGACGCGGAGGGAGGCGACGACGACGTGGTCGTTGCGGGTGGCGTCGTGGGCGAACAGCGCCTCGACCACGGTGGGGAGCGGAATCGGCCTGGCGCCGACGGCGATGCTGCACAGCGCGACGAGAATCAGGCAGAGGCAGGCGACGGTCAGACCTGCGGCCCGCGCGGTGGGGGTGTGGGCGCGACCCCGACGGGTTCCCCGTTCCGGCGCGGCCCGGCGCGCTGCGCCAACGGTTGCCCCCATGCAACCATTTTAGGTGAGGCTGTCCTCACGGTCCGGCCGCCGGGGCGAAACCGACATTTTGCCCCGTGCCGATACGGGGTCGGATACGTTCGAACCGGCTACAGAAACAACGGCGGGCAGCGGGGGGAATAAGGCGCACCGCCACCCCCCGTGTTAAGTTGTGGGGTCTAAATTAGATTATTACGC
>JBQTIB010000002.1:0-67867 GCA_052389435.1 Sporichthyaceae bacterium | reverse complement strand
CTCGAAGAGCTCCGCGGACCGCGCGGCCCACACGGCGTCCGGGTGCGACGAGGGCGCGCCGGTCCCCGACGGCGGGTCCAGAGGTCTCCGGTACATGACATAATTATCGGTTATACCACCGACAATTTCGAGTATCTAAGGCACTATTTCGAACATGTGTTCTATCGTCGAGTGTCCCGCGCGACCCTCTGCCGTCCTTCGCCGGAAGCCCGCGCCTCGATACGACGCCCATCGGGGTCCCGCACCACAAACGAGGTTCCGGTTGCGGTTGCGGTCGGCTCGCCAGGCTCGAAATCAGCAGCCCGAAGGCGCGACGCGATGGCGTCGAGGTCGGTGACCGCGAAGCCAAGCCCAGTGCGGTCTGGCCCGCCCTCGCCGGCCGGGTAGATCTCGAAGACTCCCTGCGCTCCACTGGCCGAGTAGTGGACGGGGCCGAGGCCGTGCTGCTCTCGCACGAAGGTCATGCCGAAGCACGTATAGAACCGTCGGCACGATTCGAGGTCCGCGGTGCGGAGCACCACGAGATTGAGCCCTTCCACGAAGCCACTTTCCCAGCCGGCGAAGCACGGCGCATCGAGATCAGACTCGCTCCAGCAACGTCACCATCGCGGCGCCTTCGCGGTCCCAGAGCACGCCGCCGGCGTTCTGGGCCAGGCCCACGCGAACGCCGGGGACCTGGCGGGGGCCGCACCGGTCGCGGAGTTGGTCGGCGAGTTCGGCGAGCTGGGCGCAGCCGGTGGCGCCGACGGGGTGGCCGCGGGAGAGCAGCCCGCCGCTGGGGTTGACCGGAAGACGGCCGCCGGGGCCCGTCTCGCCGTCGCGGAGCAGCGCGATGGCGCCGCCCTCGGGGGCGAGGCCGAGTTCCTCGATGCACCACAGCTCCGCGGGTGCGGCGGCGTCGTGGACCTCGACGACGCCGACGTCGGCGGGGCTCAGGCCCGACTGCTCGTAGGCCTTGGCGGCGGCGCGGACCACCGGGGCCTCCAGGTCCGGGTCCCCGCTCACCAGGCAGCTCGCGGCGACCCGGACGCCGCGCAGACCGTGCCGGCGCGCGAAGTCGTCGGAGACCACGACCAGGGCCGCGGCGCCGTCGCCGATCGGCGCGCACATTGCCAGGCGCAGGGGGTCGGAGATCATCCGTCCCGCCATGACCTCCTCGACCGAGGTGGGCTTGCGGAACTGGGCGATCGGGTTGTGCTCGGCGTACGCGCGGGACTTGACCGTGACGCGGGCGAGGTCCTCCGCGGTGCCTCCGGACTTGTCCAGGTAGGAGGTGGCCTTGTGCGCGTAGTGGTCCATGAACACCGAGGCGCTGGGAAGCGAGCCGTCGGCCGTGGGGCGACCGAGGGTCGTGGCGCCCACCAGGGCGAGCATGTCGGGCAGGCGCAGGGTGTCGGTGGCGGAGGCCAGGGCGCCGAAGACGCGCGCCTTCTCGGGGACCACCATCACCTCGACGCCGACGGCCAACGCGACGTCGACCATCCCCGCCTTCACCGCGGTGACGGCGAGCATGAACGCGGTCGAACTCGAGGCGCAGGCGTTCTCGACGTTGACGATCGGCACGCCGCCCAAACCCGAGCCGGCGAGGAAGACCTGACCGCGGATCATCTCCTGGCCGAGCAGCAGTCCTGCGGCGGCGTTGCCGACGAAAACCTGACCGACCTGAGCGGGCATCAGACCGGCGTCGGCGAGGGCCGCCGCGACGACGCCCCTGGCCAGTCCGTCCGGTCCGTCGGGCGCCGCGCCGAAGAGGCTGGTGGCCGATCCTGCGATCCAGACGTCGCTCACGCGGTGCCTTCCGTTGGCTGTTCGGCCGGTTCAGATGACCCGGTCCATGCCGACCCAGTACTCGGCGCGGATCTCCTTCTTGGCGACCTTGCCATACGCGGTCTTCTTCAGCGCGTCTACGACGTCGACGCCCTTGGGCTTCTTGTAGCCCGCGAGGCGTTCGCCGCAGTATGCGATGACCTGCGCTGGATCGAGCGACTGCCCCGGCACGGGCACGACGACCGCGCGGACGGCCTCGCCCCACTTCTCGTCGGGGACACCGATCACGCAGGCCTCGCCGATCCCGGGATGGGTGAGCAGCACGTCCTCGATCTCGTGCGGGTAAACGTTCAATCCGCCGGAGATGATGAGGTCCTTGAGCCGGTCGAGGATGAACAGGTAACCGCGCTCGTCGAGCATGCCGACGTCGCCGGTGTGCAGCCATCCGCCGCGCAGCGTCTCCGCCGTCGCCTCCGGACGGTTCCAGTACCCCGCCATGACCATCGGGCCCTGCAGGCAGATTTCGCCGGCCTGCCCGGGCGGAAGTTCGTTGTCCTCGGGATCGAGAATGGCGATCTCGACCCCGACCCGCACGCGCCCGACCGACCGCTCGCGGCCGTCGCCGGTGTGGATCGAGTGCTCCTCGCGGCTCAGCACCGTTCCGCACATGGGAATCTCGGTCTGCCCGAAGATCTGCACCAGCACCGGCCCGAGGGTCTTCAGCGCCCGCTTCTGGTCCTCGCGGTACATCGGCGCGCCGCCGTAGATGATCCACTCCAGGCTGGAGAGATCGCGCGTGTGCACATCGGGATGGTCCACGACCATCTTGATCTGCGTGGGCACCATGAACAGCGCCGCGACCTTGTAGGCCTCGACCTGTTCGAGGAACAGTTCGGTGTTGAAGCCCCACTTCTGGTGGATGACCTGAGTGCACGCCTTCATCGTGAACACCAGCGAGTTGTGGCCGGAGCCGTGCGACATCGGCGCGGCGTGCATGCCGACGTGGTGCTGTTCCATGCGTTCCACGTCCGCGAGCGTGGTGAGGCACTGCGCGATCAGCCCGCCGTGGGTGAGCATTGCGCCCTTGGGCCGCCCGGTCGTACCGGAGGTGTAGGCGATCCAGGCGAGGTCGTCGCCTCCCCGCCGGGCCGAGCGCAGCGGCTCCCCCGAGTGGGCGGCGACGACCTCGTCGAGGATCGCGTCCGCGCCGGCCACGGCTCCGGCAGGACCGTGGCAGAGCACGCGACGCACCCCGGGGAGGTTCGCCCGGACGCCGGCGACGACCGGAAGGCCGTCTCCGTCGGTGACCAGCACCACCGCACCGCTGTCCGCGAGGTGCCAGGTCAGCTCGTCCGGGGTGAAGGTGGCGTTCAGCGGCACGACGACGCCGCCGGCCTTCCACACCCCGTAGAGCACCTCCATGAACTCGGGACAGTTGCGCAGGTACAACGCCACCCGCTCGCCTTCGGCCAGGCCGTCGGCGAGCAGGGCCCGGGCCAGCGCGTCCGCGCGGGCGCAGGACTGCGCGTAGGTCCGAGACTGCCCCGCGAAGATGAACGCTGGGTGGTCCGGATAGCTGCGCGCCGCGTTGGTGAGCAGATCACCAGTGTTCACTGACGCTCCCTCAGAACCGTTGTGCCATCAACCGACAGAGGCACCGGCGGCGCCGGGGCTCTTGCGGTAGACGTCCGAATAGGGACGGGTCATGACCTTGATGCCGTTCTTGATGAAGAAGCCGCGCACCATGTTCTCGGTCTTGGTGCGCTTGGATTCCGAGAGATCCGGCAGGGCGTTGACCCAGACCTTGAGCGCCTTGAGTTGCCTGTTGCGCTCGGCCTTGCCGGTCGGGACCAGGTCCGTGCAGGTCGCCACGAGGGTGTCGGGATCGATGCCGATGTGGTTGCAGAACGCCTCGAGAATCGCGACCTTCGCCGCGGGGTCCTCCCGCACCGGCTGAAATCCCTGGCCGGGCGGATCGGCGAGCCATTTCTTGACGCTGGGGTAGTCGGAGAAGTTGTGCATCAGTCGTCGAGGTCCTCCGGGTAGCCGTACATGCGGGCAAGGAACATCAGTTCGTCGCGGCGGCCCGGGGTGGGCGCGGGCGCCTGCAGGAGCTTGGCCTCGGTGAGCTTCTCCACGACCTTCGGGTCGCGGGCGAACGGGGTGCCGACCTTGCCCTCGAAGAAGAGCTCCTCGAACGGCTTGCGCGGCCGTTGCCCACCGGCCTTCTGGTCCTCGGCCGAGTAGCCGACGAGCTGGATCCACACGGGAACCCAGGTGTCGGGGACGCCGAGGATCTCGCGCACGCGCTCCTGGGAGGTCGGACGGGCGATCATGTGCAGGACGGTTCCGAGGCCCTGGTTGACCGCGGCGAGCGTCGCGACCGAGCACGCGCCGACGGTCTCGGCGTAGGCGATCGCCGCCGAGGCCTCGTGCGGCAGGTCGTGCAGGAGCTCGTGGATGGAGGCCATGCCGGCCGGGGTTTCCACGGCGCGTTCGATGGCGTCGATGATGCGGGTCTTGCTCCACCCGTAGGCGCCGGGCAGCGCGCCGCACTCGATCAGTTCCTGGGTGTTCGCGGCGAAGCGCTCGGGACGAGCCGCCTCGACGTCGGCGAAGATGTAGATCCAGACCGGGGCCTGCACGTGGGCGCCCTGCCAGTTGTCCGCCTTGAGGAGCTCCTCGCGGATGTCGTCGTCGAGCTCGTCGCGGTAGACGACGATGGCGCGCCACGGCTGCAGGTTGCCGGGGCAGGTGGTCAACCGGATGACCTCGAGGATCTCCTGGATTTTTTCTCGCTCCACCGGTTCGTAGGTCTTGAACCACCGCACGCTTCGACGGCTGCCGACGGCTTCCAGGAACTCCATAACCGACCTCCAGGCCTCTTGACTCGGGGCAACCGGGCTCCATCGCGCCGGGCCGCAGGCCTTCACTCTTCGCCGCTTCGGAGCGCGCCACAATGGACGGAAACCCAAAATGGGGTAGGTCGATTTATCCAGGCGCACAACGTTCGGGCGTGGTCAGCCGCGACGGTCCCGCTGGACGTACCAGTACTCCAGGGCCCACCAGACCTTGATGATCGTCTCGGTGTCGGTCAGGTCCACGCCGGTGATCGCCTCGAACTTCTCCAGGCGGTAGCGCAGCGTGTTCGTGTGGATGTTCAGGGCCTCGGCGGCGTCCGGCGCCGACCGCTTGCGGTCCAGAAACACCCGGACCGATTCCAGCAGCACCTCCGCCATGCGGCTGTCGGCCAGGACCTTGGCCACGTAGCGGTTGTAGAGCGCCTCGCCGAGTTCGCTCTCCTGGACCACCGCGATCCGGATCGACAGCGACTCGCTGTCCACCAGCCCGCGCCGCCCGTACTTCACCGCCACGTTCAACAGCCGGGTCGCCTCCGCCCACGCGTGCGGCAGTTCGGCGACCTCAACCGGCCCGACGGTGGCCAGCACGACGCTCCCGTCCTCGGGTGGGGTGGGCCGCCGGCGGGCCAGGCCCGCGAGGTCGGCGTCCACCGGCCCGACGATCGGCGCGAACCGGTCGTCGAGGCAGCTGCGTTCCAGGTGCCGACTCAGCGCCACGGAGTCCCCGCCGAAGGACGCGCCCGCGAACAGCCGGGCCCGGAACACCCAGTATTGGTCGTCCGGATGCAGCCCGTGCGTCGATCCGACGTGGAGCATCTCCGAGGTCAGCAGGTTGCCCGAGAGCACCTGCTGCAGGAAGTCGAGCCGCTGGCGCTCCTCCCGGCGCGCGACTTCGAGTTCGATGTCGTGCCGGGCCGAGGTCAGCCGATCGGAGAGCCGATCGGTCATCGTCCACAGCCGCTGGGTGGCGGCGAGGATGACGTCGAACGGCACCTGCTCGGCCGAGGCCCGAGCGAAGAACGCATCCCGAACCACCGCGAGCACCGCGCGGTAGCAGGCGGCGACGTCCTCCGGCGGTACCCCCTGCAACGCCCGGTACTGCGCGGACTGCATCTCGTTCTCGCTGATCTCGGCCGGGAGCTCGTCCTGGCCCTCGAGCGTCTCGGCCACCCGGATCACGTTGCGCCGAGAGGAGCGCAGCAGTTCGGCGTCCGGTATGCGGGCGTAGGAGGGGAACGAGGCGCGGACGACGGCGAGTTGCGCGGCGGCCAGTTCCTCGGCCGAACCGCGCAACCACTCGGCGATGCTCGCAAGTGGGGTCTGCTCCACCGTCGTCATTGCATCAGTGCGTATAGACGACGTGCTGGTCGGGGTCGGGTGCCCAGCCGTTGGGCGTGCCGTCCGGGTCGGACAGGGTGTTGGAGTTCTCGTACTTGTACATGAACTCCCGGCCCTGGCCGAGGTCCCGCTTCCAACTGTTGCCGTGCCGCTCCGTGGCCACGTACTGGAACTTCTGGTCCAGGGAGGCGTCGGACTTCCACACGGTGCCGTTGCCGAGGGTGGCCATCAGGCGTTCGCGGGTCAGATTGGGACCGACCTCGGTGGCGGCGGCGGCGAGCATGTTCACCGCGACGTACCCGGCCTGCACGATGTGGTGCACGTTGCCGATGTTGGAGCGCGCGTACTTCGCCATCACCGACATCAGTTCGGTGCCCCAGAAACGGTAGGTCGTGTTGGTCCAGTACCGGCCCGCCGGCCACTTGCCGTAGAGGGACCCGACGATCTCCGAGCCCATGTGGTTGCCGGAGATTCCCTTCGGCGGGTAGTAGCCCTGCTGCGCCGACTCCACCAGGAACTTGGTGATCGTCGCGGGATTGATGACGTAGTGGATGACGTGCTCGGGATTCGCCGCGCGCATCGCGAGCACCTGCGAGGACATCGAGGCCTCGGAGATGGAGACGTCGGCCTTCTTCACGAGCTTGGCCCCGGAGGCGTCGAGGATCCGGGCGACCTCCTTGCACGCCAACTGCATCTCCGGGCTGGTCAGGCAGATCAGGCCGTAGGTCTTGGGCTTGACCACGTTCTTGGCCCACTGGGCGCCGGCCATCGCCTCGTGGATCATCGACATGTGCGTCGGGAACATGTACGGGTCCTGCCACTCGGTCTGGCTGTAGGCCCAGGCGCCGACGTAGGGCAGTCGATGCTGCTTCAGGTCGTCGTGGATCGATGCGGTCGCCCAGTCGATCCCGGTGACGAGGGAGAACACCTTGTCCTGGGATACGAGCTTCTTGATGCACGCCTTGGCCCGCGAGACCTCTCCCGGACCGTCGTCGCAGTCGACGATGGACAGGCGACGGCCGAGCACGCCGCCGCGGTCGTTGACTGCCGAGGCGGTGGCAAGGTTGCCGCGGGCCTGAGGTGCCGTCAGAACGTTGCCGAGTGCCATGCCGTGCATGTTGATCGAGCCGAGCTTGATCCCGTCTCGCGTGACACCGACGTCCGTTGCTCCGTTGCGCTGGTCGTAGATCGCCTTGTCTGCGGCCTCCTGCGCCGAGACGGCCGTGGCCTTGGACGGAGCCGCGGCCTTCTTGACCTTGGCGGGGCCGGCCGCCTTCGCAGGCGCGGCCCCCGCGGCGGCCTTGGCGGCCGGCGCTGCCGGCTTGGCGACGGCCGCGGCTTCGGGCTCGACGGCCGGCGCCGCGACGGCGGGCTCGGCAGGGAGGGCGGGCTCGGCCGCGGGCGCCTCGGCGACGGGCGCCGGCGGTGCGGGGGCCTGCGCGACGGGCGATTCCTCGCCGTCGGACCCGCAGGCCGCGAGCAGCAGCCCGAGCGAGGCGATGAGTGGAAGCGTCCTGCCTACGGCGCGATTGCATCTCGTCATTGAGCTGGCCCCTTCTTCGCATCCGGCGCATCGGCCTGCACCGGTCGCAGCGTCTGTGGGCTTCATGCTCATCGGCGTCGATCGCGATCACCATGGGCGTGGGCCCGAATCGAAGGGCCTCCGATTGTGGCGCCGTACAAGAGGAATCCGGTCAGGACCAGGTCAGAACGGCGCTGTGGGGGTGGGCAACCCCGAGCACGTCCACCCCGTTGCCGGGCCAGGTCTGCAGGCGCAGCACGAACTCCACGCCGCCGTGCGGCGGGCGACTGCGGGGCTCCATCGACAGCCGGGCGAGCGGGGCGCGCTCGGTCGCGGACTCTCCCAGCGTCGCCAGTCGCGCGACGATTTCCGCGCGTTCGTCGTCGTCGACGTACTGCCAGAACAGCGAGTGCCACACCACGGTGACGGCGCCCTCGGCCAGCGCGAGGCCGGCGGCGGTGTTACCGGCCCGTTCGCGGCGGACCGGCGCCGGGTGGGCCGTGGCGAGGTCGATCGCCGCCCGCAGGCGGGCGAGGCGGACCGTCTGGTCCGGCCAGACGTAGGAGGTCAGGCGCAGTCGACCCTCCTCGGCGGTGGGGTCCAGCGGATCCCGGTCCACCCCGAACCGGGAGGCGATTCGCAGGCGACGCAGTGCCGGCATCGGACCGGCCCACGCCACGGGCAGTCGCACGGGCGATCCGGCGGGACCGAGCCACCGCCCGTCGGGCAGGTCGAGGCGGAGCAGGTCCGGGCGCAGGTTCAGGCCGGCGCTGGCGCCCAGTTCCACCAGGTGGATCGGCAGGTCGAAGCGCTCGGCCAAGCGCAGGAGGCCGCCGGCCAGTGCGGCGCAGCGGTTGATCTCGTTGGTCTGCGGCACGGCGGCGAGCCCGGCGCGGACCTCCGGTAGACGTTCCGCGACGACGTCCCGGAAGGCCGCCCAGGCGGAGGGAGCGTCGAAGGGAAGGGCGTCCCGGCCGTGAACGCTCGGGTAGAAGCGGGCCAGGTCGGGTGCCTGCCCGGCGAGCGCGAAGCCGTGCACCGTGCCGAGCAGGCGCAGGGCCGCCGCCGCTCGAACCGGGTCGCCGACGAAGCCGTCGAAGGCCTCCGCCGTGGGCCCGCCGGCCTGGAAGTCCAGCACCGCCCTGGAAAGCAGTCCGGCGTAGATCGGCGAGCCCAGTTCGCGGCAGGCCAGGATGTGGCGACGCAGGTGGGCGAGCACCGACGCCGGCGGCGCGACCGTCTCCTCCACGCTCACGGCCACGACGGTAGTCAGGCGGTGGTCGCACGCGAACGGCGGATGTCCGTTTTGGGGGCTTCGTCGGTGATGACCCGTTTGGCGCAGTTCTCTGGTGGGCGGCTCCCCCCGGCTAGCAGGCTCACTCCTGTTCCGCCCGGGACGCAGGACTGGCCCGCCGGCCCTGCGTCCCGGGCGTGACACCGGCACGACGTCAAAGGGGGGACGCGCATGAACGCCGTGGACAACGAGGCCGTCGACACCAACACCGGCACCGAGATGGTGCCGCGTCAAAGGGAGGGCGCCGAGGTCGAGCAGGCCGAAGCCGACTCCATCGCGACGACGGCCCTGCGGATCGACGCCGAGGACGACGAGCACGAGACCGTCGAGGACGACGGCGACGTGCTGATCGCCACCGAGTACTTCGACGCCGGCTTCGTCGGCGACCTCGACGAGGAGAACGAGACCGAGGACTGCGCCGAACCGGACGAACCCGAGGACGAGGTGCTCCTGGCGACCGCGGCCGACACCGAGGCCGACACCGAGGCCGACACCGAGACGAACGCCCCGCTGGGGGCTCGGGCCGCCGCCCGCCTGGCTCGTCGGGCCGCTGCGGCCGAAGCGGTCAAGGCCGAGCGCATCGAACCGGGCAACCGCCGCCACGGCGTGCTGGGCCTGGCCCTGTTGCTCGTACTCGGCTACCAGATCGCACCCGCCGCGGTACCCGGACGGCACGTGGGCGTCAACGTCGTCCTCGCCGCCCTGGTGTTCGGCCTGTGGACCATGCAGCGCAAGAGCCCCGAGCCGCGCAGCAGCGGCCGCCGCCGTGCCGACGCCGAACACGATGGCGCCGGCCGTCGCGGGTCCGTGCTCGGGGGCCTGGGGCTGGCCCTGATCGCCTTCGCAACGTTCGCGCCGGACCCGACCAACCTCGGCGGACGCTTCGTACCACTGGCAATGCTCGGCACCGTGCTGCTGCTCGTCGGGGTGAACACCGAACCGCCCGGGCGCCTGGCCCAGGTCATGGCCTTTCCGCCGCTGCGCCGCCTGGGGCAGATGTGCATGCCCCTGCTCGCTTCGCTCGTCGGCCTGGTGAGCGTCCTTCCCGCCACCGTCGGCTTCGACCTCACCACCGGCACGCGGATCGGTCTCACCGCCCTGGCCGTTGTCGTCGGCTACCTGAGCATGCGTCAGATGGAGCGCAGCCGGGCGGCGCAGATTCAACGGGCCCGGCATCGCAGCGCCTACGTCGTCGGGGCCACCGCCTCGGCCGCCGCCGTCGCGCTCGCCGTCGGGGCCCCGGGAGAATCCGGTACCACCACCACCCCCACGGACCTCGTCGCGGCGGTCGGCTCGAGCCCCATCGCGGCTCCGGCTCCGGTTTCCCCCGCCGCGAACCTCCCGTTCGGCGAGCGCTGCTGGGCGATCGCTCCGACCTTCGACTCGGCGACCTGCACCTTCGGCGACGCGACGTCGAAGACCACCGTGGCCCTGACCGGCGACCAGAGCGCCGGGGCCTGGCTGCCGGCTCTGCAGGCCCTGGGCCTGACCAAGGGCTGGAAGATCACGACGTTCCTCGCGGCCGACTGCTCGCTGACGGCCTCGGCCGACCCGGCGTGTCAGACCTGGTCGCTGGGCACGGCCCGGGAGATCGTCAAGGGCGAGTACGACCTCGTTGTCGTCGCGGACGACTCGGCCACCGCCGAGGGCGGGTCGTTCGGCGAGGCGCTGCGCAAGGCCGGGCAGACCGTCATCGGGATGCCCGAACTGGTGGGACCCGCCCCCGCCGAGCGGGAGCCGCCAACGAATCGGCCCCGCACTCCACGTCGGAGTGCGGGGCCCTTTCGCGCTGTGGGGCGACTAGTCCGCCGGCGGTTCGAACTTCTTGGTGCGGGCCATGCCGGCCGCGCGGCCCTTGCTGGCCACGACGATCGCCATCTTGGCCGAGGCTTCGTCGATCATTTCGTCGCCCAGCATGACGGCGCCGCGCTTGCCGCCCGCCTCGGAGGTGTAGTAGGCGTAGGCGTCGAGGATGAGTTCGGAGTGGTCGTAGTCCTCCTGGGTCGGGGAGTAGACCTCGTTGGCGGCGTCGACCTGGCCGGGGTGCAGGACCCACTTGCCGTCGAAGCCGAGCGCGGCCGAGCGGCCGGCGACGCGCTTGTAGCCCTCGACGTCCTTGATCTGCAGGTACGGGCCGTCGATGGCCTGCTTGTCGTGCATGCGGGCCGCCATGAGGATCCGCATCAGGATGTAGTGGTAGGCGTCGCCGACGTCGTAGCCCGGGGGCTGCTCGCCGACGATCAGGGACTTCATGTTGATCGAGGCCATGAAGTCGGCCGGGCCGAAGATGATGGTCTCGATGCGCGGGCTCGCCGCGGCGATGGCGTCGACGTTCACCAGGCCGGCGGCGTTCTCGATCTGCGCCTCGATGCCGATCTTGCCGACCTCGAAGCCCATGGTCTTCTCGATCTGGGTGAGCAGCAGGTCCAGCCACACGACCTGCTCGGCGTTCTGCACCTTCGGCAGCATGATGCAGGCGAGGTTCGCCCCCGCGCCCTCGACGACCTCGATGGTGTCGCGGTAGGTCCAGGAGGTGGTCAGGTCGTTGACGCGGACGACGCGGGTCTTGTTGCCCCAGTCCCCCTCGTTGAGGGCGGCGACGATGTTCTTGCGCGCCTCGGGCTTGGCCAACGGCGCGACCGAGTCTTCGATGTCCAGGAAGACCTGGTCGGCCGGCAGGCCCTGCGCCTTGCCGAGCATCTTCGGGTTGCTGCCCGGAACGGCGAGGCAGGAGCGGCGCGAACGAAGCGGTCTGGACTGGCTCATGGTGGGCTGCGACCTTCCACGGACATAACTTCTGGGAACACGTCAACCCTATCCATCACGCAGAGTGCTCAGCATGTGCGGTTGCGCACCCCAGCGTGACCGCCAGGTCACACGAGCCCCCGCCCGGTCCGTTGAAAACGACGTTTGTCCGTGTTCTCATGGGCAGATGAGACGATCTCCCGCGATTGCCGACCCCTCGCAGCGGCACTCTCCGCTGACGCTGCCCCTGCTCGGCGTCTCGCGCGCCACCGGGATGCCGTGCGCGCACTGCGGCGCTCCGGCGACTCGCGGGCACGGCCACACCGAACGCTCCTAGCCCTCGAAGGGCTCTCCCGAGCGCAGCGACCGAGCGTCGCTGCGCTTGATCGTTTTTGCGGGACGGCTCCGGCCGCCTACCAGCTCGACTTGGTCACTCCGGGCAGCTGGCCCCGGTGGGCATGCCCGCGCAGGTTGACCCGGGACAGCCCGAAGGCGCGCAGGTAGCCGCGTGGGCGGCCGTCGACGCGGTCGCGGTTGCGCAGCCGGGTGGCGCTGGCGTTGCGGGGCTGGCGGTCGAGTTCGGCCTGGGCCGCGGCTCGGTCCTGCGGGCTCGTGGTCGGCTTGCGCAGGATCTCCTTCAGCTCCGCTCGCCGGTCGGCATACCGGGCGACGATCTCCCGTCGCTGGTCGTTGCGCGCGATCTTGCTTTTCTTCGCCATGTCAGACCTTCCCGCCGTTGGCGCGGATGCGGCGCACGGCCGCTTCGATGCCGATCTTGTCCACCGTCTTCAGGCCGCGCGCCGACAGCGTCAGACGCACCATCCGGTTCTCGCTCGGCAGAAAGAAGCGCTTGTGCTGGATGTTGACGTCGAACCGTCGCTTGGTGCGCCGATGCGAGTGGGAGATGTTGTGCCCGAAGCCGGGCTTGGCTCCGGTGAGCATGCAGACGTTGGACATCTCAGCGCTCCTCGCGGAACTCGACGTGGCGGCGGACGACCGGATCGAACTTGCGCAGCACCAGGCGCTCGGGGTCGTTGCGACGGTTCTTCTTGGTGACGTAGGTGTAGCCGGTTCCTGCGGTCGAGCGCAGTTTGACGATCGGTCGCAGGGCGTCGCGCTTGCCCACGGGTCCCCTCCTGGGGGTAGTCGGTGGTGGATGGATCGGCGTGCCGAGGGCTAGTCCTCCTCGGCCAGCAGGTCGACGCTTTCGTCGCAGTGCTCCTCGCGCGGGCCCAGCCACAGGTCCAGGCCGTCTTCGCGCTCGCTCCACAGTGCGAGGCCGGCGGCGAGTTCGGCGTCGGTCAGCAGCGACCCTTCGAACGCCCGACGCACCGCGCGCGGATCGGAGTCCGTTCCGGTGATCACCAGGCGTGTGCTCGGCGGGGTGTCCCACCGGTCCAGTTCGCCGATCGACAGCTGGCCGCCGGCGCCGTCCCACGCACACTGCAGCTGCGGGCGAGTCGGCAGCCAGAAGTAGCCACGGCCGCGCAGGCGCCCCCCGCCCAGCCGAGCCAACCGGTCCTGCAGGCGCTGCGGGTGGAACGGCTTCCAGGAGGTCAGGTCGAGGGTCCACACGCCGTGGGCGTTGGGCGCTCCCGTGCCGGCCGCGATCCGCAGGTCTCCACGCCGGGTCAACTCCGCCGGGCGCCGACGCGCGAATGCCGAAGCGGCGTCGAGATCGAACAGATCGCAGCGGCTCGGCACCGGCCCGACGACGTGGTCGAGCAGAGCGTTCGCGTGCGCGTCGGGTCGTTCGGCGAGCAGGAGCAGGTCGACTGTTTCGATCTGTCGGGCCAAGGCCTCGCCGACCGAGCGGCGGTCGTATTCGCCGAGCGCCGAGTTCCGGTCGGCGAGTAGGTCGGTGCCGAACAGATCCTCGGGCAGGGTGTTCGCGTCGAGCACCCCGAGCGAGGCGGCGAGCGAGACCGGACCGTCTTCTCGCTGCAGGTCGAAGCAGATCGGGACCGGGTCCATCGTGACCGGCAGGCCGACCACGATCCGCACGGCCCCGCGCGCGAGGAGCGCGTCGATCGACGTGCGCAGGTCGGCCCGGACGGCGCAGGTCAAACAGTCGCGCACCTCGACCGACTCGACCTGCGGCGCGGACCGAGACGCCGACCAGGTTCTGCGCAGGCCACCGCCGTCCGGCAGCGTTTCGTAGCCGAGGACGGCAACGTCGGGCAGGTCGCAGCCCAGGATTGCGATGGCCGTCTCGCGCAGCACCGGATCCATACTGGAAACCAGCAGCACGGTTGCGCTCACTGGCCGACCAACTCCAGCAGACGCGCCCGCTGCGGTGCGGCGAGCACGCCGAGACGGCGGTCGGGGTCGACGCCGACCTCGGTGCACAGCGCCGCGACCTTGACCGGGCCGTAGCCGGGCAGGGCCCGCAGGACCTGGCCCAGCCGGGTGCGGCGGGCGATGTCGTCGGTGCGCTCGAACACCTGAGGCAGCGCCAGTTCACCGCTGCGCACCGCGGCGATCATGGCCGAGCGCTCCTGCTGGGCGGCGCGCGCCTTGGCCAGCGCGGCCGTGCGCTGCTCGGGCGTCATCTGGGGTGGGGGCATCGAAGGCGTCCTCTGTGGTCGAACGGGCGGAAGGGGATGGAAGGCCGCTCAGGAGCGCCGGGTCGGGTCCGAGCCGTAGGGCAGAAGCGCCATCTCGCGGGCGTTCTTGATTGCCTTCGCAAGCTGACGCTGTTGCTGCATCGTCACCCCGCTCACCCGCGCCGAGCGGATCTTGCCGCGGTCGGAGATGAACTTGCGCAGCAGCGCAACGTCCTTGTAGTCGATGTAGTCGATCTTGGCCGCGTCGAGCGGGTTGCGCTTCTTGCGGGGAGTGCGGGCCCGGGCGGGCGGCTTGGGCATTCGGATCCTCGTCCCTGTTTTCGGCGGGCGGTCAGCCGGCGTAGCGGCGCTTGAACTTCTCCACCCGGCCCGCGGTGTCGAGCACACGCTGCTTGCCGGTGTAGAAGGGGTGGCTCGCACTCGAGATCTGCACGTCGATCACCGGATAGGTCCGGCCGTCGGACCACTCGACGGTGGCGTTGCTGCGCGCGGTCGATCGGGTGAGGAAGGCGAAGTCCGCGTCCCTGTCGCGAAACACGACGAAGTCGTAGGTCGGGTGGATGTCTTTCTTCACTGCGAGCTCCTCGCGCTGGACAACAGCCACAGCATAACGATAACCATTGTCGTTAACGCAAGTCCGCCACCCCAGAGAGGCTCCACGCCATGGCCGTTCCCAAGCGCAAGACCTCGCGGAGCAACACCCGTTCGCGCCGCGCAAACTGGAAGGCCTCGACCCCCGACCTCGTCCCGATCGTCGTGGACGGCGAGCGGATCCTCGTCCCACGACGGCTGATCGCGGCCTACCGGCGCGGCCTCCTGCCCCGGCGTTAACGCCGAATTGAGCAGCCTCGCCTAGGGTCCGAGCCGTCAGTGTCGACGAGCAGTGGAGGAACCGTGGGACGGGTTGCAGGCAAGGTTGCGTTCATTACCGGTGGAGCGCGCGGACTGGGCGAGGCCACCGGACGCGTGATGGCGCAGGAAGGCGCGACCGTCGTCCTGACCGACATCCTCGACGACGACGGCGAGCGCGTGGCCAAGGAGATCGAGGCCTCGGGCGGCAAGGCCGTCTACCTCCACCAGGACGTGACCGAAGAGAACACCTGGGACGAACTGCTCGCCCGCGTGGTCGCCGAGCACGGCCGACTGGACATCCTCGTCAACAACGCGGGCATCGTGCTCGACGCCAACGTCGAGGACACCACCCTCGAGGGCTGGCGCCGCGTCAACGCCATCAACAGCGAGGCCGTGTTCCTCGGCACCCGCGCCGGCATCAAGGTCATGAAGAACAACGAGAATCCCAAGGGCGGGTCGATCGTCAACATCTCCTCGATCGCCGGCCTCGTCGGCATCGAGAACCTGGCCGCGTACAACGCCTCGAAGGGCGCGGTACGTCTGTTCACCAAGTCCGCGGCACTGCACTGCGCGAGCAACGGCTACAACATCCGGATCAACTCGGTGCACCCGAGCTACACCCGCACCCCGATGGTCCAACTGCTCGCCGACAACACCGGCGACGCGGACGCGACGTGGGACGCGCTCTCCGCCGCGCATCCGCTGGGCCGCTACGGCATGCCGATGGACATCGCCATGGGCGTGCTGTACATCGCCTCGGACGAGGCGAGCTGGCAGACCGGCACCGAACTGGTCATCGACGGCGGCATCACCTGCCGCTAGCCACGGGCACGGAACGGGCGGGCTGCCGAGGGGCGCCCGCCCGTTCGGCATTGCTCAGTCCACCGGCAGGGACGTTCGGCGCCCCTCGGCGCGCACGACGAGGTAGACGCCGGCCAGCAGCAGGGCGCCCGCCGGCAGCGCCGCGGGCGGCGGGGTCTGGTCGAGCAGCCACCACGCGATCAGGGCGGCGCCCGGGACTTCGAGCAGGATGACCGTCGCGGCGAGGGTTGCCCCCACCCGGCCGACGACGCGGTTGAACAGGGTGTGCCCGAGCAGTTGTGCGGTCACCGTCAGGGCGATCAGCCGCAGCCAGGTTTCGCCGTCGTAGCCGCCGAGTTGGACCCCCGCCGCCAGAGCCACGGCGAGCAGCGTCGCGGCACAGATTCCGTAGCAGACCGTCGTGTAGACGGCGGTACTGACGGTGCGTCGGACTTCCTGCCCCACGATCATGTACGCAGCCGCGAGCGCGCCCGCGACGAGCGCGAGCAGGTCCCCGCCCAGCGCCCGAGACGAGACGGCGAGGTCCGCGCCGGTCAGCAGCACCACCCCGAGCATTGCGGCGCCGATGCCGATCCAGGTCGCTCGGGAAACCGGCGTGCCCAGCAGTCGTAGGCCGATCGCCGTCCAGACCGGCTGCGTGGACACCAGGGCGGTGGCGGAGGCGACCGTGGTGTAGCTCAGGCTCGGTGTCCAGGTCGCGAAGTGGGCCGCGAGCAACACGCCTGCGACGGCGCTGAGGCGAAGCTGACGCGCCGTAAGACCGCGCAGTTCCCGGCGCAGGCCGGGTCGTGCGCCGACCACCACCGCAGTTGCGGCCGTACCGAGGAAGTTGCGCCAGAACGCGATGGCCAGGGCCGGCGCGGCGAGCGCGGCGATCATCGGACCGGAGGTGGAGACTGCGGCCGCGGCAACCATCAGCACCATCAGGTCGGAGTGCGCGACGCCGCCGAACGGGCGCGGCCCCGGCGCAGAGTCGGCTGCGGGCCGGGCGTCGCTCACCGGCCAAGTATCGGTGGCCCCGCGTTCACCCGCGCGTCTACCTCGCCCCGCGGCCGCGGGCCGCGACGTCACCGGCACGGCGGCGGTGGCCCGGATCGGACCGTTGCAGCCGCTAACCTGTGCCGAGCCGGGGCAGATTGCCTGCGGCCCACATCCAGCGGGAGCAGCCCCTACGCGCACGGGAGGGTCGAGCGATGTCCGGACCCACCCGCGTTTTCGCGGCCCGCCTCGCCGGTCTGGCCGTGTTCGATCCGAACGGCGAGCAGGTCGGTCGCGTCCGGGACGTCGTCGCCCACGTGCGGCCCGTCGGCGAGGTCACCAAGGTCATCGGCCTGGTCGTCGAAGTGCAACCGCGCCGCCGGATCTTCGTGCCGATGTCCCGGGTCACCTCGCTGGACCGCGGCGAGGTCATCACCACCGGCGTGGTGAACCTGCGTCGTTTCGAGCAGCGCACCGACGAGACCCTGGTCCTGGCCGAACTGCTGGACCGCAAGGTGGTGCTGGTGGGCGAGGGCGACGAGGTCACCGTCATCGACATCGCCATGGAGCAGGCCCGCAACCGCGACTGGATCGCCTCCAAGGTCCACGTCCGTCGCGGCGGCGGGCACGGCGTGGGGCGGCTGCGGCGACGCGGAGAGTCGTTGACGGTCCCGTGGGACGCCGTCGAGGGCCTCGCGGGTGCGCACGTCGTGCAGGGCGCGGCGAACATGCTCGCCACCTTCGACAAGCTGCGCCCGGCCGACCTCGCGCACGTCATGCACGAGCTCTCCCCCAAGCGCCGCGCGGAGGTCGCCGCGGCGCTCGACGACGACCGGCTCGCCGACGTCCTCGAAGAACTTCCCGAAGACGACCAGGTCGAAATCCTGACCCAGCTCGACTCCGACCGCGCCGCGGACGTCCTGGAGGCAATGCAGCCCGACGACGCCGCCGACCTGCTCGGCGAGCTGTCCAGCGACGAGCAGGAACGCCTGCTCGACCTGATGGAGCCGGACGAGGCCAAGGACGTGCGTCGGCTGCTCGCGTACGCGGACGACACCGCCGGTGGCCTCATGACGACCGAGGCGGTGATCCTGCCGCCGAACGCGACGGTGGCCGAGGCCCTCGCCCGGATCCGGCAGCGGGACCTGACCCCGGCGATGGCGGCGCTGGTCTACATCTGCCGTCCGCCGCTGGAGACGCCGACGGGCAAGTTCCTCGGCGTCGCGCACTTCCAGCGCCTGCTGCGCGAACCGCCGTCGCAGCTGATCACCACCGCGCTGGACCGCGAGCTCAAGGCGCTGTCCCCGGACACCTCGCTGGCCGACGTCACCAGCTATCTCGCCACCTACAACATGGTCGCCGCTCCGGTCGTCGACGCCGAACGTCGCCTCGTCGGCGTGGTCAGCGTCGACGACGTCCTGGACCACCTGCTGCCCGAGGACTGGCGGGGCAGGGAGGCCCTCGAGGAGGACGACCCGGAGGAGACGCGGACCTACGGACCCGACGACACCGGGACGATCAAGGTCTACCGGCCGCGGGGCACCCATGGCTGAACCGCGCAACCGGTTGGATCAGCCGCTCAACCCCAGCCGGCTGCCCAAGCGCCCGCAGTGGGACGGCGAAACCTTCGCCCGCCTCGCCGAGTCCACCGCGCGCTTCATCGGCACCTGGGCCTTCATCGGATGGATGACGGCGTTCGTCCTGTTCTGGATCGTGTGGAACGTGGCGGCGCCGAGTTCGCTGACCTTCGACGAGTTCCCGTTCATCTTCCTGACCCTGATGCTCTCGATGCAGGCCTCCTACGCCGCGCCGCTGATCCTGCTCGCGCAGAACCGGCAGGCCGACCGGGACCGCGTGACGCTGGCGCAGGACCGCACCCGGGCCGAGCGCGGCATGGCGGACACCGAGTACCTGACCCGCGAGGTCGCGGCTCTGCGCGCGGCCCTCGGCGAGGTCGCCACCAGAGACTTCCTGCGTTCGGAACTCGGACGCCTGCTCGAGGACCTCAACGAGCGCGATCGCTCCCGCGTCGCCGACGCCGGCTGGTCCGCCGACCAGGCCTAGGCCGGTTTCCGCATACGATCGGGGCATGGCCGCCACCCCGAACGTCGACGCAATCCAGGCAGCACTGGCGACCGTCGACGACCCCGAGATCCACCGCCCGATCACCGACCTCGGCATGGTCGCGGGCGTCGAGGTCGACGGCGGCCGTGTCACGGTCCGCATCCTGCTGACCGTCGCGGGGTGTCCGCTGCGCGAGACGATCACCCGAGAGGTCACCAACGCGGTCGCGCGCGTGCCCGAGGTGACCGAGGTCGTCGTCGATCTCGACGTCATGACCGCCGAGCAGCGCTCGGCCATGCAGACCAACCTGCGGGGCGGAGCGCCCGCGAAGGAGATCCCGTTCGCCCAGCCGTCGTCGCTGACCAAGGTCTACGCGGTCGCCTCGGGCAAGGGCGGGGTGGGCAAGTCCTCGGTCACGGTCAACCTCGCCGCGGCGATGGCCGCGAACGGACTGTCGGTCGGCGTGCTCGACGCCGACATCTACGGCCACTCCGTGCCGCGGATGCTCGGCTGCGCGGACCGGCCCACCCAGGTCCACAACATGATCATGCCGCCGACCGCGCACGGGGTCCGGCTGATCTCGATCGGCATGTTCATCGAAGGCAACACCCCGGTCGTATGGCGTGGGCCGATGCTGCACCGGGCCCTGTCCCAGTTCCTCGCCGACGTGTGGTGGGGCGATCTCGACGTACTGCTGATGGACCTGCCGCCCGGCACAGGCGACGTCGCGATCTCGATCGCCCAACTCCTGCCCAGCGCCGAGATCCTCGTCGTCACGACCCCGCAGCAGGCGGCCGCCGAAGTAGCCGAACGGGCCGGGGCGATCGCCACGCAGACCCACCAGCACGTCGTCGGCGTCGTGGAGAACATGTCCTACCTGGCCTGCCCGCACTGCACGCCCGAGGGACGCGAACACCGCCTCGAACTGTTCGGCAGCGGCGGCGGCCAACGCGTAGCCGACGGCCTGGCGCAGACTCTCGGCGCAAGCGTTCCCCTGTTGGGCGAGGTCCCGCTCGACCCGCGCCTGCGCGAGGGCGGAGACTCCGGCGTTCCCCTGGTGCTCGCCGATCCGGCGGCTCCGGCCTCTCAGGTCCTGCGGGGCGTGGCGAACCGGTTGGGCAGCCGCTCCCGCGGCCTCGTCGGCCGCTCGCTGGGACTCACCCCGGTCTAGGTCGCGTCCGCGTCCCAGGGCGGGGGTTCGTCCTTCTCCAGCGGCCGGGCCCCGGACTCGCGCATGAGCGGGGCCTTGAGCAGGTCCATGTCCCCGCGGAAGTCCTTGCGCAGGTCCTCGAACAGGCTCTCGTCCTCCCCGACCGCCTTGCGGATCAAGCCGCGGGCGGAGAGGTCGACGTTTCGCAGGTCGGGCAGGTCCATGTCCAGTTCGCGGGCGAGGTCCGCCTTTGCGCCGTGGATGAACTGACGCGCCTGGCGGACGAACTTGCCTGCGTCGTTCGCCAGCTTGGGCAGCCGGTCGGGTCCGAAGATGACCACCGCAATGGCGGCCAACGTCAGAAACTCCCAACCGCTGATGTCGAACACGTGCGCAGCCTATTCCGGCGGGGCCGGGCTAGGAACGTTTCGCGCTCAGCGGAGCCGCAGGACCTCGACGAACGCGGGTCCGGAGCCGGCGGATCCGGTGCCGATCGACGCGAACGAGGTGGTCGGGCGGCCGTCGGGCAACCCGTCGATCGGGCCGAGCAACGAGGCCGGGTCCCCGACCGTGGAGGCCTGGCGCACCCGGGAGTCCCCGGGCGGCGGAGTGCCGTCCGCGCTGAGCCAGGCCGAACCGACCGTGAGTGCGGCCACGCTGGCCACCCCGGCGGCCAGCGCGGCGGGCCGCGCACGTCGGCGGGCGACGGCCGGGAAGGCCGAACCGTTCCCCAACGCACTCGGACCGGGCGGCTGCGTCGTCGGCGGCTGCGGACCCGTGCTCTGCAGGCCGAGGAGCGAGGCCATCAGATCGTTGGACGGAGCCGGACCGCCGAGATCGCGCAGCCCGGCCTTCGTCCGCGACTCCACGACCGCCGCGACACGGCAGGTCGAACACATTGCCAGGTGGGCCGCTACGAGCTGGCGGGTCCCGGGCGGAAGTTCACCGTCGACCCAACCGGCAAGCCGGTGGCCGAGATGGTGCTTGGGAGGCTGAGCTTCGCTCACGGGACCTCCTGGTGGGCAACTTCCTCGACGGGGGCGGAGGCCTGCTGGGGTAGGAGGTGCTCGTCGATCGCCAGCTCACGGACCGCGATGTTGCGGTGCTCCAGCGCGGCGCGAAGCCGGCTGCGGCCCCGGTGCACGCGGCTGCGGACGGTTCCGAGCTTGATGCCGAGGGTCGCGGCAATCTCCTCGTAGGACAGACCTTCGATGTCGCACAGGACCACGGCCACGCGGAAGTCCGGCGGCAGCTCGTCGAGCGCCAACTGGACGTCGGCGTCGAGGTGACGGTCGTCGAAGAGCTGCGCGGGAGTCGGCTCGGATCCGGGCAGCCGCTCGTGCGCGTCGTCGGCGAAGTTCTCGAACCGGATGCGCTGCTTGCGACGCACCTGGTCCAGGAACAGGTTCGTCGTGATGCGGTGCAACCAACCCTCGAACGTGCCGGGCTTGTACGTGGAGAGTGAGCGGAAGACGCGAACGAAAACCTCTTGGGTCAGGTCCTCGGCGTCGTGCTGGTCCCCGGTGAGTCGGTACGCCAGGCGGTACACCCGGGCCGAGTGCTCCCGGACGATCTCCTCCCAGCTCGGCGGTGTCCATTCGACCGCATCCACTAGGTCCCCCTCTACAGCGCCGATCCCTGCCGTCGCAGACACCCTTTCCCCACTCCCTGTGCCGAATCTGTGTACTCGGCAACTGTTTCTTGTGTACTCGAAGAACGGTACGTGTCGGGGATTCGTTCCCGCGCGGTGGCAGGGTGGGTGCCGGCTCCGCCACTAGGCTGCCAGGGAGAATTTCGGTGTGCGGGAGGCGACCACAATGACGGTGCCCGGAGTCGAGAAGACCGGGGCGGTCGACGAGGCCTACCTGCCCGAGGACGCGGTTCTGCGCGGTGCCCGGGCGGCCGCCTCCGACCTCGGAGTGCCCGTTCCCAGCCCCTCGGCCGGTGCGGCGCTCCGCTTCCTGGCCGCTCTGCTGGACGCACACTCGGTGATCGAGATCGGCAGCAACACGGGCCTGTCCGGTGTGTGGCTGATGCGCGGGATGCGCCCGGACGGAGTGCTCACCTCCGTCGACGCCGAGCCCGAGCACCAACGCGCCGCCAAGGAGACGTTCACGGCCGCGGGTCTGGCGGTCAACCGCACCCGCCTGATCGCCGGGCACGCCTCCGACGTGCTGCCGCGCCTGACCGACGGCGGCTACGACCTGATGTGGTGCGGCGGGGACCCGTCGGACTACGCCGAACACTTCCGCGAGGCCCACCGCCTGCTCCGCGTCGGCGGCGTCGTCGCGTTCTCCGAGGGACTCAAGAGCGTCGACCCGGAGGCCCGCGACCCCCGCGGCCGCGCCCTGCGCGACCTCGGCCGCGCCCTGCGCGAGTCCGAGGAGTTCGCGGCGGTCCTGCTGCCCGTAGGCGCCGGCATCCTCGCCGGCACCCGCCGCCCCGTCCGCTAGCCAGCCCTTCCACCCCCCTTTTGGAGGGCATGACCGTGGCGGCTGTCAGCTCCCACAGTCATCCGCGCCACGAAAAAATCGTGGCGCCGTGACTGTGGGGGATGACAGCCCCCACAGCGATCGACCTACCGCTTGGGGAGGGTTTCCAGCCAGCGGAGCAGCAGACGCACGCCGTAGCCGGTGCCGCCCTTGGTGTTCTCGTGGTCGTCGCCCTCGATCTTTCCGGGGCCGGCCATGTCGACGTGGGCCCAGCGGCGGTTGCCGACGAACTCCTGCAGGAACAGGGCCGCGGTGATCGCGCCGCCGTTGATCTTGCGGTGTTTGCTGTGCGGCACGTGGGCGAGGTCCGCGACGGGGGACTCCAGTGCGATCCGGTAGTCCTTGGTCAACGGCATCCGCCAGAGCCGGTCGCCGCCCGCCTCGGAGGCGGCGAGCAGGCCGGAGGCGAGTTTCTCGTCGTCGGTGAACAGCGCACCGATGCGACGGGACAGGGCCAGGGTCGCCGCCCCGGTCAGGGTGGCGAGGTCGATCAGGTAGTCCGGGTTCAGATGCGCGTCGGCGTAGGCCAGTGCGTCGGCGAGCACCAGGCGACCCTCGGCGTCGGTGTTCAGCACCTCGACCGTCGTACCGCCGTAGTGCGTGATGACGTCGCCCGGACGGAACGCCGATCCGGAGGGCATGTTCTCCGCCGCGGCGACCAGGCCGGTGACGCGCACCTGCACACCGAGGTCGCGTAGCGCGGTCATGGCACCGATCACGGCGGCGCCGCCGGCCATGTCGGCCTTCATCGCGATCATGCCGTCGCTCGGCTTGAGCGAGAGACCGCCGGTGTCGAAGGTGATGCCCTTGCCGACGATCACGACGTGCGGCGTCCTCGATCGCTCGGCGCCCTCGCTCGGCGTGGCGCCACCGGGCGCGTAGGACATCTGGATCAGCCGGGGCCCGCGTTTGGCGGCCGCACCGGAGCCGACGGCCAGCAGACCGCCGAACCCTTCGGCCGCCAGCGCCGCCTCGTCCCAGACCTTCACCTCCAGGCCGGACTTCTTCCCGAGCGCGACGGCCTGGTCGGCCAGCCAAGCCGGGGTCTTCCCGGACGAGGGAGTGTTCGCCAGGTCTCGCGCCAGGCACACCGCCTGTGCGGTCCGCTGCCCGCGGGAGACGGCGTCGCCGACCGCCGCGGCCTTCGCGCCCTTGGCGTGCAGGACGATCGACGGTGCGGGCTTCTTCCGCGCCGCCGCCGCGGCCTCGGCGGACTTGTCCGGCTTCCCGCCGCGCAGGTCGTAGCCGTAGGAAGCGAGCAGCAGGCCCTCGACCAGGGCGCGCACGCGGTCCGCGGGAGCGCCGAGGGAGAGCGTGGTCTCCAACCGCTTGCCCTTGGTGCGCCGAGCGAGAGCGGCACCCGTGCGGCGCATCTCGGTGACTCCGCCGCCGCCGGTGCCCACCAGGAGCACCTGCTCGACGGGCCCATCGACGACCGGAACGGCGACCAGATCGCCCACCGCGCCCGTGGCCTTCTCCCGAGCCGCGAACGCCATGAGGTCGATTCCGAGCGCACGAGCGGCCGCGGCCGTTCCCGGGCCCGCGACGGGGCCGTCCTCACCCGGCCCGATCGGCAGGGCGAGCACGTCGGCGTCGCCGCCGAGGACGGCTACGTCCTCGACCAGCGTCACCTTCGGCGCGACGGAACTACCCGTCGCGCCACTCATCCGACGACGCCCTTGAGCGCTTCGCCGAGCGCACTGGCTTCGTCTGCGTTCAGCTCGACGACCAACCGGCCACCACCTTCGAGCGGAACACGCATGACGATGCCGCGGCCCTCCTTGGTGACCTCGAGCGGTCCGTCACCGGTCCGCGGCTTCATGGCCGCCATGTAGTGGCTCCTCTCCCGGGGCACGTGCTGGCCTCCATTATCGGGGGTGGACCTGCGCAGACAGAAACCCGGCACGCTCTGCGGACGTAATGGCCGGGACTAGCCTGCGGCCATGGAACCCGTTCTGATCGACGACGCCGACGGCCTGCGCACCATTCGCCTCAACCGCGCCGACGCCTTCAACTCCCTCGACCTGCCCGCCAAGCAGGCGCTGCTCGCGGCCGTTCGGGAGGCCGCGGCCGACGACCGGGTCCGCGCGGTCCTGCTCACCGGCAGTGGCCGCGGGTTCTGCGTCGGGCAGGACCTGAAGGAGTTTCAGACAATGCGCGGCACGGGCGCGAGCCCCGCCGAGCTCTTCGAAACGGTGGCCGAGCACTACTCGCCGATCTCCTACACGCTCGCCACGATGGACAAGCCCGTCGTCGCCGCCGTCAACGGTGCCGCGGCCGGCGCCGGACTGTCCTTGGCGCTGGCCGCGGACCTGCGGATCGCGGCCGCGAGCGCGACGTTCACGACCGCGTTCACCGCGATCGGCCTCACCCCGGACACCGGCCTGTCCTGGTACCTGCCACGGCTGGTCGGACGGGCCAAGGCCGCCGAACTGCTCATGCTCTCCCCCTCCCTGAACGCCGAGCAGGCGCTGGAGTTGGGTCTGGTCAACACGGTCGTGGCCGACGCCGACCTCGAAACCGCCGCCGGCGAGACGGCCGCGCGCCTGGCCGCCGGCCCCACGGCGGCCTACGCGGCGGTGCGACGGCTTCTGCGCTTCGCCGACGACAACGACCTCGGCGCGACGCTCGCAGCCGAGCACGCCGAAATTGTCGCGGCGGGCGGCACCGCGGACCACACCGAGGCCCTGTCGGCCTTCCTGGACAAGCGCAAACCGCACTTCACGGGGCGCTGACCCGGGTCGTCGAACCCGGTCCCCTGCCCGATTAGTTCGCTTTGATCCAGGACTTGACCGGACTTGCGGCAACCCATGGGGGCGAACGGAAGAACTGTGCCTAGCGTGGAGCGAACTGTCGAAGAACGGGACGTTCCATGCACCCTCGCCACCGCCGCGCCGCGCTCCTCGCCGGCGCCGTCGGACTCGCCGCGCTGCTCGCCGTCCCCACCGCGCAGGCCGCCGTCCCCACTGCACAGAACCCCACCCCCGCCGCGCAGGCCGCCACCCCTCCCGCATGCGTGGGCGCAACCGAGGCGGGCGGCGCGAACGACTCGCGAGCCTCCTCCTTCTACGAAGGCCCCGCCGCCTCGCGCACCTACGACCGCGAGTTCGAGCGCTCCTTCGCGATCCCCCACCTCCCCGACTACATCCCGCAGGGCATGACGACCTGGCAGGACTGGGACGGCGATCGCGATCTGCTGCTCATCGGCCTCTACCGCGGGTCGCCCGCCGAGAACGAGCAGTCGCTCATCGCGGCCGTCGACGCCCGCACGGGCAGGCACATCGGCAGTGTCCGCCTGCGCAATGCCCACCTCGGCGGCATCGCGGTGGCGGGCGAGTTCCTCTACGCCCAGGACGCGGCGAGCCGGGGGCGGGAGAACGTGCGGCGATACCGGCTCTCCTCGCTGCGCGAGGGCCTGAAGGAAGCCGCCCGCACCGGCGATCGGCCGTTCATCGGCCGGCTCAAGGACCTGCAGGAGATCCACAGCGCCGATTTCATGACCACCCACGACGGGAAGGTCTGGGCGGGCCGGTACTCCGAGCGCGACGTCGACCGCATGTACGAATACCGGGTCGGGGAGGACGGACGCCTCGAGCCCACGGGCGCGGCCTACCCGATCCCGCCGCGAACCCAGGGCGCCCTCGTCACCGACCGGGCGTTCGTGTTCAACACGACCAACCACAGCCGGCCCGGGGTACTGGTCGTCACGGAGCGGTCGCGCTCCACGGACCGGGACGAGGTCTGCTTCGCCAGCCCGAGCATGGGCGAGGGCATGGCGCTGGTCGGGGACGACGCCTTCAACCTCTTCGAAGGCGCCTCGTACAAGTACCCGAGAGCCGCCAACCGCGTGAGAGATCTTCACGTTGCCTCGATGCAGTCGTTGGAAAGGCTGCTCCGCGACTGATCCCGATCGCCGTGCCGGTGATCTTTTTGGCGCGGCGGTGAGCAAGGGTTTGCCCTTCCTTTCTAGGCTTAATCCAAGATCCTGCTGGACTGGGACCCGTCGCGTGAATTACGCACTGGGCACCGCGTTCTGACGTTCCGGACCCCTTCGGCTTTGGATGATTCAGGGGTCGAGCAGTAGTTCGCAGGCCCTGGCGGAGTGCCGAATCCGGAGGGAGCACCGAGTGTCGTCGCGTCGTCGCACCGTGGGTCTCTCCGTCACGTCCGGCCTGATCCTGACGGTGCTCGCCCCCATCGGCCCGCTGTCCCTGCCCGACGCCCTCGGGCTGGATCCCGTCGGCCGCGACATGCCCCGGGCGGTAGCCGCCGAGCCCCTGCCGCTGCCTGTCGGACCCGCCGACGTTGCCGCCGAAGCCTTCGCACCGGCGGTCGAGAGCGCCGCGGTCGCGGCGATGACGACGCCCGCCGCCCGTCTGCTCCCCGACGCCCAGCGGGGCCCGCGGTGCGACGCCTCGCAGGTGCCGTCGAAGCGAAAGGCCCGGTACAACGGCAAGTCGGTGTCCCGGCTCTACGACCAGGTCTTCCGCCCCGGCCCCGAGATGCCCCACCTCAGCGGATACATCCCGCAGGGCCTTTCCGTCTGGCGCGACTGGGACGGCAAGGGCAACACCCTGCTGCTGCTCGGCATGTACCGGGCCGGCTCGCAGTCCTACATCGTCGGCATCAATCCCAGCAACGGTCGCCACGTCGGAACCGTGCGGGTGAAGGCCTCCCATCTCGGAGCGCTCGGCGTCAGCGGCAAGTGGCTGATCGCCCAGGACACCGAATTCGCCGGACAGAAGCCCGCGGTTCGCAGGTACAAACTCTCCAAGCTCCGCGCCAAGATGGCGCGCTCGCACGCCACGAGCACCAAGCCCTACATGGTCGCCACGGGCAAGCCGCAGCGCATCGACGCGGCGAGCTACATGTTCGTCGAGGGCGACTCGGTCTGGATCGGTCGATACGCCCGCTCGTCCAAGCCGAAGATGTACCGCTACTCCGTGGACTCCGACGGCACCATTCGCCAGGAGGACGGCCCCTGGCGGGTCCCACTCCGCACGCAGGGCGTGATGGTGACGGAGGATCACTTCGTTTTCACCTCCTCGCTCGGCGGCAAGCGCGGGCGGATGATCGTCGTGCGGCGGGACAAGCCGTCCAAGACCGGCGGGGCCGTCGCCTGCCTGTGGACGCCGAGCCTGCCGCAGAACATGACCGTCTACCGAGGCCGCATGCTCACCGCCTTCGAGAGCGGCGCCACGCGGTTCGCCAAGCGCACCACGCGCAACAAGATCTCCCACCTGCACGTGGGGCGCGTCGAAGACCTGATCCGGATCGCCGACCCGGCGTCGCTGCGCCCGTTCTTCGCCCCCGCCGCTCCCGTGGAGACCGGCGAGGAGCTCGTGGACAGCCCGGAGGAGATCGGCGAACTGCTGAGCGGCGGTGGGGTGAGCGCGGACCGCATGGCCGAACGGGCCGAGGCGGCTCGGGCCGCTGCGTCGCCGCAGCCGACGGGCGAAGCCGTGCCGGCCCCGGAGAGTGCGCCGCAGAGTCCGGTCGAACCGGCGCCCGCGCCGCAGGTCTCCTCCCCGCAGACTCCGACCGAGCAGCCTCCGTCCACGCAGGATTCGTCCACGCAGGATTCGTCCACCCCGCAGGACTCCTCCACCCCGGCGGAGGCGCCGATCGAGCAGCCCGCGGACCCGGAGTTCGGCATCGAGGCGGGACCCGGCACGCAACCGGAGCCCGGGGAGTCCACTGACCCCGCCCCCGAGCCGTCGGTGCCGGACCGGATCTCGGACGCCCGCGTTACCGAACAGGCCGAGCGGGACCCGAACTACCACCTTCCGAAGACGGCGTTCGTCAGCCCGGCGTAGGACTCACGGCGCAGGACTCACTGCGCAGGACTCACGGCGTAGGACTCACGGCGCAGCCGGCGAGATGGTCGTCGGCCATCCCGGTCGCCTGCATGAGCGCGTAGGCGGTCGTCGGTCCGACGAAGGAGAAGCCGCGTCGCTTCAGTTCCTTGGCGAGCGCCTTGGATTCCGCGGTCTGGGCCGGAACCTCGGCCAGGGTGCGCGGACGCGGACGCGGGGCCGGGGCGAAGGACCACAGCAGAGCGTCCAACTCCCCCGGCGCCAGCTCTGCGGCCACGCGGGCGTTGCGCATCGCCGCGGCGATCTTGGCCCGGTTGCGCACGATCCCCTCGTCCGCCATCAGACGCGTGGCGTCGGCTTCGGTGAACGCGGCGACGGCCGGGATCGAGAAGTTCGCAAACGCAGCGCGGAAGGCCTCGCGCTTGCGCAGGATCGTGATCCAGGACAGCCCCGACTGAAACGCCTCCAGGGTCATGCGTTCGAACAGGGCGTCGTCTCCGTGGACGGGACGACCCCATTCGGTGTCGTGGTAGGCGACGTAGTCCTGCGTGGACATGCCCCATGCGCAGCGCAGGCGTCCGTCGGGACCTGCCGCGAGGTCGGCCACGGCTCAGTAGCCCTCGCCCGCGCGCGCGGCACGGACCTCGGCCCGCAGGGCGAGAATTTCGGCGTCGCGTGCGGCGAGCGCGGCGGCCGCGCGATCGAGGACCGCGTCGACGAGGTCCATGCGGTAGCCGCGGATCGCCGAGGGAAAGCGGACAGTTTCGAGATCGGCCGCCGCCAGGGGCTCCTCGGGCGCGCGCCACGGCGCCCGGTCCAGCGCGGCGTCGGCGAGCGTTCCGCCCGCTCCGGCGGCGACGGCGGCAACGCCGAACACGACCACGGCGACGAGCAGCACCATCAGTACGAACATCACGCCCCCATTGTCCACCGACGCGTGCGCCCAGCGGCGCAGCGCCATGGCCGACCTCGGGTCAGGTGGGGAACTCGGGTGCTGCGAGGAAGAGCGCGAACACCGCGGGCCGCTGCTGGACGAGCTCGAGTCGGGCGCCGTCGGCCCGAGCGAGGTCGCGAGCCAGGGCCAGGCCCTTGCCCGTGCTCTGCCCGCCGGACACACCGGGCTCGAAGATGCGGTGGCCGAGTTCCTCGGAGACGCCGCTGCCTTCGTCGGTGACCTCGATGACGACGGACCCCCCGACGGTGCGCGTGCGGATGGAGACGACGCCGCCGCCGTGGTGCAGGGCGTTCTCCACCAGCGTCGCGAGGATCTGCGACACCGAGGCGGCGTTCGCCCGTGCCGTGAGCGCCGGGACGCCGACGAGCTGGATGTTGCGGCCGAGCTTGCGCAGCGCCGCGCCCCACTCGTCGATCTGCTGACCGACGATCTTGTCGATCTCGACGACCTCGCCGGCGACGACCGGCGGGGTGCGGTGGCTGGTGAGCAACTGCTCGACGACCTCGGTGAGCCGTTCGACCTGGCCGAGCGCGACGTTGGCCTCGTCGCGCATGACGTCGAGGTCGTCGGACATCGCGATCTCCTCCAACCGCATGGACAGGGCGGTCAGGGGGGTGCGGAGTTGGTGGCTGGCGTTCGCGGCGAACGCGCGTTCGCCCCCCCGGATCCGGTTGATACGCTCGGCGCTTCGCTCGAGCCCGGCGGCCACGCGGTCCACCTCCGGCAGGCCGTAGCTGCGACGGTGCCGACGCTTGGCGGCGTCGGAGGAGCCGAACCGCTCGGCGGTCTCGGCGAGCTCGATCAGCGGACGCGTCAGGCTGCGGGCCTGCAGGGCGGCGAGCGCGCCCGCGGTCGCGAGCGCGAACAGCGCCTCGATGAGGATCAGCAGCCAGGCCTTGCGAATCTGGCTGTTGACCCGGTTGCGGGGCTCGGCCACCGTGACGCGGTCGCCGCTGCGGGCGTCGCCGATCGTCAGGCTCAGCGAATCCCCGCCGCGGGGCGGCGGGGCGCCGAGGGTGAGCACTCGGTCGTCGTCGAGGACGACGGTGGCGCTTCGGTTGGGGGAAACCAGCCGGTTGAGCGCCTCGCTGTCGATGGCGTCGCCGAGCTCGGCGCGCACCTGGATGGTGTTGAGCACCCGTTGCGCCTCGGAGCGCAGGCTGTCGTTCGCGCTGCTCAGGATGCCGTTGCGCATGGCGACACCCAGGGGTACGCCGAGCAGCAGCACGACGACCACGACGACCGCCAGCGTGGAAAGGACCAGTCGCCTAGCCATGGACTACCAAAGCCCCCGTTGCGGGTATCGCCTCTACTCGCGCTCGAAGCGGAAGCCGACGCCGCGCACCGTGGTGATGTAGCGCGGATTGGTCGCGTCGTCGCCGAGCTTCTTGCGAAGCCAGGAGATGTGCATGTCGAGGGTCTTGGTCGAGGTCCACCAGGTGGTGTCCCAGACCTCGCGCATGAGCTGGTCGCGGGTGACCACGCGGCCTGCGTCGCGGATGAGCACGCGCAGCAGGTCGAACTCCTTGGCGGTCAACTGCAGTTCGGCGTCGCCCATCCAGGCGCGGTGCGACTCGATGTCGATCCGCACCCCTCTTATGCCGTGGCCCGCTTCGGGGGCGCCGCGGCGCAGCAGCGCGCGGACGCGCGCGAGGAGTTCGGCCAGGCGGAAGGGCTTGGTGACGTAGTCGTCGGCGCCGGCGTCGAGGCCGACGACGGTGTCCACCTCGTCGGCACGGGCGGTCAGCACCAGCACGGGGATCACTTGGCCGTCTCCGCGCAGCCGGCGGCAGACCTCCAGGCCGTCGAGGCCCGGCAGGCCGATGTCGAGCACGACGAGGTCGATACCGCCCTGGCGGGCGCGCTCGAGGGCCTGGACCCCATCGGCACGGACCTCCACCGCGTACCCCTCGCGACGCAGCGCGCGGGCCAGCGGTTCGGAGATGGCTACGTCGTCTTCGGCGAGCAACAGGCGAGTCATGGCCCGATGGTAAAGCGATCAGGGGCCAGTTCTCGGGGAACTCGCTTTACCTTCCTTTTCGTGGCGTTTTGTGCGCGCGCCGGGGAGGGCGGCCGAGATCGCTGCAAACCCGACTGCTCGAGGCCTCCGCGACTGTCCACAGGGTTGTCCACCGGTGTGAAAACAGCTGTGGGCACCCGCACCCCCACGAGTGGCATCGCCGCAGGTCAGGAAGCAAAAGGTCTCTCGGATTCCCCGGGCGGGCTGGGCGGCAGGAAGGCGATCCGCGGCGTGGCTGCGACCAGTTCTTCGAGGTAGCGATGGACGACGGCCACGGCCGGAACGTCGTCGAGGCACACCGAGCCGCGCCCCGGCGCGCCGGGCACCGGAAAGAGATCCGCGGCGTAGCCCCCGGCAAAGGAAATGGTCAACCGACCGCCGCCGAGCACCCGCCGCAGTCCGGTACGCCGACTGCCGACCTCGGTGATGCGCCCCAACGGAACCTCGGTGCCGCGGCGCGCGAACACCCCGTCGCAGAGGACGACCCGTGCCGTGGTGATCCGCAGCGACCTCGAGTACCAGATCAGAAACGGCCATACCGACCACCGCAGCGCAACGGCGACCGCGGTGCCCCCGACGATCCACCGCAACGCGGCCTGCGGCCCGCCCCCTGCGGCGTCGCCCGCCGGGATCCGGCCGGCCGCGTAGCCCCCGAGCCCTGCACACAGCAGGAGCACCACGGTCGGCGCGATCAGGGTGTACCAGGCCCGGCGCAGCACCACCGCGAGGTGCTCGCCTTCGAGCAGCACGGGCCGGCCCCGAGCCACGTCGTGGCCTAGCCCTGCCCGCTGGGGCGCCTGTCCTCGCTCGTTCCTCGCTCGGCGCAGTCGCCCCACACCAGGTCTCCGGCCGCGACGGTTCGCTCGCCGTCGACCGTGCGGAGCACCAGGGCGCCCGAGGCGTCCACCCGCAGCGCGTGACCCTGGACCGACTCCCCGCCTGGAACGGCGACGGTCGTGTCGCGCCCGAGCGTGGCGCTCGCGGCCAGGTAGAGGTCGGCCAGTCCGGCCGTGGCCGCGTCGCCTCCCGCGTCGCGCCAGGCGCCGACGCGCGTGTCGAGGCGCTGGAGGATCCCGGCGAGCAGCGTGCCCCGGTTCAGGTCGGTGCCGCCGGCCAACGCCAGCGACGTCGCATGGGGCACCGGGAGCTCCTCCGCCGAGGTGTCGACGTTCAGGCCGACACCCACGATCGCCAGGCCCCTGGCGCCGACGTCGACCCGTTCGCACAGCACGCCCGCGACCTTGCGACCGTCGGCGAGGACGTCGTTGGGCCATTTCACCCGCGCCTCGACGCCCGCGACCGCACGGGCCGCCTCGGCGACGGCGAGGCCGGTGAGCAGCGGCAACCAGCCCCACCGCTCGACGGCGACGGAGCCGGGATCCACCAGCACGGAAAACGTGAGCCCGGCTCCGGCGGGGGAATCCCAGGAGCGGTCGAGCCGTCCTCGGCCGGAGCGCTGAAACTCCGCGACGACCAGGTGGCCCGGCTGCGCCTGTCCCGAGACGGCGGCAGCGCGCAGGTCGGCGTTGGTGGACCCGGTCTCGAGCAGAACCGTGACCGCCCGCCCGGGCAGCAACGCGGTCAGAACGGCTGAATCCAGAGGCTCGCGCACGGCTCACAGCGTAGGGCGTGTCGAAGTCGAACTCCCGAGTAGCAATAGGGTGGCGGGGTTGTTTTCTGTACCAGTGCTTGAGGAGTGACGTGGCAGAACCTGCGCTCGAGGTCGACCTTCCCGCCTCGCCCCCGGACAGTCACGACATCGACATCCACACCACCGCGGGCAAGCTCGAAGAGCTGTCGGTGCGCCACCACGAAGCCGTGTTCGCGGCCGGCGAGCGGGCGATCGCCAAGCAGCACGCCAAGGGCAAGATGACCGCCCGGGAGCGGATCGAGGCGCTGCTCGACGACGGTTCCTTCGTCGAACTCGACGAGTTCGCCCGCCACCGCTCCACCGCCTTCGGCCTGGAGAAGAACCGCCCCTACGGCGACGGCGTGGTCACCGGCTACGGCACCGTCGACGGCCGTCCGGTGTGCGTGTTCTCCCAGGACTTCACGATCTTCGGCGGCTCCCTCGGCGAGGTGTACGGGGAGAAGATCTGCAAGGTCATGGACCTCGCGATCAAGACCGGCTGCCCGATCGTCGGCATCAACGAGGGGGCCGGCGCCCGCATCCAGGAGGGCGTGGTCTCCCTCGGCCTGTACGGGGAGATCTTCCGTCGCAACACCCGCGCCTCGGGCGTCATCCCGCAGATCTCGCTGATCATGGGCACCTGCGCCGGCGGGCACGTCTACTCCCCGGCCCTCACCGACTTCGTGGTGATGGTGGATCAGACCTCGCACATGTTCATCACCGGTCCCGAGGTCATCAAGTCGGTCACCGGCGAAGAGGTCGGCTTCGAAGACCTCGGCGGTGCGCGTACCCACAACAGCCGGTCCGGCAACGCCCACTACATGGCCAGCGACGAGGCCGACGCCCTCGAGTACGTCAAGGCCCTGCTGTCCTACCTGCCGAGCAACAACCTCTCGGACCCGCCGGCCTTCGACGACGCCGCCGACCTCGAGATCACCGACGACGACCGGGCGCTCGACACCCTGATCCCGGACTCCTCGAACACCCCGTACGACATGCACCGGGTCATCGAAGCCCTCGTCGACGACGGGGAGTTCCTCGAGGTCCAGCCCCTGTTCGCACCGAACATCCTGATCGGGTACGGCCGGGTCGACGGGCACAGCGTCGGCATCGTCGCCAACCAGCCGATGCAGTTCGCCGGGACCCTGGACATCGACGCCTCGGAGAAGGCCGCGCGCTTCGTGCGGACCTGCGACGCGTTCAACGTGCCGATCCTGACCCTCGTCGACGTTCCCGGCTTCCTGCCCGGCACCTCGCAGGAGTGGAACGGCATCATCCGCCGCGGCGCAAAACTGCTCTACGCCTACTGCGAGGCGACGGTCCCGATGGTCACCGTCATCACTCGCAAGGCCTACGGCGGCGCCTACGACGTCATGGGCTCCAAGCACCTCGGCGCCGACCTGAACTTCGCCTGGCCGACCGCGCAGATCGCGGTCATGGGCGCGCAGGGCGCGGCGAACATCCTGTACCGCAAGGAAATCGCGGCGGCCGCAGATCCGGACGCCCGGCGCAAGGAGCTCGTCACCGAGTACGAGGACACCCTCGCCAACCCCTACATCGCCGCCGAGCGCGGGTACGTCGACGCGGTGATCGAGCCGTCGAGCACGCGGGTGCACCTGATCCGCGCCCTGCGGACTCTGCGCGGCAAGCGCGAGACCCTCCCGCCCCGCAAGCACGGAAACATCCCGCTCTAGCCGAGCGAGCGCAACGAGCGAGGCACGAGTGAGGAGCCCGAGCGGCATGCCAGAGGCCGAAGACCAGACCCCGGCGCGTCCGGTGCTGCGCATCGTGCGCGGCACTCCGGACGACTACGAGTTGGCCGCCCTGGTGGCGGTATTGGCGGCGCGTTCGGGCGCCGAGGCGCCAAAGCCGCCAAAGGCCCCGTCGGCGTGGACGGACCGCAGCCGTCTAGTCCGCCGCCACCTCTACCCCGGCGAAGGCGCCTGGCGCGCGAGCGCCTGGCGCACCTGACCCCGGCTCACTTCTCGCCGATAGCGCACTAGAACACCGTTCCGAGGCCTCTCGGCGGTGCTCTACTGCGCTATCGGCATTTTTTCGGCACACCTAGGGGCCCCGAGCGGAGCGTCGCGACGGGCGCGAGGCCTCAGACGCGGCGGGCCGTGGTCAGCAGGTACTCCCACCGCATCGACAGCGCACCCTCGCCTCGGTCGAACCGCTCGGCCAGGGCGAGGAGTTCGGTGTCGAGTGCGACGACCTTCGCCGGGTCTTCGGCGACGTGCCGGTAGACCGCGATGGTGGGGCCGTACCGGGCCTTGAAGAACTCCCGGAACTCGAGCGGATCGGCGAATGCCTCCACCGACACGGTGCCGGTCGCGAACCTCAGGTCGGCCACGCCCTCGCCGAGCAGCGAGCGCACGTGATCGGGGTCCCCCCACAGCGGCGGGGGTGAGGCCCCGGGCGGCGGAGGCGGCGCGAAGGGCTTCATGGTCGCGAACATCTGCCCGATGAAGCCGGTCGGCGTCCAGTTGAGCAGCGCGAGGGTTCCGCCGGGGCGCAGGACCCGCAGCAGTTCGCCGGCCGCGCGGTCGTGGTGCGGAGCGAACATGACGCCGACGCAGGAGAGCACCGCGTCGAACTCGCCGGTCTCGTAGGGCAGGTTCTCCGCGTCGGCCTCCTCCCAGCGCAGGTGCAGTCCCGCCTCGGCCGCCGCCTTCTCCCCGACTGCGAGCAGCGCCGGGCACAGGTCGCTGGCGACGACCTCCGCCCCCGTGCGCGCCGCGGGGAGGGAGGCGTTGCCCGCGCCGGCGGCGACGTCGAGCACGCGCATGCCGGCCGCGATCCCGGCCGCGGACACCAGGGCCGCACCTGCGGCGGCGATGACACCGCCGACCGTCGGATAGTCGCCGAGCGCCCACAGCGCCCTGTGCTTGGCCTTCAACTGCGCGTCGGCGTCCAGGTCGATCTCGCCCATGACGTGTCTCCTCTCCGAGGGGGCTTCAGCCGCCGGTGATGTGCTTGACGACCGGCGCGAGCTCGGCGCTCGGGGAGAAGTCCACGTACGCGCAGTCGGTCAACGCGACCGGCACGTGACCGGGCGCCCAGTAGAAGGCCTGGCCCGCCGCGTACTCGGTGTCGCCGTCGACACCGCGCATGAGCAGGCGGCCCTCGAGCATGTAGCCCCAGTGCGGGCACTTGCAGTGGTCTCCCGGCAAGCCCGCCAGCGCCGGACCGAGGTCGGTACCCGCTGCGAGACGGAAGTAGCCGAGGGTCATCTCGCCGACCTCGGTCGCCTGGACCTGGACGTGCTCGTTCTTGATGGCGATCGGCAGGTCGCCGGGAACGAAACCCATCATCGTAATCCTCCTCTATTTTCGGTCGGTCGACCGAATCTGGAGGTACAGAATCGCGAGACTGCCGTATTGTCAAGAAGAATCCGGCATGCCGAGCTCGGACGTTCGACCGAAATGGACTACTACTTGACCGTGGGTACGGAGCGAGGCGGCAAGGCGGAGACCACCCGTGCGGCCATCCTGGAGGCTGCCCGCACTCGCCTGCTGAACGACGGCTTCGCGGGGCTGTCGACCCGTCAGGTCGCCGAGACGGCGGGCGTGCCGCTGAGCCAACTGCACTACCACTTCGGCTCGAAGCAACAACTGTTGCTCTCCCTGCTCGACTTCGAGGACGCTCGTCGCATCGAGCGCCAGCGCGGGCTGTACGCGGAGGATCGGCCCCTGTGGATGCGCTACGAGCAGGCGTGCGACTTCCTCGAGGACGACCTCGACTCCGGGTACGTGCGCGTGCTGCAGGAGATGATCGCGGTCGGTTGGTCGAATCCCGAGGTGGCCGAACGGGTACGCGGCATGCTCCTCGGGTGGACGGGCCTGCTGACCGAGGTAGCGCGGGACGCCCAGGCCAAGGGCTCGCTCGCGCCGTTCACCCCCGAGGAGATCGCGGCGCTGATCGGTCAGGCGTTCATGGGCGGCGAGGCCATGATTCTGCTGGGCTTCGACCGCGGCCAGTGGCCGGTCCGGTCCGCCCTGCGCCGCTTCGGCGTCGTCATCCGCGCCTTCGAGGAAGGGAGAGTCGGCGATGCGCGCAGCACTTCCGAGTGAGGCCGGAACCGTCGAGCACGACGGAGTCCGAGTCTCCTACGAGGTCTTCGGCAGCGGCGCGACGACGGTGGTGCTCATGCCCACGTGGTGCGTCGTCCACGCACGCATCTGGCGAATGCAGATTCCGCATCTGTCCCGCCACCATCGCGTCGTCGTCTGGGACGGCCCCGGCAACGGCGCCGCCGATCGCCCGACCGACCCGTCCGCCTACTCCCCCGCCCGTCACGTCGCGCTGACCAACGCCGTCCTCGACGCCACCGGCACCGCGGCCGCGGTTCTCGTCGCGTCCTCGGGAGGTACTCGACGCACCCTGACCTTCGCCGCGGAGCACCCCGCCCGCTGCGAAGGCGTCGTACTGGTCGGGCCGTACACGCCGTTGACATTGGACCCACCCGATCCCGGGTGGGTGCAGGCGTTCGTCGAGGGAGACCAGCGGCACTTCCTCGACGTGTTCATGACCGCAGCGTTCGTCGAACCCCATTCGAGCAAGGCCATCGAGGACGGGGTCGGGTGGGGGTTGGAAACCACCATGGCCTGCCTCGGCAGCGCCGTCGTCGGCGACGAGATGTTGAACGCGGAACTCTTCGCCCGACCGGGCTATCTGGACGCCTATCGGGCCGTGTGCGCCGCGGTGGCCTGCCCGGTCCTGATCGTGCAGGGAAGCAACGACCTGCTCACTCCCGAGTCGGGCGCGCACGAGTTGGCGCGGGCCATCGGCGAGAACGCGTCCGTGGTCGTCGTCGAGGGCGGCGGCCACCGCCAGGACGTGCGCGACCCGGTCAAGTTCGGGCATCTGATGCTCGAGTTCCTCTCGCGGATCAGGCCGGCGACCCCGAAGTTGCGCCGGTGGACGCGCGCCGCCGCACGCCCGCGACGTGCACTGTTCCTGTCCTCGCCGATCGGCCTGGGCCACGCGCGGCGCGACGTCGCGATCGCTCGCGAACTGCGGGCGCTGCGTCCCGATCTCGCGATCGACTGGCTCGCCCAGGATCCGGTGACCCGAGTGCTCGCGGCCGAAGGCGAGCGCGTCCACGCAGCCAGTCGGCATCTGGTCAACGAGTCGGCGCACTTCGAGGGCGAGTCGGCGGAACACGACCTGCACTGCTTCGGCGCCTTCCGCAGTCTCGACGAGACACTCGTCGCCAACTTCATGCTGGTGAACGACGTGGTGGCCCAAGAGCACTACGACCTCGTCATCGCCGACGAGGCCTGGGAAACCGACCACTTCCTGCACGAGAACCCGGAACTGAAGCGGACCGCGTACGCCTGGTTGACCGACTTCGTCGGCTGGCTGCCGATGCCGTCCGGCGGGGAACGCGAAATCGCCCTGACCGCTGACTACAACCTGGAGACGATCACCCAGGTCGAGCGGTACCGCAGGATCCGCGACGCGGCGATCTTCGTCGGCGACCCCGAGGACGTCGTTCCCCTCGACTTCGGTCCCGGCCTGCCGTCCATCCGCGACTGGACGCGGCGTCACTTCGACTTCAGCGGCTACGTCACCGGATTCGAACCTCTCGACGACGACGCGCGCGCGGCCGCCCGCGTCGAGTTCGGGTTCGCGCCGGGCGAGTCGGTGGTCGTGGTCTCCGTGGGCGGCACCGCGGTGGGCACGAGCCTGTTGCGGCGAGTCCTGAGCGCGTTTCCCCTCGCACGTCGCCGAGTGCCGGGCCTTCGCATGGTCGCCGTCGCGGGTCCCCGCATCGACCCCCGGTCCCTCCCGGAGGTCGACGGCGTCGCGGTCCACGGCTTCGTGCCGGACCTCTACCGCCTACTGGGCGCGTGCGATCTCGCCGTCGTGCAGGGTGGGCTCACCACGGCGATGGAGCTCACCGCGAATCGCAGGCCATTCCTGTACTTCCCCCTCGGCGAGCACTTCGAGCAGCGCTTCCACGTCCCGCACCGCCTCGCCCGGTACGGCGCCGGCCGCGCGATGGAGTACGCCGAGTCCGATCCCGACGCCATCGCCGCGGCGATCGTCGAGGAACTGGGACGGGTCGTCGACTACCGGCCGGTGGCCACCGACGGCGCGGCACGAGCCGCCGCCCTCCTGGCCGAGCTGATCTGAGCGGTCGGGCTACATCCGGCCGAGCAGGTCGGTCTTCTTCGCCTGGAACTCCGCTTCGGTGATCAGGCCCTGGTCGCGCAACTGCGCGAGGGCGGCGATCTGCTCGGGCGCGGACTGGCCGACGGCTCCGCGACCGTTGCCGCGTTCGCGGTTGTCGTGCAGTTCGACCTGACGGTTGATCTCGCGCTGGACGTGCTCGGGGCGCCGGATGTCGGTGAAGCGCTGCTGGCCGGTCTCGCCCGCGGACTCGATGAGCAGATCGCCGGCGCGGAGCACGCGCTCGAAGACGGTCTGGTGCATGTCGATGTTGTTGACCCGGCCGAGCGGGACGTCGCGGCCGTGCTTGGAGATCAGGCCGCGGCGGAAGATCAGCCGCTCGGACGTCAGCACGAAGTGGGTCGTCAGCCAGTTGGCGAGGCGGACGAGAAACCACAGCAGCCAGACCACGAGGACGACCAGCGCGAGCCAGCCGACGATCGTGCCGGTGTCGCCGTCGAGGGTGAGCGCGAACACCGCGAGCGCCAGCACGGGGATCCCCGCGGCGATGTGCTTGGCGAAGAACCACCAGTGCGGGCGCAGGTCCAGGACGATCTGCTCGCCGTCGAGCAGCAGGCGATTCGGGTATCCCATGCGCGCAGATTAGTGGCTAGCTCGAGCGGTCGCCGCGCGGTTCGTCGAGGGCTCGACTCAGATCGTCGAATGTCTCGATCGCGCGGAACGCCGCCGGACCGCTCGCCGCGTCGGTGTGCACGGAGACCGGCTTGCCGTCGACCTCGACGAACAGCCCCTGTGGGTACTGGCCGTAAAGCCGCTCTCCTTCGAACTGTTCGGCGCGACGGTCGGCGAACAGCACGACTCGAGCTCCCACCGGCAGCGACTCTCGAAACGTCCCGATCGTCCGGCCTGGGTGGTTTCTCGGCAGGCGGTACTCGAGACGCACGGTTTCCGGAGGCGTGCCGTCCGGCGCCTTTCGAACGCGCTGGACGCGGATCCCCAGCACGATGTGGTTGCCCACGTCGCCTTTCCTGCCCACGGTCGGGCTGGGAGCCACCGAGTCGATCGTGCCCTCGACGACCAGATCGGCGTCGTCGCGCAGCTCCGCGGGAGTCGCCACCGGGTCGTAGTCGTAGACGACGAGGCTGCCCAGCATGGCGACGAACTCGCGTGCGTTCCCCGCGCCGGTCGCGGGCGCGGTGGACTCCGGGGTGGCGGCCACCGCGACGTCCTCCACAGAGGCTCGACCGCAGCCGCCCAGGACGAGAACGGCGGCGACCGACGCCGCGATGGAACAGATCCTCATCCCGCGCGCCGTATGCATACCGAGTGGACGCGCGGACGTCCCGGAACGTTCAGCGACGCCCGCCCGCCCAGGTCCACGCGTAGTCCGGGTCCTCGCAGGACAGTCCGCCCGAACCGAGTTCCAACGGGCGAAACGTGTCGACCATGACCGCGGTTTCGTCGAACCGCTCCGCGCCGAGACTCGCTTCGGCGGCGCCGGGCTGCGGGCCGTGGGTGTGCCCGCCCGGGTGCAGGCTGATCGACCCGATCCCGATCCCGGAGCCCTTCCGGGCTTCGTAGTTTCCGCCGACGTAGAACATGACCTCGTCGGAGTCGACGTTCGAGTGGTAGTAGGGCACCGGGACCGCGAGCGGGTGGTAGTCCACCTTGCGCGGCACGAAGTTGCAGATCACGAAGTTCGCGCCCTCGAAGACCTGGTGCACGGGCGGCGGTTGGTGCACCCGGCCGGTGATGGGCTCGAAGTCCGCGACGTCGAACGTGTACGGGTACAGACATCCGTCCCAGCCGACGAGGTCGAACGGGTGCGTGGCGTGGACGAGGATCGAGCCCACGGGCGCGTGCGCGCCGCGGTGCTTGACGTAGACCTCGACGTCGGATTCGGAGATCGTCGGCGGCGGCCCGGGGGCCCTCAGATCCCTTTCGCAGTAGGGCGAATGCTCGAGGAACTGACCGCGCGCGGACAGGTACCGCTTCGGCGGAACGATGTGCGAGGACGCCTCGATGGCGTAGACCCGCAACAGGTCCCCGCCGGTCGGAACCCACCGGTGGGTGGTGCCACGGGGAATCAGCACGTAGGTGCCGGGTCCGGCCTCGAGCGGCCCGAAGACGGTCTCGACCACGGCGGCGCCGGCCTCCACGTACACGCACTCGTCGCCGACGGCGTTGCGGTACAGCGGCGAAGGCACGTCGGCGGTCGCGTACTGGATCCGGACGTCGGCGTTGCCCAGGAGCAGCTGACGCCCCGTCACCGCATCCGCGGGCGCGCCGGTCAGGCCGTGCGGCTTCAGGTGCCGCGGCCGCAGTGGATGGTTCGGGACCGTGGACTGGTCGGGCAGGTCCCAGGCTCGGCTCTCGACGATCGCCGACGGCACGCTCGCGTGGTACAGCAGCGAGGAGTCCGAGGAGAAGCCCTCGGCGCCCATCAGCTCTTCGTGGAACAGGGAGCCGTCGGGCTGCCGGAACTGCGTGTGGCGCTTGGGGGGAATCGCGCCGCCGACCCGGTAGTAGGGCATGGCCCGATCATGACGCAGCCGGCGCCTGAAATCATCGGCGGATGTCCGCGCCGCGCCTGATCCTCGCCTCCGCCTCCCCCGCCCGCCTCGCGACGCTGCGGCGCGCGGGCCTGGACCCCGAGGTGATCGTCAGCAACGTCGACGAAGCCGGTACCTCCGGGCCCAACACCGCGATCACCACTCGCATGCTGGCCGGGCTGAAGGCCGACGCGGTCGCCCAGAACCTGCGCGACCGCCCCGCGGGCACGGTGGTGCTGGGCTGCGACTCCCTGCTCGACCTGGACGGAGTCGCGCTCGGCAAGCCGGGGACGTCGGAGGCCGCCGTCGCGCGGTGGCGCGAGATGCGCGGGCGCCAGGGCACGCTCTACACGGGCCACGCCCTCGTGGAGCCGGCGAGCGGACGCCGCGAGCACCGGGTGGCGGCGACCAGCGTGACCTTCGCGGATCTCTCCGACGCCGAGATCGAGGCCTACGTCGCCACCGGCGAGCCGCTGCACGTCGCGGGCGCCTTCACGATCGACGGGCACGGCGGAGCGTACGTGCAGCGCATCGGCGGAGACCACCACAACGTCGTCGGGGTGTCGCTGCCGCTGCTGCGCACCATGCTCGCCGAGTTCGGCATCGCCTGGCACGAGCTCTGGAAGCCCCGCTAGAACGAGTGCAGCGCGGCCCGGGACGGCAGGCCCAGGCCTCGAGAGCAGCCGCAGGTCGACGGGCAGGGGCGCCCGAGTTCGCAGCAGAACGTGGCGGGGTCGGCTTCGAACGCGAGCGCCGGAGCGGTGCGCGCCGCGACCGTCGAACCGTCGGAGCGGACCAGCAGCAGCGCGTTGCCGAGGGTGATTACGGCAACCCACGGTCCGAGCGGACCGGATGGGAACGTGGTTGCTCCGTCGTCGCCGCACCGCGAAATCCGTCGACGTCGCATGACCCAACCACCCCCAACGTGCACACTGAAGCGCATGGACATTCCCGTAGTCGACGTCGTTGGGCTGTTCGGAGACCCCGACGCGCAGCGTGCGGTCGCGACGCGGATCGGCGACGCCTGCCGGGACAACGGCTTCTTCTACGTCGTCGGGCACGGGGTCGATCCCGCGCTCGAACGGCGGCTCGAGGAACTCTCCGTCGAGTTCTTCGCCCAGCCCGCCCGGGACAAGATGGCCATCGCCATGCCCCTCGGCGGCCCCGCCTGGCGCGGGTACTTCCCGGTCGGCGACGAACTGACCTCCGGGCGTCCCGATGCCAAGGAGGGCGTGTACTTCGGGTCGGAGCTCCTGGCTTCAGACGCACGGGTCGTGGCCGGAATCCCTTTGCACGGCGCGAATCTGATGCCCGATCGGCCCGTCGAACTCGGTCCCGTCGTACTGGCCTGGATCGAGGCCATGACCTCGCTGGCGCACGCGTTGATGCGCGGCGTCGCGTTGTCCCTGGACCTGGAACCCGACTGGTTCGCGCGGCACTACACCGGCGATCCGACGGTGCTGTTCCGCATCTTCAACTACCCCTCCGCCTCTCCTCCGGCGGACGGCGGCGAGCAGTGGGGCGTCGGCGAGCACACCGACTACGGGTTGCTCACGATCCTCAAGCAGGACGACCACGGTGGCCTGCAGGTCCGCTCGGGCGGCGGCTGGATCGAGGCGCCGCCGGTCCCGGACTCGTTCGTCTGCAACATCGGGGACATGCTCGACCGCCTGACGGGCGGGCGGTACCGCTCCACCCCGCACCGCGTCGTCGCCTCCGTCGGCTACGACCGGCTCTCGTGGCCGTTCTTCTTCGACCCCTCCTGGGACGCCGACGTCCGCCCCGTCGGAGCGAACGCCCTGGCCGACGACGCCGACACCAGGTGGGACGGCGCGAGCGTCCACGAGTTCGCGGGCACCTACGGCGACTACCTGCTCGGCAAGGTCGGCAGGGTCTTCCCCCACCTGCTGCGCCAGGTCCTATGAGCCGCTACGCCGGTGCGAGCGCCACCACAATCCACGGAATCGGCGGGACGCTGTGTTCCGGTGGGCGGGTCAGCATCCAGTTCAGCACCGCCTCCGCCTCTTCGTAGGTGCCGAGCAGGCCGTGTCCGTTGAGCCGGGTGCCCAGTTCGCGTCTGGCGTCCGGCGCGCATCCGTAGCAATGCCAGGAATGGAAGCCGAACGAGGCTTCGACGCCGACGATTTCGTATCCCAGCAGCTCGGCGTTGGTCGGCAACGACTGTCCGGACCGGAGCAGGTCGAACCACGGCAGGTTGCCCTCGAGGTCCTCCTCCATCAGTGTCCTGGCGTCGTTCGGGGCCAACGAGACCGCGAGCAGCGTCGCTTCCGGCGCGGAGACTCCGGCGGCGCGGGCATGGTCGTAGTCGACGAACCAGTCCATGAACTCCGGCTGCGGCAGATCCACTTGGATGTCGTTGCTGATCGTCAGGAAGGTGGGCGGCAGCACGTCTTCGTGGTCGGGCAGGCGCGGCGTCGGGACGACGAACACGTAGCCGCCGACGACCAGACCTGGATTCACAAGACAAATCCTCCAACGGAGCCACTGACGCGGCCAGCGATTTCCGCCCCCGAGCAATCGCCAGGAGCACTCGTGCCAATGTCACCCCAGGACCTGTCCTTCGTCGAGACTTCGCCGCTGCGCGCCGAGGCGAGCTTCGACTCCCCCGCCTCGCCGGAGGCGGTGTTCGCCGTGCTGGCGGACCACCGGAACTGGCCGAAGTGGTTCGGCGCCGTCCTGACCAAGGTGCAGCCGACCTCGGTCCCCGAGTCCGGCGTCGGGTCCACCCGCACGGTGTGGCTGCTCGGGCTGATCACCGTCGAGGAGCGGTTCCTAGCCTGGGAGGAGCCGCACCTGTTCGCCTTCACCGGCGTCGGCGGGCGCCCGCCGGGTTTCACCAAGCTCGTCGAGCGGGTGACGATCGAACCTGTCGGCACCGGCTCGCGGATCGTCTACCGGATGGCCGCGGACCTGCCCGCGCCGCTGCGCCCGGTCGGCAGGCTGCTGATGCCCGGAGTGAGCCGCTCGCTGCGTTCCGGCCTCAAGGGCCTGAGCCGCGAAGCGGTCGGCAGGACGTAGGAACCGAAACCGGGTCCATCGCGTCGAATCGGACATCACCGATTGCGACCGATGGAGTGCACAACGTGACCGAATTCGCCGAGACCGACCTGCGCCGCTTCTTCCTGGGTGCGGCGGAGTTCGCCGTCGTCGGCGCCGTGATCGGGGCCGCCCTGCTCTGGGGCGGCGCCCCGAAGGCCGCCGAGGCGAACGCCCCCACCTCCGCCCAGGTCTCCGTCGCCCGCTGACAGACGCCCATCTTCAACCGCCTGCCGCGCCCCACGAAGGGCGTCGAAGGGCGCGAAACCCTGCAGAGGATCACCTATTCGGGCGGCTCGACGCGATGCCGCTCGCAGAACCGTTCGACCTCGGCCAGCAGGCGCGGGGTCAGCCCCAGGTTGCGGCGGGGCGCGAGCAGCAGCCGAGCGGGCACGTGGCGCTCGGCCCACGCGCCGGCGGCCGGGAAGCGCGCGAGATCGTCGTCGGTCCAGACAAGGGGTCGTTCGCCTTCGCGCTCCCAGAGTTCGCGCAGGGCCTGCAGCTTCCACCACTCGCCTGCCGCGGTGCGCGCGGCGACGGCCTCGCCGTGCGACGTCTCGAACGTGTCGACCGGCGCCGGAGCCGCGAGATGGGCGCCGACGACCCGCAACGCCGGAAGGTCCAGGAGTTGGCGGAGTTCGCCGTTGGCGTTGTCGCCCCACGTTGTCAGCCAGCGGACCTCCGCGAGCCCCTCTTCGTGAAGGCGCCGCACGGTGCGCTGCACGGTCGGCGAGAACCAGATCGGCCACGGCACGCCGTCGGCTACGGCAGAGCCGGACTGCCAGTCGTCCCAGACCTGGCGGTCCGGCGTGCCGGTGACCGCGTTGAGGACACCGTCGACGTCCAGGAGCCAGAGAGGCGGCAGGCTCACTCGACCGGCAGGCCGAGGCCCCGGGCGATGAGGATGCGCTGGACCTCGGAGGTGCCTTCGCCGATGACGAGGATCTTGGCGTCGCGGTAGAAGCGGGCCACCGGGTACTCCTCCATGAAGCCGTAGCCGCCGAAGACCTGGGTGGCGGTCTGCGTGGCCTTCACGGCGGCCTCGGTGGAGTGCAGCTTCGCGATGGCGGCGGCCTGCTTGCAGGCGGCGACCGAGGCGCCGGAGTCCTTGAGCCACGCGGCCTTGTAGGTCAGCAGGCGCGCGGCTTCGACGTCGACGGCGAGGTCCGAGAGCTGGAAGGCGAGGCCCTGCTTGGCGCCGATCGGCTTGCCGAACGCGGTGCGGGTCTTGGCGTAGGCCACCGAGTGCTCCAGGCACGCCTGCGCCAGTCCGACGGCCAGGGCCGCGATGGCGACGCGGCCGTCGTCAAGGGTGGCGAGGAACTGCGCGAAGCCGCGGCCCGGAGTGCCGAGCAGGTTGCCCTCCGGCACGCGGGCTCCGTCGAACGAGAGCGGGTGTGTGTCGGAGAGGTGCCAGCCGAGCTTGCGGTAGGAGGGCTCGGCGACGAACCCAGGGGTTCCGGAGGGCACGACGATCGTCGATATCTCCGCCCGGCCCTTCTCGTCCGTGCCCGTGCGCGCGGTCACCGTGACGAGGGAGGTCATCTCGTGGCCGGAGTTGGTGATGAAGGCCTTGGAACCGTCGATGACCCACTCGCCGCCGTCGAGCCTGGCCTTGGTGCGGGTCGCGCCGGCGTCGGACCCGGCCTCGGGTTCGGTGAGTCCGAAGCCGGCCAACGCCCGCCCGGCGACGAGGTCGGGCAGCCACTGTGCCTTCTGCTCGGGCGTACCGTAGGTAGCGATCGGGTTGATGCCGAGCCCGACGGCGGCCTCGAGGGTGATGCCGATCGACTGGTCGACCCGGCCGATCTCCTCCAGCGCCACGCACAGCGAGGTGAAGTCTCCGGCGGCGCCGCCGTACTCCTCGTCCGCGGTCAGGCCGAACAGGCCGAGGTCGCCCATGCCGCGCACGGCCTGCGACGGCAGGCCGCCCTCGGCCTCCCAGCGCTCGATGTTCGGGGCGATCTCGCGCTCAGCGAAGTCCCGCACGACCTTGCGGAAAGCCTCGTGCTCGGAAGACAGGGCGAACGTCATCGAGGCGCACCTTCCTGGAGTGAACGCAGGTTCACAGTATGGACGGGCCCGGTTGGGAGTCGGCCGGGCAGTACACGCTCTCGCCGAACAGCGACGCCACGAGCGCGGAGGTCTGGCAGGCCCGGCAGGACGCGTTCGTGCAGGCCGGGCGGGCCGACGTTCCGGCAGCGACGTCGAGGCCGGTCACCAGTGCACCGGCCAGGACGAAAGCGGTCAGCCACCTCATGTGCACAGTGTTACCGCCGGCGGCGGGAGCAGTAACCCGGGACTCATAGACTCGCCCCCGAGAAAGTTACGGACCAGTACAGGCGATCGAGGCGAGCTCCGAGCCGATTGAGCCTGTCGTCCGCGGGAAAATACGGAGGTCGGGGTCTTGCAGAAGGTGCTCATCGCCAACCGTGGCGAAATCGCTGTCCGGGTCGCGCGAGCGTGCAAGGACGCAGGCATCGGAAGCGTCGCGATCTACGCGGACCCGGACCGGGACGCGCTGCACGTGCGCGTCGCCGACGAGGCCTACGCCCTCGGCGGCTCCACTCCGGGCGAGACGTACCTGGTCATCGACAAGATCCTCGACATCGCGGCCAAGTCCGGCGCCGACGCCGTCCACCCCGGGTACGGCTTCCTCGCCGAGAACGCCGACTTCGCCCAGGCCGTCATCGACGCCGGGCTCACCTGGATCGGCCCGCCGCCGAGCGCCATCATCGGCCTCGGCGACAAGGTCAAGGCCCGCCACATCGCGCAGAAGGCCGGCGCTCCGCTGGTCGCCGGCACCGCCGACCCGGTCACGGGCGCCGACGAGGTCGTCGCGTTCGCCAAGGAGCACGGGCTGCCGATCGCGATCAAGGCCGCCTTCGGCGGCGGCGGTCGCGGCCTGAAGGTCGCCCGCAACCTCGAAGAGGTCCCCGAGCTCTACGAATCCGCGGTCCGCGAGGCCGTCGCCGCGTTTGGTCGCGGCGAGTGCTTCGTCGAGCGGTACCTGGACCGTCCCCGGCACGTCGAAACCCAGTGCCTGGCGGACAGCCACGGCAACGTCGTGGTCGTCTCGACGCGCGACTGCTCGCTGCAGCGTCGCCACCAGAAGCTCGTCGAGGAGGCGCCCGCGCCGTACCTGACGCAGGCTCAGGTCGACGAGCTGTACACCTCGTCCAAGGCGATCCTGCGCGAGGCCGGGTACGTCGGCGCCGGGACCTGCGAGTTCCTCGTCGGCCAGGACGGCACGATTTCCTTCCTCGAGGTCAACACCCGCCTGCAGGTCGAGCACTGCGTGTCCGAAGAGGTCACCGGCATCGACCTGGTGCGCGAGATGTTCCGCGTCGCCGACGGCGAAGAGCTCGGCTACGGCGACCCGGAGGTCCGCGGCCACTCGATCGAGTTCCGCATCAACGCCGAGGACGGCGGCCGCGGCTTCCTGCCCGCGCCCGGCACCCTCACCGCGTGGAAGCCGCCGAGCGGCCCCGGCGTGCGCCTGGACTCCGGGTACGAGGTCGGCGAGACCATTCCCGGCAACTTCGACTCCCTCGTCGCCAAGCTGATCGTCACCGGCGCCACCCGCGAGCAGGCGCTGCAGCGCTCGGCCCGCGCGCTGTCGGAGTTCGTCGTCGACGGCATGCCGACGGTCATCCCCTTCCACGCCTCCGTCGTCGTCGACCCGGCGTTCGCTCCCAAGGACGGCAAGCCGTTCGCGGTGCACACCCGCTGGATCGAGACCGAGTACGACAACAAGCTCACCCCCTACGCGGGCGCCGCGGCCGACGCTCCCGAGGTCGGCGCCCGCGAGACCGTCGTCGTCGAGGTCGGCGGCAAGCGTCTCGAGGTCGTCCTGCCCGCGGGATTCGCCGCGTCGGGGCCCGCTCCGGCCGCCGGCGGCCCGAAGGCCCGCAAGTCCGGCGCCAAGAAGGCCGGCGCCGCGGCCTCCGGAGACTCGCTGACCTCGCCCATGCAGGGCACGATCGTGAAGGTCGCCGTCGAAGAGGGCGCGACCGTCGCGGCAGGCGACCTGGTCGTCGTGCTCGAGGCGATGAAGATGGAGCAGCCGCTGACCGCCCACAAGGCGGGCACGGTGACCGGGCTCAACGCCGAGGTCGGCGCGACCGTCACCAGCGGCAGCGTGCTCTGCGAGATCAAGGACTGACCGACCGTGAGCGACGACGTGGCGATCGGCGAACTGCACCATCTCGGCCTGAGCGTGCGCGATGTCGCGGTCAGCGTCGCCTGGTACGTCCGAGTGCTCGGGTTCGAGCAGGTCGGGACCTACGACGCCCCCGATGGGTCCCGGCGCAAGGTGTTCCTGCGCCATCCGGGCCTGCGTGCTCGACTCGGCTTGGTCGAGCACCGAAGCGGCGACGGACGAGCCTTCGCCGAGGACCGGGTGGGGTTGGACCATCTCGCGTTCTCGGTCGCCGATCGTGGCGCCCTGGACCGGTGGTCCGAGCGCCTGGTCGAGCACGGGGTGACGCACAGTCCGGTCGCGCCGGCCAACTCCATCCCGGGCGCCGCGGTGCTCGTTCTACGCGATCCGGACGGCATTCAGCTCGAGTTGTTCTTCGACCCGACGATCTGACGACCGACCCTCTACGGCGGCCGCCGGCGTCGCACCGGAGGCCCACCGGCGAGACGCCGGTCGGACCGGCGCAGCCGCGTCCGAAGACGCGTTCTCATCGCCTTCGCGACCCGCGATCGTCACGGTCGCCGTTTCCGAGGGCGCGGCGGCGGCAACCGGTGATCGTAGTGCTCGAGGCGATGAAGTTCGTTGTGCGGCTAGTACCAGCGCGGGGCGGGAATCGAACCCGCCGAGCGACGGGCACGGACCCCGTTCACGGCGACGCGCACCGCGTCCTCGCGAGCGCAGTCCTCGCACGGCTCGTGGCCGGCCTGTGTGCCGGCCAGGTCCGCGAGCAGGACCCGCCGGGTCAGGCGACGACGACGCGAGCGACCAACTACGTCCACCGGAACCCGGTACGTCGAGAACACAGCCATCGCGATCACTCCCTCAGCCGGGCCATCCCCGTGCAGGCTGAGACGCGTCGATCAAGCGAGGCGTTGCGCTCCCCGGGCCAGATGGCACCTTCGTCGCCGAGTCCTGGCCGAACGGCCGACGGACGACCCACCCACGAGCGGACATCACGCACCCAATGCCGCGGTTCCGAACTGCGCCGATAGCGCAGTTGGGCACGCCAAAGACCACCTGCGACGGTGTTCTACTGCGCTATCGGGATTGTTCGTCCACGGCTTGAGGGCGCCCACGGGGTCAGCACCGCCCGCTAGTCCGGCGGCAGGTGCAGCAGCCGGGCGGCTTCGGCCACCGAGCCCGTGAGGCTCGGGTAGACGGTGAAGGCGTGGGCGATCTGGTCGACGGTCAGACCCGCGTCGACGGCCAGGGAGATCGGGAAGATGAGCTCGCTCGCACGGGGCGCGACGACGACGCCGCCCACCACGATCCCCGTGCCCGGGCGGCAGAAGAGCTTCACGAAGCCGTCGCGGATGCCCTGCATCTTGGCGCGTGCGTTGGTGGCCAGCGGCAGCGTGACGACGCGGGCCTGCCGCTCGCCCCGGTCGACGGCGGCCTGGGTCCAGCCCACGGTCGCGATCTCCGGTTCGGTGAAGACGTTCGCGGCGACGGTGTGCAGTTCCAGGGGCCGGACGGCGTCGCCGAGCACGTGCTGGATCGCAATGCGTCCCTGGTGTGCGGCGACGGAGGCGAGCATCAGCACGCCCGTGCAGTCCCCGGCCGCGTAGACGCCGCGGGCCGAGGTGCGCGAGACCCGGTCGACCTCGACGAAGCCGCCGGCGTTGAGCCGCACCCCGGCGCCCTCGAGCCCGAGGTTCGCCGTGTTCGGGATCGACCCGACCGCCATCAGGCAGTGCGAGCCCTCGACAACCCGGCCGTCGGTCAGCGTCACCCGAACGACGTCGCCGTCGCGGACCGCCGAGGCCGCGCGCGATCGGGACAGGACGGTCATGCCGCGCCGGGTGAACGCGTCCTCGAGCACTGCGGCGGCGTCGGGGTCCTCGCCGGGGAGCACCCGCTCGCGGGAGGAGATCAACGTGACCTGCGAGCCGAGGCGCTGGTAGGCGTCGGCGAACTCGGCACCGGTCACGCCGGAGCCGACGACGATCAGGTGCTCGGGAAGATCGGCGAGGCCGTAGACCTGAGTCCACGTCAGGATGCGCTCGCCGTCGGGCGCCGCCTCGGGCAGTTCCCGCGGGTGCGCCCCGGTCGCGATCAGGATGGCGTCGGCGGGCAGCTCGGCTTCGGCCTCTTCGACCAGCACGGTCGACGGACCCCGGAGCCGCCCGCGGCCGGTCATCACCCGCACGCCTGCGGAGGCGAGGCGGGCGGCGATGTCTCCGGACTGGGCCTTGGCCAGCGCGAGCACGCGGGCGTTGGCCTGGGCCAGATCCACGGCTATACCTGAGTCCTGCTCAGATCCAGGCAGGCGAACGCCCAGCTTGCGCGCCTCGCCGGCCGCGAACGCGCTCTCGGCGGTCGCGATCAACGTTTTCGACGGCACGCAGTCCGTCAGCACCGCCGAACCGCCGAGACCGTCCCGGTCCACCACGGTCACCTCGGCCCCGAGCCGGGCGGCCACCAAGGCCGCCTCGTATCCACCCGGACCCCCACCCAGCACCACGATTCGCGTCACGAGGCACATCTTCGCCGATGCGCGAGGCACGAGCGCAGTCGGCGACATTGCACCGTCGCCGATGCGCGAGGCACCAGCGCAGTCGGCGACATTGCAGCGTTCCGGTCCTCAATGCCGCCCGGCTACGGGCAGGTCGCCGTACGCTTCCCCCACCATGACCCTGTACGCCGCCTACGGTGCGAACCTCGACCCCGCCCTCATGGGCCTGTTGGCACCGCACTCCCCGCAGCGGGGCACGGGCTGGCTGTCCGGCTGGCGCCTGACCTTCGGCGGCGAGGAGCACGGCTGGGAAGGCCCGCTCACCACCGTCGTGGAGGACGCGGGCCACCAGGTGTTCGTCGCCCTCTACGACGTCCCGCCCCAGGACGAGAGCGCCCTGGACGGCTGGGAGGGCTCGGCGATCGGGATCTACCGCAAGCTGAAGGTCCGCGTCGCCACGATGGAGACGGACGTCACAGCCTGGCTGTACGTGGTCGACGGCTACGAGGGCGGCCTGCCGTCGGCTCGGGTGCTTTTCCAGATCGCCGACGCGGCCGAGAAGGCCGGCGCCCCGGACGACTACGTGCGCTCCCTGCGCGACCGCCCCTGCCGGCCGTCCGACCGCTGATCGTGGAATCCGGCGCCGCGCGCGAGGCCGCGGAGGCGTTGCGCGGCACCGACGGCGCGCCGATCGACGTCGGCCTCGTCCTCGGCTCCGGCTGGTCCGGCGCCCTCGACGCGCTCGGCGCCCGCGTCGGCACCCGCATTCCGATGGCCGACCTCCCCGGCTTCGCCCCGCCCGGCGCCCCCGGCCATCCCGCGGAGGTCTGGTTGACCACCGTCGGCCGCCGCCGCGTCGCGATCTTCGCGGGCCGGACGCACTTCTACGAACACCGCGACGTCGATGCGGTCGGACACGCGGTACGGGTCCTCGCGGCGGCCGGCGCCCGTGGGGTGGTGCTGACCAACGCGGCCGGCAGCGTGCGTCCGGAATGGCCGGCGGGGAGCGCGGTCCTGATCGCCGACCACCTCAACCTCACCGGGACCTCCCCGCTGCGCGGCCCCCGATTCGTCGACCTGACCGACGCCTACTCCCCTGCCCTGCGGGCGTTGGCGCGGGAGTTCCGCCCGGATCTGCCCGAGGGCGTGTACGCGCAGTTCGCCGGCCCGCAGTACGAGACCCCCGCCGAGGTCGCGATGGCTCGCACCCTGGGCGCCGACCTGGTCGGGATGTCGACGGCGCTGGAGACCGTCGTCGCCCGATCCCTCGGACTGGAGGTCCTCGGCATCTCGCTGGTGACCAACCTGGCCGCCGGAGTCGGGACCGGACCGGTCGCGCACGCCGAGGTGCTCCGTGCCGGCGCCGCGGCGGCCGACGCGCTGGGCGGCCTGCTCGCGCAGGTCGTGGCAGCCTGGCCCACGTGAGCCGACCAGCCGATGCGACCGGTGCCGACGACCTGCCCGAGCGAGTTCGGGCGTGGATCGCGGGCGACCCGGACCCGGACGATCGCGCGGAACTCACCGCCCTGCTCGACCGCTGCGCCGCCGGCGACGCCGCCGCGACCGCAGAGCTGACCGACCGCTTCGCGGGCCCGCTCGCCTTCGGCACAGCGGGCCTGCGCGGACGAATCGCGGCGGGGCCCAACCGCATGAACCGTGCCGTCGTGATGCGCGCCTCGGCAGGGCTGGCAAGCTATCTGACTCGGCGTCACGACAATCCGGCCGTCGTGCTCGGCCACGACGCGCGGTACCTCTCCGCACCTTTCGCCGACGACGCCGCGCTCGTACTCGGCGGCGCCGGCGTAAGGGTGCTGCGTCTGCCGCCGCACCTGCCGACGCCGGTTCTCGCGTTCGCGGTCCGTCGCCTCGGCGCCGACGCCGGGGTCATGGTCACGGCCTCGCACAACCCGGCGGCCGACAACGGCTACAAGGTCTACCTCGCCGACGGCGCCCAACTGACTGCGCCGGACGACGCCGAGATAGCCGAAGCCATCGCCGTCGCGCCGGCGGCGAAGACGATCGCCCGCGCTCGGGCCGAACGCGTCGTCAGTGCAGAGATCGTCGCCGCCTACCTCGATCGCGCCGTCGGCCTGCTGGACCCGACCGGCCCGCGCGAGTTGCGGGTCGTGCACACGGCCCTGCACGGCGTCGCGGCCGAGACCTTCCGACACGCGTGGCGTCGGGCCGGGTTCGACGACCTGCTCGAGGTCGCCGAGCAGGCCGCCCCCGATTCGACGTTCCCGACCGTCGCCTTTCCCAACCCCGAGGAACCTGGCGCGCTGGACCTGGCGTTGGCCCAGGCCGAGGCCGCGAAGGCGGACCTCGTCCTTGCCCACGATCCCGACGGGGACCGGTGTGCCGTCGCCGTCGCCGGCCTCGACGGGTGGCGCCGCCTGACCGGCGACGAGGTCGGACTGCTGCTGGCCGAACACCAGTTCCTCATGCGCCGAATCCCCACGAGCGCCACCCTGGCCACCACCGTGGTCTCCGGTCCCGGCCTGACCGCGCTGGCCACTGCCCACGGCCGCCGCTGCGTGCGCACCCCCACCGGTTTCAAGTGGCTGGCGCGAGTGCCCGGGATCGCCTACGCCTACGAGGAGGCCCTCGGCTACTGCGTAGACCCGGAGGCCGTGCGCGACAAGGACGGGATCACCGCGGCTCTGCTCCTCGCCGAGATGGCGGCGCTCTCCCGCGTCCACGGCCTTCGACTCACCGACCGGCTCGACGCCATCGCCCGGCGCGACGGCCTGCACCTGACCGCCGCCCGGTCCGTCCCGCTGACCGGGTCGGCCGCCTGCGTGCTCGCCGACCTGCGCCGCGACCCGCCGGTCGAGCTCGGCGGGCGCCGCGTCGCGGTGGGCGCGCTCGTGGCCGAGGGCTTTGCGCCGATCGACGCCGTGGTGCTGACGACCGATCGGCTGCGGGCGATCCTGCGCCCGAGCGGCACCGAACCCAAGTTGAAGCTGTACCTGCACGCGAGCCTCTCGCCGCCGTTGACCGACCTGCCGGCAAGTCGTGCGGCGTTGGATGCGAGGTTGGTCGCGGCGGGCGAGGAGTTGGCGGCGTACCTGGGAGGACCCTGCGCATGACCGATCTGGACACGATCCTGGCCCTGATCGACCTGACGTCCCTGGACGCGTCGGACAGTCGGGAGTCCACCCAGGCCCTCTGCGCCCGAGCGCTTCGCCCCGATCCCAACGATCCCTCGGCTCCGCCGGTCGCGGCGGTCTGCGTGTTGGGCCATCTCGTCGAGCATGCCGTCGCGGCGCTGGACGGCACCGGAGTCGCGGTGGCCGCAGTCGCCGGCGCGTTCCCCTCGGGGCTGGCCCCGGTGGACCAGAAGGTCGCCGAGGCGGTGGCCGTCGTGGCGGCCGGGGCGGTCGAGGTCGACGTCACCATCGACCGCGTCGCCCTGCTCGGCGGTCGGCCGGAGGCGGTCTCGGCGGAGATCTCCGCGATCCGCGCCGCGGTACCGGCGGCCACCCTGAAGGTGATCCTGGAGACCGGCGAACTTCCCGACCTGGCGACGGTCGCCGAGGCCGCGTGGCTGGTCGTGGAGGCCGGCGCCGACATGGTGAAGACCAGCACCGGCAAGGGCCCACCCGGCGCCAACCCGAAGGTCGCCGCGACGCTGCTGGAGACCGTCGCGGCCTACACGGCGCAGTCCGGGCGTCCGGTGGGCGTGAAGGTGTCCGGCGGAATTCGCACCGTGCCGGAGGCCTTGGAGTACCTGCACATCGCCCAGTACGCGTTCGGCCCGACCCCGACCCCGGCCCAGTTCCGTTTCGGCGCCTCGGCCCTGCTCGACGCCGTGGTCGCCGCGCGCCGTGTCTAGGGCTAGGTCGTGCCCCTAGTCCACCCGGTCCAGGACCAACGGGCGCAGACGGTGGCCGGCGTTGGCGAATCCGACGGCGTCCGCGAGAGCGTCGAGCGCCTCCGGGATCCGAGCAGCGTCGTCGGCGTGCAGGGCGAAGAGGCGGTCGCCGGCTACGACGGGGTCCCCGGGCTTGGCGAAGACCTCGACCCCGGCGCCTGCCGACACCGCGTCCTCGCGGCGGGTACGCCCTGCGCCCAGTCGCCAGGCCGCGAGTCCGACCGCTCGGGCGTCGACGCGACCGACGATGCCCTCCCGTTCTGCCCCGACGTATTCGACGTGGCGGGCCCGCGGCAGCGGGGCGTGCACGTCGCCGCCCTGGCCGGCGATCATCGCCCGCCAGCAGTCCATGGCCGCGCCGGAGTCGAGGACCTCGGCCGGATCGACGTCGAGGTCGACCAGGGAGAGCATCTCGCGGGCCAGTGCCAGGGTCAGGTCGCGCACGTCGCTCGGTCCGCCGCCGGCGAGCACCTCGACGGCCTCGGCCACTTCCAGGGCGTTGCCGGCGCTGCGACCCAGCGGCGTCGACATGTCGGTGAGCAGTGCGACGGTCCGCACGCCGTGGACCCGGCCGAGTTCGACCATCGCCATCGCCAGTTCGCGCGCCGAGTCCTGGTCCGCCATGAACGCCCCCGAGCCGACCTTCACGTCGAGCACGAGCGAACAGGTGCCCTCCGCGATCTTCTTGCTCATGATCGAGGAGGCGATCAGCGGAATGGACTCGACGGTGCCGGTGACGTCGCGCAGCGCGTACAGGCGCGCGTCCGCGGGAGCGAGGTCCGCGCCCGCCGCGCAGACGACGGCGCCGATCTCCCGCAGCTGACGACGTATCTGATGTGGCGTCAGATGAGCTTCCCAGCCGGGAATGGCCTCGAGTTTGTCCAACGTTCCGCCCGTGTGGCCCAGGCCGCGCCCGGACAGTTGGGGCACCGCGGCTCCGCACGCCGCGACCAGTGGCGTGAGCACCAGCGTGATCTTGTCGCCGACGCCGCCGGTGGAGTGCTTGTCCACGGTGGGCCGCGGCAGCCGGCCGAGGTCCAGCCGGGTCCCGGAGGCGATCATCGCCGCGGTCCAGCGCGCGGTTTCCGCAGCGGTCATGCCCCGCAGCAGGATCGCCATGGCCAACGCGGCCATCTGTTCCTCGGCGACGACGCCCCGAACGTAGGCGTCGAGCACCCAGTCGATCTGATCGTCGCTCAGTTCGCGGCCGTCGCGCTTGGCGCGGATGACCGAAATGGCGTCGATCACGGCAGCTCGAAGGGTTCGGGAAGCAACTGACGCAGGGTCACGGGCCCCAGCCGCGGGGTGTCGACGAGACAGTCGAGTCCGCCGTGTTCGAGCAGCAACTGCCGGCAGCGCCCGCACGGGACCAGCGGCGAGCCGTCGCCGTCGACGCAGGCGAGCGCCACCAGCGTGCCGCCCCCACCGACGAGCAGGGCACCGATCACCCCGCACTCGGCGCACAGCGTCAGGCCGTAGGAGGCGTTCTCCACGTTGCATCCGACGACGATTCGCCCGTCCGCGGCCAGCCCCGCCGCCCCGACCGGGAAGTTCGAGTACGGCGCGTAGGCATTGGCCGAGGCAGCCGCTGCGGCCAGCCGAAGCGCGGGCCAGTCGACGTCCACCTCAGGCCCCCGGCCAGGTCGCCGAGGCCAGCGCGGCGGCGACGAGCAGGCGCACGCCCACCCCGATCGCGTCCTCGTCGACGTCGAAGTCGGACTGGTGCAGGTCGAAGGTGCCCTCGGTTCCCGGGGCCGCGACGCCGAGGCGGGCCAGGGCGCCGGGGACGCGGTAGAGGTACCAGGCGAAGTCCTCGCCGCCGAGGCTCTGCTCGGTCGGCGCCGGGGCGCCGGGGCCGATGGCCTCACGGGCGGCATGGGCGAGCAGCGCGACGGAGCCCCGTTCGTTGTCGCACGGCGGGACGCCGCGCACGATCTCCACCTCCGCCGTCACCCGGTACGGGGCCACGAGGGCGTGGACGGTGGAACGGATGAGATCCGGAGCACTCTCCCAGACCTCCGGGCCCAGGCAGCGCACGGCGCCGAGCACGACGCCCTCGCGCGGAATGACGTTGGACGCCCTGCCGGCGTTGACGTGCCCCCACACCAGACTGAGGCCGGCGCGCGGGTCGACCCGGCGGGACAGGACCGCCGCGGTGTCGGTGAGGACCTTGCCGAGGGCGTAGGTCAGGTCCGCGGTCAGGTGCGGGCGAGCGGAGTGCCCGCCGGGGCCGGTCAGGCGGACCGAGACCTTGTCCGAGGCTGCGGTGATCGGCCCGGCCTTGAGCCCCACGCGGCCCACGGGCAGCCGCGGATCGCAGTGCACCGCCAGGATGCGATCGACGCCGTCGAGGCCACCGGCGTTGATCACGTCCAGCGCACCGCCCGGCAGGACCTCCTCGGCCGGTTGGAACACCAGGCGCACCCCGCCGGTCAGCAGACCCTCGGCGGCGAGGTCGGCGAGCACCAGGCCGGCGCCCAGCACGGTGGCTACGTGCACGTCGTGCCCGCAGGCGTGGGTCACGTCGGGCACCGTGGACCGGTAGGGGACCGCCTTGAGGTCGGGCAACGGCAGGGCGTCGAGGTCGGCACGCAGCGCCACGAGGCCGGGGCCGGCCCCGAGGTCGCAGACCAGTCCGGTGCCGGGCAGCGCACGAGGCGCGAGGCCCGCGGCGCGCAGTCGATCCAGCAGCACGCGAGTGGTCCGCACCTCGGCCCGCGCGAGCTCGGGATGCGCGTGCAGGTCCCGGCGCACCGTGCGCAGTTCGGCGTCGTACTTGCGCACCCGCTCGGTCAGATCCACGGGTGGCGCCATGGGTTCAGCCTAGGCGGCGCGCTTGAGAAGGTGCCGTCCGAACACGAACAGGGCCGCGGCCACCGCCATGTTGGTGACGATCAGGATCGAGTGCACGACGAGGAAGCCGGTGCTCTCGTCGTCGGCGGTGTCGCCGAACCACATGTTCTTGGCGAACACCGACCAGGTGAACACCATCCAGGCCGCAACCCCGATCAGGAACATTCCACCGCGCTTCACTGCACTCCCGTCTCCTGCGTCGGCCGCCCGCGGCAATATGCACTGAAGCGACAAGTTTCGCCACGGGCAACGCCTCCCCCTGCGGCGGGGGCGTGTCCCTCTCCTGGGCCAAGTCTGCTGCCAGATGGTCAATTTCCCGGCCGTCGAGGCGCTGCGAAACCTACCCTTGTCCCATCATGATCTACTCCACCAGCAATCCCACCCGTACCGGGAGGAACCGGACGCGGCGCCTCGGCGCGCCGTTGGCCGCCGCCTCCCTGGCCGTGCTGATGGCCGCCGGCGCCGCTGCCGCAACGCCGATCCAGGCGAACCCGGACCCGAACGCTCCGAGTTTCGTCACCAACGCCCAGCCCACGGCCACCCCGGCGCCGGCGATCGTGCCCGGTCCGCCGGGAGGCGTGCCTGTCGGTGGACCGCGCATGGCGGAGACGGGCCTGGTGGCTCCCGCGGGCGCGACGCCGCTGCCCGTGGTGTCCGCGCCGACCTGGGTCGTGTCCGACGCGGAGACCGGTCAGGTGCTCGCCGCGCAGAACCCGCACGGCAAGCGCCGCCCGGCCAGCACGCTCAAGGCCCTGCTCGGCCTGACGATGCTCCCGCGGCTCGACCCGGGTGCGCACTACACGGCGGACTTCCAGGACACCGCCCAGGAGGGCACCCGGGTCGGCATGGTGAAGGACCAGGCCTACAAGGTCGAGGACCTCTGGTACGCGCTGTTCCTGCGCTCGGGCAACGACGCCGCGAACGGCCTGGCCAAGGCCGGAGCCGGCGGCGACCTGGCGCGCGGCATCCGCATGATGCAGGCCGAGGCGCAGCGCCTGCAGGCCTACGACACGACCGTGGTGAACTCCAGCGGTCTGGACGAGGATGGCCAGTTCGCCTCCGCCTACGACCTCGCCCTCTGGGGCCGGGAGGGCTTGAGTCGCAAGGACTTCCGCAAGTACTCCGCTGCGACGCGCTGGACGTTCCCGGGCAACAGGACGGCGACCGCGACCAAGGACAACTCCCGCAACTTCACGGTGCAGACCGAGAACCGCCTCATCGGCCGGTACGCGGGCGCCATCGGCGTCAAGCCGGGCTACACCACCCTGGCGCAGAACACCCTGATCGCCGCCGCCGAGCGCGACGGCCGCACGATCCTGGTGACGCTCATGGGGGCCGGTCGCGGCGGAGTCTTCCCCGGCGCCGAAAAGCTTCTGGACTGGGGTTTCGCCAACGTCGGCAAGGTGGCCCCCGTCGGGCAGCTCGTCGAGCCGCTGACGCCGAACATCACCACGGCCGAGGACTGGGCGCCGGCCAACGTCGTCGTCGACCCCAAGGTCTACAAGCTGAAGAGATCGGGGAACTCGGCCTCCCCGTTCCAGAAGGCCTCGCCGCTCGGTGCCGCAGACGGCTTCAGCTGGTCGATCGTCGCGGGCAGCACCCTCGTCGGCGTCCTGATGTTCCTCGCGGCGGCCCGCACCGTCCGCACCCGCCGCAGGTACCGCCGCTTCGGAGCGGTTCGCTAGCCGTACGGCCTCCGGCGCCCCTGCTCTACGGAGTGGGGGCGTCGTTGTGTCGTGGCGCCGTTCCGCCGAACGGGAAGTCTCGCTGCGGACGCCAGTACCCGTCCGCCCCGTGGGCGTACAGGCTGAAGCCCCAGACCTCGAAACGCGCGTCGTAGCCGGCGAGCTTGTCGAAGGCGTGGTCGAGGAGGTCGGCCGCGACGTCGTGCGCGACGGTCACGTGCGGGTGGTAGGCGAACTCGAGATCGCGGTGCGCGAGGGGGCCGGACCGAACCTCCGCCTCGACCAGTTCGCAGCCGGCGATTCCCTCGGCGACGGTCACGAAGACGACCGGGGACACCGGGCGGAAGGTGCCGGTGCCGCGCAGATGGATGAAGAACGGCTCGGCGGCCTCGGCGATGGAGCGCAGGTGCTCCTCGATCCCCGGGAGGGCCTCGTCGGGCACGACCGTCGGCGGAAGCAGCGTGATGTGGGTGGGAATCTGCTTGGCCAGCGGATCCCCGAACTGTTCGCGCCAGGACTGCAGCTCGCGGCCGTGCGGCTCCGGGATCGGAATCGCGACCCCGATCGTGTGTTCGCCCGCGCCGCCGCTCATGTCAGCTCTTCGCCGCCAGGAAGCCCACGCGGTCGTAGACCGTGCGCAGGGTTTCGGCGGCCACCGAGCGAGCAGTTTCGGCGCCTCGCGCGAGAACGGCGTCGAGTGCCTCGGTGTCGTCGAGGTAGGCCCGCGTCCGCTCGGCGAAGCCGCTGGTGAACTCCACGACGGCCTCGGCCACGTCCTTCTTCAGGTCCCCGTAGCCCCGGCCCTCGTAGCTCGCGACCAGCGTGTCGATCGGCGTGCCGGTGAGCTCGGAGGCGATGGTCAGCAGGTTCGCGACGCCGGGCTTGTTCTCCGGGTCGAACAGGACTTCGCGGCCGGAGTCGGTGACCGCGGACTTCACCTTCTTCGCCGAGACCTTCGGGTCGTCGAGCAGTTCGACGATGCCGCTGGGCGAGGAGTTCGACTTGCTCATCTTCGCCGTCGGGTCCTGCAGGTCCACGATTTTGGCGGTCGCCTTGAGGATGTACGGCTTCGGCACCGTGAACGTGTCGCCGTAGCGGTGGTTGAACCGCCCGGCGAGGTCCCGCGTGAGCTCGAGGTGCTGGCGCTGGTCCTCGCCGACGGGCACGAGCTCCGGCTGGTACAACAGGATGTCCGCCGCCTGCAGGATCGGGTAGGTGAACAGTCCGACGCTGGCGCGGTCGGTGCCGCCCTTGGCGGACTTGTCCTTGAACTGCGTCATGCGGGAGGCCTCGCCGAACCCGGTGAGACAGTTCATCACCCAGGCGAGCTGCGCGTGCTCGGGCACGTGGCTCTGCGCGAACAGCGCGCAGCGCTCCGGGTCGAGGCCGGCGGCGAGCAGTTGGGCGGCGGAGCGGCGGATCCGCTCGCGCAGCAGTTTCGGGTCGGTTTCGACCGTGATCGCGTGCAGGTCGGCGACGAAGAAGAAGACCTCGTGGTCCTCCTGGAGCGCCACCCACTGCCGAACCGCCCCGAGGTAGTTCCCGAGGTGGAAGGAATCGGCGGTTGGCTGGATGCCGGAGAGCACCCGAGGCCGCGAAGACGACATGGCCCCATTCTTGCAGCCCCCCCGGGTGCCGGCCGCGGCGCGGACCCGGCGCCGACCCAGGTATCTTGACGTCAAGAAAGAACGCGCCTGCCGATCGCTCGCAAGCTCGCGATGCAGGAGTCCAGCACGCACGTCGGCGACCGCAGGAGGCTGTCCGTACCCATGGCCACGATCATCTACACCCAGACCGACGAGGCGCCGCTGCTCGCGACCTACTCGTTCCTGCCGATCATCCAGGCGTACGCGTCCACCGCGGGGGTGCAGGTCGAGACGCGGGACATCTCCCTCGCAGGCCGGATCGTCGCGCAGTTCCCCGAGCGGCTCACGCAGGCGCAGCGGATCGGCGACGCGCTCGCCGAACTGGGCGACCTGGCCAAGACCCCCGCCGCCAACATCATCAAGCTGCCGAACGTCTCGGCCTCGATCCCGCAACTCAAGGCCGCGATCGCCGAACTGCAGGGCCAGGGCTACGACCTGCCCGACTACCCCGACGCGCCCACCACCGACGCGGAGAAGGCCGACCGGGCCAAGTACGACCGATGCAAGGGCAGCGCGGTCAACCCGGTGCTGCGCGAGGGCAACTCCGACCGTCGCGCACCCGCCTCGGTCAAGAGCTACGTCCGCAAGCACCCGCACCGGATGGGCGTCTGGAGCGCGGACTCCAAGTCCAACGTCGCCCACATGGACGCCGACGACTTCCGCTCCAACGAGAAGTCGATCGTGCTCCCGGCCGACGACACCCTGACCATCGAACTCACCGCCGACGACGGCACGGTCACCGTGCTCAAGACGGGCGTGAAGGTGCTGGCCGGCGAGGTCGTGGACGCCACCGTCATGCGCGTCGGTGCGCTGCGCGAGTTCCTCACCGCCCAGGTGGCGCGCGCCAAGGCCGACGGCGTGCTGTTCTCGGCCCACCTCAAGGCGACCATGATGAAGGTCTCCGACCCGATCATTTTCGGCCACGTCGTACGGGCCTACTTCGCCGACGTGTTCGCGCAGTACGGCGCGGACCTCGCCGCCGCGGGTCTGAGCCCGAACGACGGCCTGGGCGGGATCTTCGCCGGGCTGGACAAGCTGAGCAACGGCGCGGAGATCAAGGCCGCGTTCGACAAGGCGCTCGCGGACGGTCCCGACCTCGCCATGGTCGACTCCGACCGCGGCATCACCAGCCTGCACGTGCCCAGCGACATCATCGTGGACGCCTCGATGCCGGCCATGATCCGGACCTCGGGCCGCATGTGGGGCCCCGACGGCGCCGAGCACGACACCCTCGCCGTCATCCCCGACAGCAGCTACGCCGGGATCTACCAGGTCGTGATCGAGGACTGCCGCGCCAACGGCGCCTACGACCCGGCGACCATGGGCTCGGTGCCCAACGTCGGCCTGATGGCGCAGGCCGCCGAGGAGTACGGCAGCCACGACAAGACCTTCGAGATTCCGGCCGCCGGCACCGTCCGGGTCCGCAACGGCGCGGGCGACACGCTGCTCGAGCACGCGGTGAGCGCCGGCGACGTCTGGCGCGCCTGCCAGACCAAGGACGTCCCGATCCGCGACTGGGTGAAGCTCGCCGTGACCCGCGCCCGCGCGACCGGCGCACCGGCGGTGTTCTGGCTCGACGAGACCCGGGCGCACGACGCGGCGCTGATCGCGAAGGTGAACGCCTACCTGCCCGAGCACGACACCTCGGGCCTGGAGATCAAGATCCTCGCGCCGACCGACGCGATCGCCTACAGCCTGGCCCGGATCCGCAAGGGCGAGGACACGATCAGCGTCACCGGCAACGTGCTGCGCGACTACCTGACCGACCTGTTCCCGATCCTGGAGCTGGGCACCTCGGCCAAGATGCTCTCGGTGGTGCCGCTGATCAACGGCGGCGGCCTGTTCGAGACCGGCGCCGGCGGATCGGCCCCCAAGCACGTGCAGCAACTGGTCAAGGAGAACTACCTGCGCTGGGACAGCCTGGGCGAGTTCCTCGCGCTCGCCGTCAGCTTCGAGCACCTGGCGACCTCGACCGGGAACCGGCGCGCGCAGGTCCTGGCCGACACCCTCGATCGCGCGACCGGCACGTTCCTGGACGAGAACAAGTCCCCGGCGCGCAAGGTCGGCTCGATCGACAACCGCGGCAGCCACTTCTACCTCGCCCTGTACTGGGCGCAGGAGCTGGCGGCGCAGACCGTCGACACCGACCTCGCGGCGGCCTTCGACGGCCTGGCCAAGACCCTGGCGGCGAACGAGGAGACGATCACCGCCGAACTGCTGGCGGTCCAGGGCTCCCCGGCCGACATCGGCGGCTACTACCGGCCCGACCCTGCCCTGGCGTCCGCGGTGATGCGTCCGTCGGCCACCTTCAACGAGGCCCTGGCCAGTCTCTGAGCGCTCGACCCCGCATACGCTGTGCCCGTGGACCGCCCGCACCATCCCTGTCAGTCCTGATGGACTCTCCGGTTCTTGGCGCGTTCGGCGTCTGTGCCCTGCTGTTCTTCGGCGGGTTGCTCACGTTGGCTCAGGCGGCGCTGTTCTCGCTCCGGGAGGACAACCTGCGCGTGCTGGCCGACCGCGGGCCGCGAGGGCGCCGGGTGGCAGCCCTGGCCGCCCGCCCCGAGCGGATTTCCCAGACCGTGCGGGTGGGCACGGTGCTGTCGGCGGTCTCGGCCGCGGCCCTGGGTGCGACGACGTTGGCCGAGGACCTCTCGCCCAAACTCGTCGAAGCCGGGATGCAGCAGGACTGGGCGCGGTTCACCGCGACCGCGATCGTCGTGCTCGTCGTCTCCTTCGTGGCGCTGTCCCTCGGTGAGCTGGTGCCGTTCCGGCTGGCTCCGCACCGGGCGGAGGTCTTCGCGCTCGCGCTGGCCGGCACGCTGAACCGGGTTGCGGTGCTGATCGCGCCCCTGCGCTGGCTGCTGCCGCTCGCCTCGGGCCGTCGCGCCGCCCTCGCGGCGGGGGAGCCGGCGCCCACACACGAGGCGATCAGCTCCGACGAACTGCGCGAGATGGTGAGCGCGCACGGGGCGTTGACGCAGGACGAGCGCAAGCTCATCAGCGAGGTCTTCGCCGTCGGCGAGGTCGTGCTGCGCGAGGTGATGGTGCCGCGCACCGAGGTCGACTTCATCGACGCCGCGATGCCGCTGCACGCCGCGATCGACTTCGTCCTGTCCCGTCCGCACTCGCGCTACCCCGTGGTGCGCGGTTCGCACGACGATGTCGTCGGCTTCGTCAACATCCGCGACCTGCTCGACCCGATCCTGGCGGACCAGGAGGCCACCGTCGGCGATCTCGCGGGTGACGTCAGCGCGTTCCCGGCGACCAACCGGGTGCTGCCGGTGCTCAGCGCATTGCGGGCGAGTCGGTCACACTTGGCGATCGTGGTCGACGAGTACGGCGGCACCGCCGGCATCGTCACGGTCGAGGACCTCGTCGAGGAGCTGGTCGGGGAGATTCACGACGAGTACGACGCGGCCCCCGACCCGGCCCAGGAGCTCGCGAGCGGTGACCTGGAGGTCGACGGCCTGCTCAACCTCGACGACTTCGCCGAGGTCACCGGTCTGAAGCTTGACGACGGGCCCTACGAGACCGTGGCCGGCTTCCTGGTGGCCCAACTCGGCCACATCGCCGGGCTCGGTGACGTGGTGACCGTCGACGGCTGGGACCTGGAGGTCTGCGCGCTGGACGGCCGCCGGGTGGCTCGGGTCCGGGTGACGCGTTCCACCGGTGAGATCGACGGGCAGTCCAGTATCGACGGGCAGTCCAATGGCGACGGGCTGCAAGAATGAACGCCATGTCTGCTCCCCGCACCGCGCGGCCACGGGTGCTCTCCGGCATCCAGCCGACCGCCGACTCGTTCCACCTGGGTAACTACCTCGGGGCGGTCCGGCAGTGGATCGGGCTGCAGGACACCCACGACGCTTTTTACTTCATCGCCGACCTGCACGCGATCACGGTCGAACACGACCCGGCGCTGCTCCGGCAGCGCACCCGGGTCTCGGTGGCGCAGCTGCTGGCCGCCGGCCTCGAGCCGGACCGGTGCACGCTCTTCGTCCAGAGCCAGGTGCCCGAGCACGCCCAGCTGGCCTGGGTGATGAACTGCCTCACCGGCATGGGCGAGGCCTCGCGGATGACGCAGTTCAAGGACAAGTCGGCGAAGGGCGGCACCGACCGCTCGACGGTCGGGCTGTTCACCTACCCGATCCTGCAGGCCGCGGACATCCTGCTCTACGCCGCCGACCAGGTCCCGGTCGGTGAGGACCAGCGTCAGCATCTGGAGCTGACCCGCGACCTCGCGCAGCGGTTCAACCACCGCTACGGCCAGACCCTCACGGTGCCCGCGCCGTACATCCTCAAGGCCACCGCGAAGATCACCGATCTGCAGGACCCGACGGCGAAGATGAGCAAGTCCTCCTCCTCGCCGGGAGGCATCATCGAGCTGCTCGACGAGCCCAAGGTCTCGGAGAAGAAGGTGAAGAGCGCGGTCACCGACTCGGAGCGGGAGATCCGTTTCGACTCCGAGCACAAGGCCGGGATCTCCAACCTGCTCACGATCTCCTCGGCCCTGACCGGCACGGCCATCCCCGAGCTCGTCGCCGCCTACGAAGGCCGCGGTTACGGCGACCTGAAGAAGGACGTCGCCGCGGCGGTGGTCGACTTCGTGACGCCGTTCCGCGAGCGCACCAACGCGCACCTGGCCGACGTTGCCGGCCTGGACGCGATCCTCGCCCAGGGCGCGGAGAAGGCCCGTGCGGTCGCGGCCGAGACGCTCGCTTCGGTGTACGACCGGATCGGCTTCCTGCCGGCGAAGCACTGAGGCTGATCCGATGACCGACCTGCGGACCATCGGCGTCGCGATCGCGATCCCGGAACCGTTCGGCAGCGAGCTGCAGAACCATCGCGAGCACTTCGGGGACCCGCTGGCCCGTTCGATCCCGACGCACGTGACCTTGCTGCCACCCACGCCGGTGCCGGTCGAGGCCCTCCCGGAGATCGAGGCCCACCTGCGCGCGATCGCGGCCGGGGCGACGACCTTCGACATCCTGCTGCGGGGCACCGGCACGTTCCGGCCGGCGTCACCGGTCGTCTTCGTCACCCTTGCCGAGGGCATCTCGGACTGCGAGCTCCTGGAACGCCAGGTGCGCAGCGGGCCGTTGGCGCACCGCGAACTGGAGTTCGGCTACCACCCGCACGTGACGGTGGCCCACGACATCGCCGACGAGGCGCTCTCGCACGCGTTCGACAAGCTGGCCCAGTACGAGGCCCGTTTCTCGGTGTGGGGTTTCAGCCTCTACGAGCACGGATCGGACGGCGTGTGGCGTCCCGAGGTGGATTTCAGCTTCGGCTCCTCACCGGGACCCGCCTGAAGCTGCGTCAGAATCGGTAGGCGCCGTAGCGGCGGTAGCGCCGTTTGCTGGCCACGAGTCGGGCGGCACCGAGGAGTACCAGCAGCGCCACCAGGGCCGAGCCCGCGACCGCCGACCAGCGCAGCGTTTCGTTGTTCGAGACCGGGGTCGCGTTGATCGGGGTGCTACCGCTGTTGTTGCTGCCAGCTGAGCTGGTGCTCTTGTCGGCGCCCTTGGCGGGGGCCGCGACCTCGGCCTGGTTCGAGCCGGAGGAGACGAAGCCCTCGTCCTCGGGGGAGAGAACGGAGGCGGAGACCGGCTCGACGAGCTCGCCGACCGGCTGGGCCACCCCGACGGCGTTGAAACCCCAGTTCAGCAGCGCGCCGGCTTCCTTGGTGATCTGCCCGAACGGGGTGTACATGAGCGTCGCGATGATCGTGCGCCCGTTGCGCTCGGCAGCGGCGATCAGCGTGTTCTGGGCGAGCGTGGTGTAGCCGGTCTTGACCCCGATCGCGCCCTCGAAGCCCTGCAGGATCAAGCGGTTCTCGGTGTAGACCCAGAACGGCTTGGCGGTCTGCTTGGTTGCGGTCTTGGTCTGGTTGCCCGGGAACTGGTGGCGCAGCTGCGAGACGTAGTGCCGCAGATCGCGGCGCTCCAGGGCCGCCCGGCCCCAGAGCGCGAGGTCGTAGGCCGAGGCGAACTGACCGTCGGCGTCCAGGCCGCTCGGGTTCACCACTGTGGTGTCCAGGGCCTGCAGGCGCCGGGCCTCGGCCTGCATCATCCGGATGCCGCGCTCGACCGTGCCGCCACCGGCACGGGCCAGGGCGTTGGCGACGTCGTTGCCGGAGCGCAGGAGCAGGCCGTACCAGAGGTCGTCGACCTTGTAGGCCTGCGGGGAGATCATGCCGACCCGGGTGCCCTCCTGGTTCTCGTCGCTCTTGTCGGCGACGACCGTGGAGTTCGGGTCGAGGCGCGGGGCCATGGTCAGGGCGAGCAGGGTCTTCAGGGTGCTGGCCGGGCGGTACTTGCCGTGCGGATTCTTGGCCGCGAGCACCGCGCCGGTGTCGGCGTCGGCGACCACCCAGGAGGCTGCGGTCGTGCCCGGGATCCCGGTCGCGCCCGGGCCGAACACGAGACCGCGTTCGGTCATCCGCGGGCCGCCGATGGAGTTCGTGGACGGTGGCGGCAGCGGGGTCGGTGTCGGGCTCACGACCGGGCCGCCGATGGTGCCGGCGGACGGGGTCG
>JBQTIB010000001.1:0-51318 GCA_052389435.1 Sporichthyaceae bacterium | reverse complement strand
CCACGCCGGTTCGACGCGGTCGCGGGATCAGGTCTCGCCGCCGGCCTCCTCGGCCGTGGTGGCGTTGACGTCCTCGAGGCGATAGCGGTCCAGGGCCTCGCGGACGACCTCGGGCTTGATCTCGCCGCGGCGGGCGAGGTCCGAGAGCGTCTGCACGATGATCGACTCGGCGTCGACCTTGAAGTGGCGACGCAGGGCGGCGCGGGTGTCCGAACGGCCGAAGCCGTCGGTCCCGAGGCTGTTGAAGCCCGGCACCCACCGCGCGATCTGGTCCGGCACCGCCTTCATCCAGTCGCTGACCGCGAGAACCGGCCCGGGCGCGCCCTCGAGCATCCTGGCCACGTGCGGCACCCGCGCGGGGCCCTCGGGGTTGAGCAGGTTCCACTCGTCGCAGTCCAGCGCCTCGCGGCGCAGTTCCGTCCAGGACGTCGCCGACCACACGTCGGCGGCGACTCCCCAGTCCGAGGCCAGGCGGGCCTGGGCGGTCAGTGCCCACTGCATCGCCGGACCCGACGCGATCAGCTGGGCTCGCGGAGCGCCCTCCGCGACCTGCGGCGGCGCCGCGTAGTGGTAGAGGCCCTTCAGCAGGTTCTCGACGTTCAGGTTCGCGGGCTCCGCGGGCTGGACGTACGGCTCGTTGTAGACGGTGATGTAGTAGAAGACGTCCTCGCCGTGCGGGAACTCCGCCGAGTGCCCGTACATGCGCCGCAGGCCGTCCTTGACGATGTGCGCGACCTCGTAGCTGAACGCCGGGTCGTAGGAGATGCACGCCGGGTTGGTCGAGGCGAGCAGGATCGAGTGCCCGTCCTCGTGCTGCAGGCCCTCGCCGTTCAGCGTCGTACGGCCCGCCGTCGCGCCGAGCATGAACCCACGTCCGAGCTGGTCGGCGAACGCCCACGCGGCGTCGCCGGTCCGCTGGAAGCCGAACATCGAGTAGAAGATGTAGACCGGGATCATGTGCTCGCCGTGCGTGGAGTACGCCGTGCCGGCGGCGACGAGCGAACCCATCGCGCCGGCCTCGCTGATGCCCTCGTGCAGGATCTGACCGTTGGTCGCCTCCTTGTAGGACAGGAGAAGCTTGCGGTCCACCGCGTCGTACTTCTGGCCGTGCGGGGAGTAGATCTTCGCCGTCGGGAAGATCGCGTCCAGGCCGAAGGTGCGGGCCTCGTCGGGGATGATCGGCACGAAGCGGTGGCCGATCTCCGGGTCCTTGATGAGGTCCTTGAACAGGCGGACGAAGGCCATCGTCGTGGCGACGGACTGCTTGCCGGAGCCGGCCTTGAGCTCGCCGTAGACGGCGTCCCCGGGCAGCTTGATCGGCTTGGGGTTGGTCACGCGGCTCGGCAGGTACCCGCCGAGCGCGGTGCGGCGCTCCTGCAGGTACTGCACCTCTTCGGAGTCTGCGCCGGGATGGAAGTACGGCGGCAGCGGCTCTTCGAGGGCGGAGTCCGAGATCTTCAGGTGCAGCCGGTCGCGGAACTCCTTGAGGTCGGCCTTGGTGAGCTTCTTCATCTGGTGCGTGGCGTTGCGCGCCTCGAAGCTCTTCAGCGTCCAGCCCTTGATGGTGTGGGCCAGGATCACCGTCGGCTGACCGACGTGCTCGCTGGCCGCCTTGAACGCCGCGTACACCTTGCGGTAGTCGTGCCCGCCGCGGGAGAGCTTGGTCAGGTCCTCGTCCGAGAGGTGCTGAACCATCTTGCGCAGGCGCTGGTCGGTGCCGAAGAACTGGTCGCGGATGTAGCCGCCGTCCTCGGTGATGAAGGTCTGGAACTGACCGTCCGGGGTGGTGTTCATGGCGTTGACGAGCACGCCGTCCACGTCGGCCGCGAGCAGCGGGTCCCAGTCCCGACCCCAGACGACCTTGATGACGTTCCAGCCGGCGCCGCGGAAGAAGCTCTCGAGCTCCTGCATGATCTTGCCGTTACCGCGCACCGGGCCGTCGAGGCGCTGCAGGTTGCAGTTGATGACGAAGGTCAGGTTGTCCAGCTCTTCGCGGGCCGCGAGGCCGATCGCGCCGAGGGACTCGGGCTCGTCCATCTCGCCGTCGCCGAGGAAGGCCCACACGTTCGAGCGCGAGGTGTCCTTGATCTGACGGTTCAACAGGTAGCGGTTGAAGCGGGCCTGGTAGATCGCGTGCAGCGGGCCGAGGCCCATCGAGACGGTCGGGAACTCCCAGAAGTCCGGCATCAGGCGCGGGTGCGGGTAGGAGGGCAGGCCCCCGCCGGCGTGGGTCAGCTCCTGGCGGAAGCCGTCGAGCTGGTGTTCGGACAGGCGGCCCTCGAGGAACGCGCGGGAGTAGATGCCGGGGGAGGCGTGGCCCTGGATGAAGACCTGGTCGCCGGACTCCCCGCCGTTCTTGCCGCGGAAGAAGTGGTTGAAGCCGACCTCGTAGAGGCTCGCGGAGGAGGCGTAGGTGGCGATGTGCCCGCCCACGCCGATGCCCGGGCGGTTGGCGCGGGAGACCATGACGGCGGCGTTCCAGCGGACGATCGCGCGGATGCGGCGCTCGACGTCCTCGTTGCCGGGGAACCACGGCTCGTTCTCGGTGCCGATCGTGTTGATGTAGTCGGTGCTGCGGAGGCTGGAGACGCCGACCTGCTTCTCGCGGGCCCGGGCGAGCAGGCGCAGCATCAGGTAGCGCGCTCGGGTCCGGCCCGCGGTGTCGACGACCGCGTCGAGGGACTCGAGCCACTCCTTGGTCTCGTCCGGGTTGATGTCGGGCAGTTGGGTGGGGAGCCCGCCACTGATTACGGAGAACTTTTCGCGTCCTGCAGCCACTGACCGCTGTCCTGTCTGATCGGGGACCACTGGTCGAGCGGTCCGGGAACTACCGGGGTTGGGCCAATCGTCTACGCCCGCGCCGGCAGGCGCATCCCTACTGTCGGGTACGCGGGTGTGTGATCTGTCATCAGCCCAGGTGGGCGGGCGCACACGCGCGGCGCGAATGCCCAACGGGCCGAGGTACTTGCGTCTGGCGGCCCGGCGTTGTGGACTACCCACGAGTTCCCTGGATCACATGGGGGCCGTCAGCTAGGAGGAGTCGTGAGCGCGAGCGCCGAAGGCGCGGGCGGACAGGCCGGGGGGAAACTCGGGCTTGGTGCCGGGCAGGTGGTGCAGGAGCTCGGCTACGACGACGACGTCGACGACGATCTTCGGGCCGCGATCGAGGACACCATCGGCGGGGAACTCGTCGACGAAGACCACGACGACGTCGCGGACGTCGTCCTGCTGTGGTGGCGAGACGGGGACGGCGACCTCGTCGACGCCCTGGTCGACGCCCTCACCACGCTCGCCGACGGCGGCGTCATCTGGGTCCTCACGCCGAAGGCCGGTCGCGAAGGGCACGTCGAGCCGAGCGACATCGGCGAGGCCGCCCCGACGGCGGGGCTGTCCCAGACCAGCAGCATCAGCGCGGCCCGGGACTGGTCGGGCACGCGTCTGGTCGCGCCGAAGGCGGCACGCAGCAAGCGGTAATCCCAACTGATGTGGTCGGGAAACGCTGTCGTGTTCGCTGCGCTCAACCGGCGTCGTTCGGCTCGGAAGAGAGAACCCACTCGTTCCTCGCGGGCTCTCTCTTCGCTCGCCTCACTCGCCGGTACTGTCTGCGCATGGACGTCGGGGCGGATTCCATCGCAATCGGAGCGAAGGCTCCGGACTTCTCGCTTGCCGAACAGCACGGCCCGGAGATTTCGCTGGCCGAGTTGCGCGGCAAGGCGGTTCTTCTCGTCTTCTACCCATTGGCCTTTACCGGCATCTGCGCGGGTGAGCTCAACCTGATCCAGACCGAGCTCGAGGCGTTCCAGAACGACGACGTCCAGGTGCTCGGGATCTCGGTCGACTCCAAGTTCACCCAACGCGTCTTCGCCGACCAGAACCACATCGAGTTCCCGCTGCTCTCGGACTTCTGGCCGCACGGCGGCGTCGCGCGCGCCTACGGCGTCTTCAACGACGACCAGGGCGTGGCCTACCGGGCCAGCTTCCTGATCGACGCCGAGGGCGTGATCCGGTGGAAGGTCGTCAACGACCTGTCCCACCCGCGCGACCAGGCCGCCTACCACGAGGCGATCGCCGCGCTCTGATCGTCAGAGCGGCGTGAGGACGACGAGCCCGTCGCCGTGGCGGGCGCCGGCTTCGCTGTGCACGTCCGAGCACCAGGCCGAGTCGGCGTAGCCGCTGCCACCGCCCCCGGGGCCGCCCGGGACGCCCACCGGTGTGGGCGTGGGGCCGCCCGCAGCAGAGCGGCCGCACGCGCGAGCGTTCGCGCGCGGAGCGCGTGCTGGAGTTCGGGCTGAGGCGGCGAGCGCGGGCGCAGCCGCGGAGCGGAGGGGCGGACCGACGTAGGGAGCCGGGCGAGGAACGAGCCCCGCGACCGAAGGAGAGGCCGCCCGCAGCAGAGCGGCCGCACGCGCGAGCTTCCGCGCGCGGAGCGCGCAATGACACAGTGCTGGCGGAGGGGCTCGAACCCCCAACCCTCGCCTTGTAAGTGCACCTCAAGCGTGGACGGTTGTCGTTGAACATCCTCGAAAACGACGAATGACCTGCGGTGATTTCGTTGGGTGACGTTGATTCGCGACGGGTGCCTATGGACTTCTTGCGGACTGTTTGCGGACCGCTCCGCGAACCCTGGACGCAACCACGCAGCGTGACCGATCCTGTCCACACAACCAAGCGGGCCTCGACGACGCGTCAACGTCGCCGAGGCCCTCGACCGCCGGCGCGTCAACGCCGGAGATCGTGAGTGCAGCATGACGCGTCCAGAGCACCCGCTGCTGGCGACCTGGTCGACGTACATGCGCGCCGGCGGCATGGCCGACCGGACGATCGTCGAGCGGGTGTCGACGATCCGGCTCGTCGAGCGGACCGTCGGAGTGGATCCGGTCGCGTTCAGCGCCGACGATCTGGCGACGTGGCTTGCTCGGTACGGGCCGAACAGCAAGCGCACGATGTACGGCGTCGTGAAGGCGTGGCACCGGTGGCTGGTGCTGCAGGGTCACCGGATCGACGATCCGACGATGCTGCTGCGGGTGCCCAAGAAGCCGCGGCACGAGCCGAGGCCGATCTCGACCCGCGACCTCGAGGCGCTGCTCGGGCAGGCGGACGGCTTAGTGCGCGCGATCGTCGTGCTGGCGGCGTACGCGGGGTTGCGCGTGCACGAGATCGCGAAGATCCGAGGCGAGGACTTCGACGTCGAGGACCTCACCGTGGTCGGGAAAGGCGGAGTGTCCGCGCAGGTCGCGCTGCACCCGATGGTCCGCGACCTGGCCGCCTCGATGCCGCACAACGGGTACTGGTTTCCGTCGAAGGTGAACGCCGGGCGCCCGGTGTCTCGGCATTGGGTGATGAATCGGTTCGCGGACTGCGCGGAGGCCGCCGGGGTGAACGCCACGCTGCACCAGCTGCGGCACTGGTGCGCCACGACGATGCTTCGCGAGGGCGCGGACCTGCGCACGGTGCAGACGACGCTGCGGCACGCGTCCGTCGCGACCACGCAGACGTACACGCAGGTCGCGGACAGCACGCGCCACACTGGAATTCGGCGTCTGCCGATGGTCGGGCCGCAATCGGCCGGCGTGCCGGCGGACGATTGTCCAGTCGTCGCTCCGGCGGCGGGCACGCCAGTTGCCGAGTCGTCGTCCGATCACCGCGCCAACCGCGAGGACGGGCCCCCGCCGGCCGTCAACGACTGTGCAGAATCGACCAGCTCCGTCGTTACGCCAACGTGGCCCGGTGAGCACGCCGCCGGCCTCGCCGGGGGGTACGTCTACTGCAGCGAGTGCGGTCCTCTCGACGAAGACGAAGTCGTGTGGATGCCGTTGGTCCGTGGCGGCCGAGCCCCGATCTGTCCGAGATGGGCCCCGCAGCCGGTAACCGTCGACGCACTTTCGACGTTCGCCTGTCCGTCCTGGTGCGACCAGACGCTGCACGGTTGGTACAGCGACGGCTCATTCGACGGCGACCGGCACAGCCGTGCCGTCGAGCCCGGGATAGGGATCCTCAGCCGCGACGACAGCGCCTCCCTAGGAGCCGTGCGGGTGTACTTCGCCGCGGCCGCCGGTAGCGATCACGAGCTGATGACACCCGCAGACGCGCGGCGCCTGGCTGCAGGGCTGCTCAACGCCGCGGACGCGGCGGACGCGGCGGACGCCGCCGAGGCGAGCTGAGGTGGCGAACGCGCCGAGCTGGCTGGACTGGGTCAGCGAGACGCCACCAGCATGGTGGGAGTGGGCGACCGGCCTCGGCACGGTCGGAGCCGCGGTGTTCGCCGTCTGGGCGATCCAGCAGTCGCGGGCCTCAGCCCGGGACAACGCCGAGCTGATCGCACGGGAGCGTCGGATCGACTTCGAGCTCGGCGTCCTGAAGGACCTCAGCACCGCTCTCGAAACCCCGTTCAACGCGGACGAGACGGCCAAGCACGTCGCGCGGGGCCTCCTGTTGCTGCTGCCGGTCGACGAGTTCCCGATGTGCCACGTGCGGTACCGGCTGGTGGCGAGCGACCATCCGGCTCAGGCCGAGTTCAAACGGCGAGAGGCCGCGCTCGACAGCAAGCGCGGAGCGGGTCTGCTGCTGGCTCGCGAGGAGATCGACGCCGCGGTCAGAAAGCGTCTCGACGAACGGCGAGCCGCATGAGGGCGCCCTGTGCGCGCAATCTGGTCGACGTCGACGAGTGCCCCACCGCACACTGGGCGTCGGGACTCGCGAACCCGAACCGAGGCGGCAACTTCGGCGCGGTCCCGGCGAAAGGGGCGCAACCGTGATCCTCCCGCGCGGCTACCGCAAGGACATGACCGACGACGAGGTCGTTGAGGCGTACATGTCCATGGGCAAGTCCGAGCAGCAGGCCCGCGCCAAGCTGTGGGCGCTTCGGTACAACACGGGCAAGCCGTTGCGCTGAAGCTGCCAGCGCGTTGCGAAACGACGCAAACCCTGGATGCTCCGCGATTCATACACAACGGCGGCGGCTAACCCATCCGTTCTGACTCCCTTGGCGGCGGGGGCACCCCCCCACCCCGCGTGGCGCCGCGCCGGTCCTACCGTGGTGCGGGTGCGGGTGCGCGGCGCCGCGCTCAGCGGAGGACGACGGCGCGGTGCGTGTGCTGCCCGGGCTTGCGGCCGGTGGCGCGTGCTCGCTCGGCTTCGAGGTCGATGGCTTCGAGCTCGGCCAGGGTGTAGAGGCGGAAGCCGGTAGCGCGCGGCTGGTCGGCGAGGTTGAGGAGATCGGTGGTCACGGGCACCCACTTGTCGGCACCGTCGCCAGGCGGATAGGTCCCTCGATGCTCGGGTGCTACCAGTTCGGGACGCGCCCACGCGGCGGGTCCACCGAACGGGCCGGGCCCGCCGCTGCGGGTAAGGCGGGGCGGCATCAGCACGCCCCACATCGCGACGACGACGTCGAAGTCGTGCTGCAGCCGCTGGTAGTCCTGCCACGCCTCGAGGGCGTCGGGGGTGCCGTGACTCGCGACGTGGGCGGGGTCGCGGTCGTACTCGTCAAGGACGGGCACCAGCTGGCGGGCGTCGTCGAGGAGTTCGGCGACCTTGGCGCGGATCGGGCCGAGGATCAGGGCCTGGCCGTGGCGTTCGAGTTCGCGGTCGAGGCCGAGGCTGCGCAGGCTGGTCGAGCGTTCGCCGCACATCTTGGCGGCTCGCTTGGCGTGGTCGATCGCGTGCTCGTGGGCGATGGCGGCGGCGGCGCAGGCCAGAGGGTCCGCCGCGAGTTCCGCGGGCGTCGGGTTCGCGGGCGCGGCGGGGTAGGTCACGGCCGCGGCGGCGGCGTTGAGCGCCGCGATGTTGTCGACGGTCTCGACGATCGCGGCGGGAAGGTCGAGGAGTTCGCGTGCCGCGGCGATGGCCTCGAGCGGGTTGCGGCGGCTGAGGGTGTTCATCGGATGCGGCCGCCGGCGGGGTTGCTCATGGCCTGGTCGGCGATGGCGCCGTAGTCCTCGAGGTCGTCGGACAGGGCGGCGGCGATGCGTTCGGCGTCGGCGTCGTCCTCGGCCATCCTGGCGAGGCTTTCGGCGTCGGTGATGGTCAGCCGGTATTTCTTCGCGATCTCGACCGCTTTCGCGTTGGTGATGGGCACTCAGTTCCTCCGTTCGGAGAGGGCTTCGACGTCCGCGAGTCTGTATCTGACGACGCGTCCGTTCCGGATTGGCGTGATCTTGCGGGCCACGGCCCAGCGCCGCAGAGTGCGTTCTGCCACTCCGAGGCGCTGGGCCGCTTGGCTCGCCGTGAGCGGTTCATCGTCACGGGCTGGTGTTTCCGTCGGCAAGTCCTGTCCGGACACAGCGGACACGCGAGGGCCCGCAGTGAGGGCTCGGTGCAGCTCGACGAGTTCGCGCGGCAGACGGCGGCCGCGGCGGCGTTCTAGCCGGTCGTGATCGACGATCGCGGCGACGAGATGCTCGGCGATCTGCCCGTCGAGGACGAGGATCACGGTCGCCTAGGCCTTGCCATCGCGCAGCGCGAGCAGGATCGTCCCGGCGGCGACGGCGGACGGTGCGTGCTCGCCGTGTCGGTGGCGGAGTCGTCGGGCCTGGTGCGCGACGGCGGCGAGAAGCGTCGCGGGGTCGAAGCCGTCGGCGGCGAGCAGCTGGTGCGGGCGTAGGCCCTCGTCGTCGCGGCGCCAGATCCGCCACCCGACGATCGGATGCCCGGGCCGGTCGAGATGTAGCGGCACTGCCCAGTCGCCGTGGGGAACGGCGGCGAGCAGGGTGATCGCGTCGAGCTCGTCGACGACAGCGACCGCGGCGGCGAGGGTGTGGACCTGGTCGAGGGTCGGGTCCGGTGGCGGCGCTACGACGCGTCGCTGGCGGACGGCGGGGCTCATGCGGGTTGGTCCTTTCGGCAGTCTCGGCAAATCAAGTCATCGGGGGTGGCAGCGGCGGCGAACGGCCGCCTGCACTCGCGGCACTGACGCGGGCCCGCGCGTTTGGTGTGTATTTCTTGAGTTCTTTTTTGAGGAGGCCCCTCTGGGAGGGCCTCTGTTCGAGGCCGAAAAGGGCCTATGTTCGGGTCGAAAAGGGCCTCTGTTCCACCTTCGACGTAGGCCCCTCTAGGAGGGCCTACGTCCTGCGTGTGACAGAGGCCCTCCCGGGGGGCCTCTGTCGGGTCATCGAGGAGGAGGAAGTACTCGGCCGATTTGCCGGGCGCATGCGGTTTGGACGGGTCCAGCACGACCAGGTCGAGGGTCCGAAGATCTGCGAGCACCTTCCGCGCGGTGCGGAGTCTGTTCCGGCGCCGCAGCGAAGGCCCGTCGTCGCCCGCCTCCTCGGCCTTCCGGGCCTCTTCGACGGTCGGCACGTCGCGGTATCCGAGAGCCCACGCAAGGCCCTCGTGGCCGCCGAAGTAGCGCCGCGGACGATCGTCGTCGCGGCACTGGTTCGCCATGTGGATCAGCAGCTTCGCCTGGCGGAAGGTCAGGTCTCTGGCGTTGACGACGTCGAGGGCCGCTGCGACCGCTCGGTAACCCATCAGCCGAGGACGCTCGCGGCGGTCGGCAGGGCGAGCCACTCGGGGGCGCCGAACCGGGGCCAGGGTCGCAGGGCGGAGGCGAGGATCCGCCTTCTGTCGTGGGCGAGGGTTATCCTGCGCTCGTCGTCCTGCTTGGTGGCGGTCGATTCTTGGCGGGGCTCGAGCGTGGCGCTCGGGCCCCGTTCCGTGTGACGGGCTGTCACGCGACACCGCCCAGGTGCTCGCGCTCCCAAGCCTCGACGTCGCTGGCCCGATACAGCACCCGCCGGCCCACGCGCACCCCAGCGGGTCCGTAGTCGATGGATCTCCAGTAGCGGACGGTGCTTTCGGCGGTCCGGAAGCGTTCGGCGACCTCGCGGGTCGTGAGGTACAGCTCGGGATTCATCTCGTCTTCCCTCCATCGGCCCCGGCGACGGTTGCGCCGGTATGCGTTGAAACTGTGCAGCATCTGCTGTACAACAGAACAGCGGTCAATACAGCGACTTCAATCCGACGGGGTGAGGCAATGGGCAGGCAGCAGATTGCGGAATGCAGGCTGTCGGTGCTCGGTGGCACCTTCGGCTCCGGAAGCGGACCCGCCCCGGATCCGGTCGATCCGGACGCGCTGCTGCGCCTGATGGCCCGCCAGCCGAATGCAGGCGATCGTGTAGGCCCGATCGTGGGCAGGCTGCGTCCCAGCGGGCACCACGTCGCGTTCACCGTCGAATACCGCCGGCAGGCCTACCGCGTCGTCGAACTCGTCGTCACCCCGGACCGGGATAAGGAACTCACCAGCGCGGACCTCGGCCTGCCGGTCAAAGAGGCCGCCGAGCAGGTGCTCTCGGGGGTCTGGGCGATGTTCGGATCGCACGCCAAGGGAGACGAGTTCGGCGCGCGGCAGGATGACTTCCGCGGTCGCCAACGCGGCCGGCTGCCGGACGAGTTCCTGCGAAGGGTCGCGGAGACCTACCTCCAGGCGGAGGCCGACGGAGCGCCCTCGGTCATCGACGCGGTGGCGACGAGACATCGGGGGCACTACACGACGGCGCAGCGCTGGGTAGCCGCGGCGCGGAAGGCCGGGCACCTCCCGCCCGCTGTGCGTGGTCGACGGCCGATACGCAAGCAGGAGTCCTGATGGCGAGCATTGCTAAGCGACCTAGCGGCAAATGGCGGGCTCGGTACCGCGACGAGGCCGGCAGAGAGCATGTGAGGCACTTCGACCGGAAGCTTGACGCGCAGCGCTGGCTCGACGAGGTCACGACCTCGAAGCTCACGGGCCAATACGTCGACCCTCGGGCTGGGCGCACGACCGTGGGCGAGGTCGCGCAGGCGTACCTCGACGGCAAGCCGAGCTGGAGCGCCTCGACGAGGCTGCGAAACACGGTCGTTGTGAGCAGGTACGTGGTTCCGCGCTGGGGGTCGGTACCGGTGTCCGCGGTGACCTACGAGGCCGTGCAGGCGTGGGTCGGCACGCTGTCGGCTCCCGGCCTAGGCCGCGCTGGCGGCGCGCTGTCCGGTGCGAGCGTGCGGAAGATCGTGGGCGTGTTCGCGTCGATCCTCGACGTTGCGGTCAAGTCGAAGCGGCTCGCGTCGAACCCGGTGCGCGCCGTCGACTTGCCCAAGGCCGCGCTCACCCGGCGCAGGTACCTGACGGGCGCCCAAGTCGAGTCGTTCGCGGACGCGGCGGGCGAGCACCGCGACCTGGTGCTCGTGCTCGCGTACACCGGGCTGCGGTTCGGGGAGATGGCCGCGCTGCGCGGGCGGCACGTCGACATGCTCCGCCGCCGGCTGCGCATCGAGGAGTCCGTGACGGACGTGAACGGGTCGCTGGTGTGGTCCTCGCCGAAGGACCACCAGCGGCGCAGCGTGCCATTCCCGCCGTTCCTGGCCGAGCCGTTGAGCCGGCGCCTCTCTCCGGGCGATCCCGACGCGCTGGTGTTCGCCACAGCGCGCGGCGCCGTCCTGCGCACCGGGAACATGCGCTCGGCGTGGTTCGACGCGGCGGCGACCGCGGCCGGCCTCGAGGGGCTCACCCCGCACGAGCTGCGGCACACCGCGGCGAGCCTCGCGGTGTCCGCCGGCGCGTCGGTGCTCGCGCTGCAGCGGATGCTCGGCCACGCCAAGCCGAGCATGACCCTCGACGTGTACTCGGACCTCTTCGACGAGGACCTCGACGCGCTCGCGGAGCGTCTCGCGGACTCCCGCGCTCGAATTCTTGCGGACTGTTTGCGGACTCCGACCATGGAACCGCCAGCTACGGTCCGTGAAATAGGCCGCTGACCTGCGGTTATTCGGTGCTGGCGGAGGGGCTCGAACCCCCAACCCTCGCCTTGTAAGGGCGATGCTCTCCCATTGAGCTACGCCAGCCTGGAGCGCAGACAGCCTAGATGCTCGCGCGAGGTGCGCGCTGCGCGCTTGTCGGCCCGCAGTCGCGCCCGTCGCACCGTCGGGCCTACGACGGCGGCGGCTTCGGGACGTCGTCCGAGAGCGGAACCGGCCGATCGATCATGAGAAAACGCTCATGGAGCCCTCACGGAGGGCTCACGCACGGCGGGCATTTCGGGATCAGCGGCGGAACCTGGGGGGTTCCGCCGGCCGCCCCACGGGCGGCCAGACATCCAGGAGGCACACATGCGCAAGCCGACCATCCGCATCGCCACCGTCGCCGCCGTCGGCGCCCTCGCGATCGGCGGATTCGGCCTGTCCCAGGCATCCGCGGACGACGACAATCCGATTTCCGGCGGCTCGCTGTCGGGGCAGATCGCCCAGGTCGACGACGAGACGGGGGACCTCAACGACCTCGCGAACCTCGACGACCTGACCGAGGACCGCGACACCGAACTCGCCGCGGTCCGCCAACTGCTCGAGGAGGCCACCGCCGCCATCGCCCAGATCCGGGAGCAGGTGCTGACCGAGGCCCGCACCGAGGCCCGGGAGACCGCCCGCGCCGAGGCGCAGAAGATCGCGGCCGCCGAGGTCGCCAAGATCCGGGAGCAGGTCCGCTCCGAGATCGCCGAGATCCGCACCGAGCTGGCCGAGGTCAAGGCGAGCCTGCCGGCGGACGTCGTCGACGACACCGCCGACGGCCTCGCGGAGCAGCGGGCCGCCGCCCGCGCCGAGTGGGCGAAGGCCCGTCGGGAGGCCATTGCGGCCTTCCGCGAGCAGGTCGCCGAGTTCCTTGCGGCGCGGGCCGCGGCGCGGGAGCAGGCGGGCGACGCCCGCGAGGACGCCCGTGCCGAGTTCGCGCAGGCCCGGGCCGAGGCCGAGGCCGCTCGGGAACGGGCCAAGGTGGCGCGCGAGCAGGCCAAGGCGCAGGCGAAGGCCGCGCGCGAGCAGGCCAAGGACGAGCGTCGCGAGGTCCGCAACGCCGGGTTCGACCGCGACGACCTCCGGGACCGCAGCACCGACCGCGGCCGCGACGGCTGGCGTCACGACGGTCGCGGGTGGGGTCGCGGCGACCGCTAGAAACGCACCCTTCGGACGGGTTCGCGGCCTACGACGGCACTCGAAGGTCGCGAAACCCTGCCGAAGCCGGGAGTCGCACCCTCCCCGGGAGCACACGCTCCCGCAGCACGCGCAAACGGCTCGCACGTCAGCGCACGGCGTCCCCGGCCCGCTCGGGGGCGCCCTGCCGCGTGGGCGAGGCGACCGGGTCGACCATGCGGTAGCCCATGCCGCGGACGGTCTCGATGCGTTCGGCGCCGAGCTTGCGGCGCAGGTAGCGGACGTAGACGTCGACGACGTTGGACTGGCCGTCGAAGTCGTAGCCCCACACCCGGGACAGCAGTTGCTCCCGGGAGAGCACCTGCTCGGGATTGCGCAGCAGGACCTCGGCGACGAGGAACTCACGGGCAGTCAGATCCACTGCGCGCCCGCCGACCGATGCGCGGCGGGCGCGCAGGTCGAGTGTCAGGTCCCCGAGGCGCAGCACGGTGATCTCCGGCGCGCGGTCCTCGCGAAGCCGCAGACGTACGCGGGCGAGGAGTTCCTCGAATCGAAACGGCTTGGCCATGTAGTCGTCGGCCCCGCCCTCGAGGCCGGCGACGGTGTCGTCGATCGAGCTGCGCGCCGTGAGCATGACGACGGGGATCGGGCAGCGTTTCTCCCGCAGCCGGCGCAGCACCGAGAAGCCGTCGAGTTCGGGCAGCCCCACGTCGAGGACCAGAAGGTCGAACTCGCCGGTGAGGGCGTGTGCATACGCGTCCGGTCCGTCGCCGACGACCGTTACCGTCAGGCCGTTGGACCGCAGGCCCTTCGCCACGAACGACGCGATGCGCTCCTCGTCCTCGGCCACCAGGATGCGATGCATGTCAGGCGTCCTTCTTCCGTAGGGCGAGTCCAGGCGTGTCCGCCGTCGGTTGGCTCGCGAGCTCGTTCACCTCAGGCCTCCACCAGGGTTGCGGGCTCGGCGCGCGTGGTGCCCGCCGGCAGGTCGATGCGGAAGGTCGCGCCCGGTCCCGGCCGGGGAATCAGTCCGACGACGCCCCCGTGCGCTGCGGCGATCGCGCGGACGATCGACAGCCCGAGGCCGGCGCCGTGCGGGCCGGCCCGCTCGCCGCGTTCGAAACGGTCGAAGATGCGCTCGGAGTCGGCGGGTGCCACGCCGGTGCCCTCGTCGCGCACCCACAGGCTCGCCCGGCCCGCGGACGCCGACGAGCCGATCGCGATCGTCGTCCCGGGCTCGGTGTGCGCCACGGCGTTCGAGGCCAGCTGCAGCAGCGCCTGGGTGAGGCGCTGCGGGTCGGCGGGGACCTCGGCGTCGGCGCGGCCGTCGCACACCCAGTTCCGATCCGCGAGCCCGCGGGCCTTGTGCAGGACCTCCTCGACGAGGACGGACAGGTCGACGGGCTGCGGGCGCAGGAAGTCGGGACGCCCGGCGCGGGCCAGGACGACCAGGTCGTCGACGAGCCGTCCCATGCGGTCCAGTTCGTCGAGGACGAGGTCCCGGGTGGCGGAGACGTCCTCGAGATCGCCGGGGACCATGAGTTCCAGGTGCCCGCGCACGATCGTGAGCGGGGTGCGCAGTTCGTGGCCTGCGTCGTCGAGGAAGCAGCGCTGGCCGGCGAAGGCGCCCTCGAGCCGGTCGAGCATCGCGTTGAAGGTCCTGGCCAGGTCGGAGATGTCGTCGTGCCCGTCCGCCTCGATCCGGCGGGTCAGGTCGCTGTGGCCGATCTGATCGGCCGTCACCCGCAGGTCTCGCAGCGGACGCAGCAGCCGTCCGGAGACCGACCAGGCGCCGAGCCCGACGGCCATCAGCGACCAGTGCCACGAGCAGGTAGCTGCGAACCGCCTCGGCCACCTCCCGGCGCTCGTCGTCGACGAAGGAGGCGACCACGAACGCGGTCGGCGTGCGCGAGGCGGGCTCGCCGGAGGCCCGGACCGTCTTCGAGGCGAAGCGCACCGTGTTCGGGCCCACCCCTACGGTCCCCGAACCGCCCCGTGGCAGTGCGTTGACGGCGCGTCGGAAATCGGCGGATCGTTCGAGCGCCCGCACGCCGGAGCCCTGTACGTACCGCGGTCTGCCGCCCACGAACCCGAGCAGCGCCTGGTGCTCGCCGGGGACGTTGCGGCCGAGCGCGGCCTGGATCAACCGGGCGGGCGAGGCGAACTCTGCGCCGGTCGAGGGATCGACGTTGTTGCGGCCGAAGCTGTCGAACTCGGAGATCTCCTGACTCAGCGAGGCCGTGATGCGACGGTCGATCAGTTCGCGTTGCACGAGGTAGAACGCGGCCCCCGCCAACAGCAGGGCGAGAGCGCACAGCGAAACGACCCACATCAGGATCCGCACCCGGACCGAGCGTGGACTCACTGTGCGCAGCGCGGAGCGCATCCGGCGTGGACTCGGCATCGGCTCCGCGGGTCTTCCCGCTCAGCCCGGTCTTCAATCCCGACAGCCGCGATCTCGCCGATCGAGGGAGTCCGGCCGCTCGCGGTCTCGACGGTTCTCGCGATCCCAGGACCGGTCCCACCGCCGATCCCGGCGCCAGTCCCGGGGGCCGTCGCCATCGGGGTCCTCGCGGTCCAGGTCCTCGCGCGAGTTGTCGCCGTCCTCGGCCGGGCACACCGGCACCGGGATCTGGGTCGGCTCCTGCTCGGCCGGATCGGGGACGAACCTGGGAGTGGGGGCCGCGGACAGGCTCGGGACGCTCCGCCGGGGCCGCGGGGTCGTGGGTCGGGGCCCGGCCGGGTCGTCGGCGGCCACCCTGGGCTCGCCCGTCGGGCTCGGTAGGACCTCGGTGGTGCGGTCCCGCTTCGGCACCGCGCGCACCCTCGGCGCGACGGGATCCGCCGGGGTAGTGGCCGCCGGTTCCTCCGCCCCCGGTTCGTCCGGCGCGGCCGCCGGGAGTACCACGGTTGGACCGACGTCGGGGTTCTCGGGTCCGTCGAGGCCCTGCACGGCCTGAGCGAGCACGAACACCGCGGCGAGGCCCGTCGCCGCCGCCACCACCGGAAATCCCACGCTCACGACGGGGCTCTACCCGCGTCGGCCCGGAATGCGACGAGGACTGGAGCAGAACGCTCTCACGTGGCGGGCGGCGGTTCGTAGGCGTAGACCCCGGCCGCGTCCCGGCCGCCGACGACCCGACCGCGATCGGCGAGCACGCGCAGGTGGGCGTAGGTCTCCCCGACGGCGAGGATCTGGTTGAACAGGTCGAAGGTGTCGAATGCGCGGTTGCGGCTCGTCCAGCCCAGGCGACGCGCTGCTTCGAACGCCGTGCCGGCGCCGGCACGGACGGCGTCCTCGGTCTCGGCCAGTCGGCGATCGTGATGGGCGATCAGGGCTCGGACGCGGTCGTGGACGCCGCCGCCGGCGGCGCCGTGGGCGGGCAGCATGAGCGCGTCTGCGTGACGCAGCATCAGGTGCAGCGAGTTCAGGTAGGCGCCGAGCGGATCGGCCGTTCGCGCGGGCTCGAAACCGATGGACGGGGTGATGTGCGGCAGCACGTGGTCGCCGGTGAACATCACGTTCGCCTCGGTGTCCAGGTAGACCAGATGGCCCTGGGTGTGCCCGGGGGTGGCGATCGCGGTGAGCGTCCGAGTGCCCGCCTCGAACCGTTGGCCGTCGTGGAGCCATTCGTCCGGCGCCTCGAAATTCTCGATCTCCTTGGCCCGGTTGGCCTCGGTGTAGACCTTCGCCCACGCCTCGGCCAGATGCTGCGCGCCCCACGTGCGCAGCGGATCCAGGACGGTGCTCGGCCCTTCGCCGAGGGCGCGGTCGAGGTTGGGCGCTTCGCCCGCCCCGAGACCGATGCGCGTGCCGAAGGTGCGTCGCAGCGAGACTCCGAGGGTGTAGTGGTCTCGGTGGACGTGGGTGACCAGGAAACGTCGGACGTCCTCGAACCCGTACCCGAGCGAGCCCAGCGCCTCCTCGAGCGCGGTGCGGGCCAGGTCCAGCGCCCAGCCCGAGTCGATCAGCACGCAGCCGCCGTCGGGACCGCCGTCGAGCACGTAGACGTTCACCGCCGCCAACCCGTCGTTGGGCAGGGGCAGCGGCACGCGGTGGACCCCGGGGGCCACCTCGTACGCGCCGGGCTGGGTCCAGGCGTGTCGGTCGTCGGTCACCGGGCCAACGTAGCTACCGGGCGAACAGCTCGTTCACCAGCATCGCGCCGCTCACCACGGCGACGGCGCCCGGCAGGGCCAGCAGCGCCATGCCGAGGGGCACCGACCTGCGGGTGGGCATCGGTTCGGCCCCGACCAGATCCGGGCCGCTGGGGCCGGGCAGGGCCGCTCGCAGCAGGTGCCACTCCCACCGAGTGCTCCCGTCCGGTTCGGCCACGACGTGCCAGAGCCCGGGATACCCACCCGGCGGTGGGGGCTGGTCGACCGGAATCCAGTCGCGCCGCATCGAACCGTCGGAAAGTTCGACGTCGATCCACTCGCCTGCAGCTTCGCCCGATCGCCTGCGCATCGTCGATGACTCCTCGGTCCGATCTGCGCGCGGTCTACCCGTCCGGGCGGAGGCGATTCGTTAGGCGAGGCTGTCCGGGGTCAGCGACGCTCGGCCGGGGCCGGTTCGTTGACGCCCTGGGCGAATCCGCGCGCGGCCTCGGCAACGCCGCGCGCGTTCACCAGGAGCGCAACGAGCGTGGCGAGGACGGCCAGGTGCACCAGCGCGACGAGGCCGGCGGCGAAGAAGGCGGCGATTCCGGCACCTCCGTGGTCGGAGGTCCAGTCCCAGGTGCCGTCGATGAGACCCAGTGGGTCGAGGAAGCGGTTCATGTCCCTTGGACGAGGAATCCGGCTTCTGCGACTGGCACCTTCGGCTCGAGTGCATGGCCCGTTCGGACCGGATTGCATCGGCCGAGCGGGTGACGGGACGGGCATTTGCCGCACGTCGCACGATCGGTTGCCGTACCCCTGGAACCGAACGACCCGGTCGCTGCGTCCCACTGGGGACGATTTCGAGCGCGATGACCGGTATGCACTCCGCCGACCGGCACAGCGCGCACAGGACGAAGGGTGGAGGGGTCGGATGTCCTTCCTGGGGTTGACCGCCGAACCGGCCGAGCGCGTGTCCGCGATCGAGGTCGATCGGATCAACGTCGGGTTGGCGCTGGTCAACTGGTGCTTCCTGCTCCTGCTGATGTGCGCTCTGCTGCTCGCCAAGACCCTCCCGTCGAACACCGCGCTCACCAGCGGGTTCTCCGCCGAGGACTGCACGACCGCGACCTGCCAGACCGAGATGCAGCAGACGAAGCAGACGAAGAAGTAGCCACGCTCTAGGCTCGCCGGCGTGCCCGACTCCACGCCGTCCCTCGCCGAGGCCGTTGCGGTTCTCGATCGTCGCTACGACCCGCGCTGGGCCGCGTCCTGGGACGCCGTAGGGCTCGTCTGCGGCGATCCGGCCGCTTCGATCCGCAAGGTGCTCTTCGCCGTCGACCCGGTCGCCGCGGTGGTGGCCGAGGCCTGCGAGTGGGGCGCGGACCTGCTGGTCACCCACCACCCGCTGTTCCTGCGCGGAGTGCACGGTGTGGCCGCCACGACGCCCAAGGGCCGGGTGGTGCACCGGTTGCTGACCCACGGCTGCGCCCTGCTGGTCGCGCACACCAACGCCGACGCCGCCGCCGACGGGGTGTCCGACGCGCTGCGCACGGCGTTGGGCCTGCCGCCGGGGCGTCCGCTCGCGGTGGAGACCGTCGAGCACCTCGACAAGTTGACGACCTACGTCCCCCACGCGGACGCCGACGCCCTGCTCGACGCCCTAGCGGCGGCCGGCGCGGGGGCGATCGGCGCCTACGACCGCTGCGCGTTCGCGGCCGCCGGTACCGGCACGTTCCGTCCGCTGGAGGGCGCCCAGCCGAGGATTGGGTCGATCGGCGCCGTGGAGACCGTCGCGGAGACGCGGCTGGAGATGGTGCTTCCGCGCCACCGCCGCGCCGCCGTGGTGGCCGCGCTGCGGGCCGCGCACCCGTACGAGCAGCCGGCCTTCGACGTCGTCGAAACGGTGTCGCCGCCCGGCGAGGTCGGCATCGGCAAGGTCTGCGAGCTGCCCGAACCCGAGACGCTTCGGGCGTTCCTCGAGCGCGTGCGCCGCGGCCTGCCCGCCACCGCGGGCGGCATCCGGGTCGCCGGGGACCTCGAGCGGCAGGTGCGCCGGGTCGCGGTGTGCGGCGGCGCGGGGGACTCGCTGCTCAAGGCGGCGGGCGCCGCGGGCGCCGACGTCTACCTCACCGCGGACCTGCGCCACCATCCGGCCTCCGAGCACGTCGAGGGCGCCGGACCGGCGCTCGTCGACGTCGCGCACTGGGCCAGCGAGTGGCCGTGGCTCGACCGGGCGGCGGCGGCGCTGCGGGCCGGCCTGCGCGCGGATACGGTGGAGACTCGGGTGTCCACGCTGGTCACCGACCCGTGGACGTTCCACACGGGTGGTATCGAGGAGGAATCCTGAACGTCGCTCTCGCCGACCAGTGGCGGCTGTTGGACCTGGCCGAACTCGACGCCCGCCTCGACCGGCTGGCCCACCGCCGCAACACGCTGCCCGAAATCGCCGAACTGGCGGAGCTGAGCCAGCGTCAGACGCGCGTGGCGGACCTGCTCGTCGCCGCGGTGACGGAGGAGTCCGACATCGGCCGCGAGCAGGCCAAGGCCGAGGCCGACGTCGACGCCGTGCGCACGCGCGCCGCCCGGGACCAGCAGCGCCTGGACTCCGGAGCCGTCGGCTCGCCCAAGGAACTGGAGAGCCTGCAGCACGAGATCGCCAGCCTGGCCAAGCGGCAGGGCGACCTCGAGGACGCGGTGCTGGAGATCATGGAGCGGCGCGAGTCCGCCCAGACCCGTGCGGCCGAGCTCACCGAGGAGCGGGACCAGATCGCCGCCGACGCCGCACGGATCGGCGCCGCGCGCGACGCCGCACTGGCCGAAATCGCCGCCGAGGTCGAGACGATCTCCGGGGAGCGCACGATGCTGGCCGGCGGGCTGCCGGCCGACTTCGTCGCGCTGTACGAGAAGATCCGCGGCTCCATTGGGGGCATCGGCGCCGCGGCGCTGCGCCGCGGACGCTGCGAGGGCTGTCGGATGGAGCTCGCCTCCACCGAGTTGGCCGCGTTGAAGGCCGCTGCCGACGATCTCGTGGTGCGCTGCGAGGAGTGCCGTCGGATCCTGGTCCGCGTCTCCGATTCGGGCCTATGAGCGAACGCGACGATCGAGGACCGCGGCAGGAGCACGAGCGATCGGGTGCACAGGTTTCGGGCAGGCGCCTGGTCGTCGAAGCGGACGGTGCGGCCCGGGGCAACCCGGGTCCCGCCTCCTTCGGCGCGGTGGTCCGGGACGCGGCAACCGGGGAGGTGCTCGCCGAGCGGTCCGAGGCGCTGGGCACCGCGACGAACAACGTCGCGGAGTACTCCGGGCTGATCGCCGCGCTCGAGACGGCCTTCTACCTCGATCCGTCGGCCTCCGTCGAGGTCCGGATGGACTCCAAGCTGGTCGTGGAACAGATGGCCGGGCGCTGGAAGGTCAAGCACCCCAACCTCAAACCGCTGGTCGCCCGGGCCCACGCAGCGATCCCGCCCGGTGCGGTGGTGCGGTGGACGTGGATTCCGCGCGAACAGAACGCGCATGCGGATGGGCTGGCCAACGCGGCCCTGGACGGCAGGGCTCCGGAGCCAGTCGAGGTGGTGGCCGCCCCGACCGTCGGCGACGTCGCGGTGACGAAGGGCCCGAGCCCCAAACTCATCGGCTGGGCGGGGGATCTGGGCACGACCACCTCGCTGCTGCTGCTCCGCCACGGCGTGACCCCGCACACTGCGGAGCGGCGCTTCAGCGGGCCGAGCACCGACCCGCCGCTCTCCGACCTCGGCGAGCGCCAGGCCGCGGCGACCGCCCGCCACCTTGCGCAGCGCGGCGGCGTCGACGTGGTCGTGAGCTCTCCGCTGCGCCGGGCGCGACAAACCGCCGAGGCCGCAGCCGATGCCCTGGGCCTCGAGGTGCTGATCGAGGAGGACCTGCGGGAGGCGGACTTCGGAATGTGGGACGGCCTGACCTTTGCCGAGGTCAGCGCGGACTGGGGCACCGAACTGGCCGAGTGGCTCTCCGACGCGAGCATCGCCCCGCCCGGCGGCGGAGAGAGCCTGTACGCGGTGGCGCATCGGGTGGCCGCAGCCCAGGAGCGGTTGTTGGCCGACCACGCCGGAGCGAACCTGCTGGTCGTCGCCCACGTCACGCCCATCAAGCTGCTTGTTCGCCTTGCGCTCGCGGCCGAGATGCACCTGGTGCACAGGCTGCAGCTCGCGCCGACCTCGCTGTCGCAGGTGTGCTGGTACGGCGACGGCAACAGCGCCCTGCACTCGTTCAACGACACCGGTCACCTCGGTGACCTTGCGCGAACGGACGGTCAGTGACGGAAGAAATCGAAGCGCCGGGCGGGAGCGTCTGGCTGAACTGGGCACGCAGGCTCGACGCCATGGCGCGCATCGGGTCCACGTTCGCCGAGAACCCGTACGAGAAGCGTCGCTACGCCGAGCTCGCGCACATCGTCGAGGAGATGTTCGCGGAGTTGGTCGCCCGCCCGGACGTGGTGCTGCCCGAGCTGTACCTGCCGTCCGAGGGATACGTGACCCCGAAGGTCGACGTGCGCGCCGCGGTGTTCGACGAGCAGGGTCGGCTGCTGCTGGTGCGCGAGGTCGCCGACGGCCGCTGGTCCATGCCCGGCGGGTGGGCCGACGTCGGGGATTCCCCCGCCGGTTCGGCCGCGCGCGAGGTCCGCGAGGAGTCCGGGTACGAAGCCCGGCTGACCCATCTCGTCGGGGTCTTCGACGCGCACGACGCGACGACGCCGTTCAGCGCCTACAAGGTCGTGTTCGTCGGCGAGGTCGTCGGCGGCGAGGCCGGGGGAGACCACGAGACCGACGGGGTCGGCTTCTTCGCGGCCGAGGACCTGCCGCCGCTCTCGCACCGCCGCACGCCGGACCGCGTCGTGGCCGCCGCGTTCGCCAAGCACGCCGATCCGAGCGTGGCCGCCTTTTTCGAGTAGCGATGAGTTCGGGCCGCCCACCCGGTCGTAGGGAGGGAACAGACACCTGCGAGAGGAACCCGCGATGCGCCCGATCACCCCCTGCCTCTGGTTCGACGGCAACGCCGAGCAGGCGGCGGCGTTCTACGTCTCGGTGTTCCCGAACTCCTCGATCGACAACGTCGCCAAGGCCCCCGACGGCGGCACGCCGAGCAACGAGCCGGGCGATGTGATGGTCGTCGAGTTCACCTTGAACGGGCAGCCCTACGTCGGCCTCAACGGCGGTCCGCTGTTCACCTTCAGCGAGGCGATCTCCTTCCAGATCCACTGCACGGACCAGGCCGAGGTGGACCACTTCTGGGACGCACTGGTCGACGGCGGCGAACCCGGGCCGTGCGGCTGGCTCAAGGACCGATTCGGCCTGTCCTGGCAGGTTGTTCCCACCCGCGTCATCGAATTGATGGCCGATCCCACCACGGGGCAAGCCGCCTTCGCCGCGATCAACAGGGTCGCCAAGCCGAACATCGCCGAGGTCGAGGCCGCCTGCGCCCAGGTGGCCTAGACGGAGGCCGCGGGCAGCGGAGCGTTCCGAGTTCGCATCGCGGCCTTTCCGGCCTTGGCGATCAGCGAGTGCACCAGACGCAGCTTCTCCAGCACCGTCGGGCTGAGCACGAACGGGTAGAGGTCGCGGCGGCCGATGCTGCGGTTGACCGCGTTCAGCGCGTAGGTGAGCGGGAGCCAGGTGTCGATCAGGGCGTCGAAGTCGTCGTTGCCCTCGATCGGCACCGAGGTCAACGGCGCGGTGAGGTCGGGCTCGGCGTCCACGTCGGGGCCGGCGACCACGATGCCGAAGGAGGCGGCGGTCTGCAGGCCGTCGCGGATGTGCAGGTAGTGGGCGAAGGTTTCGGCCCAGTCCTCCCACGGGTGCATGGTGGCGTAGGAGGAGACGAAGGTCTCGGGCCAGTTCGGATCCGGTTCGCTCGCGTAGTGCTCGTCGATCGCCGCGGCGTAGTCGAGCTGGTCGTCGCCGAACAGGGCCCGGAAGACCTCCAGCGACGTGGGGTCGTCCCGCACGAGGACGTTCCAGTACCAGTGGCCGATCTCGTGCCGGAAGTGTCCGAGCAGGGTCCGATAGGGCTCGGCGAGGCGCACGCGAAGCTGCTCGCGGTAGCCGTCGTCGCCTTCGGCGAGGTCGATGGTGATGACGCCGTCGGCGTGTCCGGTCACGACGGGGCCGTCGACGCTGGACAGCAGGTCGAACGCCAATCCGTTCTCGGGGTCCTTCTCCCGCGGCGTGGTCGGCAGTTCGAGCTCGTCGAGTTGGTAGAGCAGTCGGCGCAACGCCGCCTGCGCGCGCGGGAAGGCGTCCATGCCCTTCTCGTCGTCGTCGCGGGGGCGTGTGCGCACCAGGTCGCAGCACGAGCACAGGCCGCCGGGTTCCTGCGCGGTCCAGTTGCACTCGGCGAGGACGAGGTTGGCGCACTGCAGGCCCGGAGGGACCGCGACCAACTCGCGGGTGGCTCGGTCGTAGGCGACTTGGGTGTCGCAGGCCAGGCACACGCTGTTCTCGAAGAACAGCAGGCCGCCGCAGGAGGGACAGACGAAGGATCGCACTGCGGCGCCCTACCCTTCAGCGGCTCGTGGCACTCCCTCGATCTCGACGCCGGCGGCGTCGACCGGTGCCATGTCGACCGAGACCTTCATTGTGCTCTCGGTGCTCTCGGTGAAAATAACCCCCCGCAGCGGCGGAACGTCGCCGTAGTCGCGGCCGATCGCGGCGACCACGTAGGAGTCGTCGACGAACTTGCGGTTGGTCGGGTCGATGTCGATCCAGCCGAATCCGGGAGCGAACACCGACACCCAGGCGTGGGAGGCGTCCGCACCCACCAGACGGGGACGCCCGGGCGGGGGGCGGGTCTCCAGGTACCCACTGACGTAGCGGGCCGCCAGTCCGATCGAGCGCAGCGCGGCGACGCCGACGTGGGCGAAGTCCTGGCACACGCCCTGACGGCGGGTCAGGACTTCGGTGACGGTGGTGGAGACGTTCGTGGCTCCGGAGACGTAGGCGAACTCCGCGATGCGGTCGAGCAGGTCGACGAGGACCTCCTCGACGCTGCGACCGGGGCGGAGCAGGCCGGCTGCGAACTTCTCGACGGCGTCGGCTCGTCCGACCATCGGCGAGGGCAGGACGTAGGGGCGGGCCTCGAGCAGCTCCTCGGTCCGCTGGGAGCGGTCGCGCAGCAGCTCGCAGACGTCGGCGGCCGGAAACTCGCGCAGCCCGTCGCGGTCCACCTCCGAGCGGTCGACGGCGAGGTGGCACTTGGACACCACGTCGAGCTCGCGGTGCGGGGTCCGCACGACGAAGTAGGTGGACCGGTTGCCGAAGAAGTCGGTGTGCTCGGTGAGCTCGTCGGGCTTCGGGTCGATCTCCAGGGTGGCTTCGAGGCGGTGCTGCCCGTTGCCGTGACGGGGAATCAGGTGCGCGCGTCCGAAGCTGGTGAAGACGTCGTCGTCGTAGGAGTAGGCGGTGCGGTGGGTCAGCCGGTAGTACCGGGCCGTCGTGCTCACCACGCCTCCTGCGGGGCGAGCGTGCCCTGCAGCGAACGCTGCGGCATGGGTTGGACGAAGAAGATGCCCTCGAGGTCGCGGGCCATCCCGGCGAGGTCCGCCTCGACCCCGCCGAGGAAGGTGCGCAGCTCGGAGCGTTCGCCGTCCGCACCCGGGGTCGCCAGCGCGAGGGTGTCGACGGTCCGCACGCGATCGCGCAGACTCTGCAGCGTCCCCCGGACGCCGGCGATGCGGTCGGCGTCGGCGGGGATGCGCTCGAGCGACTCTCCGATGCGGTCGAGCTGATAGGCGATCGCGCGCGGGTTTTCCCGATCGGCGAGCAGCAGGTCCAGCACGGTGCTCGACCCGGCCCGGGTGGTGTACCGGCGCCGGTAGGTGATGATGCTCTCCGCCGCGATGAGGACGGACTCCAGCACGAGGCTGTCGGTGGCGGCGCTGCGTTGGGCCCGCAGCGCGGAGGACAGCAGTGCGGTGACGTGCATGGCGCGCTCGGTGCGACGGCCGATCTCGCAGAAGCGCCAGCCGACGTCGCGGACCAGGCTCTCGGACATCAGACCGGACAGGGCGAGCATGCCCTCCAGAACTCGGGCGAGCACGTCCTGCGTGCCGGCCGGAAGCCGGGTGCCGCGCCCGGCCTGGGCCGCGAGCTTCTGCAGTTCGCGTTCCAGTCCGCCCAGCACCAACCAGGTGTCCATCGACAGCTGCTCGCGAACGTCCCCGGACAGGTCGGTGAGGCGGCGCACCGCGTAGGCGAGCGAGCCGGGGCGTTCGGAGTCGAGCAGCAGGGAGACGAGTTCGGAGCCCCGGCCGGCGAACCAGGTCTCGTTCTCGATGTCCAGGAAGCCCGGGGCGGTGGCGGTGACCTCGGTGAGCGCCCGCAGCAGGACCGCGAGCGCCGCGGCGCCGGCCTGCTCGGGGGAGTGGTGGAAGTCCGCCCACCGGTCGGACACGGCGCGCAGCAGACGGGCGGTGTCCTCGGCGCGCTCGGCGTACCGGCCCAGCCAGAACATGTCCTCGATGACGCGCGGGGAGTCGGTCATGGGCAGCAGCTGCGACGGCGTAGCCTCGCGCACCCACGGAGTGATCGCGGGGGCCCCGCGGGTGTTGCGGATCCACACGTCCTTCGACACGGGAGCGATCTGACGCTCAGTCAGTCCGTTGTGGGCGGTGCGGACCTGACCCAGGCCGCCGGTCATCGCCTGGAACCCGGTGCCGGACGCGACGGCGAAGGTGCGCAGCGTGAGGACCTGCGGGCGCAGGTCGTCCCGCACGACGCTCGGTGCCGTCGAGCAGGCCAGCGGCTCCTGGCCGACCCACGCGTAGGGCTCGGCCTCGATCCGGGCCCGCAGCTCCGCGAGCTGCGCCGTGGACAGCTCCCAGCCGTTGACGTGCGTGCGGCCGATGCCCCGGGCGATCGGCTTGACCACGAGGTCGGCCAGGCGCGGCAGGACCTGGCGCAGCCCGTCGGCGTCGCCGCACCAGTAGGTCGGGACCGACTTCAGCCGCAGGGGCTCGTCGAGCAGCAGCTGGCACAGTCCCGGGAGGAACGGCATGAGGGCGGGATTCTCCGCCACGCCCGCGCCGAGGCCGTTGACCACGGCGACGTTGCCGGACCGGGCCGCTTCGACGAGCCCGGGTACGCCGAGCTCGGAGTCCGGGCGCAGGTCGAGCGGGTCGCAGAACCAGCTGTCGACCCGGCGCAGGATGACGTCGACCTGTTCGAGGCGCCCGAGCGTCTGCCGCCAGACGCGACCGTCGGCGACCGTGAGGTCCGAGCCGCGGACCAGGGGATAGCCGAGCAGGGAGGACATGTAGGCCTGCTCGAACGCCGTCTCGCTTTTCGCGCCCGGGGTGAGCAGCACGGCGCGGGGGGCCTCGGCGGTCGGCGGGGCGACCTGCTCGAGACCGACGCGCATGGCGTGGAAGAACGGGCCGAGACGGTGGATCTCCGAATCGCGGTGCAGGCCCGGCAGGACGCGGGAGACGACTCGGCGGTTGGCCATGGCGTACCCGGCGCCGGAAGGTGCCTGGACCCGGTCCGCGACCACGCACCACGCGCCCTCGCGGCTGCGGCCGAGGTCCGCGGAGGCGAGGAACAGCTGCCGCTTGGCCGAGCCGATCCCGTCCCAGGCCCGCAGGAACCCGGGGTGGCCGTAGACGACCTCGGTCGGCAGCAGGCCGGAGCGGATGGACTCGCGCGGGCCGTAGAGGTCGGCGAGCAGCCGGTCGAGGAGTTCGGCACGCTGGGTCAGCCCGGGCTCGAGAACGGACCACTCGACCTCGTCGACGAAGACCGGAAGGGGGTCTAGGCCCCAGGTCTGCTCCTCCTCCGACCCGAGCGGGAGGTAGGTGACGCCGTCCTCGACGAGCAGGCGCGTCGCCTCCTCGGCGGCGGCCGCCAACCCCTCGGGACCGAGCTGCTCGGCCATCGCGGACAGTTCGCGCCACCCGCGTCGGACACGGCCGTGGAAGCCGACCATCTCGTCCCAGCAGGAGCGCTGGGCAGCGCGTCGGGATGCGTAGGCGTGCACCATCCCGGACGCCCCGCCGGTGCGGGCCCCATTGCCCCCACTGAGCGTGTCGGTCACCGCCGGGGTCGGCCGTTTCGTCGACCGCCGGCGGCGAAGCGACGCAGGTCGAGAGTCCGCGGGTACTCGGTCACGTCCGCCGCCGCGGCGGCGAGCGGCGAAGTCGCCGGGGACGGGTGCATGGAGGAAGCCTGCCAGACGCTCGGGTCGACCGGTCCGGACGTGTGACCATCGGCGCTGAAACGAGCCGTCCGACGGGACTCCGCCTCGGCGCTGTTGACCGGGAAGGTGTCCCAGGACCGCCCGCCCTGGTGGAAGACGCGGTAGGTGCAGCCCCCCAGCGAGCGGTTGTTCCAGGTGTCGATCACGTCGAAGGTCAGCGGCGAGTCCACGCCGATGGTGGGATGCAGGGCCGAGGGCGGTGCCCAGGCCTTGTACCGAACGCCGGCCACCAGCGCCTCGCCCCGCGTCGCGGACAGCGGGAGCGGGACGCCGTTGACGGTGACGACGTGCCGGCCCGGGACGGCGCCGGTCACCTTGACCTGCAGACGCTCGGTGGAGGAGTCGACGTAGCGGGCGGTGCCGCCGGCCGTCGCCTCTTCGCCGAGGACGTGCCACGGCTCGATCGCCGCGCGCAGTTCGAGGTCGATCCCGGCCACGCGGGTCGCGCCGAGCTGCGGGAAGCGGAACTCGACGAACGGGTCGAGCCAGTCGGGGGAGAAGTTCAGCCCGTGCGCGCGCAGGTCCTCGACGACGTCCCCGACGTCGGCCAGCGCGAACTCGGGCAGCAGGAAGGAGTCGTGCAGGCGTGTGCCCCAGCGGATCAGCTTGCCCGTGTAGGGAGTTTCCCAGAAGCGGGCGACGAGCGAGCGCACGAGCAGTGCGGTGACCAGGCCCATCTCCGGGTGGGGGGACATTTCGAAGCCGCGCAGTTCCAGCAGGCCGAGGCGGCCGCGGTCGGAGTCCGGGCTGAACAGCTTGTCGATGCAGAACTCGCTGCGGTGGGTGTTGCCGGTGACGTCGGTCAACAGGTGCCGCAGCGCACGGTCGACCTGCCACGGGCGCGCGCCTTCGGGTGTCGCCGTCTCGAGCGCGGCGAGTTCGGCGAAGGCGATCTCGAGCTCGTAGAGGTTCTCCGGGCGGCCCTCGTCCACGCGCGGGGCCTGGCTGGTCGGGCCGATGAAGCGGCCGGAGAACAGGTAGGTCAGGCCGGGGTGGTGCTGCCAGTAGGTGAGCATGCTGACGAGCAGGTCGGGGCGTCGCAGCAGCGGGGAGTCGGCCGGCTTCGCCCCGCCCAGGGTGAGGTGGCCACCGCCACCGGTGCCGGTGTGGGTGCCGTCGATGCCGAAGGTCTCGGTGACCAGGCCGACCTCGGTCGCCTTCGCGTGCAGGGTGCGCGTGAGCTCGCCGAGCTCTGCCCAGCCCTTCGACGGCTGCACGTTGACCTCGATCACGCCCGGGTCTGGGGTGACCGTCAGGGTCCGCATCCGGTTGTCGCCGGCCGGCGGATAGCCCTCGAGGACCACGGCCGTCCCGACGGCCTCGGCGGCGCGGGCCACGACGTCGAGCAGCATCACGAAGTCGTCCGCGGTGGGCAGCGGAGGCAGGAAAACGTGGACGTGGCCGTTGCGTTCTTCGACGCACAGGGCGGTGCGCGGGGCCCCGTCGTCCATCGTGTGCAGCGGCGCCGGGTCGCTCCAGTCCGGCAGGGAGGCGGGCAGGGGAAGGGGCCGGGCCTTGGCGAACCGGGAGGGCTCGGGCAGGACCTTCGGCGGGGTCCAGCCGATCGAGTCCAGCGGCATCCGCAGACCCGCGGGCGAGGTGCCCGGGGTCAGGTACAGCTCGCCGCGGCGGGTCTGCCAGTTCGCGGTGATCCAGCCGGAGCCGTCCTCGGCGCGGCCGAGCGGGATCGCCCACGCCTGCGGCAGGCCGCGCTGGGCGTCGAGCGTCGCGACGATCGCCGCACGGGCCGCGCCGGTGGCGGGCCACACGTCCTTGGTCGGCATGTCCGGCGCCGGGCCGGTCGGGAGCCGCGCTTCGACGGCGAGCTGCTCGAGCGGGTCCTCGAAAAGCGGCCGGATGCAGGAGTTCTCGACGCCGAGTCGGTGCGCGAGTTCGGCGGTCAGGTCGCCGACGATCGCCGATGCGGCCTCCGAGCCCGGTTCGACGCGGGGCTCGCTCCACGGGTCGTCGAGCAGGGCTGCGTTCGCCCACAGCGCGACGTCGTCGGCTCGCCAGGCGAGGCGGATCTCCCAGCGGGGCAGGGGTTCTCCGGGGTACCACTTGCCCTGCGTGTACATCGTCGCGCCGGCGGGTGCGTAGTGGTCCTTGAGCTTGGCGGCGAGCGCGGTGGCCATCGCGCGCTTCTCCGGGCCGTCGGCGTCGGTGCGCCACTGCTCGGACTCCTTGTCCTCGCCCGCTACGAACGTGGGCTCTCCGCCCATCGTCAGGCGGACGTCGCCGTCGAGGAGGCGGCGGTCGACCTCGGCCCCGAGTTCGTCGATCCGGGCGAGCTGATCGGCCGAGTACGGACGGCTGATGCGCGGGTCCTCGTGGATGCGCCGGACGACGTTGGCGAACTCCATCGTCGCCGTTGTCGGGCCCGTGGTCCCGGTGATGGGCGCGGCCCACTCCGGGCGGGGGCTGCCGACGAGCGGGATGTGCCCCTCGCCCGCGAGCAGGCCGGAGGTCGGGTCCAGGCCGATCCACCCGGCGCCGGGGACGTAGACCTCGGCCCAGGCGTGCAGATCGGTGAAGTCCTTGGTGAGCGTGCCCGGGTTCTCGTCGGGAACGAGCTGGACGAGGTAGCCGGAGACGAACCGGGCCGCGAGGCCGAGCTCGCGCAGGATCGAGACCATCAGCCACGCAGAGTCGCGGCAGGACCCGACGCCGAGCTTCAGCGTCGTGTCCGGAGACTGCACGCCCGGCTCCATGCGCAGCGAGTAGGCGACGTCGAGGGCGAGGCGCCGGTTGATCTCGACGAGGAAGTCGACGATCACCTCGCCCTTGGCCGCGTCGGGGTCGAAGGCGTCGAGCCAGCGGCGCAGCAACGGGCCGGCCCCGGAGCCGACCTTCGCGCCGGGCTCGTCGACGGGGCGCAGGTACGGGCCGAGGTCCTCGGCCACGCCTGGGGCGTAGTCGAACGGGAAGTGCTCGGCCGAGTCCTCGACGAAGAAGTCGAAGGGGTTCAGCGAGGTCATCTCCGCGACGAGGTCGACCTGGATCGCGAGTTCGGTCGCCGGTTCGTTGAAGACCAGGCGCGCGGCGTGGTTGCCGTAGACGTCCTGCTGCCAGTTCAGGAAGTGGTCCGCCGGCCCGACCGTGAGGGAGTACCCGGTGATGGGCGTACGGCAGTGCGGCGCGGGCCGCAGCCGGATCGTGTGCGGGCCGAGGTCGGTGGGCCGATCGAAGCGGTAGACGGTGCTGTGCTCGATGGCGACGCGGATGGCCACAGTTCCTCGCAGTTTCGGTTCCGGGTGCTCCGACACAGGCTTTCGCAGGTCCGCCACATGGGAGTTACCGACGTGTTTCGAGCGCCGGACGATGCGATTTGCCATTCTGCGCGGCAATTGCCGCATGTGTGCCGCGCAGGGGCCCGTTCGGGCCCATACTCGGTGCCGTTCGTGATCCACATCGCGTCCGCGGGCCGACGGCGGGCCGGACGAAGGGCGGCCGGGGGCCGATGGGGGATGCGTCGAGGTGCTCGCTGCCGGGCGGGCGGCTGCCCGGCTGGGCCGCTGTGGGTGCGCTGACCGTGCTGCTGGGGGCCTGTGGCGCGGAGGACTCCGAGGTCGTGTCCGCCCCGGTGCAGGCCGAGGTGGCGACCGCCGCCGCCGAGACGGCCGCTCCCGAGGCCGCCGCGTCGGGAGGGCCGTCGACGGCCCTGAGCCTGGCCAGTTTCCAGATGCCCTCGGGCGCCATCGGCTGCTCGATCGACGACGCCGGGGTGACCTGCGGCGTTCGAGGCGCCCGGTGGGCACCGCCGCCGCGGCCCGCGTCCTGCGAGGGCGACTGGGGACAGTCGGTCGCCCTCGACCGGGCGCGGGCGCGGTTCGTCTGCGCGACCGACACCCCCGTCGAACCCGATGCGCCGGTTCTCGCCTACGGCACGCAGAGCCGCGTCGACGGGTACGTCTGCACCTCCACCGAGCAGGCCCTGCGCTGCGAGCACGGCGCCGGCGGCCACGGCTTCACCCTCTCCCGTTCCGCCTACGACCTGTTCTGAGACGGAGGCTCCCAAGATGACCGACCGACCGCCCGCCCTGCCCGAGGACGAGGCCGACGCCACCTCCCAGGACGGGTTGGTCGAGTTCACCGACGACTCACCCGACCTCGCCGACGGCGACCAGGACGGCGTCGACCAGGACCCGCTGTCCGAGGACGAGGCCGCCGAGGTCGTCGCCGCGTCCATCGACCTCGACGAGGCGGGGCCGGCGTGACCCCGCCCCTGAAGCCGGTCCCGCGTCTGAAGCACCCGGGCACGGCGGAGGCGCTGATCGCCGTGGCCTCCAGTCAACTCGGATACCGAGAATCCGGGGACAACGACAACGCCTTCGGCGCCTGGTACGGGATGAACCGGGTGCCCTGGTGCGCGCAGTTCGTGTCCTGGGCCGCCGCGGAGTCCGGGTGCGCCAGGGCGATCCCCCGACACGCCTACACCCCCGCGGGCGCCGCGTGGTTTCGCAAGCGCAACCGGTGGGGGAGCACCCCGCGGCCCGGGGCGATCGCCTACTTCTACAACGCGCGGCTGCGGCGCATCGCGCACGTCGGGATCGTGGTGAAGGTCGACGCCGACGGTTCGTTCCTGACGGTGGAGGGCAACACCAACTCCGGTGGCTCCCGCCAGGGCATCGGGGTCTTCAAGCTCCGCCGCGCCGGCACCCGGGGCGGCGGGTTCGGGTACCCGGACTACCTCGTCGGCCCGAAGGTGCTCGAACGCTCGAAGGACCGGCCGGTGCGCCTGGCGTCGGTCCGGCGCAAGGCCCGCGAACTCGGCGTCTACGACGGGCGGGTGGGGGCGGCGCTGCGGGCCGAGGGCTACTCCGCCGACGTCGAGGGCTACCGGCGTTGGCAGCACGAACTCGGCTTCCGCCGGGCCGACGCCGACGGCATCGCCGGGGCGGAATCGCTGACCGCGCTCGGGGACAGGTACGGCTGGACGGTCGACGCGGGCGAGGCGCCCTGAGTCCGAGGAGCCGCGCCCCGTCGCGGCTCACCGTCGCAGGTCGGGCCGAAACGCGGCGAGGTACTCGTCGAGAAGAGCTGCCAGATCGCGGTCGCGGTGGAAGCCGCGTTCGGTGACCAGGCGGGCCGCGGTCGCCGCGAGGTCGACGTCGGCGGGCTTCAGCACCTCGGCGAGGGCAATCAGATCCCCGTGGTCGTGCGGACGGTGGTCGGCCCGGGCGAGCAGTTTCATCACGACTAGGTGACCCGCGGCCGCCACGGGTACCTCCGGGACGTCGAGAATCTCCAGCACGCCCGCCGCCGCCACGACCTCGGGTTCAAGTCCGCTGCTGGCGAAGGCCAGATCGACGACGACGCCCAGCGTTCCTGGGGCAATCAGTCGCACCGTACCGAGACGATCCATCTCGACGTGTTCGATGAGCGCGAGCAGCTCGAATCCGGCGCCGAGGAGGTGACGCACCACCTGGTCGGCGGCGGTGTCGGAGTCGACGGCGAGTGCGAGGGCGACGTCGCGGGTGAAGCGAGGCTCCGCCCGGGCGGACACCGCGAGCCCGCCGATGAGAGCGTAGGGAACCTCCAAGGCGCCGAGTGCAGTCAGCGAATGACGCAACGCGGCGGTGATGCTCACAGTCGCCGGGTGCTTGCCTGGCCGGGCATATCGCCGACCTCGCCGCTCGGTCGGCGGCGCAACCAGGCGCGCACCTGCTCGTCGAGGTCTTCCTCGGTAGCCTCGGGCTGCTCGCGGTGCAGGCGTGCCCGGTACATGGACATCCCGAGGTCGTGCAGCTCCAAGGCCAACTGCAGGCGCTGGGCGGCGGTCTCGCCGGGGAGTGGCCCCATGCGGGAAGTCTACGGGCGCGCCGTAGGGTGGTCGCTGCGACGAGCCGGCCGGGCGGTCGCGGGGACGCTTCCGCGGAAGCGTCGTCGAGGAAAGTCCGGACTCCACAGGGCAGGGTGGTGGGTAACGCCCACCCGGGGCGACCCGCGGGACAGTGCCACAGAAATCAGACCGCCTCCGCACTTCGGTGCGGCGGTAAGGGTGAAACGGTGGTGTAAGAGACCACCAGCGTTCGGGGCGACCCGAGCGGCTAGGTAAACCCCACCCGGAGCAAGGCCAAGATCGCTGGGTCCGCTCAGCGTGTGCGAGCGTTCGAGGGCTGCCCGTCCGAGCTCGCAGGTAGGCCGCACCGAGGTCGACGGCAACGTCGGCCCCAGATGGATGGCCGCCCCACCGGTTCGCCGGTGGACAGAATCCGGCTTACAGGCCGGCTCGTCGCCCACAGGTTATCCACAAGGCATCGTGAGTGCCCGACACGCGTTATGAGCTGCAAGTATCGCTTTCGGTAGTCGACCGTTCACGACCCCTGTTTACCCCCTGTGGCCAAGCTGTCACGGCCCAGAGACGGCCCAGAAGATCTTTACGGGGCGTCAGATCCGAGGCCCGGCCGTGCCACTCGAAGGGCTTACGCTCATCCTGGTACCGGTGAGCGCCACCCCTCGCCTTCGATCGTTCGGCGCCGCCCGAATTGGCCGGTTGCGAGGGGATGGTCGAGAACGGCCGTCGTCGGACGTGCTGGCGGCGCCGACCATCGGGGCGTGGGTGTCAGGGCAGGCCGGCTCGATCGAACTCCTGCTGCAGACGGGGTCGGCGGCGGTGCCGTTCGCGGAGAGCGGCGACCGGATCGTCGACCTCGCGGGGCTCGTTCGCTGCCCGCGGCCAGCTTGCGCATGGACTTCGAGCGGCGTGCGGCTGACTGGTAGTTGCGGGCGTCGGCCTGACGGAGATCGGTGTCGACCAAGTCGGCGAGGACCGGCAGCACGGCGAGCGGGTCCTGTTTTCGGTAGTCCTTGGCCAACCGGGTCCAGGTGTCCGGTCTGACGGCCGAGGTTGTGGGCGAGGAGCCGCCCCGCTTCCACGTCGCGGAGCGTGAGCAGCGCGAAGAGCACGGCGTCGCGCCGCGAAGCGCTCAATCGCTGTAGGACCTCCGTGTGCAGGCCCGGCCCGGCGGGTCCGGCGGCCATGTGGAGTTGGGTGGCGGTCGTGGACGAGGGCCAGCGGTCGAAGACCGTCCGGCGGCCCTCCTATGCGGTCCTGCGCGGTCGCTTCGCGATCCTTGAACCCGACGGCTACGCCCGTCTCGGCGGGTTGCGAGGGATTCCCGGATCTACGCCGAGACTTATTTCGTCGTGACAGTCTGCTGCGCCTTGGCCGCTACCGGTCGGCAAAGGCCTGGCTCGCATAGTCTCGACAGGACGGCAAGCTATCCGCGAAGCCTCAGCTGCGTCGTACCATGGCAACAGCCGTCCGAGGAGACGAAGTGCCGTCAATGTCTGTCCCTGGCCGCTGGCCGAAGTCGCGGTGGGTCCGCTTCGTCGCGGTTGGGGGCATCCTGGTGGGAGGAGTCGTTCTTGTGGGTCAGGTCGGCGGTAATAGTCAGCGGAATGGTTCTGTTCCCAATCCAGATAGTGGCGGGGCAGGCGACTCTGGAGAGACATATGGGGCTGACGCGACGGTAATCTCGTCGACCGGTGATCAGACGCCACGCCCGCGCACAGTTGCCGATCTTAGGCGTGCTCAAAAACTGAATGAGCAGATGGCGGTCCCTCGTGATCCAAACGAGCCCCCTGTCCATTGAGTCGAGCAGTACGTTGCCCGAATTGTTTTCGAATTTACTTGGTTTCTGACTCGTCCGCATCGGCTGTATCCGAAACGCTAGGGTCCTCCGCGTTGGACGCGGAGGACCCTAGTTTTGTCGTTCTAGCGTTGATCCCAGGAGCTTCGGCCGTCAGGCAGAATGGCTTCGATCCAGTAGCGGTCTTCGTCAATCGCGCCGTTGAGATACACCATTGGATCCACGATGTGCATATCGAGGTACAGCCTCGACATGGAACCGCCTTGGGATCGGTTCGCGGCTTCGGGCACTGGGGCCCTGGACCAGTCGTTTGACGCGACGAACGAGGCACCCTGGTACGAGCTAGCCAGCGCGAACTCATCGCATTCGGTGGGGGCCGTATACGTGCCACTTGGGCACGCAATCGCTCGGTTCTGGTTATGGATCTGTTCGTCCTGAGACCTGGAGAGGCCATCCTGATTGTAGCGGGGATGCCCCCATCGCGAGGGCAGGCCGCCGCTGCCCTGTGCTTGGTACACGTGCTCGGCCACCTCCCTCACTAGCGGATTCGTGACGGAGTTGTACGTGACCGAGGACGGTCCTTGCGGATTCACGCAAGCCGTTGCTCCGCTTGTGGCGGGCCGCTGGCCTGGGTTGTAGGCGGAGTCCATCGGAATGTTGTCGCAGCGCATTCTCAATCCGTTCACCCACGGATCGTCGGCCGTCTTCTGCACGCCCTTCGGCAGGTTCCACTTGATGGTCATGCCGAGCAGACGATCAAAGCGGGTGATCATTTGCTGCAGGGTCAGGTTCGCGGCAGACTGCACCCATTCTCCTTGGAAGACCTTGGTGGGCGAGATCGAGATGTCGCCATCGCCGTCGTCGTCGTTAGTGCAGAGTCCTTGAGACCCTTCACAGCCCACTTGGTAGGTGCCGTTTAGGCCGCTTGCCAAGGTGCCGGTTCCGTTGAGGAAGTCCAGTCGGCTTACCAACCTCCATTTCGGGGCCGCAGTGTCGATGTGCGTGACGACCGCCGTTCGGTGCCGGTACGTGGCCGTCCCGTCCGGTGTCTTGACCCCGTTGCGTTGCGTGTAGGTGCTGATGAGCCACGTGATCTCGCCGCATCGGACGAACCGACTTGGATTTGCATCCGCAACGAAGCCGAAGCAAATGTCGAGGACTTGATTCGCGGGCGGCACGATCCCCTGTACCACTTGGCTGTTCAGCGCTGCCGCGAGACCCATGTTCTCTGGAAGATTGCGCATGACGGTTGGGGTCGCCCGAGCCGAAACGCATTCCAGATCTTGAGGCCCCAGCACCATCGTGCACTGGACGAGGTCGTTCACGACGCCGGTGGCGAACGTGCAGTACCCGGACCAGGCCCCCTTGTCGCCGATTTCGTCGACGCCGCGGACGCGCCACTTGTAGCTCGTCTCAGGTAGGAGCGTTGCCGCTGGAACGGTCCATGCGCCGACGGTGCCCTGTTTGACGGCGGCGGAGGTCCCGGTCGCGACGGGCGTTGCGACCCCGTTTGCGTACACCTCGACGTCGAACTTGGTGTTCGCCTGGGCATCACTGGGGTCCAGGTCGCGGACGATCGCACGCAGCGTGGGCGTGAGATTTAGCAGCGGCGTCGTTCCACCCGTGCAGCCGAGGCTGGGATTCGCCACGGACATGTCGGCCGCCGGTACGGTGGGCACGGCCTGGTTGTAGGTGATCCTCAAAGTGGGCCGACGTTCGTTGAGGTAGCAGGATGTGGCTGACGTGCTTGTGTTCACGTTGCGCGAGCAGAACGCCTTGTAGGCGGTCTCGTCGGATTCGCTCGCGCGCAGGACCATGCCGTAGTTCTGCAGGCCGCCGGACTGTCCGCGGGTCTTCTTGACCCACGCCTCCACCATCGCGGTGACGTTGATCTTCTGGGAGGCGTTGCCGCAGACGCCGTCGACACCGTGTGCGAACGAGGCCGACGCCTTGTATAGGCCCGGGGTGATGCCGGGGTCCTTGTTCGGATCGGGCTGGTAGCTCGACCTCGGCTGTCGGTGGTTCAGGTTTGTGCCCTGGCCGAGCCACCAGACGCCGTTCTCCGGGCCTGGGTCGTAGGACGTGTGGTCCTGCGCGTGCCAGTTCTCCAGCACGGGGTAGACGTTCATCGTCGTCGGGGTGCAAGACAGGGCGTCGTACTGGTAGAGCTCGAGTTCCGCCGACGAGACGCGGCCGAGGGTCTGGTTGCCCAGCTCCTCGAACTCGAGGTAGCTGCGCGAGGTGCCGTAGGCAGGGCTGCTGGCCGTATTGCGGCCGACCCGCATCCGGCTGTCGGACGGGTATCCTCGGCTCGGGGTGGAGGACATGACGTAGGTCGTGCGCTCCGAGTTGTCGATCTTCACTTCCGGGTCGATCGTAATCGGCAGAACTCGGGCGGAATCGGTCAACCACTCGAAGTCCGGTCGAAGCTCGAGCACCTGCCGGCCGTTCTCGTCCACCCGCTTCGCTGCGACCGGCACGGTCTGCTCCGGTCCGGCCTCCAGGCCGTCCTGGGTGTGATCCCATGCCACGGGCGGGGCAATCCAGAAGACCGGCTCGCCGGCGGCGTTCTTCGCGACGAACTGACCACTTTCCGTACGCTCGAGCCGAACGCCCTTGGCGGTGATCGGGAACCGATACACCGGCGCTGAGGCGGGGACGGCGTCGAGCACCATGTGGACGCTGAAACCGTCGTCGTTGGCGCCGACTCGGACCTTCTGCGGTCCGGGGATGTCGAAGACCGCTAGGGAACCGTCGACCTGCGCTGGCGGGAGGTTCCCCGCCCAGTCCAGGGCCAGGCTGGCCGAACCGGACTTCACCTTCGCCAGCGGTTCGCTCGAGTCGTCTCCGAGTCCGTCGCTGACCACTACGGCGGCGTCGGTGGCCGCGGGCTTCAGTACACCGCCGCTCGCTTCCAGCGTGGAGTCGATGTCCAGCCACTCGCCGCTCTTGTTCACGTGGACCGGCGACTCGCTGGTCTCCACGGTCGTGGTGCCGTCCGGATTGGCGAACGTCGACGAGTAGGCGTCGCGCACATCGACGATCTCCACCGGCTTGCCGGTACGCGCCGCTTCCCTGTGCGATTCGCTCGTCGCCGCCGGCGCGGGCTCGTCGGGTGCATCAGCCTGCGCCACCGGCGCCTGAAGCACGGCGAGCGAGCCGAGGACCAGCGCCGCGGCAATCGCGAAGCGGCGCGCGTGTCTTGTCCGGATTCCTCTCGGAACTCCGCGTTCGGTAGTCAATCGCATTTCCTGAACCCCCCCGTTGCCGACGCTTTACCGATCAGGCATCGGCGGCGGCGGGAGGCAGGCTGATCGACCCGTCCGCTCAAGATCCGCGTCCGGAGGGTTGTTGCGGCGGCTCGGCGCAGCGTGCTAGAGGCAGCGGTCGCACGGCGAACCGTCGACCCCCGGCGTGAAGAGGCCCCCGACCGCTCGGAACGAGGAGTACCCGGATCCTGGCCCGCGCAGGCGCGAACCCCGATAGCCAGCACGCATTTGACCGATCCGGTCGCAGCGACTGCCGAACCGAGCGGGTCACCGTCATAGGTCCGGAATCCCCGATCAAAGGCGCCAGCATGAAACATTGTCGTCCTCTGGATTCCGCTTGTAGCCGCCATTGGCCCTTTGCCAGTCTCGGCGAAAGTCGACGAGTTCCTGCTTAGGGAATGCTGCAGACATATGCATTCTTCGAAGTACGATCAGTGCGGGGCGCGGTCGCTGAATTACGGGGGTGCGGGTGCTGAGTTCGGCGAAGATCGGTCCGTCCTCGTGGCGGTACTACACCGACTCGGTGGCGTGTGCGGCGACGGAGTACTACCTCGGGACGGGGAGGCGCCGGGACGGTGGTGGGGCCGCGGGCTCGAGGCGCTCGGTCTCGAACCCGGCGCGGTGGTCGGCGAGGCGCAGCTCGAGTCGTTGTTCGCCCGCGCGCTGCACCCGGTGACCGGGCGGCGTCTCGGGCGTGCGTGGCGGACCGATGGCGTCACCGGGTTCGACCTGACGTTCTCGGCGCCGAAGAGTGTGAGTTCCGTGTGGGCGTTGGCAGATCCCGCTACCGCAGCCCAGTTGCGAGCCGCACACGCCGCCGCCGTCGAGGCCGCGCTGTCCTACCTGGACGCGCACGCGTCGTGGTCGCGGCGTGGGGTGGACGGGACCGAGCAGGTCGCCTCGGGCGGGTTGGCGGCGGCGTGTTTCGAGCACCGGACCTCGCGGTGCGCGGACCCGCAACTGCACACGCACGCGTTGGTGGTGAACAAGGTCTTCTGCGCGGACGGGACGTGGCGAACTGTCGACGCCGTCGAATTGTTTCACCACAAAAAGTCGGCGGGCATGATCTATCAAGCCGCGCTGCGCAGCGAAATCAATGCACGGACCGGACTCGAATTCGAAGTCGCGGACATCAACGGTCAATCGGAGATACTCGCGGGTACCCGCCGGACTGTTGAAGATGTGGTCCAAGCGAACCGTGCAGATCGAGACGGAGGCGTCGGCGCGAATCGGCGAGTACGAGAATTCACTGGGCCGTTCGCTGTCTCCGAACGAACGGGCGGCGGTCACGAAGATCGCCGTACTGAAGACCCGGCCGGCGAAATCTGTGCACGACGCTGGGACGTTGCAGGAGCGCTGGTACGCCGAGGCCGAGGCGGGCGGATTCGATCCGGGCTGGCTCGTGCACGCGGTGCGGGAAGCCGCGTGCGAAGCGCGCGTGAGAGCGAATGACACAATCCGGTTACTGAGCTAACGTAACGGTAGACGTTACGTTGATGGAGGGAGTGTCGTGACCGCGGCGGACGTGGTGGACGGCCTCCTCGCGCACGGTCGCAGTGCGTTCAGCACCGAGGAAGCAGCCGAGTTGCTCGGCGTCCCAGTCGACCACGTCCGCGTCCGGCTGAACCCGCTCGTTCGCCAGGGCAAGGTGTTCTCGCCTGCGCGGAGCCTCTGGGTGGCGATTCCGCCGGAGTACCGGACCTGGAAGGTGACCCCCGGGCTGCAGTTCGTCGACGCGATGATGCGCCATCTCGGGCGTACCTACTACGTCGGCTGGCTCTCTGCCGCCGAGCTCCACGGAGCCGCCCACCAGCGGCCGCAGGTACTGCAGGTTGCCGTCGACAGGCACCTGGCCGACAAGGACCTGGGCCGGGTTCGTCTGCGCTTCGTCGAACGTCGACACGCGGCCGAGATTCCGCGTGTGCAGCGAACCGTGCGGACCGGGCAGGTATGGGTCTCCAGCCCGGAGGCGACCGCGCTGGACCTGGCCGCCGTTCCCGCGCTGGGTGCAGGCATCAGCAACGTTGCCACCGTTCTTGCCGAACTCGGCGAAGACGGCACGCTCGTCGGGAAGAAGCTCGCGGCCGCGGCGGACCTCTATCCGCTCGGAGCGGTGCGCCGGTTGGGCTACCTGCTCGAACTCGTGGACCTGCCCAAGCTGGCTGCGCCGTTGTTCGACGTCGCGCACGAGCGGCGTCGTTGGCGTCCAGATCTTCTCGAGCCCTCCGCTCCCGAGGAGGGCGATATCGATCCCCGGTGGCGCCTGGTGCTCAACACCGTCGTCGAGCCGGACCTGTGATCCCCCAGGACGCCATAGCGGCGTGGGGCGTCACCCGCCCGTGGCCGAGCGACGAGGCGATCGAGCAGGACCTACTCCTGGCCCGCGCGATCGTCGAGATCTACCGCCATCCGTTCCTGCGCGACGAACTCGCGTTCCGCGGCGGCACCTGCCTGCACCAGCTCCACCTGGCCCGGCCCCTGCGCTACAGCGAAGACCTCGACTTCGTACGCCTGACCCACTCGCCCATCGGTCCCGTCTACCGCGCGCTGCGCGAGGTCGGCGAGACGATGGGCATCTCGGACGTGCACACCGTCCCCGGCCGTCATCCCAAGGTGCGCTGGCGAGTACCGGCCACCTCGGATCCGCAGGCCCGGCTGCGGATCAAGATCGAGATGAACACCTTCGAGACCTCGCCCGCCCGTCCGCACGTTCGGATTCCGTTCGCGGTCGCCAGCCCGGCGTACTTCGTCGGCGACACCGACGTGCTGACGTTTCACCCCGCCGAACTCCTCGCCACCAAACTTCGCGCGCTGCACCAGCGCAAGAAGGGCCGCGACCTGTTCGACCTGTGGTTGGGGCTGACCGAGATGGGCCTCGATCCGGACGAGATCCTGGAGGCGTTCGGTCCGTATCGGCCCGAAGCGGGCTATACCAGGGGCACCGCCCTGGCGACGTTCGAGCGCCATCTACGCGACCCGGCGTTCCGCGGGGACCTGGACCTGCTCGTCACGGCCTGGCCGGACGGCTACGACATCGACACGGCGGGTGCGCTCGTGGTGGATCGGTTGCTGAGCCGTGTGTGAGGACTGCGGTGACGAGGCCGTGACGCACCGTCCTGCGACCGCCGGAGCGACATGACGGTCAATCAGAAACACTGACGGTCTGTTCCGGGCGGAATTCTCCCGCAAATCTCTCACGGCCCAGAGACGGCCCAGAGGTGTCTGTGGACGACAAAACCCCAGTTCAGAGGCCTAATGACACTCCTGACGACAGAATCCGGCTTACAGGCCGGCTCGTCGCCCACAGGTTGCCCACCAGGCCGGAGGGCGCGGGCGCGTCGCTTGCGTAGACGGAGTGCGAAACTTCGGCGTCACCACCGGTCGTCGGCCTCGTCGGTTTCGGCGCCGTCGGCCTCGAGCGGTCCGGCGAGGCCGAGGACGGCCCCGACCGCGATGATCGCCAGGGTCGCCGCTGCGGCCGATCGTTTCGCCTTCATCGCCTCACTCCTTCCACGCCCTACCCGGGCTCGTCGTCTTTGGCCGGCGGACCCGCGCAGTCAGGGGTGGGCGTCCGCCGTACCGGTCGAACCGGCCTCGGAAACCAGCGACGCGAGCTCGTCGCGCGCCATCTCCGCCAGCGTCGCCAGGGTGATCGCGCCGTCGCGGCTCACCCGTAGAACGGTCTCGGTGATCGTGCCGACGGGGATGCGCTCCTCGAACTCGCGCATCAGCTGCTCGGCCACGTCGGGAATCGACGACAGCGGGTTGTCCATGGAAGCTCCGGCGGTGGAAGAGAGCGGCGGTCGCGAACCCGCCGGACGCGCGCCGATCGGTGCGGCAGGGCGCGGCGCCCGGCGAGTTCGCCCCCGGTGGGGTTGGCGCGCCGAGACCGTGGGTGCGGCCTCGGCGCAGTCTGTGGTGGCTCATCCGGCCCTGCGGACCTCGACCTGCAGGACGAAGTGCAGGCCGGTGCGCTCGAGCTGTTCCAGGGCCCGACGTCCCGGGGCCCGAATGAGCAGCCGCCCACCCCGCCTGCGGCAGGCGCGATGGGCGGTGAGCATGGAGGCGATGGCCGGCGAGGGCAGGCCGTCGACCGCGGAGGCGTCGACGACGATCCACCGTGCTCCCGCGAGCACCAGATGGTGCAGTTCGAAGCGCAGGCGTGCGATGCCGTCGCGGCTCTGATCGAGCACGACGACCGACTCGTCCCATTCCAGTGCCACGACACCTCCGCCCCCAAATCCGCCCCCGAGCCCTGCAGTCCAGCCTGCCCTCGCTCTGTTGCGATGGACCCGGGGGCTTTGTTGCAATCGTGTGCGCATCGGATTGCCGTCCGCCGGCGGCGAAGTCTCGAGGGCGTTCCCGCGTCCGTGGAGGCATTCGCCTCTGGGACGATGGGTCCATGACGGCGGGCCGACTGTTCATCGTGGAGGACGACGATCGGATCCGAGCGGCCCTTCGCATGGCCCTGGAGGACGAGGGCTACGAAGTGGCCGAGGCGGCCGACGCGGAATCGGCACTGGTTCGGCTTCCCGCCTGGCAGCCGGACCTGCTGATCGTCGACCTGATGCTCGGCGCGGTCGACGGCTACACCTGCATTCGCGAGGTGCGCAAGTTCAGCGACGTGCCGATCATCGTCGTCAGTGCGCGCGTGGACACCCACGACATCGTGGCAGGGCTCGAGGCGGGCGCCGACGACTACGTGACGAAACCCTTCCAGATCAAGGAGATCACCGCTCGACTGCGTGCGCTCAAACGTCGCGCGGACGGCGGTGGGAAGGGCGCGAGCACGCTCCCCGACACCGTCCTGGACGCCCGGCGGCGCCTCGTGCTGTCCAGCGCCGCGGGAACCGTCCGACTCGCCGAGAACGAAGTTGCGCTCACCCTGACGGAGTTTCAGATCCTGGCGGCCCTCGCGGCGGATCCCGGCGTAGTGCTCAGCCGGACGGCTCTGCTGGGACGCGTCTGGGACCACAGCTTCGCGGGCGACGAGCGGCTGGTCGACGCCCACGTTCGGCGGCTGCGGACGAAGATCGAGCGCGACCCGTCCAAGCCCGAGCTCGTCGTCACCGTGCGGGGCATGGGCTACCGCCTGGACCGCGCTCTGGCCGAATGATCGTCCGCGGGCTACGGGCACGGGTCGCGATCGCCTTCGGCGTCGGCGCGCTGGCGGTGGCGGGTGCGCTCGCCTCCTCGACTTTTCTGCTGTCGCGGACCTACCTCTACGAGCAACGCGAGCGCACCGTCGTTCGGCAGGCCGTGTTGGACGGAGTGTTCGTCGCGGACCAGCTGGACAGCGCCGACGTCGACGTTCCGGCGGTGCTCGCCTCCGCGGGCCCGCCGGGGTCGGGTGCGCTGCTGGTGGAGCTGAACGGCCAGTGGTACTCCTCGACCCTCGGGGTCGGTCCCGACGTCGTCCCCGCAGCTCTGAGCGAGCGCGTACGCGCGGGACGTCCGGCCAGCGTCACGGTGGTGCTCGACGGCTACTCCACCGTCGTGGTCGGTCTTCCACTGCGCAGCCCCCGAGCCGACCTCTACCGGGTCGTTCCCCTTCGGGAACTGCGCGAGAGCCTGCGCGTGCTCCAGGTGGTGCTCGGCGCCGGCGCCGCGATCGCCGGGGTGGGCGGCATAGGGCTGGGGGTGTGGGCGAGTCGGCGCGTGGTGCAGCCGCTGAACCTCGTGGCGGCTACGGCCGCACGCATCGCCGGAGGCGAGCTGGACAGTCGACTGCCCGCCACCGACGACCCCGATCTGGCGACGATCGTGGGCTCGTTCAACGCCATGGTCGACAGCCTGCGGCAGCGGATCGAACGCGACAGTCGATTCGCGGCCGACGTCAGCCACGAGCTCCGCTCGCCGCTGACGACGCTGGTCGCCGCCACCGGGGTCCTGCAACGACGGCGCGAGGACCTTCCCGACCGGGCCCGTGCGGCGCTCGACCTGGTGGTGGCCGAGCTCGAGCGCTTCGAGCAGTTGCTGGACAGCCTGCTCGCGCTCGCTCGCGCGGAGGCCGGGCTGGACCCGGACGCGGTCAGCCCCGTGCCGATCGCGGCGGTGCTCGCCGGCGCCCTGGAGCGGGCGGGTCTGCCGGTGGACCTGCTCGAGGACCGGGCGGGCGACGCCTTCGTCCGCGCCGATCCGGCGCTGCTCGAACGCGCGTTCTTCAACGTGATCGACAACGCGCAACGCCACGGCGGGAGGCTGACCGCCGTGGGTCTCGACGCGGATTCCTCGGCGGTGCGGGTGACCTTCGACGACGACGGCCCCGGAGTTCCGCCGGAACACCGCGCCCGCATCTTCGAGAGGTTCGCGACAGGCGGCGCCACGCGCGGATCCTCGTCGGGAACGGGCATCGGGCTGGCCCTGGTCACCGAAACCCTGCAGGCGCACGGGGGCGCCATCTGGTACTCCGAGCGCGGGGTTCGAGGCGCTCGCTTCGTCCTCGAACTCCCGACGGTCCCGGAGCAGTGAGATGAAGCCGCCGCGTTTGGTGTGGGCGCTCTGCCTGGGCGGCTTCCTCCTTGCCGGCTGCGGATTGACCGCAACCCGAGACGTGGAGGACATCGACCGGGCGATCCTGCCCGACCGGCTGGTGCAGGCGCGCCCCACCACCGCGGGCCCCACGCCCGATGCCACCAGCGTCGGCGGCGCCGTCTACTTCGTGGACGAGGATCGGCTGGTCGCGCTGCCGTACTCGACCGCGAACGCGAGCGGATCCGCCGCGGTGCAGGTGCTCCTGGACGCGCTGGCGGCCGGACCGGGCGAGACGGATCGCGATCGCGGGCTCAGTACGGCACTGCCGCCCACCACCCAACTTCGCCTGACGGCGTTGGAGGCAAACGTCGCCGTCGTCGACCTGACGGTGGCTCAGCTCCCGCCGAACCAAACCCTCGCGATCGCCCAACTCGTGCTGACGGCCACCTCGCTCGAGGCGATCGCCGGTCTTCGTCTGACCGTGAACGGGGAGCCCGTCGCCGCCCCGCTGGCCAGCGGCGCCCAGACCGACCGCCCGTTGACCCGGGCCGACTACGAGCAGATGCTCTCCGCGCCGTAGCGGCCCGAGAAAGCGCCCGTCCGGGACGCCACCCGAGACCGCCGCGCCCGTCGTGCGGGGATCAGGCGGTGGGGAGAGCGCGGACGAAGGAGTCGAGCAGGCGCTGGTCGCGCCGGTAGGTCAGCCGTTCCCGTGCGGCGGGAACGGCCAGCCAGTCGAGCCGGTCGACCTCGCTGTTGACCACGAACTCTCCGGGCCCGTCCACGGTCGCGGTCCAGTAGTCCACGCGCTTGAGTCGCCAACCCTTGAGATAGCGAACGGGGCGAAGGCGGGTGCCGAGCACCGGAGCCATCCCGGTTTCCTCGAACACCTCCCGCCGAGCCGTTTGTTCGACGGACTCGCCCGGTTCGGGCTTGCCCTTCGGAAAGCTCCAGTCGGACTTCTTGGGCCGGTGGATGACCGCGACCTGCGGACCGTCGGGTCCGGGCCGCCACAGGATCGCTCCCGCCGCCGTGATCAACCTGGGCCCTCCGCCCTGCCGCCTGCTTCGGGACGACCCTAGGCCAGGGCCGTGCTAGCCACCGCGGCTCCACTGGCGGAGCAGGTTCCGTGCCCGGTGCGAGTCCGGCCACATCCGCACGTGGCGCTGGTCGTCGGCGAGCGCGATCGCCGAGGCGGTGTCCCCGGCCGCCAACCACTCCAGGACTGTCGGCAGGCTTTCGCGCCAGGCCACTCCGGGTGGCCGTTGCGGACACAGCCCTTCGACGTCGGGAAAGGCCTCCGAGGACGGTGCGGCCGCAGTCGCCGCGTACACCACGTCGAAGTTGTCCGGGTCGCTTCCGTGTCCCACGTCGAGGTACCACTGGCCGCGGTCGCAGGTCACGCGGACCACGGCCGGTGCGCGCTCGTAGGCGAGCCAGACGTTGCCCATGTGGACGCCCGGTTCCCGGTCCGCCGCGGCGACGGCGAACCCGTGCGCGTCGAGCCAGTCCAGGGTCGCGAGGACGTCCGCCGGTGCGGTGGCTCTCGCGTAGGCCCGCGCCGCCGTGCCGATGTCATCGTTCACCGGCCTCGAATCCTCCACGAGTGCACTCTCCCGCGGCGATGCCCGGAGCGACGGGGCGGGGGTCAGCGCACCGCGCGCCGGTCCAGGACCTGACGGGTGGCCTCGCCGAGGACGGCGCCGGCGAGAGCGCCGACGAGCATGCCGACCATCGACGCCCCCGACGAGCCGGTGGCGAGCCCGAGCAGTAGCAGGATCGGGCAGAGCACCGCGAAGTCGCGCAGCATCCGGTGCAACGACGGCCCGCGACCGAAGCGTTGAGGCGGCGCAGGCACGCGTTCCACCCTACGGGTCTTCGCCCGCAGCCATCCGCAGCAGGAGCACCGCCAGTTCGCGGGCCTGGTCGACGGTGAGTTCGACGGCGTCGCCGTCGGGCGTCGCAGCCTTCAACGCGATGCCCCCGCCGCGGGGGCGCCAGAGCAGAACGTCCTCCTCGGTCACGGCGCCGCGGCCCGTCCGCAGACTGCCGTGCCGCCGGTCCAAGCGGCCGTGAGATCGGAGCGTGCGTCCCCCTCGAACGCACGCACCCGAGCAACGGCCGCGGACCGCGAGTGCCACCGCCGGGACCGGACTGGCTCCGCGGAACGGACGAGGACCGCCACGGCAGGCTCCGTTTCCTGGGACGTTTCGCCCGCTCTGGGCGAAACGCCGATAAGACGCGCCGCCGGGCCGTTCGGTTGCATCCGCATCGGCCAAAAGTACGAGGCGCCCGAACCGTCGCGGTTCGGGCGCCTCGTGCGGAAGATCTCAGGCGGAGCGGTTCAGGCGGCGGAGGGACAGATGCGCGCCGACGGAGCCGTGGGCTCGTTCGGGCTCGCCTCGGCGTCGAGCTGGGCGAGGGTACGTCCGCAGTGCACGCACGCCCACACGTAGAGCCAGTCGCCGTCCGGGCGCAGCCCGTCCCGGCGGATCTCCATGTGATGGTGCCGAGGACGTGAGCGGCCGCCGACTGCGGCGGGCGCGGTCTCGTTCGTCACGCTCACGATCTGTTTCCTCACAGTCGGTCTCGGGTGCACCTCTCATACCCGCGTGCGGACGATCCCAATCCGTCGCCGCCTCGAAGTTGGGTAAACCTCGGGCAAGCGGCTGAAGGAGGATGGTCGACGTGCTGCTCGAAGTCCTGGCCCGTGCGTCGACCGCGACGGCCGCCACCGCGTCGCGCACGGCCAAGAGCACCGCCATCGCCGAGTGCCTGCGGGCGGCGCCGGCACACGAGATTCCGGTCGTAGTCGCCTACCTGGCGGGCGAACTGCCGCAGCGCCGAACCGGTCTCGGGCCCGCGTCCCTGCGCGATCTGCCGGCGCCCGCGGCGGAGGCGACTCTTCACGTCGCCGAGGTCGACGCGGCGTTCGCCGCGATCGCCGCCTGCGCCGGAACGGGTTCGGCGAACGCCCGTCGCGACGCCTTCCGTTCCCTGCTGGCACGCGCCACGGCGGTCGAACAGCGTCTGCTCGCCGGGTTGGTCACGGGCGAGCTGCGCCAGGGGGCGCTGGACGGGGTGATGCTGGACGCGGTCGCGCGGGCCGCCGGACTTCCCGCCGCCGATGTTCGACGGGCGGTGATGCTCGCCGGCGCCGTCGGTCCCGTCGCGGAACGCGCGCTGACCGCCGGCGCCGTCGGGCTCGCCGAGTTCCGACTCCAGGTCGGACGCCCGGTGCGCCCGATGCTCGCCGCGTCGGGCACCGACTTCGCCGACGCGCTCGCCAAGACCGGGCCTGCGGCCGCCGAGTGGAAACTCGACGGCGTCCGCACGCAGGTACACCGCGACGGCGCGGACGTTGCCGTGTTCACCCGCAGCCTGGACGAGATCACCGATCGCGTCCCCGAGATCGTCGCCGCGGCGCTGGCACTGCCCGTGACCTCCTGCGTCCTCGACGGCGAGGTGATCGCGCTGCGCGCGGACGGCCGCCCGCACCCCTTCCAGGTCACCGGCGCCCGCACCGCCCGGCACGGGGCGCCCAACCTGCCATTGACGCCATTTCTCTTCGACGCCCTGCACCTCGACGGCGCCGACCTGCTCGGCGAGGGCGCGGCCGTGCGTCGCCGCACGTTGGAGTCCGTCGCGGTGCCGAGCCTGCTGGTGCCCCGCATCGAGGTCGCCACCGCCGAGGCCGGCGAGGAGTTCCTCGCCGACGCGTTGCGGCACGGGCACGAGGGCGTCGTGGTCAAAGCGTTGGACGCCGCCTACGACGCCGGCCGCCGCGGCGCCGGATGGGTCAAGGTCAAGCCCCGGCACACCCTCGACCTCGTGGTCCTGGCCGCCGAGTGGGGCAACGGACGCCGCCGCGGACGCCTGTCCAATCTGCACCTCGGGGCGCGCGACGCCGACGGTTTCGCGATGCTCGGCAAGACCTTCAAGGGCCTGACCGACGATTTGCTCGCCTGGCAGACCGAGGCGCTGCTCGCGCGTGCGATCGGCGCAACCGACGGCTACGTGGTGCACGTGCGTCCCGAGCTCGTCGTCGAGATCGCCTTCGACGGCGTCCAGACCTCGACCCGCTATCCCGCCGGGATGGCGCTGCGGTTCGCGCGCGTGCTGCGCTACCGGTCCGACAAGAGCGCGGCACAGGCCGACACCGTCGACGCGGTCCGTGCGATCCACGCGGCCGCGCTGAGCTGATGCACCGTCGGGTTCGCCGCGTCGGCGCGGCCCGGACACATCGGTAGGGGCCGGCGGCCCCCCTCCGCCGGCCCCTACCGTTCGTGCGTTCCTAGAAGATCTCGGGCTGGCGCGGGATCCGTCGGCCCTTGCCCGCCGGGTGCGCGGCGCGGGACTCGGCCTCGGTCCGTTCGCGCGGGGCGGGCACGTTCTGCGCGACGGGCGCCGGGCTCTCCAGCATCGGCTCCGGAGCGTCGACGATCGCCGGGACGAAGTGCAGGACCTCGCCCCCGTCCATCGAGTACTCGGTGAGCAGGTTGTAGTCGGTGTAGTGCGTGACGAACGCGGCGAGCGCCTGCTCGTAGCTCGCGTCGTCGGTGGCGTCGATGACCAGCTCGACACCGTTCTCGACCGGGTAGACGAACCAGTTCTGACCGACCATGTTGCTGCCCCCAAGTTGCCGATCGAGTCTGTAGCGCCCGGTGGTCGCTTTGTCCCAGTTGCCCGATCCGTTGCCCCTCAGACCCCTGCGGAGGCCGCTCGGTTGCACTCCGTCGGCAGAACTGGACGTTCGACGACACGGCATCCTCCGAACGGAGGATGGGGGGGTTGGCAAGGCTCCGGCAAAGGGCAAACCGGGCCGTTCGCGATCGCGGGCCCTTCGGTTCGGGGACGGGTCGGGACCCATCGGACGAACGGCCCGAAACCCCTCCGCCGTTCGGCCAATGTCAGGCGAAACGCTCTCCGGAGTGGGGAAAGTTCGGCTGTCATTGAGGGAGCACCCAGACATCTCCGAACGACCGCGGACCGTTCCGCGGCGACGCCGAAAGGACATCGATGCCGACGACCGAGATCGGCCGCCCCGGGCGGTACGACGCTGATCTCGACCAGTCCCGGCGCCGACGTCGGGATCCCGTCGCACGTGTCTCGCTGCTGTTCGGGTTGACGGCCTTCGCCGCGATCTTCGTTCCGGCGCTGCGCACCTACGGCATCGCCGCGTGTGCCTTCGCCTTCCTCTTCGCGCTCGTCGCCCGTCGTCGCGCTCGCCGCCAGGGCGGGGAGATGGCGCTCGCCGGGCTCGTGCTCGCCGTGTTCGCCGCGATCGGCCTGGTGGCCTCCGCGTCGGCGTTCGGCTCCGTCGCCGGGCCGCAGACGCCGACCCTCGCCCCGACGGTCGGCCCCGACGGCAAGCCGTCCGCTGCGGTTGTCGGGGTCGTCGGCAGGGACATCGACGTGGTCTTCGGCGCCACCCACGTCGAACTTGAGGAATTCGGCCTGCGGCGCATGAACGTCCCGGTGACGATCACCAACCGCACCGACCGGCGCCTGAACCTCGACCTCGACTTCGCGGCGCGATCCTCCGGCAAGACCGTCACCACGGACAGCGCGTACGTGGCCGATCTGGCGCCGGGTCAGTCCGCGCAGATCCGCATCTTCAACATCGTCAACGACCGACTGCTCGACGAACTCGCCAAGGCCGAGTTCGTCACGACCGGGGCGGTGGCGTACTGAGCCCGCCGGCCGCGGCGTGCTCCTCGCTCGCGACCCTGCTGACCTGGGCCTTCGCTTGGTCACGGAGTAGCGGCCCTTCGGTCAAGACACGACCAGGGCAATTGGAGCGCACCGGTACCCCGGCGCATTCTTAGTCAGTTCAGACCACCGAAGGGGAGGGCTGCCACCGCCATGGCGACCTCGGACGTCCACGAGCGCACCGACCGGAACGCGAGTTCGCGTACCTGGTACGGACGTCGCCGCAAGCAGGCTGCCCGCAAACCGACCCCGAAGGGCGGCTACGACCGCTACCGCGGCTACGACGCTCCCGAGGAGCAGAAGGTCGTCCGCACGGGCGTCGACCTCTCGATCACCGCGTTCGGTCTGGGCCTCACCGCGATCCTGCTGGCCTGGTGGCCGTGGCTGAAGTACGTCGGGGTCTTCCTGGCCCTCGGCGCCATCGTGATGGCCACCCGCGAGCTGTCCCGGCACGACCCGGAGGCCCGCATCATGATGCGCGGCGCCGCCGCGCACGCCGAACGGTTCGCCCGCACCGGCCGCACGCTCGCGCTCGTTGCGCTCGTGGTCGTCGTCGGCAACGGCCTGTGGGGCATGAAGACCGCCCGCGACGACGAAATCAAGGCCCGCGGCGGCGCGACCGCCGGCGTGCTGCAGGACCTCAACGTGCGCTTCGATCCGTTCGTGGTCGACTTCAACGGCGTCGGCCAGCCGATCCGGTACCTGCGCATGACCGTGCAGAACAAGACCGACGACACCTGCCTGTACGAGGTGCAGACCGAAGCCCTCGCGGCGAGCGGGGAACGCATCGCCAGCGAGCAGCTCGTCGAGCCGAGCATGCGCCCGGGCGAGACTCGCGAGCGTCGCCTCTTCCAGTTCGTCGACGAGCCCACCACCGAGGCTCTGAAGACCGCGACCTTCCGCGTCGCGACTGCCACCAAGCGCTGCTAGGGCGTGTCTCCCAATTGGTTCCGGGTCGCTCGGCGAGGCTTGAGCCATGACTCGTACCGCGGTGCTCAGCGATGACCAGTGGGCGCGGATCGCGCCGTTGATGCCGTCCTCGGACGGGCAGC